>NZ_CP134168.1:1792500-2699735 GCF_031583225.1 Thermosynechococcus sp. PP555
TGAATACAGCAAGCCTGATATTGACGTTTAGCCGTGGTGGTTGGTTGGGGTTGGTTGCGGCGACGATCGCTGGGGTGGGGTTGCTGGGGATTTGGTTTTGGCCAAGGTTACCGCTGCAATGGCGGCATTGGGGGGTGCCAACTGTGGGGGGGCTGGCGATCGCCCTCTGTATTGGTGCGATTGTGAGTGTGGCGCCGCTGCGGGAGCGAGCAGCGAGTATTTTTGTTGCCCGAGGGGACAGTAGCAATAATTTCCGCATTAATGTTTGGACGGCAGTGCAACAGATGATTTGGGCACGGCCTTGGCTCGGCATTGGACCGGGGAATGTGGCCTTTAACCAGATTTATCCACTCTATCAGGTGAATGTGCGCTTCACAGCATTGAGTGCCTATTCCATCTTTCTGGAAATCCTTGTGGAAGTAGGGGTGATGGGCTTTAGTGTCTTTCTCTGGTTGTTGGCGGTGCTCGCCGATCGCGCGTGGCGTTGTTTGCGGGCGTTACGGACAACAGCAAACCCTCAAGGGTTCTGGTTGATGGGAGCTGTGGCAACCATGGTGGGAATGCTCA
This sequence comes from Thermosynechococcus sp. PP555, assembly GCF_031583225.1. Classification (NCBI taxonomy): domain Bacteria; kingdom Bacillati; phylum Cyanobacteriota; class Cyanophyceae; order Acaryochloridales; family Thermosynechococcaceae; genus Thermosynechococcus; species Thermosynechococcus sp. PP555. The sequence goes on from NZ_CP134168.1 coordinate 1,793,068, forward strand.
CCCATGGGTTGGTAGATACGATTTGGTTTCGCCCGGAGGTGGCTACCCTTTGGTGGCTGATGGTGGCGATCGTTGCCAGCTTTGCGCCGTTGGCAGACCGAACAGAGAATACAGCCGCTAACGGTCTGGATGCTGAGCCGTCAACCTAGGCATAAGCTCGGGATCGCCCGCTTGATCTTGCCAGCCACAGTGGGAGCAATGGCACTGACCTATCTTGAGTTGGGAGTGATGGATGGGTTGCCGACACGCAGGGCAGCGACCGGTGAAGTAAGGGTGGTACATCAGCATCCGAATCTGCTCAACAGGAGGAAGATGACCAATCACTTGCTCAAGACTGGCTGTGGGGGATTCTAGGGAAAACATCAGGGAGTCCACAGGAACGTTCGTATCGGTTGGCACAATCTCTTTTTTTCAGTGTGCGAGCGATCGCCGGCAAGGGGAATCGTAGAAATACGGAAATCTTCCCCCTCTAGCCTGTGGAAAACTCCAAAAAGCCTGTGGAAAATTCTGGGGAAAACCTGTGGAAAACCCCGGAAAAACTCTGAAAAACTGTGGAAAACTTTTTATTCTTTTTCCACTAAGATAATGGCTTGTGGAAAAACCCCCCACTTTTTCCACAAGTTTTCCACAGGGGGGAAGTGGCTCAAAGTCGCTCTGCAAGCGGGTTTCCGAAAATTTTTCCACATTTCCACAGCCCCTACTACTACTATAAATATTATTTAAATAATTTAGTAGCAGTAGTAGATCCCTAGATCTAAGGGGAATAAGATTCTGCCAGAGAAAAATAAAAGATGTGATTTGGGGAACGTGGGGTTAGTTTGAAGCTGGCTTAGAGCTTGAGGAAATCTTGGTTGAGAGGGTTGTGATACTGGGAAACATTAGGAAGACAAGAACAAAACGAAAGGTTGAGATGGCTAGAGGATCAGAACTTCCAAGTGCTTGGGGAAAACTTTGGGGAATTTGGGGAAAACTGTGAAAAAGGATTTGAATTTAGGTTCAGGATGCTCTAATAAGGATCTGTTTGCGCCGCGAAAAATTTTTTTGGCCTGAGAAGGGTCTAGAAGCTCCTAGAAGGAGGGCGATCGCCCTAGTGAGTAGGTTTTATCGTTGAGGGGATTTTGCTGCCCATAGAGGCGATTTTATGAGGGGTTGTCTAGACAACCTTGGGATAACCGTTTGTCGATAGGATAGTCCAAGCAACTACCGTCCTCAAACTTGCCATGACACGCATTGTTACTCTCCTAGGAGCAACCCCAGAACAACAAACGGCACTGGGTCTGGCCATTGCCCAGTGGTTTGCCGAGCGACAGCAGCGAACCTTGTTAGCGGTGCCGAGTCCAGCCACTTCCCTGCAATTTCTCATTGGCAGTCCAGATCGGGCGATTGGTTGGCAACCCAAGTTGCTGTCGGAGGGATTAGCGATCGCCGAGCTGATGGCCACTGAAAGTCTCAACGCGGCATGGCAAGAACTTAGCCGTTTAGTGGAACCCTATTTGCCCCAAGAATTGGTGGGTAAGGTTTATGCGGGCGAATTGGTGATCTTGCCGGGGATGGATACTTTGCTGACCCTAAATGCGCTGCGCGTGCACTACAGCAGCGGTGAGTACGATGTGATTGTCTATGTGGGGGGGAATAGTCAAGATACACTGCGGCTGATTGGGTTGCCCCAAGGGTTGGCATGGTACTATCGCCGCTTTCAACGTTTGCTGGATCAACTGGATCTCAACGCGATCGCCAATGCGATTGGGGGGCCGATCGCCAGCGCAATTATGGCGGCCAATATTGACACCCAAAAAGTGCGTGAGCGTTTCGGTGAGGCGAAGGAGTGGATCGATCGCGGTGTGCAGATTGCCGCGGACTCGCAACGGTTATCGGTGTTTCTGCTAACGGATGGCACAGTGATCTCAACCGCTCAAACCGAATGGTTATGGGGCAGTGCTCAACAGGTGAATGTCCCTATTTCTGAGGTCTTTTGTATGGGGGAACCCACGCCAGAGGTCAGCCGCACGTTTGCACCGCTACGCATTTCCGCTCTTCCTAAAGACTGGAACAACTGGCAAAGTCTTGTTTCCTATCTTCCAGACTTGAACCAGCTAGGAGCGGCACCGGCTCCCTATGAGTTTGATGAGACGCAACAACAGGTGCGCATTTTTCTACCGGGATTTCGCAAAGATCAGGTGAAACTCAGCGAGTTTAGTGGGGAACTGACGGTGGAAGCTGGCGATCAGCGGCGCCACATTGAGCTACCCCCTAGCCTCAAAGGCAAACCCGTTCGCGGGGGTAAATTTGAAGCTCCCTACTTGATCGTCAGTTTCTAAGACTTTCTAAGGTTCAAGGCGCAGACGCACAGAGTCGCGGTGGGAAATCAGGCCTTCTGTTTCAGCGAGGGTCATGACCGCTCCCCCCTGTTTGCGCAAGGCAGCAGGGGTGTATTGAATAATGCTGGAGTGTTTGAGGAACGTTTCTACGCCCAAGGCAGAAGCATAACGGGCGGCACCAGAGGTGGGCAGGGTGTGATTGGGACCCGCGAGATAGTCGCCAACCGCTTCAGGGGTGGAATAGCCGAGGAAAATCGCACCGGCATGGCGCACCTGCTCGACAAGGCTCCAAGGGTCTTCGACTTCCAATTCCAGATGTTCAGGGGCAAAGTGATTGGAGAGTTCTACCGCTTGTTCTAGGCTCTCGACAATGCCAATCAGGCCATAGTGGGCGATCGCCTTCTCGGTGAGAACCCGGCGCGGATGGTCAGCCAATTGTTCGTTCACCGCTGTAACCACCGCCTTTGCAAGGGGCAAACTCGGAGTCAGTAAAATGGCCGCTGCCAAGGGGTCGTGTTCTGCTTGAGCTAGCAAATCAGCGGCAATGTGAACAGGATTGGCCGCCTCATCGGCAATGATTAAGACCTCTGAAGGCCCTGCTAGGGAGTCAATACCAACCCGCCCATAGACTTGCTTTTTGGCAAGCATGACATAGAGGTTTCCCGGCCCTGTAATCACATCCACGCGGGGAATCGTTTCTGTGCCATAGGCAAGGGCAGCAATGGCTTGGGCGCCACCAACGCGATAAATCTCTTGAATTCCCGCTTCTTGGGCGGCAACGAGAACCGCAGGATTAATACCTTTGCCCTGACCGGGAGGGGTGACCATGACAATCCGCTGCACACCGGCCACCTGAGCGGGAATCGCATTCATTAACACCGTACTCGGATAGGCAGCCCGTCCCCCCGGCACATACAGTCCGGCAGCATCAACAGCAGTGTAGCGTTTGCCGAGGACAATGCCATCTTCACCAAATTGCACCCAACTTTTGGGCACGCGCTGGCGGTGGAAGGCTTCAATTTGCTGCTTGGCAAGGCGAATGGCATCGAGGAGTTCTTTGGACACCTGTTGGTAAGCGGCATCCAGTTCATCTCCTTTCACTCGTAAGGTTTCGGGGGTGAGGTCAATGTGATCAAACTGGGCAGTGTACTCAATCAGGGCGCGATCGCCTTCCTTGGCCACACGGCGCAAAATTGCCTCAACAGTAGCCTCTTGGTCGCTCATCTCCCCGCTATCGGTGCGATCGCAAATGCGGCGTAGTTCAGCGCGTAGGTCGGTTAACTGGGTGATGATCCGCAACATGGTCGTTCACGTAGGCGAGGCAGAGAGTCGGGGAAAGGTTAAAAAACCTTAATCAACCCTATCAATAGCTTACAGCGATTTTCCAATTACAGGGGCGGGCTAAGGCTGGCCAACAACGAGTGCTTAGGGCAAGATCGCGATTCACGAGACTGAGCCTTCGGAGTTCGCATCAGATTGCCAAGGCAGCCACTCCTCATCTAGAGCTTCCTCCATTCTGAAGGCGGGGACTTCCGGAATCACGTCAGGGGATAACCCAATCGCTTTCAACATATTTTTCCTTGACTTTTGATAGGAGTCTAGGAAAGCTGCCTTTGCAAATGGCTGAAGACTGGGGCTATCCTGCAAAATTAGCGCAATTTCTAAACGGAAATGACTAATCTCCAACAGCCAACCCCTATAGCAGTATTGTCGCTCAGTTTCCCAGTATTTGAGCTTGAGAAGATGCTCACAAAGACGCAGTAGATAGCTGAATAGGGCGCGTTTTTCGCTTCGACCCAAGCTCTCAATCTCCTCAATTAAATTTTCCACATCTAAGTTGTCAAAGTTCCCTGCCTTGAGGTGGGCAACGGTCTCCTTAAGCCAAAGGTAATAGTCGGTCTCATAGAGGAGTTGGGTCTTAAGACAAGGGGTCATGGGGACTAGATAACAACGGCAACTGGTTTTCTGGTGGAGTATAGCCTAGGTGTTGCCAAGCGCGGGGAGTGGCAACGCGGCCTCGGGGGGTTCGTTGCAGATAGCCCATCTGGAGCAGGTAGGGTTCATAGACCTCTTCAATGGTTTGCACATCCTCACCAGTGGCTGCAGCAAGGGTTTCAATGCCCACAGGCCCGCCTTGATAGGACTCAATTATCAGACTGAGGAGCCGGCGATCGCTCCAATCCAAGCCTGCTGGATCCACATTGAACAGTTCAAGGGCAGCGGTAGCCACCTCTAGGCTAATCGTGCCATCGTGCTTCACATCGGCATAGTCCCGTACCCGCTTTAGGAGCCGCAGGGCAATGCGGGGTGTACCCCGACTGCGGCGGCCAATTTCTAGAGCGGCTTCAGGAGTAATGGGAGTTTGTAAGAGGGCTGCCCCCCGCTGAACGATCTGCTGGAGTTCTTCGGGATGATAAAAGCGCAAGCGCTCCACTAAACCAAAGCGATCGCGCAAGGGCGAGGTCAAGGCGCCGGCACGGGTGGTTGCTCCCACAAGGGTAAAGCGATTGAGTTTCAGTCGTCGCGTGCGTGCCGTTTGCTGTTTGCCCACGGTGAGATCAAGGTAAAAATCCTCCATGGCGGGATAGAGGAGTTCCTCGGTCATGCGGGAGAGGCGGTGAATCTCATCAATAAAGAGAATATCCCCCGCTTGCAGGTTCACCAAGAGACCCACAATGTCACGGGGGCGTTCCAAAGCTGGGGCACTGGTCACTTTGCAGTTGACCCCCATTTCTGCCGCTAAGATCAAGGCAATGGTGGTTTTCCCTAAGCCCGGCGGGCCATAGAGCAGCAGGTGATCAAGGGGTTCTTGGCGTGCCTTGGCTGCCTCGATCGCAATGTGCAGCACATCCTTGAGTTCCTGCTGGCCAATGTAGTCGTGCAAAAAGCGGGGACGTAGGGACTCTTCAGCCGGCGAGTGCTGTTCCTCTGGGGTGGGTTGGTTGGAAAGCAGTAAAGGGGGGCGCGATCGCTCCGGCGGTGAATTTTGCGACGAAATAATCGCCATTGGTGCCCCCTAGGGCAAAGCTTAAGCCCGTTTTAACCAACTAAACATGGAACGCAGTTCTTGACCCACCTGTTCAATGGGGTGTTCTGCCTCCCGTCGCCGCATGGCTGTAAAGCCCGGTTTACCCGCCATATTTTCCAGCACAAACTCACGGGCAAATTGACCCGTTTGAATTTCGTGGAGAATTTTGCGCATTTCCGCGCGGGTCTCCTCGGTAATAATCCGTGGACCACGGGTGAGGTCGCCATATTCTGCGGTGTTGGAGATGCTATCCCGCATTTTGGCAAGCCCCCCTTCCACAATTAAATCCACAATCAGCTTCACTTCATGGAGACACTCAAAGTAGGCCAGCTCTGGCTGATAACCGGCCTGCACCAACGTTTCAAAGCCAGCCTTAATCAGGGCGCTGAGGCCACCACAGAGCACCACTTGCTCACCAAACAGATCGGTTTCTGTTTCTTCGCGGAAGGTGGTTTCCAGAATGCCGGCACGGGTGCCTCCAATCCCCTTGGCGTAAGCCATGGCTAAATCGCGGGCTTGACCACTGGCATTCTGATAGACTGCAAACAGGCAGGGTACCCCTTCCCCTTGGGCATAGGTGCGGCGCACGAGGTGACCGGGGCCTTTGGGCGCCACCATCACCACATCCACATTGTCGGGGGGCACAATCTGGCCAAAGTGAATGTTAAAGCCGTGGGCAAAGGAAAGGACATTCCCCGCTTGCAGGTGGGGGGCAATCTCCTGCTCATAAACAACCCGCTGAACTTCATCGGGCAGAAGAATCATAATCCAGTCGGCCAGTTTCGCAGCTTCCGCCACGGAGTGCACCGCTAGACCATCGGCACGGGCGCGCTCTGCAGAACGACTGCCGGCATAGAGACCCACCACAACATTGAGACCGCTATCCCGCAGGTTGAGGGCATGGGCGTGGCCTTGGGAGCCATAGCCAATGATGGCGATCGTTTTGTCCTTGAGGAGTTCTAATTGGGCATCTGCGTCGTAATACATGCGCGCCATAGTGATGATGTTCCTTTCCAATTGCATTCAGCAGGTCGTTATTATTTCTCTACCACATTGGCAGAGCCGATATAGCACCTCCTAGAGGGCTAGTTGCGGGAGTTAGCGATTACGGGAATAACGATTGTTCCCACCGCCCATGGCTTCACGGGGGCGTGCCTTGTTGACCTTGAGTTGCCGTCCCATCCACTCGGCACCGTCGAGATCAGCGATCGCCGCATCTTCTTCAGCATCCGTGGACATTTCCACAAAACCAAAGCCCCGCTTACGGCCTGTTTCCCGATCCACCGGTAAATAGACTTGTTTGACGGAACCGTACTCGGCAAAAACGGCCTCTAGGTCTTCTTGGGTGGCCGTGTAGGAAAGGTTGCCGACATAAATAGACATAATCTGATCTGCTCCAAAGCAAAAATTGAACCCTGTGTTGACGCTGACTTCGGAGAGACGACTGTCACGTAACCAACCTTCCCTAAAACCGAACTCAAGAATCGCTCTACTTAAAAAACTCAAGCGGCGATTACTCGCCAACCTTGTCTTCCGATTATAGCCGATTGCGATCGCCTGCGCTGCGAAAGTAGGGATGCTACCCTAAAAGAGGTAGATTTTTTGTGAATCTTAACAATGTCCGATTTACCGGCGGTTGTTGTGGGCCTTTCCGGCGGTGTTGATAGTTCCGTGGCCATTGCTAGCCTCAAAGCTCAAGGGTACCCCGTTGTTGGTCTGACGCTGTGGCTGATGAAGGGTAAGGGGCAGTGCTGCTCTGAGGGGCTAGTGGATGCGGCGCGTCTTTGTGAGGAGCTGGGAGTCCCTCACCATATTGTGGATAGCCGCGAAATTTTCGAGAAATATATTGTGAACTATCTGGTCAGTGGCTACGCCAGTGGGGTGACACCGCTGCCCTGTTCCCAATGCAACCGTTTGGTGAAGTTTGGGCCGATGCTCGCCTATAGCCGTGAGCAACTGGGGATTGACTACATTGCTACCGGGCATTATGCCCAAGTGAAATACAATCCCACGAGCGATCGCTATGAACTGTGGCGGGCGGTGGATCGTCATAAGGATCAAAGCTACTTTCTCTATGACTTGCCCCAAGAGATTCTGGCTCATGTGCTGTTTCCTCTTGGTCAGCAAACCAAGGCGCAGACCCGTGCCCTCGCGGCGCAGTATGGCCTGCATACCGCCAGTAAACCGGAAAGCCAAGATCTCTGCCTGATTGAAGCCCATGGCTCCATGCGCCGATTCTTGGATCAGTATCTGCCCAGTCAGCAAGGGGAAATTGTCGATGTCCATGGCCGGGTGCTGGGGTACCATCAGGGGATTCACCACTATACGATTGGCCAGCGCAAAGGCTTGGGAATTGCGGCACCTGAACCGCTTTATGTGGTGGCCTTGGATCGGGAACACAATCGCGTCATTGTCGGCGATCGCGCCACCGCCGGCCGTCGTGAGTGTACAGTGGCCCGGGTGAACTGGGTCTCGATTCCCCCCCCCACAGAACCGATCACAGCCACGGTACAAATTCGCTATCGTACTCCTCCAGTGCCGGTGACTATCATTCCCGCTGCCAACGCTGAGCAGGTACAATTGGAGTTTACTGAACCGCAATTTGGGGTAACGCCGGGGCAAGCGGCGGTTTGGTATGCGGGCGATCGCCTGCTGGGGGGCGGCATTATCCAGCCCTTTGTGACACCGACACCACAACCCCTACAAGCAATGGCCACCCACGTTTAAGGAAAAGACTGACCATGCAAAAGCGCCTTCATTACTCATCCTTGGAAATTAACCGCCGAGCAGAAGAATTAATCAAGCACTCCGCCAATCGCTATCGGATTACGGTGCAAATTGCCAACCGGGCGAAACAGCGGCGGGGGCTAGAGGCCAGTGAAGATCTCGATGATCTGCCCCTGAAGCCGGTGACCCGTGCCATTATCGAAATGTCCGATGAAATTGCTCAACCGGAGTTACTGGCAGATTAGGCGCCATGGGAAGACGACGGGGCTGGACGTTTTTGGGCTGGGTGACGTGGGGGTGCTTGCTGGCACTTCTGTGGCTGCCCCTGAGCAGTACTTGGAGTGTGGGGCGATCGCAACCTGACCCCAACCTACCCGATGCCCCTGCCCAAATTCTCATTAACCCGCGGCTGGTGGCAGAAACCCTCTATCCGAAGTTGCCCGGTTTGCCGAAGGAAAACCACTATATCCGTCAAGACAACCGTCAGCCGGCACCAGAAAGTACCCTCCTTGAGCGATTCATTGTCTATCACACCACTGTCAAAGGGCGATCGCCCCTCTACCGTTTTGACTGGAAAATTTCCCTTGCTGACTATTTGGGGCTGAATGACTTCCTGCGCAGAGAAACCTATCCGGGACGTTCTTACCTGACAGTCAACCCCATGGAAGGGGATATGGCTGCCATTCGCCAACTCAATCGCCAACAACGGGATGCCTTGGTGAGCACACTGGCCACCTTCTACGCCCAGCAAGCGGGGTTACCCACGACTACACCCCAGCGTCCCCAACCCCAAACAACACTGCCAGAACCGACATGGAGACCCCCCACCGTTCTGCCCCCCGTTCCCCAACCCGGCAGTGCTGGACTTTTGGCGCCCCCCGAACCCCCCCGCCCGCTGCCCACTGGGGAATCCCGTTTTTTACTGCCCTAGATGTTTGCAATTGGGTTCATGAGTCATGGCTGTGCCGATTACTGAGTTGCTCACCCCAGAGATTCTCAAACCTGCTCGCTATTTGGGCAATGAGCGAGGGGCAGTTCATAAGCCGTGGCAGGCCGCAACGGTGCGCTGGGTGCTCAGCTATCCGGAAATCTATGAGGTGGGCGCCTCGAACTTAGGACACATTATTCTCTACAACATTCTCAATGCCGTCCCCGATCAACTGTGCGATCGCGCCTACTTACCCGCAGCGGACTTAGCCGCCAAATTGCGAGTGACCCAAACTCCCCTTTTTGCTGTGGAATCGCGCCGCGCCCTGCGGGAGTTTGACCTCATTGGCTTTAGCCTCAGTTATGAGTTGGGTGCCACGAACATTCTGGAAATGCTCGACTTGGCCGGCCTACCCCTGACTTGGCGAGAACGCCAACAGGCACCCCTAGAAGAGATTCCCCTTATCTTTGCCGGTGGACAGACAGCGACATCAAACCCTGAACCCTACGCTGACTTCTTTGACTTTTTTGCCCTTGGGGATGGCGAGGAACTCTTGCCCGAAATTGGCCTCGTGGTGGCAGAAGGCAAACGAGCCGGCTTGAGTCGGCAGGACTTGCTATTGGATTTGGCACAGGTGCCGGGGGTCTATGTGCCGCAATTTTACGATCGCCAAGGGGATGGCGCCGTCAAACCCAATCGTCCCGATGTGCCCGAGCGCATTTTGCGGCGAGTAGCTACCCCGATGCCCCACTATGCCATTGGCTTGGTGCCCTATGTAGAAACCGTTCACGATCGCCTGACAGTGGAAATTCGCCGGGGCTGTACGCGCGGCTGTCGCTTTTGCCAACCGGGGATGCTCACCCGCCCTGCCCGCGATGTTGCCCCCGATGAGGTGATTGCCGCCATTGAAACGGGGATGCGCGCCACGGGCTACAACGAGTTTTCGCTACTGTCGTTGAGTTGCTCCGACTATCTAGCTCTGCCCGCCGTGGGTGTGGAAATTAAAAATCGCCTGCAAAACGAGAACATCTCCCTCTCACTCCCCAGCCAGCGGGTGGATCGCTTTGATGAAAACATTGCCCACATTGTCGGTGGCACGCGCCAAGGGGGACTGACCTTTGCGCCGGAAGCGGGAACGCAGCGGCTACGGGACATTATCAACAAGGGGCTGACCAATGCGGAATTGCTGCGGGGGGTCAAAACTGCCTACGAACAGGGCTGGGATAAGGTCAAGCTCTACTTTATGATTGGCCTGCCGGGGGAAACTGATGCTGATGTGTTGGGCATTGCTGAAACGATCCGCTGGCTGAAGCGAGAATGCTGGATCAAAGGACGCAAGCCCCTGAGCTTTAACCTGACCATCTCTAACTTTACCCCCAAGCCCCATACACCCTTTCAGTGGCACGCCGTCTCCACCAGTGAGTTTCTGCGCAAACAGGAGCTACTGAAGGCGGAATTCCGCACGATCAAGGGGCTAAAGGCCAACTTTACCGATGTGCGCATCTCAGCAATGGAAGACTTTGTCGGTCGGGGCGATCGCCAACTGGGGCCAGTGATCCGCCGCGCGTGGGAATTGGGGGCACGGGAAGATTCTTGGTGGGAAAGCCTCGATCGCGCCTATGCCGCTTGGACGCAAGCCATTCAAGAAGCGGGTCTGGACTGGAAATACCGTCAACTGGAAGCGGGTGAGTGGAATGTCTTTAGTGGTGGCAGCCACAACCTTGATGCGCCCCTGCCTTGGGATCACATTGATACGGGCATTAGTAAAACATGGCTGAAGGAAGACTTGCAGCGTGCCCTAGAAGCGGTGGTCGTTCCCGATTGTTCCTTTGAGGGCTGCTCCCATTGTGGCGTCTGTGGCATTGACTTTGGCCATAACGTGGTCGTGCCGCCCCCCCCGATTCCGCCTATTCAAGGTCAACCCCAAGCCCCCCAAGAACGGGTGCAACGTCTGCGCCTCACCTTTGGGAAAACTGGGGAAATGACGCTTCTCAGCCATTTAGATCTACTGCGCCTCTTTGAGCGAGCAGTACGCCGTGCCCATCTACCCATTGCCTTTACGGGGGGATTTCATCCTTCACCCCGCATCTCCACCGCCAGCGCCTTGCCCCTTGGGGTGACCAGTTATGGCGAAATTGTTGATCTGGAATTTTATCGCGAGGTGGAGCCGTCAACGGTGCTGGAGCAATTGCGGCAACAACTGCCGGCGGAGGTGCCCCTTTACACCTGTGCAGTGGTGCCCTTAAGTGAACCGGCAGCAAGTCAAGCCCTGCGGGCAGCTACTTATGAACTGCTCATCCGTACCCCTGAACCTGTGGAGCGGGACACTTGGCAACAGTGGTTAGAGGATTTGCGAGCCACCCCTGAAATTCTCTATGAGCTAACCACCAAGTCAGGGAAAACCCAAGTGGTGAATTTGCGCGATCGCCTGCTGCAGATCCGCCTCAAGGAGCACCAAGACCACTGGCCTGCCGTCAGCCTCATCTACACGGGAGTCTGTCGCAATGATGGCACGTTCCTGCGGCCAGAGCATTGTCTGTACCTCCTAGAAAAAGTGAGTGGTCTGTCCTTGGAACTGGGGGCGATCGCCCGTCAGAAATTACACCTCGAAACGCCATGAACCTAGCAACGCAAATTCGCGGCGGTCTGATTGTCTCCTGTCAAGCCCCGGCAGATTCCCCTTTGGCGGCGCCAGAAATCATTGCCGCTATGGCAGGGGCAGCGGTTTTGCGGGGGGCAGTGGCCGTGCGCATCAATACCCCGGCCCATATTCAGGCAGTGCGCCAAGCAGTAAAGGTGCCCATTATTGGTCTCTGGAAGCAAGTTTTGCCCGAGTACCCTGTGTATATTACGCCTCGCTTTGCCGATGCGGTGGCCGTTGCGACAGCAGGTGCTGATGTGATTGCCCTCGATGCCACAGCGCGATCGCGCCCTGAACCCCTACAGGACTTGATTCAGCGAATTCACGATGAACTGGGCAAGCCCGTCATGGCCGACATTGACTCCCTTGCAAGTGCTGAAGCGGCGATTGCTGCCGGTGCTGATTGGGTGGGCACGACCCTCTTGGGTTACACCGAAACCACGGCGCATACCCCACCCCCCAGTTGGGCGCTCCTGAGTCAGCTGGTTGAGCACCTCAACGTGCCTATTCTCTGTGAAGGGGGGATTGCCAGTCCCACAATGGCTGTAAAAGCTTTGACTTTGGGGGCTTGGGCAGTGGTCGTGGGCACCGATATTACAGGCATTGACCTCAAGGTGCAGCAGTATGTCCAGACCCTAAAGGCAACGACGATTGAAAATTCTCAACCCTAAATCCTATCCAATTCTATCGGTTTGTATATTTTCCTCTATATTCCGACCGATAAACGAGAGTTTGTGGCAAGATAGAATCCGTAGCTAAAGATACATCGTTAGCCTAGGAGCCACCATCTATGAGCCTAAAACTTGGGGATGTCGTACCCAACTTTACCCAAGCCTCTTCTATGGGGGAAATCAACTTCTATGAGTGGGCAGGGGATAGCTGGGTTGTACTGTTTTCCCACCCAGCGGATTACACCCCCGTTTGTACGACAGAACTGGGCGAAGTGGCGCGGTTACGCTCAGAATTTGAGAAGCGCAATGTCAAAACCTTGGCCTTGAGTGTGGATAGTGTGGAGTCCCACCTCGGCTGGATCAAAGACATTGAAGAAGTCAACAACGTCAAGGTGGATTACCCGATTTTGGCAGATGAAGATAAAAAAGTCTCCAACCTCTACGATATGATCCACCCCAACTCCCTCAACAACCTGACGGTGCGCACAGTCTTTATCATTGACCCCCAAAAACGCCTGCGCTTGACCTTGACCTATCCCGCCAGCACGGGGCGTAACTTTGCTGAGATTCTGCGGGTGATTGATTCGCTGCAACTGACGGACAACTACAGTGTGGCCACCCCCGTCAACTGGCAAGAGGGTCAAGAGTGCGTGATTGTGCCTTCCCTCAGCGATGAAGAGGCGAAGCAGAAGTTTCCCAAGGGCTTCAATGCTGTTAAGCCCTATCTGCGGTTGACACCTCAACCCAACAAATAGCCTAGATTAGCCTAGACAAGTCATGGCGACACCCTGAGCTGTTCGGGGTGTTTTTTTGTGCCTTGGCAGCATCCCAAGATAGGATAATCTTGCACAGCAAAACCAAGGAAAGGAATAGAGGCGGAATGCAGCGCTGGATACTTTGGCTCTTGATACCCCTTGTGGTCTGTTTGAGTGGATGCGTCCAAGCAGATATGGTCATCCAGCATCAGGGACAAACTGGGGGGAACCTCACCTACACGCTGACGCTGCCCCAACCCGATCTCCCTTTTACCGAACAGGTGATTCAGCAGGCGCGCCGCTTGGGGGGAACGATCAAGGAACGGGATAAAACGCATCTTCAGGTGACGATTCCCTTTGACACCAGCCAGCAATTGGCCACTGTCCTCAACCGCATTGGTGGTGTGCCCTATCTTCCCCAAGTCACTGCTGAGGCGGATATTTTTGACCAGAACTGGTTGCTCTTTGTGCGGGAGCGCTTTCGCTATGACATTGATCTGCGCCCCTTGGGTATTGAGTCCCGTGATCAAGCTGTTCTTGTGGCACCGCAGTCGCTCCTGAAGTTTCAACTTGCCCTAGAAACCCCTTGGGGGGCGCGCCCGATTGAGCGTCCAGCCACTACTGCTGATACCGTGGTCAATCCTCATGTTCAGCGGGGGGGCGATCGCCTGACTTGGACATTGATGCCCGGTTATCTGAATCACCTAGAGGCAGCCTATTGGTATCCAAGTCCCTTGGGTTGGGGCACACTGGCGATCGTGGGCTTGCTGGTGCTGGGCAATTGGTTACGCACTCGCCTGCCTAGGAGTCATTCAACCTAGAGTCCCATGAGATGGTCTGGCCCGCCGCAGAGTTGGCAACGGTATCTTGCCTATTTAATAGCGGGACCTCTGATTGTCCTCAATCTCTGGGTGGCGGAGCAAGTTTACCTCTATTTTGAATATCCGATTAATCTCCTTGTCATTGCCGCCATTTTGGCTTTTTTGCTCAATCAAGTGGTGATTCGCCTCTGTGCTCGTGGTTTGCGGCGGCGGAATGCGATCGCCTTGGTGTTACTGATTACCCTTTTGGTGGTCAGTGTCTTGATGCTGTTGCTGCTCCCCCTTGCTATTCAACAGGCGGAAGAACTCCTAAATCAACTGCCAGAGTTGGCGGATACGGGCAATCAAAATTTGCGCCATCTAGATCAAGTGCTGCGCCGCTACCAGTTCCCTGTGGGGGTGAATGACTTGATGGAAGAGCTGACGATCCAGCTCAAAGGGATTGCCGCCATGTTACCGGGTGTGGCGATTACAACCCTAACTAAATTTGTTGATGTGCTCCTCGTGCTGATCCTAACGGTGTATATGCTCTTTTATGGCAGTGAGATTTGGCGCGGACTCATGAAACTGGTACCCAAGCCTTGGCGGCAGATGGTGGATTACTCGCTGCGGCTGAATATTCGCAGTTTTTTCTCGGCACAGCTTTTTTTGGGGCTGTTTATGTTTCTTGCCCTGATTCCCTTTATGATCGCCTTCAAGGTCAATTTTGGCTTTCTCTTTGCCCTGATCATTGGTATTGCCCAGCTCATCCCTGTGGTGGGGGCGACCTTGGGCATTGGTTTAGTAACACTGCTTATCCTTTTTCAGGATGCGTGGCTGGCTTTGAATATTTTCGTGATTGCTGTGGTCTTGCAACAAATTAAGGATAACGTGCTTACCCCGAAGTTACTGGGGGACTTGATGGGCCTGAATCCCCTCTGGCAGTTTATTGCGCTACTCATTGGCGGACGGGTGGCGGGTTTCTTGGGAATTTTGCTGGCCATTCCCCTAGCCGCAACACTGAAAACCGTCCTCGAGTCTGAGCCTGTCGAAGACACCTAACTAGGCGATCGAATAACTAGGCGATCGAAACGTTTTGATCACCGTACACACCCCATGACCGCAAATGTTCATCATGACGGCATTTGTAGCCCCGCCAATCACGCCACTCACAAGGGGAACGGCTCGCGCAGGTAGGGTGAGACTTTTACTCGAGACCTTGCCAAAAATCTGCTGCAAAAGGGGACGCGGAAGCTGCCTGAAGACCGCCATCAGCACTTGGGATAAATTTTTTTGCGCCGCCTGCCGGCCAAAGGTCTTGAAGATTTGCCGACAAAATTGGGTACCGAAGTGGTTTGCAAGTTCAGCGGCAGTAACCCCCAAGGCAGTGGGAATCAGCATCATCAGCACATTTTCGTTTTCAGAATCTAGGCCATAGATGGTGAACAGCGCCGCTGCCAGCTTGATTTGGGCATGGTAAAAGTAGGCAATATCGAGGGGCACGCCAGCCCAGCCCATGACGCCAGTGGCGACTCCAGAACCCACTGACCAGAGGGTGGCTTCATAAATTGCATGGTTGGCCATGCGATCGCGATCGCCCCCCCAGCGAGGATCATGGAGAAATTGGTATCCCCACTGCCGCCCCTCTTCGATGGCAAGGAGCATGAGCTTGAGCAGCCAATCGGGTATAGACGCTGACGCTGTGGCCATAGGCTTAAGAAATAATTGTCAACTTAAGGGATGGCATTGGCATAAATCTACCACAGTCAAAATTGAGCAACAATCTAAAAATGTAAAGTTTTAATAAATAAAGTTTTAATAAAAATTATTGGCTAAAGTGTTGGACTGCATGGATGAATGTGAAACTTCAGGGGAGCGATCGCCCCTTGGCAATTTCTCACCGCTACGCGTTTGTTATAGACGGTATCATTCATCGAGGCACTGTTGAACACGCCCAGATTGACCAATAATTCGAAATCTTTTTTCTTTTTCAACCCGATCTTAAGGTGTTATTCTCTATCTGCTTCTGCAGCTTGCCTTAATGCTAAGAAAGCTTCTTTGAGAGGCTGACTCACTGCACTATCGGGTTCATTCAATACTAGCTTTTGATACGCGTCCAAAAACCTGGCTCGTGACCTGTGGAAAAAATGCAAAAAGTGGCGCAAAAAACCTAGTATGGCTTTCGGGGATCAACATCTGGTCGGTCTATTTTGGCTAACAGACAAGCCATAAGAAGTCTTGTGCACGCCCGATTACTAATCTGTCGGCACACATACTCAATCCGTGAACGAATATCATGGTCTGAAATAGCCGAATTGTTTATATCTTGATAAGCACGTTTTAGGATGTTTGTAAGAGCCTTATCAGGTGTACTCATTGTTTTTTCCTAAAATAATGTCTTTTGATTGATCGCTTTGGGGGCATAATTTGTCCACAGAATCTCAGTTCGCTCATCTTTGGTCGAATGTATTGTTTTGCTCGGGGCGATATTTTTGTACCAATTCGGAGAAGGATACAACTCGTCCATTAAATCGCAATCGTAACCTGAAATGGCAACAATACCTTGAACTGAATTCAGCACGGACGCCAGCTCACGATGTTCTTTGTTGCTCATTTCATAAGCGTAAGCGTTACTATCGCCCCGCGTGTCATGGACATAAGGTGGATTACAGTAAAAAAGCGTATCTGGTGAGTCGTACAAACGTATGACTTCAATAGCGGGTCTATTTTCTATTTGAACACGCAACAAACGCAGGGCTATATCTGGTAAGTCTTCAATTGCACCAAGCCAGCGAGACACAGCTCCTGACATACCTGCTCTACTCGTGTTTTTGCAATTTGCCCAGCGTCCCAGTGTTGCAGATTGAGCTAGACCAGTTCGCACTTGACGGGCGCGTACATAAAACCTTCTTGCACGTTCAACAGGATCTAAAGATGGGTCTATTTCACAGGCGATTGAAAATTCTTCACGTGAAAAAGGGGTGAGACCAATTGCTCTTATCAAACGCTCTGACTCATCTCGTAAGACGCGGAAGAAATTTGCAACCTCACCATCAACGTCATTATATGTTTCTACAGCTGAAGGTTCTCGGTTCAATAAAACAGCAGCCGAGCCCCCAAATGGCTCACAGTAATGGTGGCAAGAGGGTAATAGAGGCAAAAGCCAATCAAGGTGTGAATATTTTCCACCATACCAACCAAATGCTATTATCCTTTTTCTGCTTCGCTTGACGACTGGGGAAGGTGTGCCGTTTCTCTTCATTACACGATGAGTGCCTTTTGCGATACTTCTCGGTATTGTCCTCTACGATGTCGATACCATAAATTGATGCCACTGCCAGCACCGTGTAGCGCTCATATTCAAGTTGAACCTTGGCATAACGGGCTTCCGCGCGAGGATTTCTACCAAGAAGTTGCCAGTACCGCAGGTGGGTTCCAAGAAACGCGAGTTAATGCGTTCGGTTTCTGGCTGGACTAAATCTAGCATGGCCTGCACGATGTGCTGGGGGGTGAGACTTCACCATGGTCAGGAACGCGGCGTTTGGATTTGACAGTTTTTTCCACGGGGACTTGCTGTAAAGGACTCAATGAGGAGGACTTCCTGCTTTCTATTATTTCGGCACAGCTGCTGTCAGTACTTCGTGCCCCTCGGTGGTGACCAAGACATCGTCTTCGATGCGCACACCAATGCCGCGCCAGCGATCGCTAATCTCGGGCTGACCCTCAGCAGGAGTTGCTTCGAGGTGAATATAGATTCCCGGCTCCACTGTCAGCACTTGACCCGGTTGCAGCGTGACCCATGTTTCTTTGTTGTGCTTGTAAAGACCGACATCATGGACATCGAGACCCAGCCAGTGACCGGTGCCATGCATAAAGAAGGTGCGATATTTCTGGGTATTGTTCTCTTTGCCTTCGTTGATCAGATCGTCAATCGCTCCCCGCAGCAGGCCAAGCTCTACTAGACCCTCAACGATCACCCGCACCGCCGCATCGTGGATTTGGTTGTAGGTATTCCCCGGTTGCACCTGCTCAATGGCGGCTTTTTGGGCAGCGAGGACAATATCATAGATCGCCTGTTGCTCGCCGCTGAACTGGCCACTCACAGGAAAGGTGCGGGTAATATCAGCGTTGTAGTAGCGATAGGCACAGCCAGCATCAATTAAAAGTAAGTCTCCTGCTGCCATTTGCCGTTGGTTCTCAGTGTAGTGAAGTACACAGGCATTCGACCCCGAGGCAACAATCGAGGGATAGGCCGGGCCATCGCCCCCCCGTAGGCGAAACAGATGCTCTATCTCTGCCTGAATTTCATATTCCCAGCGTCCGGGGGCAGCCACTTCGCGGGCACGCTGATGGGCTTCGACAGTGATGGCGATCGCTTGGCGCATCAAGGCCAATTCTGCTGCTGATTTAATTTGCCGCATCGGTGCCAAGAGAATACTGGGATCGGCGATCGCCCGTGGGCCTGTGCCCCGTTTTGGTAGTGTCGCCAAGAGGCGCTGATAGTGCTTGAGAATCACTTGATTAAAGCGCTCATTGTGACCAAAGTGGTAATACAGCGGATCCCCCGTCTCCAAATAGCGAGGGAGGTGCTGCTCTAGCTCACTAATGGGATATACGGCATCGGCACCTAATTGCTCCTTGGCTGCTTCTACCCCAAGGCGTGCCCCTGTCCAGATCTCTTGGCTGAGATCCTTGGGCTGCACAAAGAGAACATAGCGATGCTCACTGTGGTTTGGCGCAAAAACAGCAACGGCCTCTGGCTCATTAAAGCCCGTGAGGTAATAAAAGTTACTTTCTTGGCGAAAGTTGTAGTCCACATCATTGTGCATGATGGCGCGCGGGGCACTACAGAAAACAGCGACACCCGTGCCCAATTTCTCTAAAAACTGCTGCTGTCGTTGCTGGTACTCTGTTTTCATCGCGCCTTGAAGAGTGGGTCAACCCTTGGGAATGATGACCCTGAAGTGGTTTGGTGGGGGCGGAGGGACTTGAACCCTCACGACTTGTTTAAGGTCAACGGATTTTCATCCTCCTGCCGCTTTCGCGACCACCCCTTGGGTGTTGAGGATTGGACTCTCCCTTTACCCGCGTAGAGGATCTACGGTAGGGTAGCTCCCGTCGAGTCTCTGCACCTTCCGTTTCCAGTCTGGGTTTGAGAAACGGCTTGGCTCAGGATTGCCCTATTTGCCCTATGGACAAACGTAGGTTTCCCTGAATTTGAGAGCATTCACTTAATAGATTTCTCTACTAAGGCTCAATTTCTTAAGTCCGCAGCGTCTACCATTCCGCCACGCCCCCTTAAGTACCGCTACTATACCACCTTGGCTTTGGGGGATGCAATTCCTACTGGCGTTGGTAATAAGCCCGCAACCCCTCGAGGAGCCGCTGATTTTCGCTGTCACGGCGCACCGCCACTCGGAAGTAGGAAGCGCCCAATTCGGGAAAGCTGCAACAATCACGAATCAAAATGCGATGCTGCTGGAGGAGGTAGGTTTGCAGGGGCAAAATGGCGTCCGTTGCTTTGATGAGTAGAAAGTTTGCCTTACTCTCGGTCACCACCTTCAGTTCGGGCATAGTATTTAAGGCCGCCGCAAAGGCATGACGCGCTGGCGGTAACCATGCCCACGTCTGTTCCTGAAAGGGGCGATCGCCCAAAGCTGTGACACCGGCAATGATTGCTAGATTATTCACACTCCAAGGATCGCGCCACGATCGCCAGCGTTGCCAACGTTCTGGAGAGGACACACCATACCCTAAACGCAGACCCGCCAGACTATAGAACTTCGTTAGCGATCGCAGAACAATCAAGTTCGAGTACTGAGGCACAACCCCCACTAGGGATTCACTAGCCGCCGGCGGCAAAAAGTCCATAAAGGCCTCATCCACGACCACCAAGGCACCCGTCTCTAACAACGGCTGGAGCTGATTCCGCGACCAGAGCTGTCCACTGGGGTTATGGGGATTGTTAATGAGGATGGCATCTTCAGGGGTTAGGGAGGGCGCGATCGCCCCAAAGTCGCTTTGCACCCGGGCTAGGGGAATCGGCACAATGGGGCAAGCAAAAGACGCCAGTGCCCGCTGGTAGTCAGCAAAGGCAGGAGTAATAAGATAAATCTGCTGGCGATCGCCACACTCGCGACCTACCCAAGTCAATAACTCCGCCGCGCCGTTGCCCACCAAAAAATAATCCCTCGGTAGTTGATGCAGGGTGGCAATAGCATCCACTAAGGGACGGCAATCGGGATCGGGATAGTCGCGAATCGTGGGCAAAGCAGTCTGTAGGGCGGCAATCACTGAATCAGGGGGCCCCCAAGGGTTGAGACTGGCCGAAAAATCCAAAATCTCATCGGGAGCACAGCCAGCGATCGCTGCCGCCCAAGCTAAATTGCCACCGTGGCGGGGGGGCATTCAGACTATTTTTTCTTGCCCTTGGCCGCCGGTTCGGGAGCTGCAGGCGGTGCAACTTTTTCTTTGAAGAGTTTCCCTGCTGAAAAGGCGGGAACGGTAGTTGCTGGGATTTGCATTTTTTCTTTCGTTTTCGGGTTGCGTCCCTCACGGGCCTTGCGCTCCCGCGGTTCAAAGGCACCAAAGCCCACGAGCGTCACTTTTTCTCCCTTGGCCACGGCCTCCATGATTTCCTCGACAGTGGCTGAGATAATCGCCTCAACTTGCTTTTTGGTGACGTTGTTGGTGCTATGGGCACGACTAAACACAGCATCCACGAGTTCAGCTTTATTCATGGGGATAACTCCACAGAAACATTAAAGGTTGTTAATTGAGGAACAAATGGGTGAAAGGCACGAAACCCTTGCCTCTGCTTGCTTTCAAGCCTCATTCTAGAATAGCCAGACCCCAACTGGAACCCTGAAACCTTTAAGATATGTGGTTTTCAGCCACTTTTATCCATTAGAAATTTCTCAAACCCTTGATTCATCAGTCTTTTAGTCTATTCCATCCTCTTTGCAGGGATAGTTTGGGGCAGTGACAGTTGTTAGAAAAATTAACAAATCACGGTGTCCCAAGGTCTGAATATCGCCCCAGAGAACAAAAAAGCCCCATGGCTGAGACGATGGGGCATTCACAAATTTCATGAATTTAATGCTTGGATTCGGAGGATTTGATCACAGCGTATTGGCGATGATCTATCCCCTAGGCATCATCCAAGGCGGCAATACCAGGAAGTTCTTTGCCTTCGAGGAGTTCAAGGCTCGCCCCCCCGCCCGTGGAGATGTGACTCATGCGATCGGCAACGCCCACTTTTTCAACCGCCGCCACAGAATCGCCACCACCAATAATCGTCGAGACGCCCTCACTGGTGAGGTCAGCCAAACAGCGGGCGATCGCCTCCGTGCCCTTGGCAAATTGATCAAACTCAAACACCCCCATTGGGCCATTCCAGATCACTGTTTTGCAATCCTTGAGCGCCTCTTGGAAGAGTTTGACCGAAGCAGGCCCAATATCCAGACCCATCCAGCCATCGGGAATCGCTTCGATACTGACCACTTGACTATTGGCATCGGCGGCAAAGTTATCCGCCACCACGACATCTGTGGGCAAGAGCAACTCCACCCCTTTTTCTTGGGCTTTGGCTGCGAGGTGTTTGGCTAGCTCCAACTTGTCTTCTTCCACCAAGGATTTGCCCACATTGAGACCCCGTGCTTTGTAGAAGGTGAAGATCATGCCGCCGCCGATCAGCAATTTATCCACTTTTTCTAAAAGGGCTTCAATCACACCAATCTTAGAAGAGACTTTCGATCCCCCCACAATCGCAGCCAAGGGACGGCGGGGATGCTCAATGGCGTTTTGGAGATATTCCAGTTCTTTCTCAATCAAAAAGCCCGCCACGCAGGGACTGAGGTATTGCGTCACCCCAGCAGTTGAGGCATGGGCGCGGTGCGCAGTGCCAAAAGCATCATTGACATAGACTTCTGCACAGGCCGCTAGTTGCTTGGCAAATTCAGGATCATTTTTTTCTTCCCCCGGATGGAAGCGCACATTCTCGAGGAGACAGACATCCCCATTGGCCATTGCTTGGGTATGGGCCACCACGGCATCACCAATGCAGTCATCGAGCTTGGCCACGGGTTTGTGGAGCAGTTCCGAGAGCCGCTGAGCCACAGGAGTGAGGCGCAGTTTATCATCCACACCCTTGGGACGGCCAAAGTGGCTGACAAGAATCACCTTGGCACCTTTGCTGATCAGGTCTTGAATCGTCGGCAGTGCGGCGCGGATGCGGGTATCATCGGTGATGACACCATTCTCATCGACAGGAACGTTAAAATCCACCCGCACGAGGACACGCTTTCCTTCTAAGTCGGCAGCCGATAACTGTGCCACGGATTTTTTAGACACGCTAGAGCCTCCTAAATGCGTTAAAACATGGATGATGGTACTAGGGGCATAACAATCCCAGCCAGCGATGGAGTGACCCGTTACAGAACCCTCACCTGACCCTCATTCTACCCAAGGGCGTGCCCTTCCACTTGACTCCAATGAGGTGAACTCTATGTTCAAAACCATTCTTTTTCCCATTGACCGTAGCCGTGATACCCAAGAAGCCATGCCCACTGTGGTTGAGATGGTGAAACTGTTTCAGAGTCAGTTGTTTCTGCTCTCGGTGGAGGAAACCCCAGAACCCGATGCGGAGCTAGAGGCGGCGATCGCGGAATTTTTGAATCGAGTGAAGGAAGCCTTTGCCCAACACGCGATTGTGGCGGAAACACTGCTGCGGCGCGGCAAACCTGCCTTTGTGATCTGTGATGTGGCCGATGAGATCAATGCCAGTTTGATTATTATGGGTTGCCGGGGAACGGGTCTGACCCCAGAGGGGTTTCAAGAAAGTGTCAGCAACCGCGTGATTAATTTGGCGCCCTGTCCGGTCTTGGTGGTACCCTAGCGTAACTGAATCTTGCGGAGCTTAAAGTTTCGTCACAGGCGGCCTAGCCCTTGGGGCGATCGCCGATGACCAAGGAAAGTGAATGTGTTGTCTTGTGGTTGATCTGCATGCTGAATCCAACAGATGTAACGCCGACCGTGTTTTCCCCTGCTGCTGATCAACTGCAAGCCCTTGGGGTGTACGTAACCATCCATGGCCATTTCTATCAGCCCCCCCGCGAAAATCCCTACCTCAATGCCATTGAACACCAACCCAGTGCCCAGCCGTTCCACGATTGGAATGAGCGTATTTACTACGAGTGCTATCGCCCCAATGCCTTTGCGCGGATTCTCAACGATCGCGGTGAGGTCATTGGTATTGTCAATAACTTTGAATACCTCAGCTTTAATATCGGCCCGACGCTCTTTAGTTGGCTCGAACGCTACGATCTTGAGGTCTATCAGCGCATTATTGAGGCTGATCGCCACAGTTGTCAGCGCTTCAATGGCCACGGCAACGCGATCGCCCAAGTCTATAACCACATGATTTTGCCCTTGGCCAACTATCGCGATAAACTCACGCAAATTCGTTGGGGCAAGGCGGACTTTCGGCGGCGGTTTGGCCGCGAACCGGAGGGGATGTGGCTGGCAGAAACGGCCATTGACTATGAAACCGTAGCCGCCCTGATTGAGGAGGGGATTCGCTTTACGATTTTGGCGCCTTCCCAAGCCCAACGCTGTCGTCCCATTCTTGCCGACGGTGAAAGCGAGTGGATTGAAGTCAGTGGCAGCCAAATTGATCCGACCCGTCCCTATCGCTGCTATTTGCCGGGGGGCGATCGCCAGCGGGATTACTTGGATATCTTCTTCTACGACGGCCCCATTTCGCGGGACATGGGCTTTAGCGATCTGCTCACTAGCTCGCAATTTCTAGCGGGACGGTTGGGACAGGCCGTGCGCGGTGATCATCGCCCCAGTCAAATCATTGCCGTTGCCACTGATGGGGAAACCTTTGGCCATCACAAGTATGGCGGTGAAAAAGCCCTCGCCTATGCCTTTAAAGTGGAATTTCCACAGCGGGGCTGGCAGATCACTAACTTTGCCTACTACCTCAGCCTGTTCCCGCCCACATGGGAGGTGGAACTCAAACCCGTCACCGCGTGGAGCTGTGCCCATGGTGTGGATCGCTGGCAGGACAATTGTGGTTGCGGTGGGGGCGGTGAGTGGCATCAACGGTGGCGACGCCCCTTGCGGGAGGCACTGAACTGGTTGCGGGATGAGCTAATTGAAATTTATGAAACCTTGGGCAGTGACCTATTTCAGGATGTTTGGGCAGCCCGCGATGCCTATATTGAGGTGATTGGCGATCGCTCGCCGGAGACTCTGCATCGTTTTTTGGCACAACACCAACGCCGCCCCCTGAGTCAAAGCGAGCAAATTGATGCCCTGCGCTTGCTGGAGATGCAGCACCATGCCCTGCTCATGTTTACCAGTTGTGGCTGGTTTTTTGATGAACTCTCGCGGCCTGAGGGGGTGCAAATCCTCCGCTATGCGGCACGGGCGATCGAACTCGCGGCAGATGTGGCAGGGGTGCAGTTGGAACCCGAGTTTATTGAGCGTCTGGCCGCTGCCCCCAGTAATGTGCCGCAGTTTGGCGATGGGGCAACGGTCTATCACCAGTTGGTGAAAACGGCTCAAATTAGCTTGCAGCAGGTGGCCGCCCACTATGCCATGAGTTCCCTCTTTAATAGCTACCCCCGCCAACATCAACTGTACTGCTATGAGATTGAGCAGGGGGATTATCATCTCCAACGCATGGGCAGCCTGACCTTGGCGATCGGCCAGATTCAACTCACCTCGACGATGACAACCGAGTCCCAACTGCTGATCTTTGCTGTCTTGCACTTGGGGGGCTGGGATTTCCACTGTGCGATTCAACCCTTCCAAGGGCGGCGGGAATATAGCCAGATCAAGACCCATCTCCTGCAAGCCTTCCAACAGGGGAGTGCAGCACGGGTGGTGATGGCAATTACGGAACGCTTTGGGGGGGTAGCCTACAGCTTGGATGATCTCTTTGCTGAGGAACGACACCGTCTCATGGGGGTGCTGGCGCGGGAAACCCTTACGCGCTTGGATCAGCTTTATACCCAAGTTTATCGCGATAACTACGGCATCCTGATGGGGTTTCAGCGGGATGGCCTGAGTGTGCCCCAAGAATTGCAAGTCGCGGCAGCGGTGGCGTTGACCCATCGTGCCATTAGCCATTTGCGGAGTTTAGAGCAAGACCTCAGCGATCTCAGTGATTTGCCCTTGGCGGATCTGCAAAACCATTTGGCAGAATTGATGGCGATCGCCCGTGAAGCACGGTTGTTGGGTTGTCACCTTAGCCTTCAAGAGCAACAGCGACTCCTTGAGCAGCAAATTAGCACTGGATTGCGTTATCTTGCCCACCACCTCGACAGTGACACCCTTAGCCAGTTGAGTCCCCTGCTGCAGGACTTGATCACCATTGGCGATGCCTTAGGTTTGAACCTGAATCTGGATCGGGCACAGGAACAGCTTTATACCCTCATAGGGGATCTGCGCCAGAATGGACAGCGGCTTACAGAGGGCGATCGGCGGCACCTACAAACCTTAGCTATCCGCCTCAAGGTTGATCCCCAACTATTGGTTGCCCTCTCTTCCTAGGGAAGAATCTCCGTTAAATCCAGCACGAATCTGGGGAGCAGGTCTTCCCCAAAGAGGTGCCGAGGGGCGATCGCGACTTCAGGGGGCATTTGAGAACGGTAGATTTCTACCCGTTGATTTTGCGGGTCAATCAGCCAACCTAGGTGCAGACCATTGTCCAGATATTCGCGCATTTTGGCTTCGAGTGGCCGCAGATCATCACTGGCAGCGCGCAGCTCAATTACAAAATCGGGACAAAGCGGTACAAATCCTTGCCGTTGTTCGGGGGTCAAGGCGTGCCAGCGATCGCCTCGAATCCAAGCAACATCGGGACTGCGAATGGCGCCGTTGGGCAGCTTAAATCCCGTCGAGGAGTCAAAGGCAACGCCCAATCGGGATTGCTGATTCCAGAGGTACAGTTGAACAGCTATTTGAAGATGACGCCTGCCAGTTTCTCCACCTGTGGGGGGCATAATGATTAGTTCTCCACGGGGCGATCGCTCCAGCCGCAGATCAGGGTTTTGGCGGCAAATTGCGGCAAACTGCTCATCGGTTAGTTCCAGCACCGGTTGTAGGGCGATCGTCAGCATGGCTGAGCAGCCTCTCATCGCATTTCCACTACCCCAGTTCTAGCAAATTAGGAAAGTTGCCTCTGACCAGACCAAACCTACGTCCAGTTTCGTTAAAATCAGCGAACTAGCCCCATAGGTTGGCCTAGGTATCACCCAAAAAGTGTGTGAGGAGTACGTATGTCGTTAACGTCCCCAGAAATGGCTGAGGCGTTTGGTGCCGCTTCTGAACGCGGACTAATTCCCCGGATCTTGCAACCGGCGTTGCACTGGTGGTTATCTGCGCAGTTGGAGCAGGCAACAGGCTTGGAAATTCAAATTCAAGGGGGCGATCGCCAGATTTTGCGGGGATACTTACCCCACGTGCGCGTTGCCGCAGCTAGCGCCAGTTATCGCGGTATTCAATTGCGCCAAGCAGCCGTCCAAGCGGAACAGATTCAGATTAATCTAGGGCAAGTGTTGCGAGGCAAACCCCTAAAACTCTTGGCACCAGTGCCGGTGCGCGGGGAACTAATTCTCAGCCAAGCCGATCTCGACGCCTCTTTGGGGGCGCCGCTCCTGCAATCCAGCCTACGGGAACTGCTGAAATTGCTCGATCAGCGCGGCTTGGGCAAAGCAGGGGTCAATCTGCAAGAGTGGCAATTGCGGCATACGCAGGCAGAATTGGGTGCTGGGTGCCTCAAACTGGTGTTCTCGATGGTGAATGCCCAAGGGGAGCAGGCGGATTGGCATTTGATGACCCAGGTGCGCTTGCAGGATGAGCGAACCCTCTGCTTAGAAAAGGTGCATTGGCAAGGGGAAGGTGACCCTCACCCCACGGTGGCCATTGATTTGGGTGAGGGGGTGGCCATCCAAGAGTTGCGGCTAGAAACGGGTGCCCTCAGGGTGCAGGGAATGATTTGCATTTATCCCTAGGTTGCTCAGCAATGCTGCTACGCGCCCTAAATCCTTGATCCCCGGTTGGCTTTCCACACCACTGGCTAGGTCAATCCCTTGGGGTTGGGTTTGGGCGATCGCTTGACGGCAATTTTCCGGCGTGATGCCCCCCGCCAGCCACCAAGGGCAAGGAATGGCTAAGTCTTTCAGCAATGTCCAGTCAAAGGGCTGCCCCGTGCCCCCCAACTGCTGCGGGTGATAGGCATCTAGGAGAATGCGATCCACAATCGGGGCGTAGGCGGGAATCTCGGCGAGGCTGGCTGCCGATCGCACCCGCAGGGCTTTGATCAACACAATATTAGGGAAGGCATGGCGTACCTGTTGGCAAAACTCGGGCGATTCGCTGCCATGAAGCTGCAGTGCCTGTACCCCTGTGGTTGTGACTAAATGGGCTAATGCTGCTAAATCGAGATTGGCAACCACGGCAACAGTCAGTACTGAGGGCGGCAACTGGCGACAGATCTCGGCAATGGTTGCTGCCGGGACATAGCGGGGGGAATGGGGCACGGTAATAAACCCCAAAGCACTGACGCCCATTTGGGCGATCGCGATCGCCTGTTCGGGTAGAGTCAAGCCACAAATTTTGACAGCAATTTTGACAGGGACAGTTGAGTTAAGCATTTGTAACGAGATGCACCATTTTGTAAAGAACTAGCGGTGGGCGATCAGGCCGTTCCGTATAATTCATGGGCAATTGTACCCATTTAGGAGGAACCATGGTGTTAGCCACGCTCCCCGATACCACTTGGACGCCGTCTGTGGGTTTGGTGGTGATCCTCTGCAACCTGTTTGCGATCGCCATTGGCCGCTATGCCATTCAATCACGGGGAAAAGGCCCCGGTTTACCCGTTTCCTTGCCCGCCCTCTTTGAAGGCTTTGGTCTGCCCGAATTGCTGGCTACCACCAGCTTTGGTCACCTTTTGGCGGCCGGGGTTGTCAGTGGCCTACAGTACTCCGGTGCCCTCTAGGGTCGGAATACCACTGGCAATTTGACGGGAAATAAAGGGCAAAACCTCTGTATTCATACTGGCAGTGCGATTCTCAATAAAGACCACCAAGGTATAGGGGCAATGATTGGGGAGTTCAATATAGGCCGCATCGTGGCGCACCCAACTGGTGAGTCCCGCCTTTGACCACAACTTTGCCCCCGGAGGTAGCCCTTCCCCCAAAAAGCCCTGTACTTGGTTTTCTGGATCCTCGGCCAAAAGCTCTGGATCGAGGGAACGCTCCATCAGTTCCATCATCGCTTGACTGGCGCTAGCAGACACGGCAACACCGCCCACAATACTGTGGATTAACTTAGCCGTGGCATCAGTGGTCAGACGATTAGCATTCTGGCGATCGCGCCCGACAAATTCCTGCTCTCGTCCATAGGGGCCATCACACCACGTTTTTTGATTCACGTTGATATTAGTTAGCTCTGGCCACCCTAAGGATTGAAAATAGCGATTGACGATATTGCGCTGGTATTGCCATGTGCGAAAAGGTTCCGGTGGCAGCACCGGGCCACTGGTCGTCCCCGTGAGCATATCCACCACGAGGCTCGTGGCATCATTGCTGGAGTCCACAATCATATCCCGCAGGGCGCGTGCTAATTCCGCATCCGGCTGAAGCATACCGCTGTGGAGCCACTCATGACAGGTCACCAGATAAAACAACTTCACCACACTGGCCGGGTACATCGGTACATCGCCGCGATAATGGGCGCCGGGAATCGAATACCGCCAAAATTCTGCTGCGGTCAGCGCTCCGCCCGTATTCACGGGAATGGGGGGTGGATACACCAATAAGGTCAGGGCAATGTCCTCTTGTCCCAGCCAAGGAAAGTGTTGCCATGTCGCTTGGAGCGTCCGCGTCACCAAATCCGTGAGATAGGTGTTGGCCTGAAAAAAAATCATTGCCTGTTCCACTCCTACTCGGGCGATCGCTCGACACCATTGCGCGCACCGGAATAGACCAAGCCCCGTTCCACATCCATAGTGAGAATCGTGCCCTCGCGGATCAGGCGGGTGGCATTTTTGACCCCGACAATCACTGGAATGCCCAAGCGCAACCCCAAGACCGCCGCGTGGCTCGTCAGGCTATCCTCTTCGGTAATAATGCCTGCCGCTTTGCGAATGGCTTCCACCAATTCAGCACTGGTGCGCTCGGCCACCAAAATTTCGCCACTATTAAACGTGCGAACTGGCATTCCTGCGTGCACCACCCGCGCCGGGCCACTCACCGACCCATGACCAATGCCACAGCCGCGTCCCATCACCGAGGTGACGAGTTCCACCTTGATCATATCCGTGGAGCCAGAGACCCCTTGCAGCGTGCCAGCGGTCATCACCACTAGATCCCCTTCCTCTAGGAAGCCCCGCTCCTGTGCCGCATTAATGGCTGCCTGAAACGACTGCCGCATCGAGGGATGATCCAGAGTCAGCAGTGGTTCTACCCCCCAGACTAACTGCAAGCGCCGTGCCACCTCGATATGGGGCGTTGCCGCCAAAATCGGAATTTGGGGACGAAACTTGGAGACATTGCGGGCGGTTGCCCCTGTTTTTGTTTGGGTGATGATGGCCTTGGCTTTGAGTTGAGCTGCTACTTGTCCCACCGCTTGGCTAATGGCATTGGGAATGGAACGTACCGCCACAGCATCGACAACAGGCGGTTGCCGCAGTTGGGGTTGGTTGTCAATGCGCGCCGCGATCGTCGCCATCATCTTCACTGCCTCGACGGGGTATTCCCCCATGGCCGTTTCATTGGAGAGCATCACGGCATCGGTGCCATCGAGAATAGCATTGGCAACATCGGAAATCTCGGCACGGGTAGGGCGGGGGCTTTTCACCATGCTGTCCAGCATTTGTGTGGCCGTAATCACGGGAATGCCCAAGCGGTTGGCGGCAGCAATCAGCCGTTTTTGCAGAATCGGCACCTCTTCGGCGGGCAGTTCCACCCCCAAATCTCCCCGTGCCACCATGACACCATCGCAGAGGGAGAGGATGGCATCCATTTGCTCGATCGCCTCGTGCTTTTCGATTTTGGCAATCACCGGCACCTGCTTCCCAGCGTTGGCAATCAGTTCTTTGATCTCCAGTACATCTTGGGGATTGCGAACAAAGCTGAGGGCCACCCAATCTACCCCTTGATTGAGGCCAAACATCAGATCTTCACGATCTTTCTCTGTCAGAGCCTTAATGGAGAGGTAAACCCCTGGAAAGTTCACGCCCTTGGCATTCGAGAGCGTGCCGCCAACAACCACTCGGCAGTGGAGTTCACCCGCCTCCTTATCCACTTCTTCAACGACCATTTCCACGCGGCCATCATCCAGCAAAATCGTGGCGCCGGCGGGAACCTCCTGAGCCAAGGGAGGATAGGTAATCGAGCTAATGTGCTGGTTGCCCATGACGGAGCGACTGGTGAGGGTAAAGCGATCGCCCCGTTTGAGGGAAATGGCGCCCTGTTCAAACCGCCCGAGGCGAATTTTGGGGCCTTGCAAGTCCTGCAAAATGCCCACGGGTTGCCCCAACTCATAGGAAATTTGGCGAATCAGGCGAATGCTGCGCTGGTGATCGTCGTGGGTACCATGGGAAAAATTCAGGCGCAGGGTAGTCGCTCCCGCTTGGATAATGGCGCGCAGTTTATCGGGATGGCTAACCGCTGGACCAATGGTGGCGACAATTTTAGTGCGGCGTTGCAACGGCTGGTTCGACATATTCAACTTAATCGTTAGGCCTCAACAGGTTACCCTATTTTGCTTGACATGGCGAGACATGCAGGAGCGTTTTAGACATTGTCCCACCCACGGTAACGGCTGTTGGTGGCAATCGGGTCTTGTTTCTAGCCTACAGCGATCGCTCACCCCTTGAGCGAGGTGCAGCGGCTATAATTTGAGAATAATTCTCGCTCTTAACATCCTGCCTATGACGACTTCTTCCCTGCCTACAACTGCCAAAATGGAGGCAATGAAGCACGGCCTACCGGTAACTATCATTACAGGGTTTCTCGGTAGTGGTAAAACCACACTCCTCAATCATATTCTGACCAATCAACAGGGACTGAAGACCGCCGTCCTTGTCAATGAATTTGGGGAAATTGGTATTGATAATGAGCTATTGGTGACCAAGGATGAGGGCATGGTGGAGCTCACCAATGGCTGTATCTGCTGCACGATTAACAATGACTTGGTGAATGCAGTTTATCGGGTTCTCGAACGTCCTGACAAGGTGGACTATTTAGTCGTGGAAACAACGGGCTTGGCGGATCCACTGCCGGTGGCTCTGACCTTTTTGGGAACTGAGCTGCGGGATCTCACCCGTTTGGATTCAATTATTACGGTGGTGGATGCGGAGAACTTTAGTCTTGATCTTTTCAATAGCAGCGCTGCCCAAAGCCAAATTGCCTACGGTGACATTATTCTCCTCAACAAAGCAGATCTGGTGACTGAGGAACGCTTGCAGGAGTTAGAACGGCGAATTCACGAAATGCGGGAGGGAGCGCGGATCATTCGTACGGTGAAGGCGCAAGTGCCCCTGCCCTTGATTTTGAGTGTGGGGCTGTTTGAGAGCGATCGCTACTTCCAGCCTGAGGCAGCGCCCCAGCATTCAGAACACGACCATGAGCACCACCATCACGACCACGGTCACCACCATCATCATGAGTGTGATGACCATTGCGATCATGATCATCCTCACCCCCATCAGACCTCCAACCACCTTGAAGAGGATGGCTTTACCTCCGTTTCCTTCCAGAGCGATCGCCCCTTTGAACTGCGCAAATTCCAGTATTTTCTGGATCACCAGCTACCGGAATCCGTCTTTCGTGCCAAGGGCATCCTTTGGTTTAAGGAAAGTCCCCGCCGCCACGTCTTTCACCTCAGTGGTAAGCGCTTTAGTCTCGATGATGAGGAATGGAAAGGCGATCGCAAAAATCAACTGGTGCTCATTGGCCAAAATTTGGATCATCCAACCCTGCTGACCCAGTTGGCCGCCTGTGTCACTGACGCATAACCCCCAATCATGGCCAAGCAACGGCGCAAAGAAAACCTTCCCAGCAAAATTTGTCTGGTCTGTGGCCGGCCTTTCCAATGGCGCAAAAAATGGGCGAATTGCTGGGAGGAGGTGAAGTACTGTTCTGAGCGCTGTCGGCGGCGGCGCTCCCAAGCCCAAAGTTAATGTGCTTTTGCTGAATCAAAAGGAATGGTTCTATGAAAGTTGCCTATATTTTTGCCACTGACATGGCCAGCACCTTTAAGCTGGCAACGATGGTTTTACCGCAGCTGGAGCGGGGCGATCATGGCGCTGAAGTGGTGGGTATGATGTTTTTTGATGATAACCTCTTTTGTTTGCGTTTAGGGGATCCCGTTGGTGAGCGCTTAGCCCGCATTGCCAAGGAACAGGGGATTTTACTCATGGCCTGTGATCAGTGTGCGGTGCGCCGTGGTTTGGCCGAAGGAACATTTGACGAATGTGGTACCGGTTCTGTCAAAGCCAAGGGGATGGTTGAAGGGGTAGTATGTGGCTGCTTTCCGCAGTTTTATGCTAGCCTTGCAGACAGCGGACTCGATCAAGTCATTACCCTTTGAGTCTCTGCTGAGGAAGATGAGTCAACCGTCAGTTGTGTTTTCCAGCACCTTGGTCTGTCCCCATTGTCACACGGAGCAAGCGGAATGGATGCCCAGCGATGCCTGTGTCGTGTTCTGGGAGTGTCCCCAATGTCATGCCCACCTCAAACCCAAGGCGGGGGACTGTTGTGTCTTCTGTAGCTACGGCACGGTTTCTTGCCCCCCACGACAGCTGGAACACACTGGCGATCGCTAGAATTGGGGGTTGCTATCCCCTGAGGAAACCGCTATTGTGGGAGCGCTTTTGCCTCCCGTGAGTAACCGTATGCAGGAAATCTACGACTGTATTGTGGTGGGTGGGGGTGCTGCTGGCGGGTCAGCCGCCTATCATCTCGCTTGCCGCGGACGTCAGGTTTTAGTTCTAGAAAAATTGGCCTTGCCCCGCTCAAAGCCCTGCACTGGAGGGGTTTCACCCGCCATTGCCCAGTGGTTTGATTTTGATTTTCAGCCCGCCATTGCCGATACCACCCGCACTGTGCGCTACAGTTGGCAGCTCAGTGATGCCATTGAAGCCGAGTTAAGCATTCCCGAACCCATCTGGATTGTTGATCGCACGGTGTTTGATCAGTACCTGTTGCAGCAGGCACAACAAAGGGGTGCGGTTGTTACAGATCAGACCGAGGTTACTGGGATTACGTTCCAAGCAGATCGCTGGCAGATCCACACGGCAACCACGACCTATGGTGGGCGGTATCTCATTGCTGCCGATGGTGCCAATAGTCAAGTGGCTCAGTGGCTGGGGTTTAAGCCCAAAGTGGTGCGCACGGCGGCGGTGATGACCATCCCCAATCTAGGGGGGGATCGCGCGGCGCATTTTGAATTTGGCCTCGTGAAAAATGGTTACCTCTGGAGTTTTCCGAAGGGGAACCAGCGAACCGTTGGGGTTGCCGTTGTGCGGGGCAGCGATCGCCCCAATTGGGAACCGATTTTGCAACAGTATTGCGCTGCCCATGGGCTGCAGTTGGCCGACGCTGCCATTCAATACCATCCCCTGCGGGTATGGGAGGGTCAGCAACCACTCCATACCCACCATGCCCTCCTTGCGGGTGAAGCCGCTGGTCTGGTAGATCCCTTTTCGGCTGAGGGAGTTCGTCCTGCTCTCTACAGTGGCATGCGGGCTGCTGAAGCCATTGACGCAGCTCTTGCTGGCGAAGTGGATGCCTTGGCCACCTACAGCAAAAGATTGCAGGAGGAATGGGGAGCGGATTTAGTGTGGGCGCAACGCCTCGCAGCACTCTTCCATCGCATGCCGAAGGTCGGCTATCACCTTGCCATGAAACGCCCCTCCGCTACCCAGCGGCTCGGTCAAGTCCTCTGTGGTGAGTTGCGCTATCGCGATATTGCTGGCCGTGCCATCCAACGGCTCAGCAGTTCCCTGATTCCCGGACGTTAGATCTCCACTTCAATGGCGGTGGGCTGATTGGGGGCGATCGCCAGCCCTTCGCGGACGCCGAGAATGCGAAAGACCTGAATTTTGCGCTCTTTGCCCTTGAGTTCCAACGGTCCCCATGCCTCGACCTCGTAGCGATCGCCGAGATACTCCAGCGTTTCCTGTGCCACTAAAATCCGACAGGGGCTAGGCTGGCGGTGCTTGTCCACACTCTCAAGGCGCGAGGCGGTATTCACACTGTCGCCAATCACACCGTACTCGAGGCGATTTTTACTACCGAGACTGCCGACCACAATCGGACCTGTGTAGATCCCCGCCCGCATCATCACCTGCGGTAACCCTTGAGCCGCCCATTCACGATTCAGTTCCTCTAGTAGTTGTCCCAAGGCCAAGGCACAATCCACGGCATTGCGGGCATCAATGGCAATTCCTTCGCGGCTGGTTCGTTTAATGGGCACGCCAAACACGGCCATAATGCCGTCACCGGTGAACTTATTAATCACGCCGTGGTAGCTTTGTACCACATCCGCCACTTTTTCGAGATAGGCATTGAGCCAGTTAAAGAGTTCCTCCGGTTCCATACCTTCAGAAATGGTGCTAAACCCCTTCAAGTCAGTAAAAAGCAGTGTGGCAATCAGGCGTTGGCCGGGCAACTTACCATCCTTGAGGAGTTCATCCCGCCGTTCCCACATGGCAGCGGCAATTTCCGGCGAGATATTTTGGCCAAGGAGGCGCATCACCATTTGCCGTTGCTGTTGGGCTTGTTGTGCAGTGTAGGTGACGACTCCGCCACTGCCAAGGAGGAGGGTCAATGCTGGCGGTACAAGGGGCACCCAGCCCAATTTCAAAAACAACCCATAACAGGCCAGCAGTAGGATGAGGAGAGCCGTGCCCACTGCCGTTGCTAGAGCCAAGGGATGCCGCACGCGCCAAGCAAGGATGGCACCAATCAATGCCCAAAGAACAATCCAAACGTTCTCCACACTGTTGGGCCAAAACCATATAACCGCGCGATCGCCCAAACCCGCATCAATGAATTGCCCCACCATTTGGGCGTGGATAAACACCCCTGCCATGCGCTGATTGTCCCGCAGGCCGGAACTAAAGGGGGTATAGAAAAAGTCTTTGCCACTTTCGGCAATGTTGCCAATGAGAACCACGCGATCGCGAATCAATGCAGGAGCAACCCGCCCATTGAGCACATCCTCCAAAGGTACCCAGGTCACTGCCCGCTGATCACCGCGATAGTTGAGCATAATTTGATAGCCCGCCGTATCGGCACCCACATAACCGCCGTCATTGGGTTGCAGGGGTGTGAAAATACTCTGCCCCAACTGCATTACATTGGGATCGGCATCACTGCCTCGTGGCTCAATCCCCTCATCGGCTAAGTGTCGCAGCGCCAGCCGCAAGGAGAAAGAGTACAGCGTATTCCCCTGATCGTCCGGCAAAAATAACAAGCTGCGACGGACAATGCCACCGGCATCCACAGTGACATCATTAAATCCCACCTGATCGGCACTGAGGGCCGCCGGCGGACGAATGGTTGGGTGAGTGGCATCCCCTAGTTTTGTGACCGCAAACAGGCGATCGGAACTTAACCAAAGGCGGTTTAATTCCTCATGTCCCGGCGGTACAGCAAAATCGCGGTAAATATCAAGACCAATGGCACGGGGCTGATGTTTGAGGAGTTGTTTTAGAGCTTGGGCGTAGATCTGATCCGGCAGCGATAGGGAGCGGTAACGTTGAATATCGGCTTCGGTGACTGCCACCACCAAGAGTCGCGGATCGGGGCCGGGCATAGGGCGCAATTGCATCAGGCGATCGTAGGCACCCAATTCCAGGGGTTGGAGCCAACCCATTTCGCGAATCCCAATCACCACCGTGCTGGCGATGGCACTGGCTACGACAATCAGGCCCAGATCAGCAAAGGTGCGGCGAAAGTGGGACAATAGGGGCAGCATAGCTTTGCAAGCAAGCAAGAGATTTTCTTCATCCTATCGCTATGAAAAATTACTTGGTAGCGACATTGGGCGATCGCCTCCAAGCCGAGGCCGTTTATACCCAGCTGGAAAAGGACGGCTTCCCCATGGCAAAGGTCGCCCTTTTGGGTCGAGGCTACAAACAGTGGTCAGAGTTGGGACTCACCGATCCCTTTCAAGTGGCACGCCAGCAAATGCAACGGATGTTGATCTGGCTTGTTCCCTTTGGCTTCTTTGCCGGTTTTACCTTTAACCAAGCGACTCAAATTGACATTCTGCCGATGCTGGATCGCCTCAACAATAGTCTTTTGGGGGGCATCTTTGGGGCGATCGCTGGCGCTCTCGGTAGTCTCACCGTAGGTGGTGGTCTGCAAGTGGTGATTACGGGTAAGTCGGGCATCCCCTTTGAAAAGCGATTGCAGCGGGGCAAATACCTGATCCTAATTCAAGGTAGCGACAGCGAGATTCGCCGCGCCGAACGTCTCCTCAAAGTGCAACCCCTAGAAAACCTGCAAAGCTACACCCTCGACGAGTAGGGAATGGTTTTCTCAAAACGGGAAGCTCAAGTCTCCCCCCTGATGTGGTATATTAAAAAATCGCGATGAAAGGGTCGGTGCCCGAGTGGTTAATGGGGGCGGACTGTAAATCCGTTGGCTACGCCTACGCTGGTTCGAATCCAGCCCGGCCCATAGAGATAAAAAAGCATGAGTGAACCTGTAACGCGATCTGAATGGAGTCAAGTGTTGGATGCCATCCAAGGGATGCAGGCCAGTCTTCAGGCTATAGAGAAAAAGCTAGATATTCACATTGCCACCAGTGGCGAGAGGTTCCAACGACTTGAGGACAAAATTGATGCTGTTGAGGCGAAGCTAGAGCAGCGTATCAATGCTGTTGAGGCCAAGCTAGAGCAGCGTATCAATGCCGTTGAGGCCAAGCTGGAACAGCGCATCAATGCCGTAGAGGCGCAATTGTCGCAGCGTATTAGTGCCGTAGAGACACAATTGGGGCAGCGCATTGACACAGTAGAGACCACATTGCAGCAAATTGTCAAACGGCAGGATGGAACCGATGCTCGTTTGTGGGGATTCTTGGTGACGCTGCTAGTGCTGGCTGCTGGCTTAATCACTAAGCTGCTGTTCTTTGACACGCCACGCCTTTGATGAAGTTTTGCGAATCCAGCCCAGCCCATCAAAGTAAATAGGCAATTCCCCAAGCGAGAGCGAGAATGCCTAGCCAAGGGTGCCACATCTGTCGTAGGGGCGATCGCGCAATCTTTTGACTGAGGAGCAAACTGGCAAGGGTACTGACGACAAGTGTGGTCGTTTGCAGGAACCCGATCACTGCTGGATGGGCTTGCCAACTGGGCAAACTCGTGCCATCGAGGCCAAAGGTTGCAAAGGTTACGGGCAACAACTGACCCGCCTCCCCTAGACCAAGGGGCAAATAATAGGCCAAATTGGCACCCAGCACCAAAGGCAGATACCCGTAGGCCAAGCGCACAAAGGGAACCGAGCCTTGTCGGTGTATCTGATGCCAACCCCATGCCAAGAGTCCCGGCAGAGCTAGCGCCACCACCGCAATCATCGCCTGCAGGCCCAAATTGGCCTCTGCAAGTCCCAGCCATGCCAGAAGCAGCGGTAAACGGTGCAATACCACCGCCCCCAAGAGCAAAAACAGCAGGCAAACTTCAGCCGCCGTGGCCTCATGACTGGTCCAGAGATCAATAGCCGGCGGACGCAGATTCACTTCCACCGAGCGATGCGGGCAAGCCTTGAGACAGGTCATACACAAAACGCAATTGCGGTTATCCGTTAGTTGAGCCGGATGGGAATAGACGGGACAGCCCCCCGTTTCTTGACCTTCCCCAAGGGCGGGCCCCCCTTTGTAGCATTGGTAGGTCTGGCAACTGGCAGCGCACACCCCCTGCTGTGCCCGCAATTCAAGAATGGAGAGTTTGCCAAAGAGGCCATTCATGCCACCAATGG
The DNA here is from genome assembly GCF_031583225.1 of Thermosynechococcus sp. PP555. Classification (NCBI taxonomy): domain Bacteria; kingdom Bacillati; phylum Cyanobacteriota; class Cyanophyceae; order Acaryochloridales; family Thermosynechococcaceae; genus Thermosynechococcus; species Thermosynechococcus sp. PP555. Next base: position 1,830,944 of record NZ_CP134168.1, read on the forward strand.
GGCAGAGATAGCGACACCAAAAGCGACGTTCATAGAGCTGAGAAAAAATCACGGCTCCCGCTGTAATCAAGATCAGTAGCCAACTGGAGAGATAGGCCGTATTGGGTAAATCCCACAATTCTTCCCACAGGAGAATCACGGCAAAGAGGCCAAAGAGCACCCAGCCCCCCCAGCGTTCCGCCAGTTGACGCGGCCAAGGGCGCAGCTTGCGCGGCCAAATCTTGAGGGATAGCCTTTGCAGGACTTCGCCGTAAATCATAAAGGGGCAGACCGCACACCAAATGCGCCCCAAGAAGGGAAAGATCAGCAATGAGACCGGCCACCACCACGCCCAGAAGAGGTTCAGGGTAAAGTTGTCTGGGCGATCTTGGGGTCCCCAGAGGCCAATGGCGACAATCAGCGGAAAAAGCCAAAGGGTCAGGCCATAGTTGAGGCGATCGGGCCACCACGGACTGCGTAGAAAAGCACGCAATTGGGGATAGGCATTGAGTAGGTTCCAACGAAATCGCCGTTGGCGCGATCGCTCCGGCCAAAAGACTTCTTCAGTGAGTAACTCCGCCCCGTCTGCTTGCACAAGGGCACGCTCCACCAGACTCGCCAACTCCCGCAAATTGCCGGGAAAATCATAACTTTGCAGCCGGCGTAGGGCTTCGGGGGTAATCTGAGGCTTAGGAATGCCCCGTTGCCGGCAGTAGAGGGCAATATAGTAATTCACCAAGGCTTCAATATCTGCTTTTGTCACCCGCAGTGGGGGTACTTTAATTTGGTGGTGCACCAGATTTTGGTAACCGCAGCCTTTCTTTTCGGCAATCAAGATCAATCGCCCCGGAAAGCGGCGGGAGGGTACGGGGGGGTCGGCGACGGGTTCATAGGTCTGTTCGGCCACAAGGCGGCGCAGTTGCGGATAGAGGTGGGCAGGCCATTCATGGACATTGTTGAGGATCAGGGTGCCCTCTGCGACCCAGTCAAGGAGACCTAGTTTCGTGGCTTTGCCAAAGAGTTCTGCCCCATTGGCGGATAGGGTGCCACAGTTAAAACGAATCAGGGGTTGGCGACGATCGCGCGAGCCATAATGAATTAGCGCAGCAATATTGTCCTTTTCCAGACCCGGTTCACCAAAAATCAATACCGGCTGGCGATCGCTCGCGGCCTCTTTAATCCCTTGGCGTAAGCGCACGGCATAGCGACTACTCCCCACAATTCCCTGTTTTACGCGCGGTACAAGATAGGGGCGCAAGACTGCCTGCCGCTCCTGCTCGTGGGCAAGATCACTGAGGGTACTTTGTAACTGCTGCGACACCTGTTGGCGGAGTTCGGGAAATTGATCAGCCAATGTGGCAAACACCTCGCGGGGCAATGTCCACAATTCACAGTCCGTGAGGGTAATCACTGTTTGCGGTGCCCGTTGCTCCAGTACCAGTTCTGGCCAGTGCAAAACCGTTCCCGGTGGCAGGGTCATTATAGTGGCGGGGCGATCGCGGGTGGTGTGGTAGGCTTCCAGCTCTCCCGATCGCAGGATCATCAGATGAGTAACGGGTGTGTCTTCAAGGACAATGCGACGATTGGCCGCAATGGATTCTGTGCGCAGGGCGGCAGCGATCGCCTCTAATGCTGCCAAAGAAAGCGATCTAAGAGGAGTATGGGTTTGCAGCCAACTCAGGCGATCGGTCATCGAGGGCACCCCCCAACAAAATTAGTGATGAGGAAACACCTCACTACCTATGGCTCAGTTCCTTTACCAAACTACGCTAGGATTGTAAAGGTTTCTTACGCTCCTCAACGCTCTATTACAAAACCCGCAGGAAGTCGCTATGAGTCTGCCGATTCGTAATGTTGCCATTATCGCCCACGTTGACCACGGCAAAACCACTCTGGTGGATGCCCTACTGCGTCAGTCGGGTACCTTTCGTGAAGGGGAAGACATTCCTGAGTGCGTCATGGACTCCCATGATCTGGAGCGCGAGCGTGGCATTACGATTCTGGCCAAGAATACAGCGGTTCGCTACAAAGACTTGACGATTAACATTGTGGATACCCCCGGCCACGCCGATTTTGGCGGTGAAGTGGAGCGCGTCCTTGGCATGGTGGAGGGTTGTCTGCTGATTGTCGATGCCAACGAAGGGCCAATGCCCCAAACCCGCTTTGTCCTGAAAAAAGCCCTGGAAAAAGGTCTGCGCCCCATTGTGGTTGTGAATAAAATTGACCGGCCGCAGGCAGAACCCTACAAAGCCATTGATAAGGTGTTGGACTTATTTATTGAGCTGGGGGCGGATGATGATCAGTGCGAGTTTCCCTATCTTTTTGCTTCGGGCTTGGCGGGCTACGCAAAAACAGATCTAGACGAAGAGGGCAAGGATATGCAGCCCCTCTTTGAGGCCATTGTCCGCCATATTCCACCGCCCGTGGGCAATCCTGATGCGCCGCTGCAACTGCAGGTGACCACCTTGGATTACTCGGAGTACCTAGGGCGAATTGTCATTGGCAAAATTCACAACGGCACCGTGCAGGTGGGACAGCAGGCGGCCTTGGTCAAGGATAACGGCCAAATTGTCAAGGCAAAGATGACCAAACTCTTGGGCTTTGAGGGACTGAAGCGGATTGAATTGGACATGGCCAGTGCCGGCAATATTGTGGCGATCGCGGGCTTTAGTGATGCCAACATTGGCGAAACCATCACCGACCCCAACAACCCCCAAGCCCTACCCCTGATCAAGGTGGATGAACCGACCCTGCAAATGACCTTTGCGGTCAATGACTCCCCCTTTGCCGGTCAGGAGGGAACCTTTGTGACCTCGCGGCAATTGCGCGATCGCCTGTTTCGGGAACTGGAAACCAACGTGGCACTGCGGGTCGAAGAAACCGACTCCCCCGATCGCTTTGCCGTTTCTGGTCGGGGTGAATTGCACCTTGGCATTCTCATTGAAACGATGCGCCGCGAAGGCTATGAATTCCAAGTGTCCCAGCCACAGGTGATCTATCGTGAAGTCAATGGTCAGCCCTGCGAACCCTACGAATGCTTAGTGCTCGACGTTCCCGATGAAGCCGTTGGCGGCTGTATTGAGCGCCTCGGCCAGCGACGCGGTGAAATGCAGGATATGCAGGTGGGGGGCAATGGTCGGACGCAACTGGAGTTTGTGATTCCGGCGCGGGGTCTCATTGGTTTCCGGGGCGAATTTATGCGCCTAACGCGCGGCGAAGGGATTATGAACCACAGCTTTTTGGACTATCGTCCCTTGGCAGGCGAGATCAGCACCCGTCGCAATGGCGTCTTAATTGCCTTTGAGGAGGGCACGGCCACCTTCTATGCCCTGAAAAACGCCGAAGATCGTGGTGTCTTTTTCATTACCCCCGGCACCAAAGTCTATAAGGGTATGATTGTCGGTGAGCATAACCGTCCCCAAGACCTCGAAATCAACGTCTGCAAAGCCAAACAACTCACCAACTTCCGCTCCTCAACCGGGGATGAACTAGTGCAACTGCAAGCACCTGTGGAAATGAGCCTAGAGCGGGCACTGGAGTACATTGGCCCCGATGAACTGGTGGAGGTAACGCCCCAATCCATCCGACTGCGCAAAATGAGCAAGAAGCTGGCACGCCGCTAATGCTGACGAATGCCTTTTTTGCCCTCTCGCTGTTTCCCTATTTGGGGTTCTTGTACTTCATGACCCGCAACCCCAACACCCCCCGTTTAGCCCTCATTGGCTTCTATGGGACACTGGTGTTTGTTGCTGTCACCATTCCAGCGGGACTCTATGCCCAGCAGGTCTATGACACAACCTTGGCCAATGTGGATGGGTTGCACGGGGGGGCAGAATTTTTTCTAACCTTGGCCAATATCCTGATTGCCTTGGGCTTTCGCCGCGCCCTCAGGGAATCCTCCTAACCGCCTATTGCCAGCGGCATAACCAAAGAAAGCGCAGCCAACTACGCAGGAGTGCCAAACCCGCTAGTGCTGCTACTGTAAAAAGAGCGATCGCCCCCCCCAAAGCTTTGGCTGACCACAACATCGCCCCCGCCAAAAGGGTAAAACCAGCCAATCCCAAATAGACTAAACAAATTAACAAACTCTCAATGCGCCGCAGTTGCCGCTCCATGGTGGGATTGCGCACCGACAGTTGCAGTTCGCCACAAGCCAAGCGATCCTCTAACTGTTGCAGCCGCACTTCAACCCGACTGGGCTGCTGTAATCGCTGGTTGATTAGGGTTTGGGTTTGGTGAATCAGTTCTCGCCAGCCCCCCCGCGAGTGACGCATGAATTCCTTGACAAAGGGTTGGGCCGCCGCACTCAGGTTGTACTCAGGGTCTAAACTGCGGGCAATCCCATCGAGGGTTGTGAGGGACTTGAGAATATAGGTCATCTTTGCGGGTAAGCGAAAGGGTTGCTGCTCAAAAAGGGCATACACATCCTGTTGCAATTCCCGAAAGGCAGCTAAATCCACAGGCCGTTCGGTAAATCGATCTAAAATCAATTGCATAATCCGTTGTAGGGGGACTCTATCGGTAACAGGCATCAATAGCCCCAGTTCAATCAAGGCAGCAATCACGCGATCGCTATCCTTTTGCAGCACCGCAAAAAATGTTTGTACCATCTGCTGCTGATTCAGGGCTGGCACTTCCGTCATCATGCCGTAGTCATAGAAGATGAGATCGCCTTCCTTGGTCACGGCCAAGTTCCCCGGATGCGGATCAGCGTGGAAGAAGCCATCAATCAATAATTGCTTGAGATAGCAACAAATCCCCCGTTGGTTAATCATCTGGGGATTCAAGCCAAAGGCTTCGATGGCGGCGCGATTGTCAATGCGAATGCCGGGGAGATACTCCATCGTCAGGACATAGCGGCAAGTATGCGTCCAATAGACCTTGGGGACGCAAATATGGGGGTCTTGGGCAAAGTTGGCCCGAAAGCGATCGGCATTTTGCCCCTCTTGAACGTAATCAATTTCCCGCAGCAGAATACTAAAAAACTCCTCATAGATTTCGTGGAGGGCATAGGGACGGAGAAAGGGCAGCCAGCGATCGCCCCAGCGAATGAGTTCACCAATGGCCAGATAGTCCAGATACAATTTCGCCTCTAGATGGGGGCGTTGTACCTTGACAACAACCTGTTCACCACTGTGGAGTGTGGCGCGATGGACTTGACCGAGACTGGCGGCTGCAAGGGGTTTGGGATCAAAGGTGGCGTAGAGATCGGCAAGGGGTTGCCCCAAGTGCTGCTCAATCAGGGCGATCGCCTGTCGCGAGTCAAAGGCAGGCACCTGATCCTGTAGCTTTCTTAGCGCTTCAATGTATGCCGGGGGCAAAAGATCAAAACGAGTGGAGAGAAACTGACCCATTTTAATAAAGGTCGGCCCCAAGACCAATAATTGCTGTACGAGCCAACGCGCACGTTGAGATTGGGCGCGATCGCTCCGCCGCCGCCAAGTATAGTCCCACAGCAGTTGACTCCCAAAGCGCCCCAACACCCCCACAATTTGGCTCACACGGCGAAACAGGAGCCAGCAACTCGGACGATAGGTAGAGGCAGTAACCAGCATTCAGCAGCAATCACAAAAAGTGCCCAACCTCAACAATACTCCCTTTTTCACGGGCATTCAGATTTGCTCGCCCCGATTCTCTTCTGCCGTGTCTATGATGAGAACTAGAGTCCTGATCGGAATTTGCTATGGCGACCACACGTCAATTTAGTAGCTTCAGCGATCTCCTAGCCACCACAGATAGACCCCTCCTAGTTGACTTTTATGCCGACTGGTGTGGTCCTTGCCGCATGATGGCGCCGATTTTAGAGCAGGTCAAGCAAGTTTTGAAATCGGCTGTTGAGGTCGTCAAAATTGACTCCGAGCGCTATCCCCAACTGTCGAGTCAATACCACGTTCATGCTCTGCCAACCTTGATTCTTTTCCACCGAGGCCGTGAGGTTCAGCGCTGGGAAGGGGTTCAGCCGCCAGAAGTTCTGATTGATGCGATTCGCCGCCTGTAAAATTCTTCAAAAGAAAGGTGTTTGAGGAATCAATCAGGATTGGCCAATATCAGCTATTGGACATTGCTCGTACCACCGTTGGCGGGGGGCGTCATCGGCTACTTTACGAATGATTTAGCCATTACCATGCTCTTTCGCCCCTACAAGCCTATTTATGTCGGCGGCAAGCCACTCCCCTTTACCCCCGGTCTGATTCCCCGCAATCAGGAGCGGCTGGCTCGTCGCATTGCTGATGCCATTCTGGGTTCTCTCCTGACGCCAGAGGAGCTGCAAAACTTAGCGCGGCGTCTGTTGCAAGTGGAACGAGTGAAGGCGGTCATCCATTGGCTCCTCCAGACAAGTCTGAGCCAAATTCAGGCTCAAAGTGAACAGCGATCGGCCCAAGTTTTGGCCAATATTCTACGGGATTTTTTTGGCAGTGCCCTACCCCGTTTGATTAAAGTGTGGTCGCGGCGGGAAGATTTTCTGGAACCACAACTGAATCAACTCTTTGATCAGGTATTAGTGGAGCTGCAACTGAGTGATGAGCAGGCGGAAAAACTGGCAGATTGGCTGCTGTCGGTCATGTTGCCCCCCGATCGCCTGCGACTGGCGATTATTGACTTTCTCACCGATCGCACGATTAATGTCCTCGATCAAGAACTACGCCAAAATACCAGTGGCACCTACTGGGTGGTGGCTAATCTGGTGGGGGTGCGCAATACGTTAATTCGCCTGCGGGAGTATTGTCTCAATGAACGCGAAGCTTGTAACCGCCGCCTTGGAGAATTAATCACGGCATTGGCACTGCGGCAACGCTTGGTGGAAGCGCTGCAAAATATCACCCTACAAAGTTTGCCCCTCGGTACGGTGCGGGAGCTACGGCAACTGTTTCGGCAGACAGTGCGCAGCTATATCCAGGAGCAGGGCTTTAGTGTCGTTGAAACGCTCAGTCAAACGGTGGAGTGGGAAACGATTTCCCTGAGTATTTTGCGGCGACTGCGGGATTCAGCCAGTCTGGGTGCCTCGCTGGAAGTGGTCAGCGATGAATTGGCTCTAGTGCTCGATCGCTATCTGGAACGGGATATGGAACTGATTATTGAGCGGGCGATTCCGATTTTGGATTTGGATCGGGTGATTGTGGATCGGGTCAAGGCCACCTCGCCAGAAAATCTGGAACTAGCCATTCAGGGCATTGTTCGCAGTGAGTTGCAAGCCATTGTCCGCTTGGGGGGCATTCTTGGCTTTTTGATTGGGGTGGCACAGGCCGGCTTTTTGTACTGGCAAAGTCTGCAAGCCCCCTAAACAGGAACTTTGATCTCAGATTCACCCGCCAACTGGCGCAGGTTTTGGCAGCGAATGAGTTCTGTGACCGTGAGGACAGGACGCCGCTCTAACTCTGCCACCTGAGAAATCCCTGCAAGGAGAGCCTTGGCAGCCTCTTGTTCACTGTAGCCGCGCCGTTGAGCCAATTGCAGGGCTTGGCGATCGGCCGCTACTTCCACGGGAATCCCCCGCGTATTTTGCCACACTTGAAGGCCAGCAAAGGTGGTTAGCCCCCCGGCTACCAAAATGCCGACAGGATCTGCTTGGACAACTTGTAAGACTGTACCCAGCAAGCCTGCCACCGTGAGTCCTTGGTAGAGGTCAAGTTTGATCAAACCCGTGGTGTTAAACCACGCCACTGCCCGCAGCAATAAAAGATCGCGCTCTGGGGTATCGAGATGCTGCCACAGGCGAAAGTTAATTTCAATCGGGCGATCGCCCCAAGGAAGAGCGGGCTGATAGCGCAACACTTTGCTTTGTTGTGGTCGAGAAACCAACTTACAATACATCCGTGCCGACGCCGGCATCAGATCAAGCAAGCGCGGAATCTCAGCCTCTGGGGTCATAGGGAAACTCATACACTCATTGCTCTGCCTTTAGTCTGCCATTACCATCCCTTTTCTGCAATCTTTTAAATTCCTTAGAATGAGGGAGCAAGTGTTTTTTGTGCCCGAATCAAAATGGTGATGACATCGGCTTTTGCCCCCGCAGAACAATCGCTGGTCGCTTCTGGCCAAGAATTGCCCGCCGTGGATGTGGCGATTGTCGGTGCGGGGATTGTGGGTCTGAGTTTGGCCTGTGCGCTGCGAAACAGTGGTCTAGCGATCGCTCTCATCGAAGCAACACCCTACGCGCGGGAAAACACCAAAGGCCAAGCCTATGCTCTGCACCAAGTGTCCCGCTACTTCTTTGAGGGGATAGGGGTGTGGGATCAGCTGATGCCCCATGTGCAGCCCTTTGAGGTGGTGCAACTCTCCGATGGCCATTGCCCCTTGACCGTTCGCTTTTATCCTGAGGATTTGGGCACAGCGGCCATTGGCTATGTCGGTGAACATGCAGCGATCGCCGAGACCCTTCAGAGCGTTCTACAGTCTGTTGGCAATGTGACGTTCTATTGTCCGTGGCGGGTGGTGGCCAATGAAGTGAAGGGCGATCGCGCCCACCTCACCCTCATCTCTGACCACTCCTCAGAACCCCAAGTGGCGCATTTGGCAGCGCGTTTAGTGGTGGCAGCAGATGGTGGCAAGTCTCCCCTGCGGCAGCAGATGGGCATTGAACCCAAGGGATGGCAGTATGGTCACTCCTGTGTGGTTGCTACCCTCGATGTTGCCCATCCCCAACCCGTGATCGCCTATGAACGCTTTTGGCCAACAGGCCCCATGGGGGTGCTCCCCCTAGCGGGGAATCGCTATCGAGTGGTTTGGACACTGCCCCACCCAGAGGCACAAGCCGTTGCTGCCCTCGACGATCGCGCCTTTCTAGCGAAACTTCAGCCCTATCTTGACCCGCAGATGGCGCAGATTAGGGGGGTGAGCGATCGCTTTGTCTTTCCAACCCAATTAATGCAAGTGAATTCCTATGTGGCCGATCGCTTTGTGGTTATTGGCGATGCCGCCCATCGCTGTCATCCAGTGGGAGGGCAAGGGCTAAATTTAGGCCTGCGGGATGTGTGGGCACTAGCGCAACAAATTCTTGCTACACCTTGTGACAGACTGGGCGATCGCCCGTCCTTGATCCAATTTCACCGTCAACGCTGGTGGCAAAATGCCCTAACCCTTGGATTTACCGACCTACTCAATCGGCTTTTTTCCAATGCGTGGTGGCCTTTGGTGGGGGTGCGCCGCTGGGGCTTGTGGCTGTTGCGAACTGTTGCCCCCTTCAAACGTCTGGTGCTGCGGTTTATGGCTGGTCTCCTGCTACCCCTACCGAGCGATCGTCAATTCCCCAGAGGGCGTTAAAACTTTCTGCGCAATTATCTCCAGCGCCATCATTCTGTAGGATTAATTTGACAGAGAAACGAACCACTTGGGAGAAATAGATGGCTGCTACGGATGATCTAGAGAAAATTCGCCGCCAGTTTGACTATGGCCCCTATCCCCGTGTTGCCATTGACAAAACTCCCAAGGATGAGCCGAATGTTCTCTTTGTCCACGATTTGGTGACCGCCTTTTATGTGCGGGATCATTGGGTGCCAGAGACCAAGGGCAAGCGGATTCTCGATGCCGGGTGTGGCACTGGCTATAAGTCCTTAGTGCTGGCGATCGCCAACCCCGGCGCGGAAATTGTCGGTATTGACCTGTCCCCTGAGTCTGTGAAGTTAGCGGCAGAGCGACTCAAGTTCCATCACTTTGACAACGTTTACTTTGAGGCGCGCTCCATTTTGGATTTACCCAGTTGGGGCGAGCAGTTTGACTACATCAATTGCGATGAGGTGTTGTATCTGCTGCCTGACCCCGTCGCAGGCCTCAATGCCCTCAAAAGTGTCCTTAAGCCCGATGGTATCTTGCGCGCCAATCTCCACAGTGCGCTGCAACGCTTCCCCTACTTTCGTGCCCAAAACCTCTTTAAGCTGATGGGCTTGATGGACGACAACCCCGAAGAAATGGAAATGGACATTGTCCGCGAGATCATGAAAGAACTCAAGGATGGTGTCGATCTGAAGGTTCGCGCTTGGAACCCGCACTATGAGAAGGAGGAGAGTAATGAGACCCTCTTGGCGAATCATTTACTGGTGGGCGATAAGGGCAGCACGATTCCCCAACTCTTTCAATACCTAGAAGCAGCGGGTCTGGAATTCATTTCCATGGTTAACTGGCGCCACTGGAATCTGGTGGATCTCTTCAAAGACCCAGAGAACCTGCCCACCTTTTTAGCGCTGAGCTTGCCCGATGTGCCCCAGGCAGTGCAATTGGAGATGTATGAACTTTTGCATCCCGTGCATCGCCTCTTGGATTTTTGGTGTAGTCCGCAACCCCGTGCCGCGGTACCCGACTTAGGGGAATGGTCTGAGGAGCAGTGGGATCAAAGTACGATTTATCTCCATCCGCAACTGCGCACTGAGGCAATCAAGGAAAAATGGCTAGGGTATCTCAATGACCGCATGATTGTAGACTTGGGCACATTTATGTCCTTTTCTAGTCCCACGTCGGTCTATGTGGATCCGCTGGGATTGGCAACACTGCTGCCCTTGTTTGATCAGCCCCTTCCCTTTCCAGAGCTGTGCGATCGCTATCAACGCTTGGCTCCCCTCGACCCCCTCACCCTAGAACCCATTGAACCAAGGGTGGCACGGCAACAACTGCAAGCCCTTTTGACCCGCTTGGAATTGAGTTTATTTGTTCTGGTTAGTTTACCCTAAACCCATCCAGCCAAGAACTTGGGCAAGCGCCAGTCCCAAATAGCTGGCGATCGCATAGCCAAGCAGTCCCAAGGTAATCCCGACCCCCATTAACTGGGGTTGATGCCGACCCGTGGCTTGGGCAACGGCTGTGGTTGGTCCGCCAACAGCTGCCTGGGAGGCAAGGGCAAGCAGTTCCACATCCAACTTCAGGAGTGCCCCAAGGCCGAAGGTGACAAGACCGTGGGTAAACACAATCATGGTAGTAAAGAGAATCATTTCCAGTCCCACCGGAATGAGCGAGGGCACATGGGTACCGGCACCAATCACCGTAAAAAAAAGATTCAGGCCAAACATTCCCAAAGCGCCCGTGCCCCGCAGGTAGCGCATCCATTTGAATTGCGCCAGCGCCAAGCTGAGGGTGGTGAGCCAGACAACAGTGGGAATTAGCGGCCAAAACTGATGCAGCGCCGTTGACAAGACCAAGATAGCTATGGCCAAGCTGAGGAGAATGGCCAAATCCACAGGAGCGATCGCTGAGGTCGTCGGTAGCGGCATCACTCTAACAGTTGCCTCTGCATCCCGTGAAGGATAAAAACGGGCTAATAGCGAGGGTAGAGTAAGGGTTATCGCCAGCCAAACTGCCGTGAGCAGGTTATCCGCCGTCGTGGCCGCACTAAAGAGCAAATCCGAAAGGTTGAGGGCACGCCCAACCCCCACGAAGTTAATGCTGCCGCCAATATAACTAGCCGCCAAACTGCCCGCCAAGCGGGGGGTATCCCCCAAAAACCAACGATGGAACAGCACACCTGCAAGGAGAGCGCCCACCAAGGTTCCACAACTGGCCAGGCCAAAGGCCAACAGCGCCGATCGCCCCAAGCGCCGCACATCCTGTAAATTCACCAGCAGTAGTAGCCAGACGATCGCCAAGGAGGTGATGGTGCCGTAGATCGTGTCATAGACCGGCGATTGTTGGGGAATAAGACCCAAATTTGCACAAATGGCAGCCAGAATCAAAACAATCAGCGCAGACCCCAAGCGTGCTGCCCAGGGAAAACGCTGCTCTAGCCATAGCCCCAGCGCCGTCAGCGTCGATAGGATGCCCCAAAGGATCAAGTCATCCATGGGGGGTCAACTCCGCTAGCCGCTGTCCCAACCGTGTCGGCTGCTCATAGACCCGCCGCAGGGTATTCACATCCCGCTGTGAAATGGGGGGCGGATCCGCCACTTGGGCAAAATAGAGGGCATCAGTGGGTAGGGGGCTATGTCCCCAAATGCCGAGGGCATGACCCAGTTCGTGGCGCAGCGCTGCAAGGACAAACTTGGCAGCTTGAGTCGGACGCACCACGACACGGCAGCGATGACGCAGCACCCCTTGGCTATCCACAAAGAGTTCGTAGCTGGTTTCAGCAAAGCGGGCGCGGCGGTTATTTTGATCCGTGGGTCGCTGCGAGAGCAAGCGAATATTCGCCGCCAGGCTGGCATCCACAATTTTTAGGGGCAAATAGGCGGACCACTCCTTTACGGCCTGTTCTGCCGCTGCTTGCCACACATGGTTCGGATCCCACGGCGGCGGTTCAATGGCAACGGTGACCGGGAACTCTGTCCACAGTAGATAGCCCACTTCCACCGCTTGGACTTCATCAAAATAGTCCTCACCTTTCCTAGGAATCTCAGCTAGGGAGGGGGGCAACGGATAATGCACTGCTGCTGGCAGTTGGATATTCTGGCGCGTCAGGTTTGCGGTGCCTGCCAAGGACTCCCAATTCCCTTGGGTACCGCCCAGCATCAATCCTAGGGCAACCATGCACACCAAGAACCACCAGCGACGCTTCATCCTTGCTCCTCAACAGGTCTGTACAAAGGGCCAGCCCGGAAATCGCCAGAGAATGATGGGAATTGCCACCGTCCAGAAAAAGGCATTGAGCAAGGCAATTTGACCCGCCAGATTCATCGGCAGATGCAACCATCCCTGCAACACCCAGCGATCCAAGGGCAAGACCAAGAGCCACATAAAACAAATGACGGCCATTCCGCCCCAAAAGATTGGCCAGCGGGCGTTGCTATTGAAGCCCTCAAAAAAGGTTTGACCCACCAGTTCTTCGAGAATGGCGACGGGGGCAGAGCGGTATTGCCCACCTGTGACTTGGGTAGCGGCGGCCAGTTGCGGAGCATGATCACCGACAACAATGGCGTTGATTTTGACTCGTTGTTGGCGGGCATTGGCCACCACGCCTGCATCTACTGGGGCTTCCCCATCGGTAATGAGGAGCAGTTGGCGGCAGCGATTCGAGATCTGTTGCAGTTGTTGGGTGGCCATGGCGATCGCCCCCGAAAGATTGGTGGCACTGGGATCCACTTGGGCAAGCAAGTCACTGCGATTAAGGGCTTGATCCAATTGGGTGAGGAGCAGATCACTATTGGTCTCAAACCGCGGCGTCAGAAACACCACATTGCGGCCAAAGCCGTGGATCATGACTTCGTTGGGGTTGGTGAGTTCCCGTTGGTTGCGTTGCAAGTAGAGCTTGGCAGCGAGCACCTGCTGCGCCATTACAGTTTGGGGTTGATTAAATTGCAACGGATTATTGCCAAACGTACTGCCGCTGAGATCAAGGGAGAGGACAACGGCGACACTAGGGCGTCCCCAATTCAACAGTGAGAAGAGCAGCGCCAGCAGGACACAGCCTATGAAAAGAATGAGGGGAATCTGAAAAAGAGGGTAATACCACAGTTGTCGCCGACGGGTCATAACTCACCTAAGGCAAGGTACCGCTAAAGACTGCGAGGGCAGGCCCGGTCATATACAAATGTTGGCTAGGCAAATCCCAGCGAATATGGAGATCTCCCCCCGGCAGTTCAACCGTGGCTTGGGCTTGATCGCCCACAGGACTCAGGCGATGGGTCAAGACGGCAGCGACGAGAGTGGCACAGGCTCCCGTTCCACAGGCAAGGGTCATGCCCGCTCCCCGTTCCCAGACGCGCATCCGCAGGCGATCGCTCCCTAGGACTTGGACAAACTCAGTATTGGTACGCTGGGGAAAAACGGGGTGATGTTCAAACTGTGGGCCAAGGGTTGCCAGATCAACCGCAGCAACATCCTCGACAAACGTGACACAGTGGGGATTTCCCATACTCACACACGTCACCAACCACGGGCGATCGCCCACCATTAGGGGCACATCAATCACCTTTTGATCTGCGGCTGCCAAGGTGGTGGGAATCTGCTGCGCCAAGAGTTGGGGTTTGCCCATATCCACCGTTACCTGACCATCCGCTTGTACCTCTGGCACAATGAGACCGGCAAGGGTGTCAATGCGGTAGCGCACGATTTCGCCGGCGGAGCGACCCTCAAGGGCAAAAATAAACTTGGCCAAACAGCGAATGCCATTACCGCACATTTCGGCCACTGAGCCATCGGCATTGTACATCCGCATGCGGTAGTCGGTATCCCCCGTGCCTGTCAGCAAAAAAATGACGCCATCGGCGCCCACGCCAAAGTGGCGATCGCACCAGTGTTGCGCTTGTTCTGGGGTTAAGAGCAGCTCTTCCTGATGGCGGTTGTCAATGAGGAGGAAGTCGTTTCCTAACCCTTGGTACTTCTGAAAAGATAGGCTCATAGAATTAAAAAGGTACGAGAGGGGAAACCAATGACCGACGAATTCAATACGGCACTGCCCAGCATTCGCCAGTTGCAGACCTTCATTAAAGATAGCACCGAGGTTGAAGTCAAGCTCAGCACCAGTGATCTCGTGGTTGGTAAGGTGCGCTGGCAGGATATGAATTGCCTCTGCGTTGTCGATCACTACGATCAACCCACCATTATTTGGAAACAGGCCATTGTCTTTATTAAACCCAAGCTAGCCTAGGGGCCACAGTGGCAGCGCCACGGCCAAGGCCTCTTGATAGACCACCTGCCAAGGTTGCTGATGCTGACGGGCAAGGGCGGCACAGTCTTCGTATTCGGGCTGGACATTGAGCCGCTGTCCTTGGTGTTCGGCTACTTTCACCCGTACTTCACCAAATGATGTTGTGATGGTTTTGATTTGGCGTTCAAGGATATAGCGCTCCTGTACCTGCCGCCGCAGCCCCAGCGTCGTTGTTTCGCGAAAGAGGGTCTGGACACAGGCGGCCTCTGCACTGGGGGGACACAACACCGTGAGCAACACCCCCAAGCGTGACTTTTTCATCGTAATGGGTTGGTAAAAGACCTCAATCGCACCAGCAGCATAAAGTTGTTCAAGAGTATAGCTGAGGGCTTGGGGTGTCATGTCATCCAGTTGGGTTTGCAGTTCGACAATGGTTTTTGCCGTAGTTGTTTCTGCTGAGTTCGACAGGGTTCCCAACCAGAGACGCAAGAGATTCGGTAGGGGCAACTCTTGACTCCCAGCGCCTAAGCCCACCCGTTTCAATGTCATCGCTGGCGGTGCCCCAAAGCCCTCACTCAGGGCACAAACCAAGGCAGCTCCCGTAGGCGTGACCAGTTCTTTTGCAATGCCGTTGCTATAGAGGGGCACTTGGTAGGTTTGGCACAGTTGTAAGACCGCAGGAACAGGGACTGGTAGTTGACCATGAGCCGCTTTGACCGTTCCGCCCCCAGTGGGTAGCGCCGAGCAGTAAATGTGACTAACATCGAGGTAATCCAACCCCAAGCAGGTGCCGACAATATCCACGAGGGCATCTACCGCTCCCACTTCATGGAAATGTACTTTTTCTGGCTCAATGCCATGCACGGCGCCCTCAGCAATGGCCAAGGCTTCAAAAACCTTGAGGCTCCAGTCACGGGCGCGATCGCTGAGGTGGGCGGCACGGATTTGCTCTGCAATGTCTGGCCAATGGCGATGGTGATGGGAGTGGCGATCGCGCCGATGCACCTGTGCTTTTAATCCCCGCTGTCCCTTGCGCTGCACCGTTTCTGTGGTCAACTCAAACTCATCGGCAATCCCGAGCTTTGCCAATTCGCTTTGGAGGTAGTCGAGGGGAACCCCCAGATCAAGGAGGGCACCCAGACACATATCCCCTGCCACCCCAGCAGGGCAGTCAAAATAGGCAACCGTCATAGCAAACTCACAGGTGCAGCGGCACTAAGGACTATGATACCGGGTTTATAGTGAGCGAAACTGCAAGGAGACTTACCCTACCGCTGAGGTTTCTGTGGCGATCAACAGCTCATCAACTATAACCGACGGTTGCCACTGGTAGCGCCTCAAGTTAATGCGATCGCCCGCCTCAAAAATAATCCCCTCTGCCTCTAGGCGCCAGCGCTGTAACTCATCCGTCCCTTGGCGTTGGGGCGCGTAGGAGATTTTGCCTTGGGCATTAACCACCCGATGCCATGGAATGTCAGAATTCGGTGCCACTTGATAAAGGGCATAGCCCACATAGCGTGCATGACGCGGCCAACCACACAGGGCGGCAATTTGGCCATAGGTGGCCACACGTCCTACGGGGATTTGCTTCACTAACCAATAAATTTTTTGTTGAAACGTCAGTGCCTGCGTGTCTGTCTTCATAAGATTTCACATTTTAAGGCACATTCAACTCCTCTAAATCCGTATTCCTACGGAGGAAAGCATCAAAATGAACCCCCTAGATTAAACATTAAGGGTGGTAACAGGATTACTAAATTCAATTAAGAACACCTGTCCCCGAAAAGATAGATCGGTCATGATTTAAGCAGCAGTAATGCTGAGGCAGGGGAGGGTGGAATTCGTTGTTTTGTGTTGAACCATGATGTGTTTCTCATCGAATTGCTTTTTGCTGAATGATGGCTTCTATGCTTTTTTGACTTGAGTTCCCAATTGTCTTTGTCAATATTCTTGACGCTATTTGATGGAGTCACCCTATGACCATGACCAGTTCCCGACCCCAAGCCGCCACTGGCGATCGCTATGGTGTTAACCATCTCCTGCGCAAAAAATACCCGAAACGCCACCATCACTATGCCTTTTGGGACTTCTTTGAATTCGATAGCGATCGCGGTACCTACACCGATTGGAACAATGCCCGCAACCTCCTCGTCACCGAAGACTTCGTCATTGGCCTCATTGAAGGCCTTGAAGAGGAAGTTGGCCCTGCCTCCAGCGTCGTCATGTACAAAATTGGTGAAGAATGGGGACGCCGCGATGCCGAGTTCTTTGCCAAATGGTTCCCGACCGAATATGGCTATGAGCAGGGGATCAAGCAAATGCGGCTTCCCTATGTCCTCGAAGCTTGGTGGTGGCCCTACACAACCCAAGGCTGGGGTAACTGGGAAGTGGATCTCAGTGAGCAAAAACACGGCTTCATGTTTATCAACATCTTTGATTCGGTTGTGGCGCGTACCTTGGGGGATGTTGGCCGACCCGTGTGCCACCTCTACGCAGGCCTCTTTGCCGGTTTCTTTAGCGGCCTGATTCAAAAAGAACTCAGTTGTATTGAAATCCAGTGCTACGCTATGGGAGAAACCTACTGCAAGTTCCTGCTCGGCAAGCAAGATCGCATTGATGCCGCTGCCTTCTGGCAAAACGAAGGAGCCTCCGCCAAAGATATTGAAAAACGGCTCCGCAGTGGAGAACTGGTCTATGAAAAACCGAAACGGTAATTGGCAACAGCAAGCCGTTGCTGAATTCTTTGAGGAACTGAACTGGCTGGGCTTGGTGCACCAGCAGCCGATCGCAGAAACCTTGGTTCTCAACTGGCAATCCCTGAAAGTAGGAGAATTTTGGCAGCGGGTCAATTGGCTGGGGCTTGAGGTCAAAGGGGCGATCGCTCCCACGAGTCCCACAGAATGGCCCAGCTACCGCGTCAAGGACTTCTTTGGTCACATGAACTGGGAAGGGATTGAGGTCATCTTGCCTGCGATCTCACCCCCCCTAGAGGAGGAAATGGCGGCTCCCCCCGTTGCTGCCCCTACCCTCCCTTGGGCTGCATGGTCGGTAGAAACCTTCTTCCGCCAACTCAACTGGGAAGGCCGTCCGGATCAAGCCATCTCCCTCGAGCCAAGTCTGTGCCTCTGGCGCCTGTCGGTCAAAGACTTCTGTGCCAGTATTCCTTGGGCAGGCCAACCCGTGATTGCCCAAGTGAGGAAAGTGGAACCCCCGCCCCCTGCCCCCATGGAACCCGAAGTCACCCTCTCAGACTTATCAAACCTGTTTTAGGAGATCCCTATGCACACGGAGTTAATGAATCTCTACTACAAAGCCGAAGAAAACTACCTCAGCAATGTGGACATCAAAGTCTTCCGCCACCACATCGAGTCTCTGCAACAGCGGTTGAGTACCTATGAATTTCTGCGGGATCATGAAATTGAAATCTTCCAGCCTGTAGCCGACACTCTGCAAAAGAAATACCCCACCGAAAATCCCCAAACCCTTGAGCAAGTGTTGCGTCAAGCGATCGCCCTACTGCGCTATGCCGCCATGGCCATGCTCCTGAATAACCCCGAGTTTTTGCAGCATCGGCTCCTCGAGTGGCTCACGAAAGTGGTCAACGCCCACCAAACCCAAACCCTATGGAGCAGTTGCCACGAGCTTCTCAGTGCCCGCCTCAAGGAAATGCTCACCGAGGCTGAGCAGGACTTGATTTTGCCGCTGTTGGATCACGCCCAAGCGACCCTTGTGGGTCTGCCAGCGGTGGTCTCTGTCCACGCCTAGGTTAGGGTTGGAAGTCTGCTGAAAGTGCTTGTTATGCCTACGAATGAGGATGCCCTATGATCTCCGTTGCTGATTTGGTCAAAGACCCCATCATCCTCGGCAATTACTACGCTGCCGATGCTTATGTACAGGGGGATTTTGAAACAGGTCTGATTGAAAACCGCAAAGGTGCCCGTCTGATTGCCCTACCCGATATTTTGCTCCAAGCCATCTATGCCGGCCTCGATCAGGAAGTGGGACAGGCCAGTGGGGTGGTTCTCTTTAACTGTGGTCGCTGGTGGGGCAAGAACTTTTATCGCCGATTTGTCGAGGAGGTCAGCGAGTACTATCGCCGTCCCCTTGCGGAAATGGAAATGGTGGAGTTTCTCCAGTGTCTCAAGGAATGCTGGAAGACCCACGGTTGGGGCACGATTGATCTCGATGTGAGCTTCTACCAGCAGGGCTTTTTGGTGGTGAAAACGTGGGACTCCCCCTTTGCGGCGGCGGCTCCCAAAAATACGGGTCAGCCCCAATGCGCTGCCGAGGCGGGGATTTTAGAGTCCTTCTTTAGCCAATTGACCGGTCGCGATCTCCACTGTGTGCAAACTGCCTGTGAAACCCTAGGGGCAACCAATAACCTCTTTGTCTTGGGCTTGCGGGAGCGGGTCGAACCGGCTAAGGCTTGGCTGCAAGAGGGACAGGATCATGACACGATTATGGAGCGGCTATGTCGCACTCAAGCCGCTTGAGTATGATCCTAAAGTAACTCTCGATGCGTCATTAAAAGGAGAAAAGAGCAGTGGCCAAAGTTGTCAAACTTGAACCCATCTCGCGGGAAACCACGATTAATACCAATGACAATTTGCTGTCTGCTCTATTGGACTCTGAACTCCACGTGCTCAAGGAGTGTGGCGGGCGCGGGATGTGTGCCACCTGCCATGTCTATATCAAAGAGGGGATGGAGAGCCTCTCCCCGATCAGTAAGCGTGAGCAACGCACCCTTGAAGTGATTACAACGGCAAATGCCACCTCTCGCTTGGCCTGTCAGGCACGGGTACTGGGGCCGGGGGTAGTGGTGGAGCTACCCTCAGGGATGTATGTCAGCGCGGTTGAAGATATTGAGTCTTTGATTGGGCGGCGGGCTGAGCAGGATATTTTGCACCCCCTCGATGGCCGCGTCTTGGTGGAAGCGGGCAAGCTCATTACCCGCACGATGATTACCCAGCTGAAAGATACCCAAGTGCAGGTGGGGCAATATCTCGCCAATACGTCGGATGCCTAACCAACCACTTCATTTTCATCCTCAGGGAGGCACCATTTATGGAAGACCGTAGTTTGAATTCCCATGACACGCCATCGGGCAGGGGGCTAGCACCCCTAGAATGGGGCGCAACAGGGCTAACGGTTGTGTTGTCGGTGGCGGCGGCTGCGACCCAACAGGCCATTTTGACAGCGATCGCTCCTTTGCCCCTCTCATTGGCGGTGGGCTTAAACTTAGTGAGCCGTAAAAAATTGGATGCCCAGTTCCAAGCCTTTGTGCAGCAACAGGAGGCCAAAATTGCTGAATTGGTGGCGTCCCAAGGGCAGCAGCAGTCAGAGGTCGGCGGCCTTACCTTGGCCCTGAGTCAGGTATGCGATCGCCTTGAGGATGTGCAGAAACAGGTCATGCAACTCAACCAAGGGGCACGGGATCTCCACGACTACACCCGCATTCTTGACACCGAGCAAAAACAAATTGAGGAAGTGCTGGATTGCTTGCGGGAAATCGAGAAAAATACCCAAGTGATCCAAGTGGATCCCAGCCATGCCAAGGCCTACTACAATCGCGGTCTGACCCATCAGCGTCTAGGGGATGCCGAAGCAGCAATTCTCGATTACACAGAAGCGATTCGAATTAACGATAGCTATGCCAAGGCCTATCACAATCGCGGTGTAGCGCGCTCAACTTTGGGCGATCGCAAGGGAGCAGTAGAGGATTTGCGCACAGCGGCGAAGCTCTTCTTTGAACAAGGGGACATTAGCAGTTATCAGCGGGCACGGGATCTGGCCAAGCGTATCCATGAAGTGGGGAGTATTGAACAGGACAATAAAGAGGTACCCTTAGAAATCCTCTTCTCCTAGGGGACAATTCATTTTGCTGCTGACCCTGCATTGACAGGGGCAAAATTGCGAATCATTCTGAGAAATGTTTTTCGTTGATGGTTGAGGCTCCTTGTTGGCCACGGCTCGTGCTGCCCAAACCTCCCGTTACCGGCTGGTGGATCTAGCCGGTCAAGGCCAGTACGGACAAGTTTATCTGGCGGTCAATCGCGAGTCGGGTGAACTGGTGGCAATTAAGGTGCTCAGCGAGCGGCAATTGCTGACCCGTGGCTTTTTGCGGGAGTTGAATTTTCTCCTGACGCTTCAGCATCCCCATGTGGTGGGTTGTCAGGCGATTGACTATATTCGCGTGCACCATAGCTCCCAAGTAAGCCGCAGTTTGGTAATGGATTATTGTGCCGGGGGGACCTTGCGATCGCTCCTAGAGCAAGAACAGGCCTTACCCCTGACCACCGCTTTGCGCCTTACGCTGGATGTGCTGGCAGCTTTGACCTACGCCCATCATCGCGGCATTCTCCACTGCGATCTCAAACCGGAAAATATCCTGCTGGAGGTGACTGCTACGGGCTGGCAGGCAAAGGTGTCCGATTTTGGTGTCGCACGCCTCATTGAGGATGTCAAGGGCAGCGGTCAAACGGGATCTCCTGCCTATATGGCGCCGGAGCGTTTCTATGGTCAGACGATGCCCGCTTCGGATCTCTATGCAGTGGGGATTCTCATGTACGAGATGATCGTTGGCGATCGCCCCTTCCACGGCACACCTGCTGAACTCATGACTGCCCACCTTAGCCGTCCCTATACCCTTCCTGAAGGCTTGCCCTTTCTGGTGCGGAGCACTATTACTAAAGCGTTGGATAAATTACCGCAGCGCCGCTATAAAAGTGCAGCGGAAATGACGATGGCGGTGCAATTAGCCCTAGAGGTGATCGAGGCAGAGCGTCATGAGCAGCTGTTGTTGTTCTCTAGGTCACCGGCGGCGGTTTGGCTGGGGGAACCCCAAGGCTATTCTTTAGCGATACCGCCCCAACAGGTTGCTAGTACGGCCACAAGGTTCTATGGGGTGGTGGGCGATCGCCTGTGGGCCTGGCAAGCCAAGGAATCTCACCCTGAAGTGATTGGCCAATGGCCGCTGCCACCGTTGCCGATTCAACTCTATGGCGGTGAATTGAGGGCTTGGCTGGGCATCCAAGGGCAGCCACCGCAGCTTTTCTGTATCCATGACGGGATCATTCCCCTAGAGTGTCATCTTCGCTCCACTCTGAACCGATTAGCCATTGACGCCACTGGTTATTGGTGTGCAGAAACGCAGATTGATGATGCAGGAGAATTAACACTTCATGTCCAACTGCTCAATGGTCAAGGACAGCGCACTCTCCGCTGTGGATGGCAGGGACGAGCTTTTGTGGATACACTCCTCCTCAATCGTCGTTATGGCTTGGTCATCAGTCGTTCCCAACATCCTGAGACGGAGCATGCCACCACCCATTTTCAACTCTTTGACCGCCGCGGACACTGGCGGCTATACACCCAACTGCCTGCCCACCTGACGTTGTTCACCCCTGCCCATCACCAGCCATGGCAACTAGCAGCGTTTGAAGATCATCCGCAGCAACCTCTATTGATGCTCCTCCATTTGCGGCCTTGGCGGATTCAACGCTTGGGGCTGCGGTTTCGTCCCCAATTTCTCTGTGCTACGCCCTGGGGCTATGTGGTGGCGGGTCGCCATCGTTTGAACTTAGTGACCCACAGCGGCGAAATTGTCGGCACGGCTGAAAGTGAGCAGGAGATTTGTGGCCTCGGCTTTACGGGCGATCGCCACCTTTGGCTGATTCGGCAGCATCAGGGCAAGTATATTTTGCAAACGTGGGATATTACGGCCTGGGAAATTGACCTCATCCTCTAGGCCAGCCGCCTATGATAGAAAGAATAGCCGTGGGATATGCCCCATGAAACAGCCCCAGATTCTCAAAATTACCCGCAAAGCGGCCAGTCTGAAACAAAAGCAAAAGCAGCAGTCATCTCCCACCACCCTTGATGTTACAGCGACAACGGTAGCCTCTGAACCCGTCGTTGAGGTAGCAGCGGGCGATCGCGACAGTGCTCAAGGGCGTCAACATTGGTGGAGTGAACGCTGGATTGGTGTGCTAGAGTCCTTTGGCTGGCGCCGACGCCTAGAGCGGGCACGCAATTATGTCCGTGAAGGACGGGTGCTCACCTTGGAATTCAAGGGCAACCAAGTCCATGCCCAAGTTCAAGGCACGGCTCCCGAACCCTATCACGTCAAACTGCATTTGGATGCCTTTAGTGAAGAGCAGTGGCAATATGCCATTGACGGCATGGCACAAAAAGCCTTCTATGCCGCGAAGCTCCTAGCGGGAGAACTGCCCCCCAGTATTGAAGAAGTCTTTACCCAAGCTGGACTGAGTTTATTTCCCTTTACTAAGTTCGACATCCATAGCCGCTGCAATTGCCCTGACCCCGTCAATCCCTGCAAACATATTGGCGCGGTTTATTACTTGCTGGGGCAATACTTCAACGAAGACCCCTTTTTACTCTTTCAGTTGCGGGGCAAAACCAAAGAGGAGATTCTCCAACGCCTGCGCCACTATCGGGCAACGGCGACTACCCCCTCTATGGTGCCCACCCCCCCACCCCTCTATGAGCCACCGAAAACCGATGCTCCCTTTTGCCAATATCGCCAGCCCCTACCCCCAGAGTTAGTGGTGCTTGTCCCCAGTGGTCAACCCCATGCCGTGCTATCCGTGTTACCCCCCTTTCCCCATGAGGTTCCCAGTGAAGTGGCGCAGTTAATGGCCACCCTAGAGCAGATGTACAGCAGTGCCAGTCTTGCGGCCTGTCAGTTGGCGATGGGTGAACCGCTGAGAGGAGATGAGGGAACCGAAAGTGAGCCATGAAACCCAACCAGTATGACGGTCAGGGCGAAAATCTCAAACGTGGTCTCAAAGCAGAGGACGCCTTCTTAGAGCTTGCCCGCAAGCAGGGATTCCAAGTTCACCACGCGAGCGAAGCTGCTGATATTCATGAGCACTGGGATTGTTTGTTGATTAAGGGGTATGCGTCCCTGAAAGTGGACATCAAGGCAGTCAAGAAAATTCAACGCCAAGACCCGCAGCCCCAAGATCAATACACTTGGATAGAATTGCAGGGGGTACGTGATCAAGGCTGGTTGTTTGGCGGTCACTCAGACTATATTGCCTTTCAAACGTTGAACTCATTTATTTTGGTGCAGCGCACAGCACTGATAGCGTTTGTGCAAAAGAATGTCGATCTCGCCGTTCAAGTGACCCAACCTACAGAGGCCCTAAAAAAACATCAAGGCAAATATCCTGTGTACCGTCGCTCAGGGCGGAGCGATCGCCTCATCTTAGTCGAAACCGATATTCTAAGACAGCTTCCGGGCAGTATCGAGTGGCTGAATCCCCAGTAACTTCCCCCTTTTCCCCAATGAAAGTCGCTCTCAAAGAAGATCACATCCCTTTAGACCAGCGATCGCCCAACCTGTCAATAATATGCACCATGTCTGAATTGCTCCAGCCCGCCAGCAGATGGGCAGCAATGGCACACCCCCCCGCACCAACCCCTTCCTTGACAAACCCCTGTTCATAGGCACGCAGGGCAGGATGACGGGATGCGCTGAAATCAAGTTGCGTGTAAATGAGTGGACACTGAACACGCTCTGCCAAGCGGTGAATCTGAGCCGTTTGATCTTCAATCAGCCAGCGGGTTGTGCCCACCACGATTTGTGCGGGACACCAAGGAAGCTGACGCCACTGGGCGATCGCTCGCGCAAAGGCATAGACCGCCATCATTTGTGACCCCCCCGCCAGCAACACACCACAGGTTTGACTTGCCCGCAGGGCCATAGCCGCCACCACCACCTGCATTGGATCGCCAATCGCTGCTACACAAGTGAAAGGATCCGCATTAGCAGGGAGATGGGCAAGCCCCTGTTGCACGAGTGACCACTTTTGGGCATGGTTACTCTGGCGATGACTACTGCCTACACAATCGCGAGCGGGGATGCCCAAACTTTCACAGAGGGCAAGGGCAGTGGTTGTGCCGCCCACGACACATTCAGCAATGATCAGCCACGGATATTGGCTGCTGAGCTTGGCTCCCCAAGACCATCCCTGTTCCCAGAGCTGCGCTACAGTTTGGGCTGTCATCGCTTCAGCCGTGGTTAGGCAGCGCGCCGGAGCGCCCCCCAAGTCAATCATCTCGGGCAGACGCGGCAAAGGTAAACCCGCATCAAAGACGTAGAGGGGCAACGCCAAAGCCTCAATGAGGGCACGACTAATTAGAGCAGGGGACGCACCCGCCGTCAGGGGTGGCAGCGGATAGCGGTAGTAGGGTTGAATGCCTCGCAGCAGGAACTCGCCATCCGCTAGGGCTGTGGTTCGGCGATCGCTGGGGGTTTGACCCGCTGCCGAGATTCCGGGAATCAATGCCGTTTCCGTAAAGCCAAGAACACAGACTAGGGCAGGAAAGTCGGGGTGCTGGCAGTGGCGATCGCCCCAAGCGCGGGCAATGGATTCTCCCGTGGCAACGCCAATCATACTAATCGACTAATAATTCCCGACCACTGCACCTGCTTGAGGTGTTCACGGCGATAGGAGAAAAAGCATTCAGCATCGCGAAACGTACAGTGGGGAGACAGGGCAATTTGCTCGTCCCTTAGCCCCAATTGCAGCAATTGCAAGCGATTCACCCGTGCCACATCCACCCGAAGTCGCTCAGGGTCTGGATCAAGAAAGATCATCTCTGGGTCTAAGGCAGCGAGACGCTGGTAAAGATCATCGCGGTCAGTGGTTTCCGTCACCCCCTCAAGAATGGTCTGCGCCAAGGCACGGGTCACATTCAGCCCCACTTGATAGACCTCACCGCGAATCGCAGGCCCCATGGCAATCCGTAAATTGGCAAGATCACTGCCGAATGCTTGCATCTGCTGGAGCGTGGCCCTAGAGATTTGGATCGCTGTCCCCCGCCACCCCGCATGAATCGCCGCAACCCGTCCACTGCCCACATCGGCAATGAGTAGCGGCACACAATCGGCACTACACACCCAGAGGGCTTGATCAGACCCTGTGGCCACAAGGGCATCCGCTGCCAATCGTTCATCACGGGCTAAAACTTCTGCTGCCAAAGCCACGCGATCGCCATGCACCTGTTGGGTTCGTAGCGGTGTTGCTGTCGTGCCTAGGGCTGCGGTGAGAGTGCTGAGGTCTTGTCCTTGCCAATCGCGAGTAAAGAAGCCATGCTGAAACCCCTGCAAAAGATCGCAGGTGAGAAAGCGCCCGAGGTCAGTGGTTTGCCAGCGCCACATTGTCAGATCCAATGACAGCTAAACTATGGCGTTCTCATAGCTTCCTAGAAGGCACGAATCGCTTCCTTTAATACCTCCTCCCTAAGCCTTGAACGTAAAGATTGGGGTGTGCCCAAATCAACAGAACAGCTTAAGATTTTCTCCAAATATTCTTTTAGCTCAATGAAGGTAAATAATCCAACAGGCCTTTCAAACTCTACTAACAAATCAACATCACTTTCAGCGTCAGCTTCCTCCCGTGCCACTGAACCAAACAGCTGCAGGGTCTTTACTGCAAATTTTTTAAGGGATTCTCGACGGTTTTCTAAGGTATTGATCCCTAATTGACGACTCAACATTCCAATGTTTCCTTATTCCTTTAATCTGAATCTGACCGATCCACTGGCTGATGCGGTTCATCGGGGAGAGAGTCCTTAAGGGGTTCTAGGCAGCAGGGGGCAAGTCAAAGAGAACGGTGGTCATGTAGCGTTCTGCCCAAGCAGCACCAAAGGCTTTTTCCAGAACCCGGCGGGTTTTATCGTTCTGCTGTTGCTGGTGGCAGTAGTGCCGTTGGCCGGCAATCACGGCTTCGGGCTGATCCGTGGGCACAGCTTGCTGGCTAAGTTGACAGTGGAGCGTGAGGTACTCACCAATGCGATCGAGAAATTGCTGTTCCTCAGTGTCTCCCTGTGGCCGAATAAAAATGCAAAAGGACGAGAAGATATGTCCCCAAGGGGGCAACTCACGGGGTTGACTAAAGGTGAGTTTTGGCAAAGCATTTAAGGCCGATGTATAGGCAGCGGGCAACTCACCCGTCACCGGCGAGAGATCCACAATTGCGGCACTAATTTGCCCTCGGCCACCCACGAGGTCACAGCCAAACATTGGCAGATCGTAGCGCGGCTCTGGAAACATGACACAGTGTAAAATATCCAGACTCTCCCCCACCCGTGCCAGTTCAAGGTGAAGTTTGCGAAAGGGCGGCGCTTGGTAGCAGTGGTTCTCAATCGTTAGCCGCTCCCCTTCCAGTTTGCCCTCGACATAACCGAGATCCTCAGGCAGGGTATAGGGGGCTAAGGGCAAAGTGCTTTGCCAAATCTGCTCAATGCGATCGGCGAGCCGCTGAATTAGGGGATGCTGGTGTTGACGGAGAGACATAGCCTTGATCCTAACCCAAGTCTGTGCCGCTTGCGAGGGAGCGATCGCCCCCGCTAAACTAACCAAGAGTCTAACAGCCGAGGAATCATGCAAACTCAAATTGCCGCTGCCATTGACCCAAAGCAACTCCAACAGGCGATTCGTGCCAGCCAAGACTTTCTCTTTTCACAGCAATATGCCGAGGGCTACTGGTGGGCAGAATTAGAGTCCAATGTGACCATGACCGCAGAGGTGATCCTGCTCCACAAAATCTGGGGCACCGAACAGCGGCTACCCTTGGCCAAAGCGGAACAGTATTTGCGCAACCATCAGCGGGATCACGGCGGTTGGGAGCTATTTTATGGCGATGGCGGCGATCTCAGCACCAGTGTTGAGGCTTACATGGGACTGCGACTGTTGGGCGTGGCCGCCGATGATCCTGCCTTGGTGAAGGCACGGCAATTTATCCTTGCTCGCGGTGGCATTAGCAAAACTCGCATCTTTACCAAACTGCACCTTGCCCTCATTGGCTGCTACGACTGGCGTGGGATTCCCTCCCTCCCCCCTTGGATCATGCTCCTGCCGGAGGGTAGCCCCTTCACTATTTATGAGATGTCTAGTTGGGCACGCAGCAGCACCGTGCCGCTGTTGATTGTCATGGATCGCAAGCCCGTTTATGCCATGGATCCGCCCATTACCCTCGATGAACTCTATGCCGAAGGGCGGGCAAATGTGATCTGGGAACTGCCCCGCCAAGGCGACTGGAGTGATGTCTTTATTGGTCTCGATCACGTTTTTAAGCTCTTTGAAACCCTGAACATTAATCCCCTCAGAGAACAGGGGCTAAAGGCCGCCGAAGAATGGGTGCTCGAGCGTCAAGAAGCTAGTGGCGACTGGGGCGGCATTATTCCGGCGATGCTCAACTCCCTATTGGCATTGCGTGCCCTTGACTATGCTGTGGATGACCCCATGGTGCAGCGGGGGATGGCAGCAGTGGATCGCTTTGCGATTGAAACCGACACCGAGTATCGCGTCCAGCCCTGTGTCTCCCCAGTTTGGGATACTGCCTTGGTCATGCGCGCCATGGTGGATTCAGGCGTCGCCCCCGATCATCCCGCCCTGGTCAAAGCTGGCGAATGGTTGCTGTCCAAGCAAATCCTTGACTATGGGGACTGGCACGTAAAAAACAAAAAAGGTCAGCCGGGGGGATGGGCCTTTGAATTTGAGAATCGCTTCTACCCCGATGTGGATGATACAGCGGTGGTGGTGATGGCGCTTCATGCTGTGACCTTGCCTGATGAAAACCTCAAACGGCGAGCCATTGAGCGGGCAGTCGCTTGGATTGCCTCAATGCAGTGTCGGCCGGGGGGCTGGGCAGCCTTTGATGTGGACAATGACCAAGATTGGCTGAATGCCATTCCCTACGGCGATCTCAAGGCAATGATTGACCCGAATACTGCTGATGTCACGGCACGGGTGCTGGAGATGGTGGGGCGGTGTCAGTTGGCCTTTGACAGTGGTGCCCTCGATCGCGCCCTTGCTTACTTGCGCCATGAGCAGGAACCGGCAGGCTGTTGGTTTGGCCGCTGGGGGGTGAACTACCTCTATGGCACGAGTGGGGTGTTGGCAGCCCTCTCCCTTGTTGCCCCTCGCTACGATCGCTGGCGCATTCGCCGTGCCGCTGAGTGGTTGGTGCAGTGTCAAAATGCCGATGGTGGTTGGGGTGA
Source organism: Thermosynechococcus sp. PP555 (assembly GCF_031583225.1). NCBI lineage: Bacteria > Bacillati > Cyanobacteriota > Cyanophyceae > Acaryochloridales > Thermosynechococcaceae > Thermosynechococcus > Thermosynechococcus sp. PP555. The sequence continues at coordinate 1,859,460 of NZ_CP134168.1, forward strand.
AACCTGCTGGAGCTACAACGACCCTTCTCTCAAGGGCAAAGGCGATAGCACCGCTTCCCAAACTGCTTGGGCCATTATTGGCCTTTTGGCCGCTGGCGATGCCACAGGAGACTACGCCACAGCAGCCATTGAAAAGGGGATTGCCTACCTGCTGCAGACCCAGCGCGCCGATGGCACATGGCACGAGGATTACTTCACTGGCACGGGCTTTCCCTGCCACTTTTACTTGAAGTACCACTACTACCAGCAGCACTTTCCGCTGACGGCCTTGGGGCGCTATGCTCGCTGGCGCAATCTGTTGGCTAGTTAGGTGAGATTAGAAGGAGCGCAGTTGTTGTTGATAGACCACCGGATCGGTGCCACACAGGGGTTGGGGGGCAACCACACAGTCATTGCTCAAACCAGAGCGAATTAAGTTTTCAGCAAGCAACTGACGATCGCGCGGCGCAGGGTGGGTACTCAAAATCGTTGGCGGTGCCCCTCCCTCCCGTTGCAATTTCTGCAGAAATGTCACCATCGCCCGTGGATCATAGTTGCTGCGAGCCAATAGCCCCAAACCATAGCGATCGGCCTCTAGTTCCTGCTCACGACTGCGAGGACGTCGAAAGGCAAGTTCCATGGCCATTTGTAGCCCGCGATCGCGATCCAAGCCCGCAGCCGTCATTAAGCCTTGGGCGATCGCCATTTGTTGCAGTTGACGAATCACATGGCGCTGATCAATGTGGCCAATTTCGTGGGCAATGACGCTGGCTAGTTCCGCCTCGTTTTCCGCCCGCAGCATTAGCCCTGTAGTGACATAGACAAAGCCCCCCATTGTGGCATAGGCATTCACTTGGCGGTCTTGGATGATGTGAAACTGGTAGGGCACACCTCGACGTTCGCCGACATTAACCAAGCGGTCACCAATGCTATGCACATAGTTTTGCGCAGCGGGATTGCGAACAAGGCGCATCCCTTGCCGCAGCATCTGCTCATGGATCTGTTGCCCCAAGGCCACCTCTTGGCGGGGCGAGATATTCGATAGTTGGATGACCTGAATCCCCTGCAACAGTAACCGCTGCCAGAGATTTTGGGCCTGTGCAGCCACAGGATGGAGAGCGATCGCCACCCCACAGACCAAGCTGGCAAAGAGGAGAAACCAACGTTGTTTTTTCACGGCTAATATTTCGCGTAAAGTCCACACCCACGCCTAGCGGCTACTTGCCCCCTTCTGACCCCTCTATTTTAGACATTGTTCCCAAGGCTTAACGTTTTTTAATCTCTGGCACCCGTAGCCCTTTACTGGCCAGCCACTCTGGATTAAAGAGCCGCGATTGATAGCGGGAACCCCCATCGCACAACACAGTAACAATTGTGTGACCGGGTCCGAGTTCCTTGGCGAGGCGTACCGCTGCCCCCACATTAATCCCGACGGAGCCACCCATAAAGAGGCCATCGTAGTGCAGCAGTTGATAAATGATCTCAAGGCACTCTTGATCCTCAATTTGAATCGCATCATCAATGGGAGCGCCTGCTAAGTTGGCGGTAATGCGGCTATTGCCAATGCCTTCGGTAATGGAACTGCCACTGCTACTGAGGGTGCCCGTTTTCGCATAGCTATAGATGGCACTGCCCATGGGATCAGCAATCACAGTGCGAATGGTGGGATTTTTTTCCTTGAGGTACATCGCCACACCTGCATAGGTGCCTCCCGTGCCAGTAGCTGCTACCCACGCATCAATGCGGCCATCGGTCTGCTGCCAAATTTCAGGGCCAGTGGTTTCGTAGTGGGCTTGGCGATTGGCCAAGTTATCGAACTGGTTTGCCCAGATGGCATTCTCCATCTCAGCAGCAATCCGCCCGGAGAGCTTCACATAGTTATTGGGATCTTTGTAGGGCACAGCGGGAACGGGGCGCACCTCGGCACCTAGGGTACGCAACAGATCAATTTTTTCTTGAGATTGGGTATTGGGAATCACAATCAGGCACTTGTAGCCTTTGGCATTACAAATGTGGGCTAGGCCAATGCCCGTATTGCCTGCTGTGCCTTCGACCACCGTACCACCGGGTTTGAGAAGGCCCTTTTTTTCAGCATCTTCAATAATGTAGAGGGCAGCCCGATCCTTAACAGAGCCACCGGGGTTGAGGAACTCTGCCTTACCGAGAATTTCACAGCCTGTGAGGTCACTAAAGTAGTTGAGGCGAATCAGCGGCGTCTGCCCGACGGTGCCGACAAAACCCTGTTTAATATCCATGCCGTCGTTGTTTTAAGTTAACTGAATACTTTTATCGTAGAGGGGTTTGCCGCCAGAATTGCCTTGAGGGGGAGCGTGACGGAGTCAATCGCGAAGTGTGCCTTTGGCATTCACCTTTGCTATGATTGGAGATCCTTGGAGAGGTGGCAGAGTGGTTGAATGCGCTTGACTCGAAATCAAGTTTAGGGTAACACCTAACGGGGGTTCGAATCCCCCCCTCTCCGTTGATGTCCCCGATAGTTTAGAAAAACGGGTACCTCGCTTTAGCTAGCGATAGATGTAGTGGCACGACTGACCTAGAAGCTTGGCTAATAGAACCTGTCAAGCTCGAAAAGTCCTATAAATTGATCACATCAAAAAGTGTAATCTCATTCAGGAGTCTCTCCTTTGCCAGTTCTGCATATCGAGGATCAATTTCAACGCCGACGCCTTTTCGTTTGTTGGCAAAAGCTTCCACCAGTGTTGTGCCGCTGCCACAAAAGGGATCGAAGACGATATCGCCCGGAAAACTAAAGAGCTTGATACATCGTCTCGGCAGTTCCCTTGGAAACGGTGCAGGGTGACCAATCTTTTTTTTGCTTTCGCCGCTGAATGTCCATAGCCCGTTTGTCCATTCCATAAATTCTTCCCGAGTAATATCGGCCTTTTCATCGGACTTGCGCCGCCACTCCTCTTTGTACAACACCACAATTAACTCCACAGGCGCAATCACATAGGGTGCTGAGGGCGACATCCACGATCCCCAAGCCGTCCGCCGCGAAATATTACCCTCATTCCAGACAATGGTGGACTGATATTTCCAGCCAACCTCTTGAGCCAAAACCGTCAAATCCGCGCCAACACTGCGCTGTCCCCCTTTGTTTTTATCGAGGGGAATGTTAAGGCAAAACCGCCCGCCCGTTTTTGTCCAGTGAAAACAGTTGGACAGCCAAGCGCGACTAAATTCTAGATAATCGCTGTAGGGGACATCATCTTTGACTGAGCGATATTCAAGACCCACATTGTAGGGCGGGGAAGTCACAATCAGGTCAATAAAAGGCTCAGTAAATAAATCAGCATCAAGGCTATTGGCATTGAATAGCCATGTATCTTTCATTTGAAAGAAGGCTTCTTTTTTTGAGATGAATGGCATTGAGTTTTCCCAAGATTAAGAGGGTTTCCATAGCTCTACCCCATCCCGCTGATCAATCCCCTGCAAGAGTACCTTGACCACTTCATCGCGAGCCGTGGGCAGTACTTTACCCGTAAAGTCGGGGTGAATCGGCAATTCGCGGTGCCCGCGATCGATGAGTACCAATAACCAAATGGCACCGGGGCGACCGTAATCATGGACGGCATTGAGGGCAGAGCGAATCGTGCGGCCACTAAAAATCACATCATCCACCAAGACCACAATCCGCCCAGAGAGATCCACGGGAATCAGGGTCTGACGCGGTGTGCGCGGGCCAATGCGATCCAAGTCATCGCGATAAAATGTAATATCCAACTCACCAATGGGGAGGTTCACTCCTTCCAGTTGTTCAACTTGTTGCCCCAACAGCTTGGCAAGGGGAACCCCACGGGTATGAATCCCCAACAACACTAATTTGTCGAGGGCATCGCGAGCCTTCTCCACCACTTGGGAGGCTAAGCGCGTGACAGTGCGCCGTAGATCATCGGCACTGAGAATTTCAACGACTTCACCAGCCATAGCCGTCACGGTAGGGAATTCACAGATTTTAGCGAAATTCCCGCAAAAAGAGACCCTACGCCAAGCGGGTAGGGCCAAAGACGCAGTTAGGAGGTATCTTGCTTCCCTACGATACTGCCGATATTTTGGGGGAGCGAAAGCTTTTACCAATTCTTTAGATTTGGCGCAATTAACTGTTACAATACACGAGAAACTGTTATTTAGAATACCAAATCTTAGGGCTGCTTTCTCAAATAGGCGAGGACGTGGTTTTGACCGTTTCAAGCGCCTTCAATCCTTCTGAACAAGATTTTGGGTGGCTCGCTCCTCCGTTGCTCGACTACCCTAAAAGCTAGGTAAGAATTCGTTAGAAATTGGGCAATGACCAGCACTCCCTTTCGTATTCACGCTCCCTTTGAACCGACGGGAGATCAACCCCAAGCCATTCAAAAACTGGTTGCAGGGGTACAGGCGGGATATCGCTTCCAAACATTGCTGGGGGCAACGGGCACCGGCAAAACCCACACGATCGCCCGCGTGATCGAGGCCCTTGGCCGCCCGACCCTTGTGCTGGCCCACAACAAAACCCTTGCGGCGCAACTGTGCAATGAACTGCGCTCATTCTTTCCAGAAAATGCCGTCGAGTACTTTATCTCCTACTACGACTACTATCAGCCTGAGGCCTACATTCCCGTTACCGATACCTACATCGAAAAAAGTGCCTCTATCAATGAAGAAATTGATATGTTGCGACACTCGGCCACCCGCTCCCTCTTTGAACGGCGGGATGTAATTGTCGTTGCCTCCATTAGCTGCATCTACGGCTTGGGTATTCCAGCAGAGTACCTCAAAGCGGCGATTTCCTTGGAGGTGGGCAGTGAAACGGATCTGCGACAACTGCTGCGGCAACTGGCCACCATTCAATACACGCGCAACGATGTGGAACTGGGGCGGGGGCGCTTCCGTGTCAAGGGAGATGTTTTAGAAATCGGCCCAGCCTATGAGGATCGCATCATTCGGGTTGAGTTTTTTGGGGATGACATTGAAGCGATTCGCTATGTCGATCCCCTGACGGGGGAAACATTGCAGAGTGTCGAACGCCTGAATATCTATCCCGCGAAGCACTTTGTCACCCCTGCCGAACGCCTGGAAGCGGCTTGTGCTGCCATTGAAGCGGAACTGCAAGCCCAAGTGGCTTACTTGGAAGCCCAAAATAAACTCCTTGAAGCACAGCGCCTGAGTCAACGTACCCGCTATGACTTGGAAATGCTGCGACAGGTGGGCTATTGCAACGGTGTGGAAAACTACTCACGCCATCTCGCCGGCCGGGCAGCGGGGGAACCGCCGGAGTGTTTGATTGATTATTTTCCTGACGACTGGCTGTTGGTGGTGGATGAGTCCCATGTAACAGTGCCGCAAATTCGCGGGATGTTTAATGGTGACCAAGCCCGCAAAAAAGTGCTGATTGATCACGGCTTTCGGCTGCCCAGTGCGGCGGATAATCGCCCCCTGAAGGCGGAGGAATTTTGGCAAAAGGTGAAGCAATGTATTTTTGTCTCGGCAACCCCCGGCGATTGGGAATTGGCGGTGTCTGAAGGGCAAGTTGTCGAGCAAATTATTCGGCCGACGGGGGTCGTGGATCCAGAAATTTTTGTCCGTCCCACCCAAGGACAGGTGGATAATCTCTATGGGGAGATTCGCCTGCGGTGCGATCGCCAAGAGCGGGTACTGGTGACTACTCTCACGAAACGCATGGCCGAGGATCTCACGGAATACTTCCAAGAACGGGGGGTACGAGTGCGCTATTTGCACTCAGAAATCAATGCCATTGAGCGCATTGAGATTCTTGAAGCCCTGCGCCAAGGGGACTTTGATGTGTTGATTGGTGTCAACCTGTTGCGGGAGGGACTGGATTTACCCGAAGTGTCCTTGGTGGCCATCCTTGATGCAGATAAAGAGGGCTTCCTGCGGGCGGAGCGATCGCTGATTCAAACCATTGGCCGTGCTGCCCGGCACGTCCGTGGACAGGCGATTCTCTATGCCGACACCCTCACCGACAGTATGCAAAAAGCCATCCAAGAAACAGAGCGCCGCCGCGCCATTCAACTGGCCTACAACCAAGCCCACGGCATCACCCCTCAACCCATTGTCAAGAAAACCAGCAATGCCATCTTGGCCTTTTTGGATGTGTCTCGCCGCCTCAATGCCGAGTCGGTGCCTGTCTTATCTTCCCAAGCCTTACAGGAACTGAGCCTAGAGGATATCCCCCAACTGATCCAAGACCTTGAGGCGAAAATGAAGGCGGCTGCCCAAGAATTGGCCTTTGAGGAGGCTGCCCGCTACCGCGATCAAATTAAGCGTTTGCGCGATCGCCTCGTGGGGCACCCCTAGAATTATGAACTTTTGTAATAGTTCGCAACAGTCCGTAAACGGGAGCGAAGGGGGAGAAACCCTACCGTGATAAGCTAAGTACGATTTTAGATCCGCGCAATTTCGGCTGGCGTTCGGGTTGACGCTAGTTTTACCAGTTCTAGGAGTAAGAAAAACCTATGCGTGATGCCGTCACCACACTGATTAAAAACTATGACTCCACCGGTCGCTACCTCGATCGCGATGCTGTTGACAGTTTGCGCTCCTACTTTAATTCCGGTGCGGTACGGGTTAAAGCGGCAGCAGTGATCAATGGCGATGCCGCAGCCATTGTGAAGGAAGCGGGTTCTGCCCTCTTCACAGAGCAGCCGGAACTGATTCAACCCGGCGGCAATGCCTACACCACACGCCGCTATGCCACCTGCCTGCGGGATATGGACTACTACCTGCGCTATGCCACCTACGCCATTGTGGCCGGGGATGTGGATGTCCTCAATGAGCGCGTCCTCGAAGGTCTGCGGGAAACCTACAACTCCCTAGGGGTACCCATTGGACCAACGGTGCGCGGCATTCAAATCATGAAGGAGATTGTGCGCGATCGCGTGGCAGCGGCGGGCATCGAGGACACGAGTATTGTCGAACAACCCTTTGACTACATGTGTCGGCAACTGAGTGAAGTGAATATCTAGGTTGGCCAAGGTAGAAGACTCTGCAACAATAGAGGGCGGTGGCATTGGCGATCGCCCCTTCATTGTCCTGCGCAGCAAGTATGAAAATTCGCATTGGTAATGGCTACGACATCCATCAATTGGTGCCCGAGCGGCCTCTGATTTTAGGCGGTATCAAACTAGAACACACCTTGGGACTCTTGGGACACAGTGATGCCGATGTCCTCACCCACGCAATTATGGACGCCCTCTTGGGTGCCCTCAGCCTTGGCGATATTGGCCATTACTTTCCCCCCAGTGATCCCAAATGGGCAGGGGCAGATAGCCAAGTCTTGCTGGCGAAAGTAGCGGCACTGATTGCAGAACGGGGTTGGCAAGTGGGCAACATTGATGCCGTAGTGGTGGCAGAGCGTCCGAAGCTGAAACCCTACCTCGACCAGATGCGCGATCGCCTTGCAACCACCCTAGGGATTGATCGCGACCAGATTAGTATCAAAGCCACCACCAATGAAAAACTGGGGCCAGTGGGGCGTGAAGAGGGCATTGCCGCCTATGCCGTGGCGCTGCTCCAGTCAGAAGCTTAAGATGAACTACTAGCGAACATACAGGCTGTAGTGAAAATCCGTTTGCTCGCACTGGCTTTGCTGGAGATTGGCATGGCGAAAATTGGCCCAGCGACAGATGGCATGACTAAGGTTGGCGCGCACAAAAAGGGCATGGGAAAAATAGCCGCGCGTCAGTCCTGCATAGGCTAAATTGGCCGCATAGAAGTTACAGCGATAGGCTTGAACCCCCTCCAAGGACGCCTGTACCAAATGAGCAAACCGCAGCGTGGCTTCATTGAGGCTAGCCCCCATCAGCAGCGCAAAGGAAAAATCACTAGAAGCAGCACGGGCATGGCTGAGATCTGCTTGACACCAATTGCTGTGGCGACAATCCGCCTGTTCAAGAGTGACCCAAGAGAAATCGGCATAGGTCAACCGAGCGTACTGCAAGTTGGCCAGTTGAAAATTTGCCCGCTGGGCAGTGGCGCGATCGCCCACCACTTTTAAGAACAACGCCCCTCGGCAATCGGCATCATCGAGGTTCGCCGCTGTCAGATCCGCCTCATAGAGGTTAGCAAAGCGCAGATCCCCATGGGCAAGGTTCACCTCTCGCAGACAGGAACGGCTGAGATTGCAGCCCCGCAGGTCATAGCCCCGCAGATCCATGCCCGTAAGATTCATTTCCCTCAAATCTACAGTAAGCTGAGGATAAGCTTGCCGCCATTCGTTCCAGAGGTGTTTTCCCCCTCGCAGGCGATCGCTCATTACCTGATTTGAGTGCCCTTTGATCATCATTCTTGCCTTGAGATTCCTCACATTTCGTTATCGTGGCGTGAAATTTGATAGAATTTCATCTATGTAGCTCTATCGCTGACGAAAGGAGAATGGGTTTGAAACAAGCAACCCTACATCAGCTTAAGGTTTTTGAGGTCACTGCTCGCCACGGAAGTTTTACCCGCGCTGCCGAGGAACTCTTTCTGACGCAGCCCACCGTTTCGATTCAAATGAAGCAGTTGACCCGTGCCGTTGGTATGCCCCTCTTTGAGCAAGTGGGCAAGCGGCTCTATCTGACAGAAGCCGGCAAGGAACTGCTGGCCACCTGCCAAGACATCTTTGAGCGCCTTGAGCGCTTTGAAATGGCCGTTGCTAATCTCAAGGGTCTCAAGCAGGGACACTTGCGGCTGTGTGTCATTACCACGGCCAAATATGTGATTCCGCGGCTGCTGGGGCCATTTTGCCAGCGCTATCCGGGGATTGATGTTGCCCTGACGGTCACCAACCATGAACAGGTGGTAGAGCGCATTCGAGGCAATATGGACGATCTCTATATTCCCAGTTGCCCACCGGAGAATCTGGATGTGGAGTGCCACCGCTTTTTGGATAATCCCTTAGTGGTGGTTGCCCCCAGTCACCATCGCCTCAGTGGTCGCAGTAAAATCCCGATCCAAGAACTGGCGGGAGAACCCTTTATTATGCGGGAGCAGGGATCGGGCACCCGCCAAGCGGTGGAGAAGCTCTTTGCAGAGCACGGTGTGCCGATCAATATCCGCCTTGAGCTGGGAAGTAACGAGTCCATTAAGCAGGCGATCGCTGGCGGCCTAGGGATTTCTGTCCTGTCTCACCACTGCTTAGCCCTTGATCGCGAGTCCAGCCAGTTGACGATTCTCGATGTCGAACATTTCCCGATTCAGCGGCACTGGCATTTGGTCTATCCTGCGGGCAAACAACTGTCGGTTGTGGCTCAGGCCTTCTTTGACTATGTGTCCACCGAGGGTCGGGAAATGATTGAATCGAGCCTCACCTATCCTAGTGTGGCGCCGGCCAAGGAACTCAACCCCGTCTAGCATGACAACCCTCCAATTTCTCACCTTTCCCGATCCGCCGATCGCGGCAGATCACAGCCTTCTATTGCTCCACGGCTGGGGTGCCAATGCCGCAGATCTGATTTCCCTTGGATCGTTGCTGGCTCCCCAAGCCCAAACCTATGCAGCGGAAGCCCCCTTTCCCCATCCTTACGTCCCCCAAGGGCGGATGTGGTACGACCTGAATCAGCACGATGCCCTCGGTGGCTCATTACTGCTCGATGAGCGGGCAATGGATCTAGCCACCAGTGAAGCGGCACTGCGGCAGTGGATTGCCAGCTTGCCCATTGATCTGAGCCGCACAATGTTAGGGGGGTTTTCCCAAGGGGGAGCACTGACATTGGCTGTGGGGTTAACGTTGCCCTTGGCAGGGTTGTTGGTCTTTAGTGGCTATTTGGTGCGCCCGCCAGGGGTAAGCTCTACCTCACCGCCCGTGCTGATGATCCATGGCACAGCCGATCCTGTCGTGCCCTTTGCCAGTGCCCAAGCCAGTTGGCAAGCCCTGCAAGCGGCAGGCGTGAAGGGAGCGTTTCATGCCCTACCCATGGCTCATGAAATTAATGGAGACGCGATCGCGATCGCCCGCCAGTTTATTGAGAAGACCCTGCCTAACATCAACTCAAATTGAGTAACCCATAGGCAAGCAAAGCGCTACCGATCGGAACTGTGAGATTATCAACCCCTCGCCAAGCAATCAGTTCCAAAAGGGTCGCACCCAGACCTACTAAGGGGGCAATCCAGAGCAACTCTAAGGTCGCAATGGGGGTGAGGGATAGAGCCGCCACCACGGTACTCACACAGAACATGGTCAGGGTTCCTTCCCAGCTTTTACTGGTTCGCGGCAGGGGATGGCGTCCCCAGTTAATCCCCACAAGGGCAGCCAAGCCATCTCCCCAAGCCATCACTAAAATTCCCAGAACCGCCAGTTCCGGCAGCGTGTTCCAAAAGAGCGCCATTAATGTGCCAATACTCACCGCATAAAAAAAGGTGCCCCAGCTTTGACGCCCCACGCCACTAATACTGGGAAAAATCGGTATGCGGTAAGAAAGCAGTGTGACGACGCCAGCGATCGCTGCGGCCACAATTCCCCAACTCGTGGGTACCCCCAAGGCATAGGCAATGAGAATCACTTGACCGGCACCAATGTGAACCACTTTCCGTGACCATTCCTTGGCATTGGGAAGCCAAGCGTGAATCAGTTCTGCGGTTAACAGCACCAAGCCCAGCCAACTGGTGACCAAAATTCCTGCCCAGAACATTGTCATTGCTATCCTCAGATGGCCGTGGCTCCTTACTGTGTCTGCTGGGCAAAAAACTGGGTCACAATCTCAAGGATGCGATCGCTCGCATGACCATCGCCAAAGGGATTAATCGCCGTCGCCATGCGGTTGTAGGCCACTGGATCCGTGAGCAGTTCAATGGCTGCCGCGGCAATCGTATCCGCAAACGTGCCCACCAGTTTAGCAGTGCCAGCGGTGACCGCTTCCGGCCGCTCAGTGGTTTCCCGTAACACCAGTACCGGTTTACCAAGGCTAGGGGCTTCCTCTTGGAGACCACCGGAATCCGTCAGCAGGAGCGTTGCTCCCTTAATCGCTGCCACAAGAGCAGGATAGTCCAGTGGCTCCGTCAGAAAAACGCGGGGATGATGCCCCAAATAGGCTTTGAGGGGTTCACGCACAGTGGGATTGCGGTGCAGGGGCAAGAGCAAAGCGGTATCGGGAATCGTGTTTAAGATTTTCAGGAAGCCATTGGCAATGTCTTCTAGGGGGGCACCCCAGTTTTCCCGTCGGTGAACGGTGGCGAGGATCACGCGATACTGTTGCCAGTCAAGGCCGGGGACATGGCACACTGGCTGGCGATCGGCCACTTGCAGCAGGGCATCAATCACGGTATTGCCCGTCAAGTGAATACTACCCGTGACCCCGGCCGCCTGAAGATTCTTGACGGCTTGCTCCGTAGGGGCAAAATGCAACTGCGCTAATTGGGAAATAAGGCGGCGGTTGGCTTCTTCTGGATAGGGGTTGTAGAGATCGTCGGTGCGCAAGCCCGCTTCCACATGGCCGACAGGAATCTGCTGATAAAAGGCGGCAAGGGTAGCGGCAAAGGCGGTTGTTGTATCCCCCTGAACCAAAACAAGACGGGGCAGGAGTTCTTGATAGAGTTGCTCAAGGCCTTGGAGAGCACGACAGGTGATTTCGGTCAGGGTTTGCTTGGGCTGCATAATGGCCAAGTCCCGATCTGCCCGCAGGTCAAACAGTGCCATCACTTGATCCACCATTTCGCGGTGCTGTCCCGTGAGGACAACGTAGGGTTCAAACAGGGGCGATCGCTGGAAGGCTTGAATGACCGGTGCCAATTTGATTGCCTCCGGGCGCGTACCCAACGTAATGCAGATCGGGATCGGGGAAGCAATCATAGCCGTCTAAATACCAAAAATAATAAATAATAACTTTAGTGTACCGAGAAGCGAGCGTCAAAAAAGTGTCTAGTTGCCACTGCCCATGATTCCGTCGTTCGCCAGTCTTTTTCTAAAGCATGGAGTCCCAAGGAATGCCTGCGCGTCGCCCCTCCGTTACTTCCCCCATAGGGAGTCTTACAGTGGTAGGGGTGTGCCATCTTGGTGGGAAGGACTGTATGTTAATAATAGAAGGGAATGCACCGCCATTGCGCTCGCTGAGGTGGCCATGATTGAAATGACCGTTGCTGGGATTGCCCTCGATGCCACTAACCGTCGCACCCCAATTGTCTTACTCAAAGACGGTGCTGGACGGCGAGCACTGCCCATCTGGATTGGTGATAATGAGGCGCGGGCAATTTTAATGGCCTTGGAAAATCAACGAGCACCGCGACCGATGACCCATGATCTGATGGTCAACATTCTCAATGAATGGAATATGACCCTAGAACGGGTGGTGATCCATTCCTTGGAAGACAACACCTACTATGCAGTGCTCACCCTGCGCCAAGGAGAAACTCGTAAAGAGATTGATGCTCGTCCCAGCGATGCCATTGCCCTTGCCCTGCGCTGTGATTGCCCGATTTGGGTGATGGAAGCGGTTGTTGCCGATGCCTCGATTCCCGTCGATCGCGATGCTGACGAGGAAGAACGCCAAGCCTTTCGCCGCTTTTTAGATTCGATTCGCCCTGAAGATTTTATTCAGCAGGGCCGGGGAATGGAAGAGGATTCCTCCGCAGGCTAGAATGCGCTACCGCCGCTTTGGTCGCACGGGGCTGAACCTCTCGGTTTTTTCCCTTGGAACGATGCGTGCCTTGGGCAGTCCAGAGGTGATGCAGGCGGTCATTGAGGGGGCGATCGCCCACGGCATGAACCACATTGAAACCGCCGCCGCCTACGGTGCCAGTGAAGCCTATATTGGTCGTGCCCTCAAGGCACTGGGTCAGCCCCCCGTTTTTATCACCACTAAACTCTTGCCCCAAGGGGATGCGGATCACGTCCAGCGGCAAATTGCTCAATCCCTTGAGCGTCTTCAAGTCTCACGGTTAGATGGTGTCGCCCTCCATGGCCTCAACACCCCTGAGCATCTCGCATGGCTGAGCACTGAGGGGATGGCAATGCTGCGGCAGTTGCAAGCAGAGGGTGTGATTGGTGCTTTAGGCTTTTCCAGTCATGGATCGTTGTCTGTGATTTTGCGGGCGATCGCTAGCAACCAATTTGACTTTGTGAATCTGCATTACACCTACTTTCAGCAACGCAATGCCCCAGCGATCGCCGCTGCCGCCGAGCGGGATATGGGGATTTTTATCATTTCGCCAGCCGATAAAGGAGGACAACTCTACCGGCCTTCCCAACGGCTCCAAGACCTCTGTGCGCCCTTTCACCCTCTCCATTGGAGCTATCGCTGGTTGCTGAGTCAGCCGGCCATCACCACCTTGAGTATTGGACCGGCCACCGTTGCCGAGTTGGCCTTTCCCTTGGCCGTGGCTGATCAGGTGGCACCCCTGAGCGCTGAAGAGCAAGCGGTGGGCGATCGCCTGCAAGCAGTGATGCAGGAAACCTTGGGCACCGATTTGTGTCAACAATGTTATGCTTGTTTGCCCTGCCCTGAGGAAATTCACATCCCCGAAGTGCTGCGGCTTCACAACTTAGCCGTCGCCTACGACATGACAGAATTTGGCAAGTATCGCTATGGGATGTTTGGTCGTGCCGGGCATTGGTTTCCCGGTCAACCCGCCAACCGCTGTACTGAATGTGGCGATTGTTTGCCCCGCTGTCCCAGTGGCTTGGAGATTCCTCGGCTATTGCGCGAAACCCATGAGCAGTTGCAGGGCAGCTCGCGAACCCGCCTTTGGCAGAACATTTAATCAAATAATCAAAAATCGAAAAAACTTCCTATTTTCCCACCCAGTACCGAACTCAACTGTCAAGTATGGGTCAATCCCAATATTCCCGTCCTGTTCCCAACTCAGGGACTTCGCTAAAATCTAAAGTGAAGATAGCTTGTCATCCCGCCACGATGTTGCGCAGTATTGTCAAGGTTGGGTCAAAATTCTTTCTCTCAATCTCAATGTGAAGTATATAAGCTGAGAAAGAATTATGTGAAATGATGTCAAATTACTATGCTCATACTCCAAACCAAGATGGTCAATGGCATTCCCTGTCAGCGCATCTTTCTAAAGTGGCTGGTAGAGCGTCGAAGCTGGCTGGAAAGTTAGGTACACCTCAACTGGGCAACTATGGTGGCCTTTGGCACGACTTAGGCAAATACAACCCTGATTTTCAGGCTTATCTCCAAGCCTGTGCCCAAAATCAAGCTGTTAAAGAGAAAGTCCCTCACGCTAAGTATGGTGCGCTCCTCGCTTTTCAGAAGTGTCAGCCTCTTGCACCAATGATCTATGGCCACCACAGCGGCCTGCCTAATATGGCAGATTTGCAGAATCGGTTGGCGGAGGTTGATCGGGTAACCTACGAGCATATTAAAGGCCTAGCCAAGGCGGATGGGATTGATTTAGACCCGTCAGCAGATTTTCAAAAAGAGTTAACTTCCATTGCTAGCCCTGAGCTAGACATTGCAACTTGTAAATTAAATACTGAACTGTTCCTGCGCTTGCTGTTTTCCTGCTTAGTGGATGCGGACTACCTTGATACGGAATCCCATTTTGATCCAACCGCCGCAGCCCAACGGGGGCAGTACCCCTGCCTACAACAGCTATGGTCAGCGTTTGCAGCGAATCAGACTCAATTGATGGCCAATAGCCTAAACACGCCTGTTAATACGGTTCGTAAGGATGTTTATCACCATTGCTTGACCACAGCCAAGGAGCCGCAGGGAGTCTTTCGCTTGGCAGTCCCCACTGGCGGTGGTAAAACCCGCAGCAGTCTAGCCTTTGCCCTTCAGCATGCTTTAACACATGGGTTAGATCGCGTCATTGTTGCGGTGCCCTACACCAGCATTATTGAGCAAACAGTCGCCGTCTATCGGGAGATTCTGGGTGAAGACACTGTTCTGGAGCACCACAGCGCAGTACAAACAGATTTTCAGAATGAAGATGATGCGCGATCGCTCCAAGCCTGTGCCCGCCTAGCAGCTCAAAACTGGGATGCACCGCTGATTGTCACCACGACGGTGCAACTATTTGAAAGCCTATTTGCCAATCGCCCCAGCCGTTGCCGCAAACTTCACAACATTGTCAACAGTGTAATTATTTTAGATGAGGTACAGACCCTGCCGCTGAAACTGTTAGCTCCTATTCTGAGTGTTCTGAAGACACTAGTAGCGCGGTATCGAGTCACGGTTGTGCTCTGTACGGCAACGCAGCCCGCCTTAGCTGGAACAACGCCCTACCTAGAGGGATTTGACAATGTCAGGGATATCATTCCGCCTGAAGAAGCTCAACAACAATTCTGCACCCTGAAGCGGGTCAATTATGAGCAGCTGCCAATCCTGTGGTCATGGCAAGACCTTGTGGCGGATTTGAAGCAGCAACATCAAGCCCTCGTCGTGGTGAATACCCGCAAAGATGCGCTTGCTATTCTGGATGCCTTGGGTGAGGAGGAGCGCGATCGCCAGTTTCATCTTTCAACATTGCTCTACGGTGCCCATCGGCAAGCTGTCCTACAGGAGGTGCGCGATCGCCTGCGAAACAATCAACCCTGCTGGCTTATTTCTACTCAAGTGGTCGAAGCGGGTGTAGATTTAGATTTTCCGGTCGTTTATCGCGCCATGGGGCCACTGGATCGCATTGTGCAGGCGGCAGGTCGCTGTAACCGTGAAGGGCAACGTTCATCCTTGGGACGGGTCGTGATTTTTGACCCCCAAGAGGGTCGCACGCCTCAAGGGGAGTATTGCACCGCTGTTGAAACTACTCGCACTTTACTCAGGCAAGCCATGGTTGACCTAAATGACCCTACAGTTTTTCAGAGGTATTTCCAGCAGCTTTACCAAGTTCATGATCTTGATACCGAAAAAATTCAGCAGTATCGTCAGGCATTCAACTTTCCCGAAGTTGCGCAACGCTTTCGTCTCATCGAGGATCACACGTATCCAGTTGTCATTGTGCCCGATCAAGCAAAAAATAAAGATGAACACAATCAAGTAAAACAGTTAATTCGCCGTATTCAGCAACGCGGCTTAAGGGCAAAAGAAATCCGCGCATTGCAGCCTTACCTTGTCAACCTACGCACCAAGGAATTTCATGACACTGAGCACCTGCGGGAACTGATTGCTGCTGGCCTCTGGGCTTGGCAGGGTGACTATGACCCTCTCAAAGGGATTGCGATCGCAACAAGCCCCATCGTCGCAGATCCCAGCGATCTTATTTTTTAGGTCAGTCAGAGTTAAACTAGAGGAACGGCATCATCGGCTTTCCTAAGCCAATCAAAAGTAAGCTGGCGATGACAATTAAAATCAAATCAATGCTCAGTGTTAAAGTTTGGGGGGATTATGCTTGCTTCACCAATCCTGCCTTTAAGGTGGAGCGGGTGAGCTATCCAGTGATGACACCTAGTGCCGCGCGGGGGGTGTTGGAGGCGATTTTTTGGAAACCTGAGTTTATTTGGCAAGTGGAAGAAATCCACGTTCTGAAGCCGATTCGTCATTTTTCAATTACCCGCAATGAGGTCAACTCTCTGCAAAGCGATCGCGCCGCCCGTCAAGAGAGCTACCGCTATTTTGCTGATGAAGATCGTGCCCAGCGCCATACCCTAGCACTGCGGGATGTGGCCTATGTGATCAAGGCTCAGATTGTTCTACGTCCCCATGTCAATGCTGACATTGCCAAGTACTGTGAGCAGTTTCGCCGTCGGGTCAGGAAGGGGCAATGCCACCACCAGCCTTACCTAGGTACTCGTGAATTTAGTGCCTTCTTTGAGGAACCTACGCCAGCGGATCAGCCGATTGCCCACAGTGATGATTTGGGGTGGATGTTGCTGGATGTCGTCTATGAGCAGGATACCAAGGTAAAGACCCTCAGCTACTGGCGCCACGATGGCAATGGCGCCCATTTAACTACTGGGAAAGCAGAGCCAAAGTTTTTCCATGCCCGATTGATTAATGGTGTCTTAAAGGTGTCCCAATGACAATTCTCACGGTATTGAAAACCTATGCCGAGGAGCGGCTTGAATTGCCCCCCTCAATGTACGGCGAAAATACCATTGCTTGGCTTATTGAGCTAGATGATGCGGGCAACTTTCGGGGCATTACTCCCCTCAAAAGTAAGGAGGCGAAACGGGGACAACGGTTTGTCACCCCCCACGTTGGACGAACAAGTGCCGTTAAGCCCAAACTCTTAGCGGATACAGCGGAATATGTGTTGGGGATTCGTCGGCCAAGGTCAACCTCTAAGCCTGAGCTTGAGCGGGCTGAAGACTGCTATCATCAGTTTGTGGCCTTAGTGAAGTCCTGTGCAGAAAACACTCAGGAGCCAAGCGTCCAAGCCATTTCAAAATTCTATGAATCAGCAAACGCGGTCGAGGAGGCTAGGCAAGCCCTGCAAGCCTATAAAGATTTCGATGCGGGGGAGGGTGTAACTTTTCGGATAGGAGGGCAGCTTATACCTGCGGATGCAAGGGCTAACCTCTACTCTATTGAGCAGTTTTGGCAGCAGTACACGGGGAAACAGTCAGAGTCTGAGAATGGCGACGATAACCCCACAATGACCTGCTTGGTGACTGGGAAAAAGACGGTAGTGGCAAAGCGAATGCCATTTATGATTAAGGGTTTGCTCGGGGGGCAAACTTCAGGAGTAGCGATGGTTTCTGCGAATGCAAAAGCCTTTACGTCTTATGGATTGGAATACTCTCTAACGTCACCCATGTCTGCGGAGGCGGCGGAGAAGTTTACGAAGGCACTGAACCACTTGTTGCGGGATGAGCAATCCCACCTGTGTGTGGCGGAGACGACTTACCTTTTTTGGACGCGGGAAAAAACGACATTCGATGTCATGATGTTTCTGACGCAGCCCCAAGCGGATGAGGTTGCCAGTCTGCTAAAGTCGGTTCAAACCGGTCAGCAAGCCACTAGCTTTGATGCCGATCGCGCCAACTTGTTTTATGCTCTTGCTTTGCGTGCCAACAATAGCCGTGCGGTGGTCTGCGATTGGCTGGAAACAACGATTCCCAATGTACAGGCGCAGTTGAAGACGTGGTTTGAGGCACAGCGGTTGGTGTCGCCAATGGGGGGCGAGCCACGATTTTTCAGTCTTTATACTTTGGCTGAAAGCCTTTATCGCGATCGCGAGGCGGCGCGGCGGGAGATGCCGGCAAGGGTGGTGACGGCTTTGACTCGTTCTGCCCTCTATGGCGATCGCCTACCAGAGGATTTACTGGCTAAGCTGGTGCGCCGCAACTGTACGGAGCGTAAGCTGACCTACCCTCGCGCTGTGCTCCTCAAGTTAATCTTTTGTCGTGACAAGCGGAGACAATCCCTAATGACAAATATGCACGCCTTGAATCCCAATCCTAGCCTTGAAGGCGCTGACTTGGCGGCCTATACCTGTGGTCGCTTGCTGGCTCTTTTAGAGGAAATTCAACGGGCAGCCCTAGGGTCATTGAATGCCACATTGGTGGATCGCTACTATGGTGCCGCCTCAAATACACCTGCGGTGGCGTTTCCACCCCTGTTGCGGGGGGCACGTGCTCACCTCTCAAAGCTACGGAAGGAGAAAGGAGGAGCGGCGAAACGCTTGGAAGAGACCCTAGAGGAGGTGATTGCTCAGTTACCTACGTTTCCGAAAACACTGAATCTACAGCAGCAGGGCTTGTTTGGACTGGGCTACTACCACCAACGGGCAGAACAGCGCCGTCAGGCACAGGTGGCAAAGCAATCATCCGTGGCGATGGTTGACGGCTGAGGCAGCACGGAAGCCAATATTGACTTTGACTAAAGTAAGGAGAACGAAAGTAATGACGAATACGACTCATAGTTTTGCAGTGTACTGTGATCCTCAGAAACGGCATGATTTTTTGCTACTCTTTGATGTCACTGATGGTAATCCTAATGGGGATCCCGATGGTGGCAATTTGCCGCGCACTGATGCCGAAACGGCTCAAGGGTTGGTGACTGATGTTGCCCTGAAGCGAAAAGTCCGTAATTATGTTGCCACCTATGCGGAGTTTGAGGCGACTGAGGAAGAAGCAAAGCGCTTGAAAATCTTTGTGGAACATCGGGGGGTCTTGAACGAGCAAATCCGCAAAGCCTATGTAGCTGAAGGGATTCCTGTGGGTACCACTGTTAAGGAACCTGTGAAAGATGGCAAGGTTTTAGAAGGCTTGCGGCAACTTAAAGATGAGCTACCGGATGCGTTTACCTTTACCGACAGTGATGAGGAGTCGGATGAGGTCACTGCAACGCTAGCCTATAGTGGCGAACTGAGTGAGGATGAACTGAAGGAGTTTTATGGCAAAGATACCGTTGCAGAACTCCTCAAGCAAAACAAAGCCCTAGCTGCTTTTCTCAAGGAGGTCGTGAAGAAGGCGGGTAAGCCGGCAAAAGATCGCGATAATGCGGAGAGGGCACGGCGGTGGATGTGTGCGAATTTTTACGACGTGCGGATGTTTGGGGCAGTGATGTCCACGGGGCTGAATGCGGGTCAGGTGCGCGGTCCGATGCAACTGACCTTTGGGCGATCGCTAGATCCAATTTTGCCCACAGACCTCTCGATTACGCGGGTAGCGGTTACAGATGTCAAGGATCGAGAGAAGCTGCAAACAATGGGCCGTAAGGCAATAATTCCCTACGGTCTCTACCGTAGTTATGGGTTCTTTTCCCCTTATTTGGCGGCACAAACGGGGGTAACGGCAGAAGACCTTCAGCTTTTTTGGCATGCCCTTTTGGGGATGTGGGATCACGATCGCTCTGCTAGTCGAGGAATGATGGCGCTACGTGGGCTGTACATCTTTACCCATGACAACAAGTTGGGACGTGCCCCTGCCCACAAACTCTTTGAGCGTATCCATGTCGAACTGAAAGACAAAGCCTTACCCCCGCGAAAGTTTGAGGACTATCGTGTAACGGTTTGTGAGGATTCTTTGCCGGAAGGAGTCACATTAACTCGTTTGGCCTAGTGTTGCGATCGCCCCAAGTCTTTAACAGATTACATTAACGGGGCGATCAATAATTGCCATACGAAAAAGTTTTGACTTAGCTGTGCATGATTACCTTAATGGCCTTGGATAAATAGTTGAAGGGTTATCTCAGGGTCGTGAGTATGGACGATGAGGACTATGTGCTGCTGAGTGCACTCCAGCATTTTGCGTTTTGCCCGCGTCAGTGTGCTCTTATCTACACAGAACAAGTATGGGAAGAAAACATTTACACACTGCGGGGAGCAAGAGTCCATGAAAAGGCACATACACCGGGGGATGAATTCTTGGATGGAGAACTGCGGATTGAACGGTCGGTGCCATTATGCTCCCATCAGTTGCGGATTCGTGGTGTGGCAGATGTGATTGAGTTTTCGGATCGCGGTCTGCCCTATCCCATTGAGTACAAGGCAGGAACAACGAAATCCCGTCTGGCTGATGCAGTACAGTTGTGTGCCCAAGCCTTGTGCCTAGAAGAGATGCTTGGATGCGCTATTGCAGTAGGAGCCATTGTTTACTATGGCTCACGACGACGACTGGAGGTGCACTTTGATGCTAGGTTGCGACAGCACACGATCGAAGTGATTGAGGGAACTCGAACGTTGCTTGCTAGCCAAAAGTTGCCTGCGCCTGTTGCCGATAAACGGTGTCGGGACTGCTCGTTGATTGAAACTTGTATGCCTGATGCTGTTACTCATTTTGGCTCTAGAGCTTCAAGAAATGCCATTTTTGAGGTGTCGGGACAATGAAGCCAATCCTTAATACACTCTTTGTGCAGACCCAAGGCACTTATGTACGTCTTGAGCATGAAACATTGAAGTTGGAGGTGGAGAAGGAGGTTCAGTTTCAGATACCGTTACATCACCTCGGTAGCATCGTCCTATTTGGCAACGTGTTGATCAGTCCCTTTCTGATTCACCAATGCGCTGAGGATGGTCGCACTGTGGTGTGGCTCACAGAGCATGGCCGTTTTAAGGGGCGACTAACTAGCTCAACCACTGGCAATGTTTTGTTGCGCAAGGCATTACATGAGGCAGCAGTTTCTGTAGAGACATCCCTGACTATTGCTCGGACTGTGGTGGCAGCGAAGCTACAGAATGCCCGCAATGTGTTGTTACGAGCAGCTCGAGAAGCAGCGAACCCCACCGAGCGAGACGCTCTGCAAGCAGCGGCTAAGCACCATGTCGAAGGATTAAGTAAGGCATCCCATGCAGAGAGTATTGACTCGTTGCGCGGAATTGAGGGGATGGCAGCCAAGACGTATTTCGGCGTTTTTGGTCTGATGGTGCGGCAACAGCGGAATGCCTTTCCGTTTACTGGTCGCTCAAAGCAACCCCCTCGTGATCCCCTGAATGCTTTGCTATCACTGGCCTACACACTTTTGACAAATGACTATGTTGCTGCGTGTGAAAGTGTTGGCCTTGATCCTCAGGTGGGCTTTCTGCATTGCTTGCGTCCGGGTAAGCCCGCATTAGCATTGGACCTGATGGAGGAGCTACGAGCAATTTTTGCGGATCGCTTGGTATTGACGCTAATTAACCGTCAGCAACTCAAATCTGAGGATTTTATTGAGCGTCCGGGTGGAGCGATCTACTTGAATGATGAGGGACGCAAAACTTTTTTGACGGCGTACCAAAAACGCAAGCAAGAGGAAGTCATGCACCCCATTTTGGAGCAAAAAGTTCCCTTTGGGCTGATTCCCCACGTCCAAGCACGATTACTCGCGCGGTATTTACGGGGGGATGTTCCCCACTATCAGCCGTTTATTCCGCGAGGTTAACTATGGATATTTTGGTGTCTTATGACGTAAATACGGAGACAAAAGCAGGGCGAAAACGACTGCGCAGGGTGGCTACAATCTGCAAAAACTACGGCCAGCGCGTTCAGCTTTCAGTTTTCGAATGCCGTGTCAGCGAGGGGCAGTACGAGACGTTGAGAGCGCAACTCGTGAAGGTCATTAACGAGGAAACAGATAGTCTGCGATTTTATCGGCTGATGTCGCCCAGAGAGAAATACGTGGAGGTCTTTGGTTTAGATCACTATGTTGATTTTGATGAGCCGTTGATTCTTTGAGAGCGCGGATCTGGAGTGGGGTCTATTTTCCTAGGGGGGTCGCGGTGGTTGAATTTTCAGGCTTTGAGGGCAATCATGGGGTATTGGATCACATTTTCTCCTTCCATCAAAAATATATTCGCGCTAAAAATGCTGGAAACGCCCTGCCTGACAGGGGTTATAATAGCCGCAGTTGCGATCGCCCTTCGGGGCGATCGAGGATTGAAACTTCCAGTTCTTTTATTGCCCTGTAAAGGCTTGATTGTTGCGATCGCCCTTCGGGGCGATCGAGGATTGAAACTTAATTAGAGGCTTGGACAGTCTCCAAAGCCAGATGTTGCGATCGCCCTTCGGGGCGATCGAGGATTGAAACGCATGTACTAAGGATAACTTGCCCATCAGTGCGGGTTGCGATCGCCCTTCGGGGCGATCGAGGATTGAAACTTGCGGTACAAACGAGTGCGGTGGTGGCTGAGGGAGTTGCGATCGCCCTTCGGGGCGATCGAGGATTGAAACCTTTGGGTTCCACATAATAAGGGTGCCACCCATGAGTTGCGATCGCCCTTCGGGGCGATCGAGGATTGAAACCTTGTACAGGAGAATTTATAACCGCACTGATGGGCAGTTGCGATCGCCCTTCGGGGCGATCGAGGATTGAAACTTTAGTAAAAGGTAACTTCTGCCCAAATGGATACGTTGCGATCGCCCTTCGGGGCGATCGAGGATTGAAACTAATAATCAGCAGGAAATCTCTAATAATCAGCAAGTTGCGATCGCCCTTCGGGGCGATCGAGGATTGAAACTTATTACAAACCTCATTCTTCAGACGCACCCCCTGGTTGCGATCGCCCTTCGGGGCGATCGAGGATTGAAACAGAGCTAACGCCTGAACAGCGCGAGAAAATGATGGCGTTGCGATCGCCCTTCGGGGCGATCGAGGATTGAAACTGCAACTTCAGTGGCTTCTGCAACTTCAGTGGCTTCGTTGCGATCGCCCTTCGGGGCGATCGAGGATTGAAACCTCTGCGGGACGCCTCTTTCCTCTTTCCTCTGCGGGTTGCGATCGCCCTTCGGGGCGATCGAGGATTGAAACTCAAGAATGTAGTCAATGAGCACTCGGATATCCTTAGGTTGCGATCGCCCTTCGGGGCGATCGAGGATTGAAACGTGACAAGCGTCAAGGCAAGAGGATCAATGGAAATTGTTGCGATCGCCCTTCGGGGCGATCGAGGATTGAAACGTTACATGGGTCATGTAACGGCTATAAAGTTCTGCGTTGCGATCGCCCTTCGGGGCGATCGAGGATTGAAACTTTGGTGAGCTGCCGCATATTCCAGTAGAACTGAAAGAGTTGCGATCGCCCTTCGGGGCGATCGAGGATTGAAACAATAAGTTTGAAAAAGCGTTGCGCCGTTTGCCTGAAGTTGCGATCGCCCTTCGGGGCGATCGAGGATTGAAACCCTTTTGCGGGACGCCTTTTGCGGGGTTGCGATCGCCCTTCGGGGCGATCGAGGATTGAAACTGTGAGGAGCCGCAATGCAAGAGGATCAATGGAGTTGCGATCGCCCTTCGGGGCGATCGAGGATTGAAACTACTTTTTTGAGAGGATAATGCAAAAGGAAGGCGTTGCGATCGCCCTTCGGGGCGATCGAGGATTGAAACTTGTCTGCCAGATCCTTTAGTCCCGCGCTGATTAAGTTGCGATCGCCCTTCGGGGCGATCGAGGATTGAAACCATGGTTAATCAACTCCAGTTAAGTTCCGCTACTGTTGCGATCGCCCTTCGGGGCGATCGAGGATTGAAACAGGAACACTTGGCTTAATCTGGTTATCGAGTAGGTTGCGATCGCCCTTCGGGGCGATCGAGGATTGAAACTTACCCCTAGCTTAATTTTTTATGGCAGAGATATTGTTGCGATCGCCCTTCGGGGCGATCGAGGATTGAAACTGTGCAAAAGGGTAAAGTAGCGATCTTAGACCGCTGTTGCGATCGCCCTTCGGGGCGATCGAGGATTGAAACAGCCAAAGCTTGCCCCGCTCCAGCCACTTAACAGCGTTGCGATCGCCCTTCGGGGCGATCGAGGATTGAAACTTGTGCGCGTGCCCAATGTTTATGGACAATGCTTTGTTGCGATCGCCCTTCGGGGCGATCGAGGATTGAAACTTGCGCTATCCGCGCTAGCTGTTTCCGCGCTAGCTGGTTGCGATCGCCCTTCGGGGCGATCGAGGATTGAAACCAGAACGTAATCGATTAAGACCAAAAAGTCTGTGTGTTGCGATCGCCCTTCGGGGCGATCGAGGATTGAAACCCGAAAAAACTCCAACTCTACTGCACTGGAGGATGTTGCGATCGTCCTTCGGGGCGATCGAGGATTGAAACGCCACTGACAGCATCAAAGCGATCGTCTCCGGGACGATATGACAGGATTTCTAAACCAATTGGCTCCCCAGTCACCCCATCCTTGAACAAAATCACCCCATCTCCAAGTTCTGTCGCAACTTGGTTTCTTCGTGGAACTTGCCAGAATACACTTAACAGCTCTGTTTCTGGCTCATAAAATACTCTTATTTGAGCCACACTCTCTCCCCTTCTTTAATGGCGCCAGTTTGATAAGCAGTGATTAAAAAACCATCTCCATTTAAGCGTCGTGCCACTGCAACAACCCAACGTTTTTCTCGCTGTACCCGATAAAACAATAATACTCCTGAATCTCGGCTACTGCGACGAACCTCATCTGGTGTAGAAAGAGCCAACCGCACACAATCTTCCAACTCCTCAATATCAGGGTGCTTGATGAGCAGCCGTTGCCAATACTCCTCAGAGGTTCTAACCGTAAATCCAAGCGGTGTAGAAATTTCAAATTTCATGAAGCTACTGTGGTAGCAAGGGGTGTCTATCGGAGTTGCGATCGCCCTTCGAGGCGATCGAGGATTGAAACTATTCAATACGAATGACTTGCTCCATTGAATGGGGTTGCGATCGTCCTTCGGGGCATCAAGGATTGAAACGAGGCAATCGAGGATTGAAAAGGGGGCAAAAATATGGAGAGTAGGGAACTCGAATCCCTGACCTTCGCGGTGCGATCGCGACGCTCTACCAACTGAGCTAACTCCCCAGTTCTTTCTTTAATATACGGTAAACGAGGACACGATGGTCTTAAATTGGTCTTCTACCTTTGGCCATCGCTCCTCTGGAGCTGAGACACTTAGAGTATAGACCTTGCCTCGGCTCACGACAATACTCGACAAATTGTGCCGCTGCTGAGCATTGTCCCTATCCCCCGGCAGAGTGACGGCATACTCCAGAATGTAATAAGTTTTGTCATCTGCCTTTTGGGAGGTCGCGGAGATCAAGGCAGAACTGCGCCCGCTTTCAGTTGGGGCAATGATATTTCGCAGCAGGCGATCGCCCACCTCCTCAGGGGATCCCAATTCCTCAAGAGACTTTGTGCTGGAAACCGTATTCACAACCACACTGACGTTTTCTGTCGTCTCGATAATGTCGTGAAAGACCACATCCACGGGGTCATCCACCTGTACTTGTACCCAACCGCGGGGGTAGAGAAACTCATAGCCATCGTAGCTATCCACATAGGCCTGTAGCCCACTGGTGGCCGAACACCCCCCCAGCAACATCACAAGAATCGCCAACGCTGTGGCAAAAAACCGTTGAATCATACCGTCCTTTTGCGCTGTTCTCCCCTATTGTGACACTGAAGCTGGCGTAGCGGGGCGGCGCAATTCCTCTGGATGTGAGGGGGGAATGCCCTCAATCGTAATCAGGGACTCCGTTACCGCTCGCACAATCGGAATCGCCACCGTTGAACCGTAGGCATCATCCCCCTTGGGTTCATCCACTACCGCCAAAATCACATACTGCGGCTGATCAAGGGGAAAAATAGCCGCAAAGCTCGTGATGCGCAGATTGCTGTAGGTACCGCCAATTGCTTTTTGTGCTGTGCCGGTTTTACCCCCCAAGCGGTAGCCGAGAATATGGGCGGGTTTCCCTGTACCGAAGCGCACCACTTCTCCCAGCATTCTGACCACTGCTTGACTGGTGCGCTGCGAGAAGACCCGTCGAGGGGGGCGTTGCTCAAGGCGTTTTTGCAGTTGGCCATTTTCATCGTAGAGGCCATCAATGACATGGGGAGTGACCATCTCTCCCCCGTTGGCGATCGCCCCCAATAGTTGAGCCAAATGCAGCGGCGTCAGGGAAAAGCCTTGGCCAAAGGCCGTTGTTGCCGGTTCAATGGGGTAGTTAATAAATTGCTCCGGGGGCTTTAACTGGGCGGCGGTTTCAAAGGGGAGATCACTGCCCACCTTCTCGGTCAGCCCCAAGCGATGCAGATAGCGATAGTAGTGGCGGGCGGGAATGCGGTTCATCATGTGCACCATGGCCACATTGCTGGAGTAGGCGAGAATTTGGGCAATATTGAGGGCACCGCGGCCGCCGCGTTGGCTAAAATCACTGTTTTGAATTGGCCAGCCCCCCACCGTAATCCGCCCCTCATCGGGCAGCACTGTATCGGGAGTAATGGCATTGAGTTCAAGGGCGATCGCGGTGTTGATCGGCTTAAAGGTTGATCCCGGCTCATAGAGATCCGAGACCGCCCAGTTACGAAAAAGGGCTGGATCAGCGCGGTAGTAATGATTAGGATCGTAGGAAGGCTCTGAGACCAGTGCCCGCAGTGCACCAGTTTTCACTTCTAGGACAATGACCGTGCCCCGCTTAGCGTTGAATTTGCGTAACTGCTGTTGCAGGGCTTGGCGTGCTGTTTGTTGCAAACGAGTATCAATCGTCAGGCGCACATGGTACCCCTGACTCAAAGCACGCGGATCCGCAGGGGCAAGGGCAGGTAACCATTGACCCAAAGCATTGGTTGATAGGAGCTGGCGGTTATGGGAAACCTGTAAAAACTGGTTTTGGCTAAACTCAATCCCCGCTTGACCTTGGTGGTCACGATCCACATAGCCGACAACGCCCGCCATGAGTTCCTGCTGCGGATAAATGCGCTGCCACGCTTGGTTGAGTTCTAGCCCATCGTAGTTCAAAGCGCGAATTTTAGCAGCAGTTTCCTCATCAATGTCGTAGGCAATGGGTACCCCCGTTGGGTAGGTACTGAACTTGGCCAACAGTTGCTCTGGAGATTGCTTGAGTAAAGGGGCCAGATCGCGGGCGATCGCCCGCCGCTCCACTTTGAACTGAATTGGATGGGCAAAGAGGGTAAACACAGGCCGATCGAGGGCAACAACCGTCTCTCGGCGATCGGTAATTGGGTAGCGTGCCAAGGTTGGCGGAGTATAGCGCCGTTGTTGTTGCTGTGCCCGTGCCGCTAAGGTTTTCCCCTGAACCACTTGCAAATAAACTAGGCGAGCAACCACACCCCCCATCACCATCAGCAAAAAGCCAAAGATCAAGCCAACTCGCAAGGGTGGCAGGGATTGGTTTTGGGGGCGGGCCGTTGTCATGGATAGCGATCAGTAATTGACAGTGCGCTGCGGTGGTGGTGTCACGGGGGGGCGTTCAAAATGAGTTTTGGCAGCAATCTTGCCCTCATTGGGCACAAAAAGAATGTGTTGCGGCGTTTGGGGCACGAGACCTTGGGGCGCGCGTTGGACTTGCTGCGTCACCCGATAGCGGAGGGTTTCATTGCTGACGAGTAGCTCCCGCTCCTGCCGTTTGAGGGTTTCTAAGCGGTCATAGGCTTGACTCCACTGCTGCTCAGAGAGGGCTGACCAACCATAGAGAGGCAGTACAGCCACAAGGGCACCGGTGGCTGCCACCCCAGAAACCCATTGAATCCCCAGCAAAGTTTTTTGCCACAGGGGCATTTGCGGCTTGGGGAGAGGCCGAATTTCCGTCAGTGTTGGCGACGATTGGGGAATAAATCGGGATTTGAATTTAGGGGCAGCAACCATAGACTCCAGCACTCCTCAGCAATTTATTACCCTAAAAGATTATGACGCACTGTAAAGATACCCATAAATAAACCATCATTCGGGCAATTCATGCAAAAGTACGCGCTGCAATTCGTAGCTTTGCCGATCGCGATCGCGGGTTGAAAGTAACTTCCGCTGCATCCGCCACAATCGGTTTACGAGTCACAACTGCCAAGAGGGGATTGCCACGCCACGCCTGCTTCACCCGCCGATCTTCCAAGCTATGGAAGCTAATGACGGCAATGCGCCCTGCGGCCTTTAACCAGTGGGGCGATCGCGCCAAAAATTGGTCGAGCACCGCTAGCTCTTGGTTCACATAGATCCGCAAGGCCTGAAAAACCCGTGTGGCTGGATGAATGCGTTGCCGCGGAGAAGCTTTGAGGCAGTGGGCAACCAACTGCGCCAGTTCTTGGGTAGTGGCAAGGGGACGACGGGCAACAATGTGGCGAGCAATGCGGCGGGCAAAGCGTTCTTCGCCATATTCGTAGAAAATATCCGCCAGTTCTCGCTCGCTGTAGTGATTAATCACCGTTGCCGCTGTCAAAGGGTTAGCGGGATTCATGCGCATATCGAGGGGGGCATCAAAGCGAAAACTAAAGCCCCGCTCTGGACGATCCAACTGGGCGGAACTCACTCCTAAATCTGCGAGAATGCCATCAAACATCGGCTCAGCCACAGGCAGATCAGCAAAGTTGCCGTGCCAAAACTGGACGCGATCGCCAAAGGGGGCGAGGAATTCCTGAGCCGCCGCTAGAGCCATCGGGTCTTGATCGATCGCCAGCACCCGACAGGTAGGTTCACTGCGCAATAGCAGTGCCGTGTGGCCGCCACCTCCCACCGTTGCATCCAAATAGAGTCCCCCGGCCTTGGGTTGCAATGCCTCCAGAACTGCGCTTGCCAGTACCGGTTGATGGTAGGTGGAAAATTCCAAATCTTGCATGAGCGGATCAGAACCAGCGTAAAATTTGCCACAGCACAATCCCTTGGAGAGCAGCCGCCGTGAACGATACTTCCCTCAACTTAGCCGATGAACTGCTGATACGGGATCAACTCGTGCAGCAACTCTCAGAGGAACTCTATCAACTCATGGTGCAGCATCCTGAGTTATTTGTGCGCTTTTACCAAGCCCGCAAGACCGAGGCAGCCAATGCCGCAGCCCTGAAGTTGCTGCAAGCCCAAGTGCAACAGGTGGAAGCACAAATTGCTGCCTATCAAGAACAGATCCTTGCCTACCAGCAGCAGAGCCAAAGTCGTGAAGCGGAAATGAATGAATTGAAAGCTCAAGTCATTGAATTGAGCGATCGCAATGAGATGCTAGAGCGCGTCATCCAGGAAATGCCCGAAGTCTATCGGCAAAAATTTAGTGAGCGGCTGAGTCAAGTGAAACTCAAAATTGAAAGCCTCGAAAAAGAAAACGCGCAACTGCGTGCCGAACTGCGGAATCTGCAAACCCTCTTGGCCGCTCAAGCCCGCCAGCAACAACAGCAGGGATTCCCCTCATTGCAACCTGCGCGCGTTGGCTTGATTCCCAGCTTTAATACCTAGGTGGACAGGAATCAAAGCGTGACCCCTGCCAACGAAGATCTGCGGGAACTCAAAAAAATACTAGAAGACTTTTTTACAGGGTTTGCCGTCAAGGTCTATCTATTCGGCTCGGCTGCCCGTGGTGCTCTCCGCCAAAGCTCTGACTTAGATGTCGGGATTTTGCCCCTTGCACCACTGCCCGTGGGGCTGTTGAGTGAGTTGCGGGAGCACCTAGAGATGTCCAATTTGATCTATCCAGTCGATGTCGTGGATTTATCAGAAGTGTCCGCCGACTTTCGATCGCGAGTGATTGCAGAGGGAATTGAGTGGATCGGCTCAGGGAACGATTAGTGGTTGCCCAAAGAGCGCTAGCTGCTTTGCAAGAATTGCCCTTGGGTAAGCGCACAGATACGATTATTCGTGATGCTGCAATTCAGCGATTTGAATACACCCTAGAAGCCGTCTGGAAAGCAGCACAACTATATCTACGGGAACGCGAAGGATTAGACATCGCCTCACCGAAGGGCGTGATCCGTGCTTGCTTGGCTGTTGGCCTACTTACTCCAGAGGAAGGCCGTTTAGCGCTAAAAATGGTGGATGATCGCAACTTAACCGTCCACACCTACAATGAGACCTTGGCAGATGCAATTTTCTCGCGGTTAGCACAGCACGCCATGCTCATGGATCGCTGGTTAGCTGCCCTCGCAGCAGGAGGATTAGAGGATTGAAAATACGGATTTGGTGTGCGGCACAGCCAAGGGAAGCCGAACTGTCTGCGGATCAAGTCGCGACCCAAGTGGTACCCCTGCTGCAACAGTGCCAAGACAGTGCCGAGATTGCCATCTGTCCTCTCGATGCCCCGATCGCGATCGCTCCCCAACCGCAGGTGCTAGATTATAGCCTCACCCATTGGGCATCATCCGAGCTTTGGCAGCAGTGTCAAGCGTTGCGTGCCTTGGTTACCCAGTGGGGGATACGAACCAGCACAGGGGGTCTCTATCAGTTGCCACTAGCGCAAACGGCAAAGGGGACGCTCTTTGGCGAAATCATTGGCTGCCTTGAAGGGACATGGCAGTTACCTATCCATGCCAGCGATCGCCAGCGACAAACCCTCTATGCCCTCGGACGGCGACTCCTAGATCACTTACAGGCACCGGTGGGCTGCTATTTTCTGCAATTTGGCTGGCAGGGGGAAGTGATCTTTGAGCGACTGTGGCCTTTTCCAACCGTGGCGGCCCTAGCCAGTATTGGTGTGCAAACGCCTGATTGGTTCACAGCTCACTACCAGTGTTTAAGCGCCATGCCCCTGCGGGATCTGCGGATTCCCGCTCGCGAGACAGTGCGGCGATTAGAATAGAGAGCGCAGCGTTTGGAAAGGTGAAGCGTGAAGATTGTCCGCCGGCGGCTAGTGGGTTGGCAAGCGGTCTATGACATTGGTTTAGCTGGGGATCACAATTTTCTCTTGGCCAATGGAGCGATCGCCGCCAATTGCTTTAACAAGTCCCACTCCACGGCCTACGGCTATGTGACCTATCAAACCGCCTTTCTCAAGGCCAACTTTCCCGTCGAGTACATGGCCGCCTTGCTCACGGCGAATAGTGGCGACCAAGACAAGGTACAGCGCTATATTGCCACCTGCCTCAGCATGGGGATTGAGGTTCTTCCCCCCGATGTGAATCGCTCGGATATTGACTTTACGCCCGTGGGGGACAAAATTCTTTTTGGTCTGTCGGCCGTACGCAATGTTGGTCAGGGAGTGATTGAGGCCATTTTGCAGGCACGGGCAGAGGGGGGTGC
This sequence comes from Thermosynechococcus sp. PP555, assembly GCF_031583225.1. Taxonomy (NCBI): domain Bacteria; kingdom Bacillati; phylum Cyanobacteriota; class Cyanophyceae; order Acaryochloridales; family Thermosynechococcaceae; genus Thermosynechococcus; species Thermosynechococcus sp. PP555. Next base: position 1,890,660 of record NZ_CP134168.1, read on the forward strand.
CTTTCAAAGTTTGGCGGATTTTTGCGAACGGGTTCCGCGTGCGGGGGGCGATAGTCGCATTCTCAACCGTCGTGCCCTTGAATCCCTGATTGCCTGTGGTGCCATGGATAGTCTGCATCCGCAGCGCAACCGCAACCAACTGATGCAGGATCTCCCCCTCGTGCTGGAGTGGGCACAGGCGCGCGCCAAGGATCGGGCGGTGGGGCAAGTCAACCTCTTTGATATGTTGGCGGGTGGCTCCAGCAATGAATCCGGCGGTAGCTATGACCCAGCCCCCAGTGCGCCCCCAGTGGACGACCTACCGGATGCCGAAAAGCTCCGCCAAGAAAAAGACCTACTGGGATTTTATGTGTCGAACCATCCCCTCAAGGATATTCATCGGCCAGCGGCCATGATTGCCCCTATTAGCTTGGCGGATCTCGAGCAGTACACAGGTCAAGGGATAGTGAGTGTGATTGCCCTGCTGACAGGACTCAAGCCCATTACCACTAAGCGCGGCGAGCGGATGGCCATTGTGCAGTTGGAAGACCTCACGGGTCAAGCGGAAGCTGTCGTCTTTCCCAAAGCCTACGAGCGCATTCATGGGCAGTTACAGCTTGATCATCGGCTACTGCTGTGGGGCACCCTAGAGATGCGCGACGATCGCCCCCAACTCCTGATTGAAGATGCCGAACCCCTTGAAGCGGTGAAGCTGGTGCTTGTGGATTTGCCTGTTGAGCAAGCGGGGGACATTCAAGCCCAAAGTCGCCTCTCGGAAGTGCTCAAACAACAGGTGGGCGACATGCCCAAGGTGCCGGTAGTGGTCAAAGTGACCGATGGCTACCATGCCCAGTACGTACGCCTAGGACCACAGTTTCGCGTTGAAGATGCGGATCGCGCCCGCCATGCCCTTGCTAGTGCCGGTTTTCAGGCTGAAGCGAGTGAACTGTTGAGTCTCAAGCTCTAGGCAAAGACATCCCTAAAGAAGGCAATGGCTTCCCCAAGGGCAGCAATAAACTGATCAATTTCAGCGCGGGTGTTGTAGAAATAGAGGCTGGCCCGTGCCGTGGACTGAACCCCTAAATGGCGGTGCAAAGGCTGTGTGCAGTGGTGTCCTGCGCGGATGGCAATCCCCGACTGATCAAGGATGGTCGAGAGATCGTGGGGATGCACCTCACCAACGGTAAAGCTGGCCAAGGCAGCGCGATCGCCGGACTTCGGGCCATAGATCGTCACATCGGCCAGTTCTTGGAGACGTTCAAAGAGATAAGCCGTCAGTTCCTGTTCGTAGGCATGAATGCGCTCCATCCCCCACTGGCTCAGATAATCCACCGCTGCCCCAAGGGCGATCGCCTCCGCAATCGCTGGCGTTCCCGCCTCAAACTTATGGGGAATATCGGCATAGGTGGCATGGTCGAGAAAGACATCGGCAATCATTTCGCCACCGCCCAAGAAGGGGGGCATTTGCCGCAGGAGTTCCGCGCGTCCCCAGAGGAAACCAATGCCCGTGGGTGCACACATTTTATGACCGGAGGCCACCAGCCAATCGCAGCCCAACTGCTGCACATCAACGGGCACATGAGGCACACTTTGGCAGGCATCCACCAGTACCCGCGCCCCCTTGGCATGGGCAAGACGCACAATCTCGGGAATCGGGTTCAGGCACCCCAGCGTGTTGGATACATGGGCAACGGCCACCAATCGCGTGCGATCGCTCAAAAGACTTGCGTAGTGGTCAAGATCAAACGTTTGCTCTGGAGTGAGTTGCACAAACTTGAGGCGAGCACCGGTTTTCTGCGCCACAAACTGCCACGGAATCAAATTACTGTGGTGCTCCATCACCGTCAGGATTATTTCATCCCCTGCCTGCAGCGTATTCATGCCCCAGCTATAGGCCACGAGGTTAATCGCCTCACTGGCATTGCGGGTATAGATAATCTCCTCGGCATGGGGGGCATTAACAAAACGCGCCACTTTTTCCCGTGCCCCTTCGTAGGCCGTGGTGGCCTCAGCACTCAGGGTATGTACGCCCCGATGGACGTTGGAGTTGTAGCGACGATAGTAGTCCTCAAGGGTATTGAGAACTGCCAAGGGCTTTTGGGAGGTGGCCGCATTGTCAAAGTAAATCAAGGGGCGATCGTGCACCTGTCGCGCCAAAATCGGAAAGTCAGCACGGCAAAGGTCAGCGAGGGAGCGGCTCGGGGCGATCGTCATAGTGGTTGTGGTGGCATCAGTAACATTCAGGAATTTCCTTGCAAGTCCCCACAGCATTTGCAGGGATACATTTCTCACTATACTCCCTTCCCCCTCGCAGAAGGTGGTTTGAGGCTGAACAGGAATAGCAAACCGCTATCTTGATCCCCGTGCAGAATAAATGTTATGAAATCCTGACATTTGATCCCTGCAAAAGAGTAAACTGCGTATAAATTCCTAGAAGTGTGCCCGAATTCCCTTGACGCCCCAAGACTTTTTTGCCAAAGATCAAGGGCAAAGGATAGCTCTGTCTATCAACCCACGATAAGGAGGCACCCATGCCGAAAGATCGCCCCCCTTTAGAAGAAATGACCTTGCGGCAGTTGCGGCGCATTGCCAGTGAACTGCAAGTGTCCCGTTATAGCCGTATGCGCAAAGATCAACTCCTCGCTGCCATCCGTGAAAAGCAGGCGCAAGCCAACGGATCCACCACTACCATTTCTGTCCAACCTGTCCCCTCTAATCTGGAGTCGCAAGAAAAAGTGGAAGCAGCAAAATTTGACCTCGGTCCTGCTCAAGAGGATGTTCTCTTGGCCTCTGTAGATGAAGGTCTTGGGGATTTGCCGGGGGGCTATGGTGAAAGCCGCATTGTCCTCATGCCCCGGGATCCGCAGTGGGCCTACGCCTATTGGGATGTGCCCAACGAGCACCGCGAAGAATTGCGGCGGCAAGGGGGTCAGCAACTGGCTCTCCGGCTCTACGATGCCACGAATATCAACCTCGATAGCCAAATTCCCCACAGTGTTCAGGAGTACCCCTGCGATGAGTTGGCGCGGGAGTGGTATCTGCCCATCCCCGTGAGCGATCGCGACTATGTGGTGGAAATTGGTTACCGCTGTGCCGATGGCCGCTGGTTGGTTCTAGCCCGTTCTGCCCCTGTGCATATTCCCCCCACCTACCCCTCAGATTGGGTCTGGGATCAATTCATTACGGTGGATTGGGATATGGATCTGCGGGGCAAAACCCTCTTTGATCTGGGGGCACCCTTGGCGGGCACTGCCGAACCCCATCCCATTTACGAAGGCATCTTTGCCATGGCCGAAGGAGCCGAAGCGCAGCGGGTGGCAGGTTCTCTCTTTGGTTCCATGCACCAAGTCCCCGGCTCCATCTCCCAGTTGCCCGAAATGGCCATCAGTTCCTACGTCTTCCCCTCTGGGGTTGGCCTATGGGCTGTGCCGACGGTGTCGGGTCTGACGATGTCGGGCGTTGGCTTCTCAGCTTCGGCGGCTCCCATTCGTCCCCGCAAATTCTGGTTGGTGGCGGATGCTGAACTCATTGTCTATGGGGCTACGGAGCCAGATGCCACCGTCACCATTGGTGGGCGCCCGATCAAACTCAATCCCGATGGTACATTCCGCTTCCAAATGTCCTTCCAAGATGGCCTCATTGACTTCCCGATCTTGGCAGTGGCGGCAGATGGGGAACAAAACCGCGCCATTCACATGAAGTTCACCCGCGAAACCCCCGAACGTCGCACCAATCCCAAGGAAGAAGCAGTGCTGGAGTGGCTGGCCTAAGCGAGTTAGTTGGCTCAATCCATGCCTTTCCCTCTGCCGAATGGTGGGGGGATTTTTTTAGGCACGCAAAAAGGCAAGCAGTTCACGATTGACTAGCCCCGGCACTTCCTGTTGTGCCCAATGGCCACAGTCGGGCAGATATTTCAGCCGCCACGGTGCATGGATCCACGCTTCGATACCGTTGGCAAGGCTGGGTTGGGCGAGGGGATCATCGGCGCCCCAGAGAATCAGGGTGGGGCTGGTAATGGCTTCCGTGTGCTGTTGCAGTAGGTGCCACCACTGTTGGGGTGAAAAAAGATGGCGATAACTTTTGAGCACCGCAGCGATCGCCCCCGCTTTTTCGAGAGCCGCTTGATAGAGTTGCACGGTTTCTGCCGAGAAGGCAGCCTTGCGGATGGAGTAGCGTTGAAAGAGATCCTGCAAAAAACTCCGCAGATTATGCCCTAGCCAGTATTCCGCCAAGCCGGGGATGTGGCAAGCCAACAGTGGCCAGTTGCGCCAAAAATGCTCTACCTGTTGCCAGAGTTCCAGTCCCACACGGTAGGGGTGGGGGGTATTCAAGACGGCTAAATGCTGCACCCTCTGCGGAAAACGTGCCGCCACGTGCCAAGCAATCAGGCCACCGCAATCATGGCCGACAATGTGGGCGCGTTCATAGCCCAGTTCTTGGATCAGCGCCGTGACATCTTGGCTGAGGGTATCGAGATCATAGCCGTGGGCAGGCTTCTCGGAGTCATTGTAGCCCCGTAGATCTGGCACTACAACCTTGAAATGACGAGCCAGTACGGGAATTTGAAATCGCCAAGAGTACCAAAACTCTGGAAAGCCATGCAACAGAATCACAAGATCACCGCTGCCTTGGGTGACATAGTGCAGGCGTACTTGGTTAACGCTGAGGTACTGGTGTTGCCAACTAAGGGACGCTTCAGTCATTGAGGGTGGGGATCAAAGTAGAAGGAAAGTCCAGCTACTTTTAAGCTAGCACCGACAAAAGATCGAGGGATAGCCCCGACAGGATTAAACCGCAGTGGGGATACGGACTTCCTTGAGGAGATTGGCCAGTTCTTGCAGTTGATTGATCGCCTCTGCCCCTTCGAGTTTCATGAGTTCGCGGTCATCGCGCATTTCAGTCCAAGTGATCCCATAGTCAGAGACCAGGAACCGAATCAGGTGGTTGTCGGCCAAGCTGACCATGAAAGAGGCACTGTTGAGTTCACCGCCACAGGTGTAGCAGGAGGCCATGTAGCCTCGGTTTTCTAGGGCAATTGCCAGAGCTTGCAGGTTCAACACTAAATCGCGAATAAACTGGCGGTGTTGTTCGGCTAAACGGTAAAACATAGGACGATGCACTCCAAGCAATGAACAAAGTTATAGCACAGCTGCTAGGGAAATATTAAGACAATCTTAAGAAAGGGCAAGGCCGTACCAACGTTGTTAAATTCCTGCAGCCATTTGTAAAATTTGATAGAAAAATAAGGGAAGCTCAAATTTGTTATCGAAACCATCTTATGAAAGAGGAGACTTAACAGCTGCCCGCTGGGGATAGCCCTCCAAAGCGCGACGTTTACCTCTGGCTACCCTTTGCTCAACGTTTTAGCGGTTGTTGATTTGTTCTTGCTACTATACTCTTCATTTTAGCTTTAATCTACTTTAGGATTGGCTTTACGTTTCTAGGGTAGAGTAGCCCTAACGACATATCTTGCAAGACAATGCCAGCAACCACGATTGTTCCCGTTGCCCTTGCGGTTCTTTACCAAGGCGATCGCGTCCTTATGCAGCTGCGCGATGACAGTCCCCATATTTTGTATGCCGGCCACTGGGGACTTTTTGGCGGTCATCTTGAACCCGAAGAAGCACCGCTCGCGGGCGTCCAGCGGGAAGTCTATGAGGAGATTGGCTACTGCCCACCTCACCTCACCTTTTTTGGAGAGTACGGCGATCCCCAAGTACATCGCTATATTTTCACAGGCCCTTTGACGTGTGCACTGGAAAACTTGGTACTCAACGAAGGACAGGGCATGGACTTGGTACCCTACGATTCGGTGGTGGCTGGGGTTCACTATGCCCAAACCCTCGGCGAAGATCGCCCCTTAGGCGCCATCCACCAGCGCATTCTGCTGGATTTCTTTGCTAGGAGAGAATCCCCCGTTTAAGCAGCAAACTGTTGCAGCACCCGTTCGGGGGTTCCCAGTCCTTGGACAGAGCGATCGAGATACAGCACCTGATCACAGGTTGCCCTTACCCGCTCCAAGTGATGGGAAATTTGTAAAATTGCCCAGCCCTCACTCACCTTGAGGGTCTCCAGTAGGTCATAAAACTGTTGCTCACCTCGGAGATCTAAGCCAGCGGGAGCTTCATCCAAAATCAGGAGACGACGGGGTTGCACCAAGCAATAGGCCAAGAGGGCGCGCTTTGTTTCGCCCCCGGAAAGGGAACTCATGGGTTGTGTCGCAAGATGCTCGAGGTGCAGGCGTTGGAGACTTTCCAAGATGGCGCGATCGCGCTGTTGTCGATGCTGCCAAGGCCACTGCCACGTAGGTTGCCCCCAGCCCAAACCCACAAATTCAGCCACGGTGATCGGAATGCGTGGATCGCACTGAAAATTTTGCGGCAAGTAGGCTACCTGTTGGCGGACATAGGGGAGCGTGCGGCGATAGCCCATACCATAGCCCAAGAGGGTCACCCGTCCCTGCTGGTAGGGAATAATGCCCAAAATGGCTTGAATCAGGCTACTTTTGCCCGCCCCATTGGGACCAATAATGGCCATATTCGTATCGGCGGCGAGGGTAAAGGAGACATTTTCCACCACCCAGCGATCGCCCCGCCGCACCGAGAGGTTTTCCACCTCTAGCAGGTATTCGTTCACAGTGCTGCCCCTAACGGTCTATTCACCTGCATCCACCATGTCCCTACCACCGCGATCGCATCGGGACGACGATAGGCTTGCTGTTGCGCCCCAAAAGCCTCAGCCAGATTGCGAATGTTTTGCTCCATTCTTTGCAGGAAGTAGGTCGGCGTGAGATCAGCGGCAGTGGGAGCACGCTCTAGGGGATCAAACACACTCACTTTTACGCCCAAATCCTGCGCTAAACTTTCAAAGACCTGTTCTTGCCCCGGTTCCGTCAGGAGCGTTTTCAGATCACTTTGTTGCACCGCCTGCATCACCCGCTGCACATCCGCAGGTGAGGGGTTAACCGACGGAATGCCCACGAGATAGATCGCTTTCAGGTTATAACTCTCGGCAAAGTAGGGTGCGACATCGTGATAAACCACAAATGTTTTGCCCGCAAAGGGAGTAAGTTTTTCCCGGGCGAGGGCATCTAGGGCTTCTAACTCTCGAATAAAGGCAGTGCTATTTTGCGCGTAGATGGCAGACCCTTCGGGATCCACAGCAATCAGACCATCGCGAATGTTTTTCACTTGCTGCATGGCACGCTGGGGATCTAGCCAAATGTGGGGATTGAATTCACCGTGGCTGTGACCGTGGTCATCATGAGCGTGGTCGTGGTGGTGATCGTGGTGGTGCTCGTGATTATCCTTTTCGCTGGCAAGGGTGGCCACCCCCGCGCTGGTATCAATGATCTTGAGATTGGGATTGGCGGCGTTTTCAATCAGTTTGTCTAAAAAGGTTTCCATCTCAAGGCCATTTTTGACCAAAACCCTTGCTGTGGCCAGCAGCCGCACATCCTCAGGCCGCGCTTGAAAGTCATGGGGGTCAATATTGGCCGGCAAGAGTTGCTCAACAGTGGCGCGATCGCCTGCGACCGCTTTTGTAAAGGCAGTGATGGGTAAGAAAGTCGTCACAATGGTGAATTGGGCTTCTGCCTGTGAGGTCTCTTGCTCCTGTGGCGACTGGGCTTGGGGGGCACAACTGCCCAAAAATACCCCCAGAGTTACCAGCAGCCCCCAGCGTTTAAGGTGAGCTTGGATAGCCATAGAGAAATAGATGAATGATAACCATTCTCATATTTGCACACTTAGGCAGGGAGAGCAAGCAAAAATAAAGGGGCAAGTCTAAACCTCCCCCTTCGCAAAAACCAATTAGCGATCGCGAGTTTTTAGCCTTCGAGATTCAAGAACGGCAAGAGTGCCATGATCCGTGCCCGCTTAATCGCCACTGCCAGTTGTCGCTGTTGCTTGGCCGTGAGACCGGTCACCCGCCGCGGCAAGATTTTCCCCCGTTCAGTGATAAAGCGCCGTAGTAAATCAACATCCTTGTAATCAATGGGCTGTCCAGGGGGAATGGGAGAAATGCGTCGCCGATAAAATGCCATAGCTGTCCTCTAATTACTTGATTTCTTTGTGAATGGTGTGCTTGTTGCAGTGGGGGCAAAATTTCTTCAGTTCTAACCGCCCTGTGGTGGTGCGACGATTTTTGGTGGTGGTGTAGCGAGAGACACCGGGCGATCGCTTGGCCGGATTAGTGCGACACTCTGTGCACTCTAGGGTGATAATGATTCTGGCGCCTTTTGCTTTAGCCATGGTCTTGCCTATCTATCCAGTGAGCCGATCTCTAATTATGGCAGATCTTTGCGGATTTTGCTCACCAATTCAATGAGCTTGCGATCAAGGGCAAAGCCCCGCCGACAGCGATATACCTTTGTGCCGCCAAGGCGATCGTGGAGCGTGCGGTGCTCTTCATCAATCCACGCCAAGCTACAGTCAACGGCCAAGGGCAGTGCCAAAATAATCAGCGCCATACTCGGGCCATAGGACTCCAAGCCTGCCAATGTCAACAGCGCCCCGACACCAATCACCAGTTCTCGCTTGCTGAGGGAAAGGAGATCCGGTGTCCGCTGCCGCTGATCCAACAGGCGCACATTCATTAGCCAATGGCCGGGGCTTTGACCCTTATTGCGGTTCACCATCGCCACCCGCAGCAACCACCAAACGATGGCAAAAACAAACAGTTGCTCCCACTGAATGGCTGCCCCCGGCGTGATACCGACAACACTCGTCAACCAGATGAGGATAAAGTCAATGCTGGTGGCGATCGCCCGTCGCCAAGGCTGAGCCAGTGGTAAGGGGGGTGGATATTGACGGGAAAGTGCCATAGCAAACACGCGGTGGCAAAAGGCCAGAGAGTGGCTAGACTAGTATAGCTTGAGGCCGATTCCCTCAAAAAATTCTGCGGAGTTTGGACGGTGCAACCCGTTGATTTGACCACCCTGCGTGCTGTTTGTGCCGATCTCCAACATTGGCTACCGGCACGGCTCGAAACGGTTTACCAGCGCGATCGCCACACGATTGCCTTGGCGCTGCGCACGCTGAAAAAACAGGATTGGCTGACCCTCAGTTGGCATCCCCAAGCGGCACGCATTGCCTTTGAACCACCGCCCCCCCGCCAACCCGACACCTTTACTTTTAGTCAGCAACTCCATGCCCAACTCAATCGCCTTGCCCTTGTGCGGGTGGGGTTAGTCAACCCTTGGGAGCGCGTCTTGGTCTTGGAATTTGCCCCTCGTCCGCAGGCAGCAACGCAGTGGCGTCTCTATGCCGAGATCATGGGCAAGTACAGCAACGTGATTCTGGTTAACGCTGCCGGGGAAATTGTTACTGCTGCCCACCAAGTCAATGCCCAACAGTCCCGCTTGCGCCCAATTCTGACCGGTCAACCCTATGTGCCCCCACCCCCCCTAACGGCCGCGTTGCCCAGTTGCGAGATTCCCTTTGAGCAGTGGCAACAACAGGTAAGCGTGATTCCCGGACTGCTGCGGCAGCAACTTCTGAAGGCCTATCGGGGACTGAGTCCAGCCTTGGTACAGCAACTACTGGCGGATGCCGCATTGTCCCTAGAAAGTCACACCACAGAGCTAACCGCTGAAGAATGGCGACGGCTATTTGACCATTGGCAGCACTGGCTGGCGTGTTTAGAGAGCGGGCATTTTGTCCCCCAATTGACATCAACGGGCTATCGCGTCATTCCCCCTCTTGGGACTCAGAGCCAGCCAACGGCCACTATCCATGAGCTGCTTGCCACCTACTACCAAGACCAACTGCGGCAACAGCAAACGCAGCAACTCCGTCAACAGTTGCACCAGAGCCTACAGGCACAGCGGCAAAAACTGATCGCCAAAATTGAGGGCTTTCGGGAACGCTTAGCGGCGGCGGCTGGGGGCGATCGCCAGCGGTATTTGGCCGACCTACTGATGGCCCATGCTCACCTGTGGCAACCGGGGATGACGAAACTGATCGTGACGGACTTTGCCACCCAAGAACCCCTTGCCATTTCCCTCTCGCCAGAGAAGAGTGCCATCCAAACGGCGCAGGAGCTGTACAAACAACAGCAGAAACTCAAACGTGCCCAGCAGCACATTACGCCGCTCCTCACCGCTGCTGAAGAGGAACTCGCCTATCTCGATCAGGTGGCGGCCACCCTCGCCACAGCCACATCCTTAGATGTCCTTGAGGAGATTCGCGCTGAATTGATTCAACAGGGATACCTGACGGCGCCCGATTACTATCGTCCCCCTACCACGCCCAGTCCCTACCTACGCTATACGACACCAAGTGGCTTCACGGTTCTCGTGGGGCGCAACAACCGCCAGAATGACGATCTTACGTTTCGCGTTGCCAGTCCCTACGATTGGTGGTTTCACACCCAAGAGATTCCAGGAAGCCACGTGATTCTCCGCCTCGCAGCGGGGGAGGTGCCCAGTGAGAAAGATATTCAATACGTGGCGAATTTGGCGGCCTACCATAGTCAAGCCCGTGCCAGTGCCCAAGTACCCGTGGTCTATACTCGCCGCAAGTATGTGCAAAAACCGAAGGGCGCTCCACCGGGGATGGTGATCTATGATCAGGCGACAGTGGTGTGGGGGTGCCCTCTGAGTGTCAGTGATGGCTCTTCCGATCTGTCCCAAGGGGGTGCTGGCGGCGATCGCCACGGGATCATGGCAGAATAGAACCGTGTTTTTTACGACACCATTGACTGCTGAGGTTCTATGCTGCGCCTAAATCGAAAATCCCTAATTTCAATCCTATTAAGCGTTGTTGCCATTATTTTAGTCGGCTGTGGCAGCCCCAGTGCCACGACCACCCCTCCGCCCACCTATAGTGAGTTGCAAATTACTCGCATTCAAGACTACCTGAGTGACATTGAGAAAAATGCTGAACGCTTTGCCGACCTAGAGGTCAGTGTGGCCAAAGGGGATTGGCAGGAAGCCCGCAACATTATGCGCGGCCCTCTCGGTGAAATGCTGATGGATATGCGTGCCCTCAACCGCAATCTCTTGGCCAAGGATCAACCCACCCCCACAGCTTTGACCCGTGCCCTGACGGATGACTTCCTGAAAATTGATCAGGGGGCGGATCTGAATAGTGTCACCGTGGCTCAAGAGGGCTTCCGTGATGCTGAAGCGGACTTCAAGGCCTATCTCAATAGCTTGCCTGAGTTGTCCTAGTCCCCTGCGTTTCTCCTAGGTTGATAGCCGTTGCCCATGTCCTTCGTCGGTCTGCATATTCACAGTGATTACAGTCTCCTCGATGGAGCTAGCCAGCTTCCCGACCTAGTGGCACGGGCAATGGAATTGGGGATGCCCGCGATCGCCCTCACGGATCACGGGGTGATGTATGGCGCCGTTGAACTGTTAAAGTTGTGTCGCGGCAAACCCCTGAAGCCAATCATTGGCAATGAGATGTACGTCATCAATGGCGACATCACCAAACAGGAGCGCAAACCCCGCTTTCACCAAGTGGTGCTGGCCAAAAATAAACAGGGCTACCACAACCTCTGCAAACTCACCACCATCTCCCACCTGCAGGGCTTCCAAGGCAAGGGCATTTTTGCTCGCCCCTGCATCAATAAAGAACTGTTGGCGCAATACCGCGACGGACTCATTGTCACCAGTGCTTGCCTCGGTGGTGAGATTCCCCAAGCCATTTTGCAGGGCAAGCCGGATTTGGCACGCAGTGTTGCTGCCTGGTATCAAGAGACCTTTGGTGAGGATTTTTACCTTGAGATCCAAGACCACGGCAGTCAAGAGGATCGGGTAGTCAACGTTGAACTGGTGCGCATTGGCCGCGAGTTGGGGATCAAAATTATTGCCACCAATGACTCCCACTTTATCTCCTGCAATGACGTTGAAGCCCACGACGCCCTGCTTTGTATCCAGACCAACAAGCTGCTCACCGATGACAAGCGGATGCGCTATAGCGGCACGGAGTACCTGAAATCCGCTGCTGAAATGGCTCGGCTGTTTCGGGATCACTTGCCCGCTGAGGTCATTGAAGAGGCTTTGGCGAATACCCTTGAAGTGGCCGAAAAGATTGAACCCTATGACATCTTTCGTGAACCCCAAAGTCCAGAGTTTCCAGTGCCTGCTGGCCATACAGCCGATACCTACCTAGAGCAAGTGGCGTGGCAAGGACTGTTGGAGCGATTTCACCTCAGCGATCGCCAGCAGTTGGATCCCACCTACCGGCAGCGCTTGGAATACGAACTCAAAATACTCCAGCAGATGGGGTTTTCGAACTATTTCCTTGTGGTTTGGGACTACATCAAATATGCCCGCGACCACAACATTCCCGTCGGGCCAGGGCGGGGATCGGCAGCGGGTTCCCTTGTAGCCTATGCCCTGCGCATTACCAACATTGATCCCGTACACCACGGCTTGCTCTTTGAGCGGTTTTTGAACCCTGAGCGCAAGTCCATGCCCGATATTGATACGGACTTCTGCATTGACCGCCGCGAGGAGGTGATCCAGTACGTCACCGAAAAATACGGCAGCGATCGCGTCGCCCAGATCATCACCTTCAACCGCATGACATCAAAGGCGGTGCTCAAGGATGTGGCACGGGTGCTGGATATTCCCTATAGCCAAGCGGATCAAATGGCAAAGCTGATTCCGGTGGTGCGGGGCAAACCAGTTAAATTGGCGGTGATGATCTCCGATGACACCCCCTCGCCAGAATTCAAGGAAAAGTACGACAGTGATCCGCTGGTGCGCCGCTGGATTGATATGGCGATGCGCATTGAGGGCACCAACAAAACCTATGGCGTCCATGCAGCCGGCGTTGTCATTGCCTCAGAACCCTTGGATCAACTGGTGCCGCTGCAACGCAATAACGATGGGGCGGTGATTACCCAGTATTTCATGGAGGATCTGGAATCCCTTGGCCTTTTGAAGATGGACTTTTTGGGTCTCAAGAACCTGACAATGATCCAAAAGACGCGGGAGCTGATCCAGAAAAACCACGGTCAAACCCTTGATTTGGATGCATTGCCCCTAGATGATGCCAAGACGTACCAAATTCTGGCGGAAGGTAAACTGGAGGGGATCTTCCAACTAGAATCTTCGGGGATGCGCCAAATTGTCCGAGATCTCAAGCCCTCAAATCTGGAAGACATTTCCTCGGTGCTGGCGCTCTATCGACCGGGACCGTTGGATGCAGGCCTGATTCCCAAATTCATTAACCGCAAGCATGGTCGGGAACCCATTCAATATCAACATGAGCTTTTGAAACCCATTTTGCAGGAAACCTACGGCGTTCTTTGTTATCAGGAGCAAATCATGCGGATGGCGCAGGACTTGGCAGGCTATTCTCTGGGTCAAGCGGATCTGCTCCGCCGCGCGATGGGCAAGAAGAAAAAAGAGGAAATGGAAAAACATGAAGCCCTCTTTATTGAGGGAGCGGCGAAAAATGGGGTGCCCAGCGCAGTCGCCCAAGAACTCTTTAAGCAGATGCTGGATTTTGCTGAATACTGTCTGAGTGGCGAGACGGCGGTGATGACGGTGGAATATGGGGCTGTCCCGATTCGCCGCTTGGTGCAGGAACAGTTGGCCTGTCAGGTGTACAGCCTTGATTCCCAAGGGCATCTTTATACCCAGCCCATTGCCCAATGGCACTTTCAGGGCTTCCGTCCCGTGTATGAGTATGAACTTGAGGATGGCTCAACGATTTGTGCGACACCTGATCACCGCTTTATGACCACCCGTGGCCAGATGCTGCCCATTGAGCAAATTTTTCAGGAAGGACGAGAGCTATTCCAATTCGCGATCGCCCCCAGTACGGCGCTGGCTCAAGGTCTCAAACCAGCGGTGCAGATGAGCCGCTAGACAATCTTGAATAGCTTCACTCACCTGATCAGTGGGTTGATCCGCCGCAATTCGCTGCCAGCGATCGCCCCCTGCCTCAGCCAAGGCCATAAATCCTTGACGAACTCGCTCATGAAAGGCCACCGCATGCTGCTCTAGGCGATCCGCTATGCCCCGCCGTTGGGTGCGGGCAAGGCCAACCTGAACCGGCAGATCCAGCCAGAGAACTAAATCCGGCATCAGTCCAGCGGTGGCAATCTGGTTGATGTGCTCGATGAGGCTCAAGTCCAGTCCCCGCCCATAGCCTTGGTAGGCAATGGTGGAAGCCGTGTAGCGATCGCACAGGACAATGCCCCCCCGTTGCAGTTGGGGGCGGATACTCGTCGCCACGTGCTGGGCGCGATCGGCGGCATAGAGAAGGAGTTCTGCCATGGGATCAATCTCTAAATCACTATGGAGCAGCAGTTGCCGCAGGCCTTGGCCAAGGGGCGTTCCCCCCGGTTCACGGGTCAGCAGCAGGGGCGGATCAATGTCAGCGGATCGTAATTTTGCCAGCCAGCCACTTTCCTCTAGCCATGTGGCGATCGCCCCCATTTGGGTCGTTTTGCCGGCACCCTCTCCCCCCTCTAGGACAATAAACAAACCAGTGTAGGGATGCATGAATTCAGCGATTTTGAAGAAAGGTTTGATATAATCGCGGCATCCTGCCATACAATGCAGGTCACCTTACAATGGGGGTAATGCTCAATTCCCTGTGATTTCCTAGGAACACCCGCAGTGACAGCGCCCCGTCTGTTCCGTGATTACACTAGAACCATTGTTCGCGAATTATTAGTTTACCACTTGGCGGTTATGGCTCGATATGCTCGTGTTGTTACTATTGCACTCCCTCGGGCACGGCTAAAGGAAGAGCTGGTGCAAACCCTAGAAGCCTGCGATTTGACGGTAACCCATGTGGGGGATGATTACGTCGTGGCACGGGAGAGCGCGCTCGATGCCATTTCAATGTCCCAACTGGTCACGGTTGAAGTCCTGATTGATAAAACCACGCCCCAAAAGGATGTCACCAAGTTTGATCTGGTGCTCAAGAATAAGGAACTGACCCTCAAGAAAAATAATCACTGCTTTGAATGGTTTGACCGTGTGAGTCGCGCCATTGCCGAAAATGAAAATTGGGAATTAGTTAATACAGTTGCCACACTGTGACGGTGCTGCCAGCAAATGCAACAGTGACCATTGTGGGCGCCGGGGTGGTTGGTTCGGCGATCGCCTACGAACTGAGTCGTGTGCTTGATCCAGCGGAAACGCCGATTCTTGTCCTTGAAGCACAACGGGAGGAAGATTGGCAAGCGACCGGTGCGGCTCTTGGTGTTCTCATTGTCCACCTCAGTCGGCGGCGACGTGGACGCAACTTTCAACTACGGCAGGCCAGTTTGGCACGTTATGAAACCCTCATTCCGGAGTTGGCGGCAGAAACGGGGGTTCAGATTCCCTACCAGCGCCGAGGCATTATCGAAATCTGTACCACTAAGGACGAGGCGATCGCCACCCAAGCATGGTTGCAGGAACAGGCTCCCCAAGGCGTGCAGTGGCTCTCGCCAAAAGAAGTCCAAGATCAATGTCCCCTTGTGGATATCCACCACATTCACGGTGCACTTTGGGCAACGGGCGATCGCCAAGTCACCCCTAAACCCTTGACTCAAGCCCTGCGCCAAGCGGCTCATCAACGGGGCGTCAAGTTCTTGTATCAAAGCCCTGTCCGGCAGCTCCAGCGATCGCCCCAAGGGGGATGGATTTTACAGCTCAATCAAGCAGCCATCGAGACCGAATACCTGATCTTAGCGGCAGGTCTAGGGACAACGCCCCTTACGCAAGCCCTCGATCGCTCTGTCACTGTGGAACCGGTTTTGGGACAAGCCCTAGAGTTTGCCTGTCATATTGATGGCAATACACCAGTGATGACGGCTGAAGGCATTCATTTTGTCCCCTTGCCTTGGGGGCGGGTGTGGGTGGGCGCCACCGTGGAGTTCAACACCCTCACCGCGAATCCGCAAACCCTTGATCAACTGCATGGACGGGCGATCGAACTTTGGCCAGTTCTGAAAACGGCTCCTGTGACCCAACAGTGGCAGGGACTGCGACCCCGCCCGAGCGATCGTCCGGCACCCATCATCGAAAAAATAGACGACCACACTTGGCTGACCACTGGCCATTACCGCAACGGTATTTTGCTGGCTCCCATCACCGCCCAAAAAATTGCCCAATCCCTGAGGCTGACCTTGGCCAAGGGCGATCGCCCCAAGGGGGACACAGCATTGATAAAATAAAAGCCAGCGTTGTGGGGTACATACCATGGAAGTGAATCCTTTTGGCTTGGTGGCAACAGCCATGTTTGTCTTGGTGCCAACAGTGTTCTTGATTATTTTGTACGTGCAAACGGAAAGTCAGAAGAAGAGCAGCTAAGATAGATCTCTACGGCTAGAGCGAAAACGACTCTATTTTTGCCGCAGATGCTCTAAATAGTCCTTATTTATACGGCCTGTGACTGCTGCTTCGTTTTCACCCCTTTGTATTGCACCTACCCACGTCTATCGCGGTTGGTCAATTCTCTCCCAAGCGGGGGAAGCCATTGTTCAATTGGGGCATCATCCCCTTTTAGTGGTTTCACCGCAGCGGTATCAGCAGCTTGAGCAGGAGTGTCAGGCGATCGCCCGCTCCCATGATCTCACCTTCAGCGTAGGGACATTCCATGGTGAGTGCAGTGAATCCACCCTTGCCCAGCTCCGCCAAGAGGCGCAAGGCAGCGATCTCATCATTGGCATTGGCGGTGGCAAAGCCCTAGATACCGCTAAACTTTTGGGGCATCAATTACACTTGCCCGTAGTGACGATCCCCACGTCCGCAGCCACCTGTGCCGCTTGGACAGCCCTCTCCAACATCTATACGGAGGCCGGTGCCTTTGCCTATGATGTGGCACTCCACCGTTGCCCGGATCTGCTGCTCTTGGACTATGCCCTGATTCAAACGGCGCCGAAGCGAACCCTGCTTGCCGGCATTGGCGATGCCCTTGCCAAGTGGTATGAGGCCTCGGTGAGTAGTGGTCACCGTCAAGAAACCCTGATTGTGGCGGCGGTACAGCAAGCCCGAGTATTGCGCGATATTCTCTTGCAGCAATCCGCTGAGGCCCTGGCCAATGTGGGCAGTACCGCTTGGGAAAATGTCGTCGATGCCAGTGTCCTCATGGCAGGGATGATTGGGGGCTTGGGGGGTGCCCAATGCCGCACGGTGGCAGCCCATGCGGTGCACAACGGTCTGACCCAACTGCCCCAAAGTAGGGGCACGCTCCATGGAGAAAAAGTGGCCTACGGTATTCTGGTGCAACTACGCTTGGAAGAGCTAGTTCAAGGCAGTCAACTAGCTGCTAGCGCTCGCCATCAGCTGTGCCAGTTCTATGAACAGGTGGGTTTGCCCCTGACTCTAGAGGACTTGGGTTTCCAAGAGGCCAGCTTAGCCCAGCTCCAGCATGTTGCTACGGTTGCTTGTGCCCCCCACTCCGATATTCACCATTTGCCGTTTCCGGTGACGCCTGATCTGGTGCTAGAAGCAATGGTGTCCACCGTGGTCGGCTACAGTGCCACAGTCTTGGATGGGAGTGCCCGTTAGATGGGGTTAGAGTGGATTCAGCCGGCCGATCGCTTGGGGGCATTGCCGCCCTACGTCTTTGCGCGTCTCGATGAACTGAAGCTGAAAGCTCGCCAGCAGGGACTGGACTTAATTGACTTGGGGATGGGCAATCCCGATGGCTCCGCCCCGCGTCCGGTGATTGAAGCAGCGATCGCCGCCTTTGAGGAACCCAGCTACCACGGTTATCCCCCCTTTGAAGGCACAGCGGTTTTCCGTCAAGCCATTACCCGTTGGTATCAGCGCCGCTACAATGTCTCCCTTGATCCTGATGGGGAAGCCCTCCCCCTGTTGGGATCAAAAGAGGGACTGACGCACCTTGCCCTTGCCTATGTCAATCCGGGGGATGTCGTCCTCGTGCCCAGCCCGGCCTATCCTGCCCATTTTCGTGGACCTGCGATCGCCGGTGCCAACATCTATCCCCTCATTCTCAAACGGGAAAAGGGCTGGCTCATTGATCTCAGTGAGATTCCCAGTGACATTGCCCGCCAAGCCAAGGTTTTGTACTTCAACTATCCCAGCAATCCTACGGCGGCGATCGCCCCCCGCTCTTTCTTTGAAGAAATCGTTGCCTTTGCCCGCGAATATCAAATCCTTCTAGTGCATGACCTTTGCTACGCTGAACTGGCCTTTGATGGCTATCAACCCACCAGCTTACTGGAAATTCCCGGTGCCAAGGAAATCGGCGTTGAGTTCCATACCCTCTCAAAAACCTACAATATGGCCGGTTGGCGGGTGGGGTTTGTGGTGGGCAACCGCCACATTATTCAGGGCTTGCGTACGCTGAAAACGAACTTAGATTATGGGGTTTTTTCCGTCTTACAGAAAGCGGCAGAGGTGGCCTTGAGCCTGCCCGATAGCTACATTGCCTCTGTGTGCGATCGCTATCGCCAACGGCGGGATTTTCTGATTCAAGGCTTGAATGAACTGGGCTGGCAACTCACCCCAACCCAAGCAACCATGTACCTGTGGGTGCCCGTACCGCTGGGCATGAGTTCGACAGATTTTGCCCTCAAACTGCTTCAGGAGACAGGCGTTGTTGTGACCCCCGGCAATGCTTTTGGCGAAGGGGGTGAAGGATACGTGCGCATTAGCCTCATTGCCGATCGCGATCGCTTGGGTGAAGCTCTTAAACGCATGGCTCAAGCCAATATTCGCTTCGATAGCTTAAGTCAGTAACATACTCCATCCGGCCATGACAAAAACGAATGCCGCCCACCAGCCCTCAAGGCTCCTTATTCTGGGTGCCCTCGGTGTCGTCTATGGTGACCTAGGGACCAGTCCCCTCTATGCCTTTGAAGAAACCTTCAATCCCCTTCATCTCCTAACGGTTACTCCGGACAATATCTACGGCATTCTCTCTTTGATCCTCTGGTCGCTTGTCCTCATTCCAACATTCAAGTATGCAACCTTTGCCCTGCGTGCTGACAATGGCGGTGAAGGCGGCATCTTTCCCCTGATGGCACTTGTTCTCTCCCGAATTCGCCTCAATCCTCACTGGCGGCGCTGGGTGATCATTTTCGGTCTGGTGGGGGCGGCCCTGTTCTATGGCGATAGCACCATTACCCCTGCGATTAGTGTTCTCTCTGCCGTTGAGGGGCTAGAGGTGCTCAGTCCCCAGTTTGCGGATTGGACAGTGCCCCTGACAGTGGTCATTCTGGTGGCATTGTTTTGGTTTCAACATCGCGGTACCACCCAAGTGGGGCAGGTCTTTGGCCCGATCATGTTCCTCTGGTTTATGACCTTGGGCATTCTTGGCGCAATTCACATCTTCGAGCACCCCACAATTCTGAACGCCCTCAATCCTTGGTGGGGAGTAGAACTCTTTCGCACCCATCCTAGCCAAGTTCTTGTCCTATTGGGAGTGGTTATTCTGGCACTGACGGGTGCCGAGGCGATGTATGCCGATATGGGACACTTTGGCGTCCAGCCGATTCGCTTGGCGTGGTATCGTCTAGTCTTTCCTGCCCTTGCCTTGAATTATCTGGGGCAGGGTGCTTTCATTCTCAAGCATCCAACGGCTACCCATAATCTCTTTTTCCAACTTGTACCTGCGTGGAGCGTTTTGCCCTTAGTCATTCTCAGTACATTGGCCACCGTCATTGCATCTCAAGCGGTAATTTCGGGGGCTTTTTCAATGACTGCTGCGGCTATTAAGTTGGGCTATCTGCCCCGGCTGCGCATTGATGTCACGGATGATCATCACCGTGGCCAGATTTATATTCCTGTAATCAACTGGTTGCTATTGGTTACGGTTCTGCTCTTGGTCATCACCTTTAGAAGCTCATCAGAACTCGCGGGTGCCTATGGTTTGGCAGTTAACTTAACCATGGTAGTTACGACTCTCTGCCTGATTTTGGTGGCGCGGTACTTGTGGCGGTGGTCTATTCTGCAAATTAGCCTTGTTTGGGTCAGTATTTTAGTAATTGAAATTGCTTTCCTGATAGGAAATGCCCTCAAGATTCCCCACGGTGGTTGGTATCCCCTCGTTTTCGGCGGGATTATTTATATGCTCTTAGTGACGTGGCGACAAGGTCAGGTTCTGCTGCGTCAGCAACTGCTGCAAGCAAATACTCACTTCTCCCTCAAGGAACTGCTCAGTCAAGGGGTTGCGCGTGTGCCGGGGATTGCTGTTTTCTTCTCACCACTTCCCCACACCATTCCACCGACCTTTATTCAAAACCTTCAGCACAATCATGTGTTGCATGAGCAGATGATCTTTATCCATTTAGCAACTGCGAATTTACCCCATGTGCCCTTGTCAGAACAATTGGCCTATACAGTCACGGATGTCGGTATTAATGAAATCATCCTTACCTCGGGGTTTCGCGATCGCCCTGATGTCCTACTCGCCCTTGAAACCTGCCAACGTGTCCTCAATCTCCCCCTCAACGAACCCATGAGTTTCTTCCTAGGCCGTCGCACAATCATCCCCACCCACGCTCCCGGCATGACCTACTGGCAAAAGGTTGTCTTTGCTTGGCTATATCGCAATGCTGAGGATGCCATGACCTACTTTCGTCTGCCCCCTGAACAAGTGGTGGAGCTTGGCATACAGGTAGAGATTTGATACGTGGGAGCATTTATCCCAAACGGCTATTCCATGCGGTTTCTGCATCCTTGAGTGCCTGATCAATTGTCTTTTGGCCCAAGAGAACTGCCTGTAAATTCTCGTAGAGGAGTCGTTGTAGCTCCTTAATATCCCGCAGGGGGGGAATGAGAACCTCTGCTTGGCTCATTTGACGAGCGCTGATGGATCGGGCAATGTCCACAGGGGTGGCATTTTCACCAATGGTGCGGAAGTAGGAATCCGCTAAGGCCGCTTGTGTAGAAGGCAGAACATTGGCTTCCTTGGCAAAGGTCAGTTGATTTTCATCATTGGTGACAAAGAGGGCAAATTCTACGGCAAGTTCGGGATGGCGGCTCTGGCGGGGCACCAGTAAATTCATCACAGCAACATTTTTCTTGCCGGTCTGGCCAGTCAACTGCGGTGCGGCGGCTGAAACGGCTGCAATAGTGGGGGCATTGGTGGCGATCGCGTTCAAAAATTCCGGACTGGTCATCACTAGCGCCGTTTGTCCCGCTTGATAGAGTTCGATACCTTGGCGGTGGCCTTCAGTCAGCACCTGTGGCGGCAAGAGTCCCTGACGATAGAGATCCAGCCAATACTGGAAAACGGCTTTACCCACAGGGGAATTAAAGGCAGCACGGCCTTGATCATCCACCAGTTGGACGCCCATTTGCACCATGGCCTGCATCAGTTCGGCAGAGTCCTCGGGCACCATCGTGATAAAGAAGGCGTATTTACCGGTTTTCTCTTTCACTGCCTTGGCTACACTGGCTAGCTCGGCAAAGGTTTGCGGGGGGCGATCGACCCCAGCAGCGGCAAGAATCGCTTTGTTATAAATCGTTACCCGCGAGGTGAGGTACCAAGGCACGGCAAAACTCTTGCCCTCTAACGTCGTTGCCTGCCAGATATTCGGTAAATAACGCTCGCGCACGGCTGGCGGCACATAGTCATTGAGATTGAGCCACGCATTGCGTCCTGCCAACAACGCCGCAAAGTCGGGGTTCAGGTTCACCACATCGGGAGCAGTGCCCGCTAATACTGCCATGAGAATTTTGGTCTGCATTGCCGTCCAAGGAATATCCACCCAGCGCACATGGACATCGGGATGTTGGGCTTCAAATGCCGCAATCAGGCGATGGAAGTAGTCAGTAAATTTCGGTTGCAGTTGCATGGTCCAGAATTCAATCTGGGTGCCTTGGGTAGGCGGCGTTGTTCCACAACTGGTGAGGATGGCCAGCCATAGCCCCACCAACAGCCCAGAGATCCAGCGTTGCCACGATCGCATTGCTGAGGACTCCTACAGGGGGGGGAGTTCAGAGGTACAGGCACGGCAGCGACTCGCCTTGAGGGGCACAGACTCCAAGCAGTAGGGGCACTCCCGTTGTTCGGGGGCAGGCGGTTTCTTGGGCAGCAAGGGCAAAATCAGTTTCAGGAGAATAAATAGGCTGAGGGCAATCACCCCAAAGTCGAGTAAACTACCCAAAAATTTGCCAATTCGCATGCCTGAGCCGACGGTCAGTTCGCGCCAGTCGCCCCCGGGAATCAGAGGATTGACCAAGGGCATGATGAGGTCTTCAACAACGGAAGTAACAATGCGGCCAAAGGCACCCCCCACCACGACAGCGATCGCTAGATCAATCACATTCCCCTTTAAGGCAAATTCGCGGAACTCCTGCCAAAATTGCTTGACCTGTCGGCGGTTTAGTCGCGCCATGCCCACTCCTCAGTAGTACACAAAAATTAACATTTATCTTCATCAATGACCAAAATTTTATCGATGCCGCTAGCCAACGGGCAAACTCTAGGCTAACATTGTAGATCCAGTCAGAAAGTGTTCGAGCGATCGCTGGTATGATTGCGTATGGCACCCACTTCTGCCCGCTTGATAACTCACTATACACCCCCATTTTCGTTAAAGGAGCTAGGAAAACACTCGCATGGTCAATCAGGAAAAAACGTTAGACGTGGGCTTTACGCATGCTGATTTTGCAGCCTTACTGGACCGGTACGATTACCACTTCAACCCCGGCGACATTGTTGCTGGCACCGTCTTTAGCATCGAACCGAAGGGTGCCCTGATTGACATCGGTGCGAAAACCGCTGCCTACATCCCTATCCAAGAAATGTCTATCAACCGGATTGACAGTCCGGAAGAAGTCCTGCAACCGAACGAAACCCGTGAGTTCTTTATCTTGGCGGATGAAAATGAGGAAGGGCAGCTTACCCTCTCGATTCGTCGTATTGAGTATATGCGGGCTTGGGAGCGCGTTCGCCAACTGCAAGCGGAAGATGCCACCGTTCGTTCTCAAGTCTTTGCAACCAACCGTGGGGGTGCCCTTGTGCGCATTGAAGGGCTGCGCGGCTTTATCCCCGGTTCCCACATCAGCACCCGTGTCAACAAAGAAGAATTGGTGGGTGAAGAGCTACCCCTGAAGTTTTTAGAAGTGGATGAAGAGCGCAACCGCCTCGTCCTCAGCCACCGCCGTGCCCTTGTCGAACGCAAGATGAACAAACTGGAAGTGGGCGAAGTGGTGGTTGGAACCGTGCGTGGGATTAAGCCCTACGGTGCCTTCATTGACATTGGTGGGGTTAGCGGTCTGCTGCACATTTCCGAGATTTCCCACGATCACATTGATACGCCCCACAGTGTTTTCAATGTCAATGACCAAGTCAAGGTGATGATTATTGACCTTGATGCTGAGCGGGGTCGGATTTCCCTGTCCACCAAGCAACTGGAGCCAGAACCCGGTGACATGGTGAAAAATCCGCAGTTGGTCTATGAAAAGGCTGAAGAGATGGCAGAGCGCTATCGTCAGCAACTCCTGCAACAACAGCAGCAGGCCACCGCAGAGACCACTGAGGAAGTCATTGAAGACATTCCCGAAGCCACTGAAGACGATACGGCTGAGCCGATTCTTCAAGAAGCCTAGGATGTCCCTTGCCCTCACCCTTGGGGATCCAGCGGGCATTGGCCCAGAAATTCTCCTGAAAGCCCTAGCTCACCTGCCCTCAGAAATGTTAGGGCAGTTTTTTATTGCTGGTACAGGCCAAGTATTAGAGGAAACGTACGCTCGCCTCTGCCAGCAGGGACAGGTGGCCATTGATCCTGCCCAGCTTCGGATTTGGGAGCACCCCCTCGATGCGGTGATTGTGCCGGGGCAACCGAGTGTGGTGAGTGGGGCGGCGAGCTTTGCCTACTTAGAAACAGCCATTCAGCGGACGATCGCTGGCGAGGTGGCAGGCATTGTGACGGCACCGATTTCTAAGGCCAGTTGGCAGGCGGCAGGCTATGCTTTTCCGGGTCAAACAGAAGTGCTGGCTCACTTTACTGGAACCGCCCACGTGGGCATGGTGTTCTTGGGGCGATCGCCTGTAACCAACTGGGTGCTGACCACTTTACTCGCGACGACCCACATCCCCTTGCAAGAGGTGCCCAAAGCACTAACCCCCGAACGCCTCAATGAAAAACTCGCGCTCCTTGTGCAGTTTCTGAGGGAGCGGCGGCATCTGGAGCGGCCTCGCATTGCCATTGCTGGCTTGAATCCCCACAGTGGTGAGCAGGGACACTTAGGCCAAGAGGAAGTGACTTGGCTGATTCCATGGCTCGCAGCAGCCCAGCAGCAGTATCCCCAAGTTGAACTGATTGGTCCTGTGCCCCCCGATACCCTCTGGATTGGAGCTGCCGATGCGTGGTGGGGACGCCCTGCCCCGGCAACTGCCTACGATGCCTACCTCGCGCTTTACCATGATCAGGGGTTGATTCCCGTGAAGATGCTCGCTTTTCGGGAAGCGGTGAATACGACGATTGGCTTGCCCTTTATTCGCACGTCCCCGGATCACGGTACGGCTTTTGATATTGCGGGTACAGGGATGGCAGACCCCCAGAGTTTTCTGGCGGCGATCGCTTGGGCGCAAACCCTGAGTCAAGGATCGGTTTTCCCTCTTACCCCCGCCTAAAGTGCCTTTGATAGAATGCAACTAGATAACAAACCAAACGGTCAATCGTTGGCATTTGGGTTGTTGCTGTATCGGGCAGAGTCATATGGGATTCTTTGATTCAGAAATTGTTCAACAGGAAGCACAACGCCTGTTTCAGGACTACCAGCAGTTGATGCAGCTTGGCTCCGAGTACGGCAAGTTTGACCGCGAAGGGAAGAAGATTTATATCGCAAAAATGGAAGAACTCATGGAGCGCTACCGTATTTTTATGAAGCGCTTTGAGTTGTCCGATGACTTCATGGCGCAGATGACCATCAAACAATTGGAGACCCAACTCAGCCAGTTTGGTATGTCTGCCCAAACCATGTTTGATCAAATGCATCAAACCCTTGAGCGCATGAAAGCCGAAGTGGAACGCCAACCCTAGGGGAGAGGGCGAGTGTTGCTCTGCAATTTGGATGGGGTGATTACGCCAGAGGCCTCGATTTCTGTTTTTGATCGCGGGTTTCTCTACGGTGATAGTGTTTATGAAGTGATGCGTACCTACCGCGGGATTCCCTTTGCCCTACCAGAGCACCTCGCACGGTTGCGCGCCTCAGCCGCCTATCTCTACATGAGCGTGCCGTGGTCTGATGAGCACATTACCCAAGAAGTGCAACGCACCTTAGCGGCTGCCCCAGCGGGAGAATATTACATTCGGATTGTCGTGACCCGTGGCGCCGACCAGCGGATTGGGTTACTGCCAGAACCAACGACCCAACCAAGGTTATTGATTGTGTTGATGGCGATCGCCCCCGAACCAACATTGAGCGAACAGGGAATTTGCCTGACCATAGGCAAGCGGCAACGCACGAGCACCGCTGCCCTTGATCCTGCCGCCAAAACGGGCAATTACCTCAACAATATCTTGGCGCTATTGGAAGCGCAGCAAGCTGGGTTTGACGACGCCCTGTTGCTCAATGCCCAAGGGCAGATGACCGAGGCCACGACCAGTAACCTCTGGATTGTCCGTGAGGGTGTGGTCGAGACACCCCCCACTGCTGTTGGGATGCTCCACGGAATTACGCGAGCGACGCTGTTGCAGATCGTTGCAAACTTGGGCATGCCCCATCGGGAAGTGATTCTCACCCCACAGGATCTGGCGAGAGCCAGTGAGGGCTTTCTGAGTTCATCGGTGCGCCTGCTAATGCCGATTCGCCAAGTGGATGAGGTGATCTTTCCCGCCTGTCCAGGCCCTGTGACCCAAAAGCTATGGCAGGAATTATTAACAGTGATGGAAAAGGCGACTCTGGCCTAGATACAGTCCTTTTAGCGAAGTTCTTGAGTTGGGAACATGACGGGAATATTGGGATTCACCCATACTTGACAGTCGAGTTCGGTACTGGGTGGGAAAAAAGGAATCGGGTTGCCTGCGGCATCGGTGACTTCTGGCAGATATTCAAGGGGTAGGGCATCAAATTGACAGGTGTAGGCACCATAAATGACCTGCCGGCGATCGCCCAAAGGGCGCGCTGCGCGATCGCGCAGGATCAACTGATAACCAAAGCTGCGACTGGCATTCCCCAACTGATTGATCAGGGCAAAACGCCGTAAATAGGGCAGGCGTCCCCAAGCAGACGGCGACACAAAGGCTTCAACTCTACCCCCCGGCGCTGTGATGGACGGAAAAGCCTGCCAGCGCTGAATCACCCTATCCCCAAACTGCTGAACTGCCCACCAGAGACTCGGTACGGTCAAGCCCACTGCCGAGGGTTGCTCGCTAACCACAACTTGCTTTTCATTGACCGGCAGCGCGATCGCCTCGGCAACCGCTGGCGGTAGGTCTTCTGTACTGGGATTGGCGGTAGTTCTAACGGGGTGCAATGCCACTAAAGCAATTGCCCCAACTGTGCTGAGCCAGCGACCGCAAGACTTCAGTATGGATAGGCTTTTCATTGATCCTTAGGCGTGAGGGAGATTACCTCCTAATATTACGAATGCAGCCATGCCCTCAATACATCGAGGAGGCTATTTCCCCCCCAAGCAAGGGCAATGAGAATGGATGTGGTGACTGCTAAACCAATCAAGGAGATGACCACCCCTGCCAGACTAATCAAACCATCGTCATCCAACAATCCAAAGCCAATCGTAAAAATGCCCATCGCTGGAATGGTGTTGGTGCCGGGAATGGGCAAAATCATCGAGATTGCCATCAGTGACACGGCAATTCCCAAGCCCAAACGTCCGCCTCGGGTCGTGCAAATGGGGTGCAAGCGGGGACGGGAGATCAATTCAATCCGCTGCAGCCAAGGCAAAGCTGTGCGCACAATCTTTTGAATCTGGGATCGCGGCATCGTGCGCTTGAGCAGCCGCGGGGGCAACCAAGGGGTTGAGGCACCCACGAGCAATTGCCAGCCCAACAGTAACAGCACAATGCCAAAGGGGGTGGAGTAACCGGGAGCTGGCAAGGGTAGCGCCGATGGCAATGAAAGTACAGCCAGCAAAAAGCCGAAGGTTCGCTCTCCCGCCAATTGGAAAATATCCCCCAAGGACACCAGTTGCTGCGTTAACACCTCGCCATCGCTGGGGCTGGGCACAGGACTCAAAAAGGCACGTTCGAGGTCAGTGGACAGTTTTGCCATAAAAAATTACGGGAGGTGGAAATGTTGCCACTGCTAGGATACGATAGATTGATCGTTAGTTATGCCCAACACAGTTGACAGGCGATCCTAAGGCCGCGATCAATCTGAAGCCATGGCAACCCCATCCGACTTACCGACAGAGTTGCACCTGATCAACCCGCGGCGATCGCTGGGTCATGTTTATCTCGACTGGACACCCCAACCTGGTTGCCATGTGGATCATGAAGGGGAAACCTATACCGTGTTAGAACGCCGTCATCGCTACCGGTTTCGTGGCGGACGTTATCAACTGGAAAAAATTGCCCTCTATGTGCAGCATAGTGACACCACGAGCGATCGCCATCTCGTCAATGGCCAGTGGGTGATTGGCGATCCCTCCTGCCGCTGGAATGCGCTTTCACCCTTGTTGCGGTGTGCTGTGAACCCTCAAGGTTCCTGCCAAGACTGTCGAGATTACCAGCCTCGAGAACCTTAACGTTTTGCTGCGAAAACCCCCCTCGCGCAGAGGGGGAGCATTAGGGTGATTTCGGATTGAGCCAGAGACGGCCAGCCTACTGCACAGCGGGCGTCATATAGGACGTTTCCGGTAGAACAATTTTCACCGGTTCAACGTGCCAGATGTCTTGGCAGTACTCGCGAATGGCGCGATCGCTAGAAAATTTGCCCATCCGTGCCACATTCAGAATCGACATTTTTGCCCATTGGGCTTGATCTTGATACACCTGAAGCACCTGTTGATGGCAGTCCATGTAGCTTTGGTAGTCTGCCAAGAGGCAATAGCGATCGTTTTGCCAGAGGTGTTCCACGATTGGGCGAAAGAGTTCCGTATCCCCATGGGAAAAGTAACCAGAGCCGATGAGGTCAAGGACTCGCTTCAGCATCGGGTTATTATTGGCAAACTCCCACGGACGGTAGCCGTTACGCCACAATTCCTGCAATTGCTCCACCCTATTGCCAAAGAGGAAGAAGTTTTCTGCTCCTACTTCTTCACGAATCTCCACATTGGCACCATCGAGGGTTCCAATCGTCAGCGCCCCATTGAGGGCAAATTTCATATTCCCTGTCCCTGAGGCCTCGTAGCCTGCCGTTGAGATCTGCTGTGAGAGATCCGCTGCGGGATAGACGCGCTGTCCCAGAGTCACATTGTAGTCGGGTAAAAAGACCACCTTCAGGCGATCGCGCACCGCTGGATCGCGGTTAATGACTTCAGCCACCGAGTTAATGAGCTTGATGATCAACTTGGCCATGTAGTAGCCCGGTGCTGCCTTGCCACCAAAAATAAACGTTTGGGGTACCATCTCCAGTTGTGGATTGTCCTTCAACATCTGATAGAGGGTGATGATATTGAGGACACACAGGTGCTGCCGCTTGTATTCGTGGATGCGCTTCACCAAAATGGAGAAGAGGGAATGGGGATCCACCGTTACTCCCACGCGATCGCGAATGTATTCCGCAAGGCGTTCCTTATTTCCATGCTTCACCGATCGCCACTGAGCCGCAAAGTCGCGATCCTCTGCCAAGGGTTCCAATCGCCGCAGTTGATCCAAGTGTTTCACCCAATCTTCGCCAATGCGTTCGGTAATCAGGCGAGTTAATCCGGGATTACTAAGCACCATCCAGCGCCGAGGGGTGACGCCATTGGTTTTATTGGAAAATTTCTGCGGCGTCAGTTCGTAGAAATCCTTGAGCACCGTTTGTTTCAAGAGTTCTGAGTGCAGCGCCGCCACTCCGTTGATGGCATGACTCCCCACCGCTGCCAAGTGTGCCATGCGCACATAACGACAGCCACTTTCATCAATAATCGACAGCCGCCGCAGGCGATCGTTATCCCCCGGATATTGCAGGCGCACCTGATCGAGGAAGCGTTGGTTAATTTCGTAGATGATTTGCAAGTGGCGGGGTAGTAGTGAGCCAAAGAGATCTAGCGGCCATTTTTCCAGTGCCTCGGGCAAGAGGGTGTGGTTGGTGTAGGCAAATGTCTTGCAAGTAATGTCCCACGCCTGATCCCAAGGCATGAGATGCTCATCCACCAACAGGCGCATCAGTTCTGCCACCGAAATCGCCGGGTGGGTATCATTCAACTGCACGGTGAACTTTTCGTGGAAGCGGCTGAGATCCTTATTCCCCGATTGCTTGTAGAGGCGGATCATGTCCTGAAGGGCACAGGAGCAGAAGAAATATTGCTGCATCAGCCGCAGTTCTTTGCCCTGCAATTGCTCATCGTTGGGATAGAGCACCTTGGTGATGTTTTCTGAGGCAATTTTTTGGTTGACGGCACCGTAGTAGTCGCCCGTGTTAAAGGCTTGAAAGTCAAAGGACTCCACCGCCTCTGCCCGCCACAGACGCAGAAGATTGGCGGTATTCACCTTGTAGCCCAAGATTGGGGTGTCATAGGCTACCCCTTGAATCACTTGGTGAGGTTCCCAAACGACCCGATAGCGCCCTTGATCATCGGTGTAGCTATAGGTATGGCCGCCAAACTTTACCTGCAAAATCAACTCTGGCCGCGGAATTTCCCACGGGTTGCCGTAGCGTAACCACTTATCCGTAATCTCCACTTGCCAGCCATCGCGAATCTCTTGGTCAAAGATGCCGTACTCATAGCGAATGCCGTAGCCAATGGCGGGGATTTCCAATGTGGCGAGGGAATCCATATAGCAGGCAGCCAAGCGACCCAAGCCACCATTGCCCAAGCCCGGCTCTTCCTCCTGATCAAGGAGTTCCTTGAGGTTTAAACCCGTTTGCCGCATGGCTTCCTCAACGGCTTCATAGAGCCCAAGATTAATTAGGTTATTGCCAAGGTGGGGCCCCAGTAAAAATTCGGCGGAGAGATAGCAAACGGTGCGGCTTTCTTGATCTCGATAGGTTTTGGCAGAATTCAGCCAGCGCAACAGCAGGCGATCGCGCACGGTGTAGGCCAAGGCCAAGTAGTAATCATTTTTCGTCGCCACTTCGGGGAACCGCCCTTGGATAAAGAAGAGATTATCCATAAAGGCGCGGCGCAGCGTTTCAATACTCGTACCGGTGCGATCGTCTTCCGTCAGCACCGTGGGACAACCGGGCGGAATGAGACTGGTCATTGTGGGAATCCTCGCAAAGAATTAACGCGATTAGTAGTCAGCCCTTCCCTTCTGTTCTACCGCGATCGCCAAGGATTCCCCGCTAAGTACAGAATCTCTTTACCAGAAAAGGGCGGAATATCCCAAAGGAACCTTAGCAGGTGCTCATTGACTCTGGAGAAAGAGTTGGCAGGTGAGTTCTTCCTCTGCGTCTGTCTGTGAAGTGACGGCTGGAATAACAGTGGGTGGGGTACTGCCAAGGGTATCCTCTGGGGGTTGGTTTTGTGGATACCGTTGATAGAGCGTGCTTAGGAGTTTGATCAGGCGATCGCCGGCACTGGCATAGAGAGGGTCATCGGGCAAGCGCGCCAAAGCAGCGGCCATCTGCGTCTGCAAGATCTCTAAATCCCCATAGCGGCGAGTCAGCCGTTGCAGTAAATCAATGAGGGTAAACCGCTCTAGGCCTTGAGCATGCACCGGTTTGGTGGTCAACAGGGCAGCCACAAGAAGCTTCATCTGCAGGGGGGTACAGTAGCGAGTGACTTCCAAGCGCAAATCGTAGAGATCGGCGGTGCTGAAGGTTGGCGCCTCGATGGTCAGTGTGGCCGTTGGGGATTGGGTGTAGAGGGGCACCAAAATTTGCAGGAGTGCCGCTGAGAGAACCTGATAAGCCTGTGCTTTGTTGAGACTATTGACAATGGCCGTTAGGCGCTGTCCCAAAAGGGTGGGGGTTTTCAGCCGCTCAAGAATTTGGATCACGGCCTGTTGTACCTCGCTCACGGTCCACGGCGGTGTTTGGGTCGGCCACTGATTCTGCTGCAGGGCATACAGTAGCTTAAAAAGACGGCTGTGCTGCGGATGCTGGACGATTTGTTGGGCAGCGGTGGCAATTGGAGAAGTCGTTGTCGTCACAGGTTTGCCAAAAGTCCCTCGATCTGTATTTTAGCCAATTTTCCTAGACGATAATTTATTGATTGTCATCAAGGGGAGATTGTCAAGACCTCTGCTAGCATTGGGAGAGTTTAGCAGTGACAGAACGGGTGTGAAAGAGCTTTTTCATCGCCTTCAGCAGCGTCTCAATGAGATTGTTGTCGGTCAAGGGGCGATCGCCCAAGGGTTGGTTGTGGCACTCCTCGCCGAAGGCCATGTCATCCTTGAGGGGGTGCCGGGAACCGCCAAAACCCTCCTTGTGAAGCTCCTCGCTCGCCTGATTGCAGCGGAATTTCGCCGGATCCAACTCACCCCCGATGTCCTCCCCGCCGATATTCTCGGTACGAGTATCTTTGACTTTAACAGTCGCACATTTCGCCTGCGCAAGGGGCCAATTTTTACCCAAGTGCTGCTGGCGGATGAAATTAACCGCACACCGCCTAAGACCCAAGCGGCTCTCCTCGAAGCCATGGAAGAACGGCAGGTAACCCTTGACGGCACCACTCTCCCCCTCTCGGGTTTATTTTGGACAGTGGCCACCCAAAACCCTTTGGAATTTGAAGGGACATATCCGCTGCCAGAAGCCCAACTGGATCGCTTTCTCTTTAAGCTAGTCGTCCCCTACCCAGAGCCAACTTCAGAACGGCAAATGCTTGAAAATGCCCTTGGGGGCTTTGAGGCGCGGGATCTCGATCAACTCAATTTGGAGCCGTTGATTACCGTTGAGCAAGTCTTGGCAGCACGGCAGCAAGTGCGGCAAGTCCATGTGGCGCCTGCGGTGTTGGAGTATCTGTTGGCCTTGGTGCAGGCCAGTCGTCAACATCCCGAACTGCTGTTGGGGGCTTCCCCACGAGCGGCGGTGGGCTGGTTACGTGCCACCCAAGCCCAAGCATGGTTAGAGGATCGCAGCTATGTCACCCCTGAGGATGTGAAGGCGATCGCCACCCCGCTACTGCAACACCGCTTAATCCTCAAGCCCGAAGCCCAGTTAGACGGCACCACGCTGCCCCAAGTGATCCAAGGTATTCTCGCGAAAGTTGCTGTCCCCCGATGAAAGCACCTGCCAGTTATCAGTTTGGTCGCCATCGCCCCCGCTGGGTGCCCACGGTTGGCTTCTATGGCCTGTTGCTGCTGGGGCTTCTCTTTCCAGTGCTGACCAGCTTTCTGCCAGCAGAGCTATGGCCGATCGCCGAGGCGGTTCCCCAAGGGAAGTTGCGGGAATGGTTGCACCACTGGCCTCTGGGGCTGGGATGGCTCCTGATGGGACTGTACGATCTGGTCATTTTCGGCCTGTCCCTGTGGGACTATATCCGCATCGGTCGCTGGCAACTGACCCTCGATCGCGCCTGTGAGTCACGGCTCTCCATTGGTCGGCAAAACCCGATTCGCCTCAGGCTGCACACCCGTGGTCAGGTTTCCTTGAATGAGCAGATTTGGGTTGAACTCTACGACTATGTGCCTGCTGAGTTTACGGGTGAAATCCCCTACTTTGCCTTTGCGGCCTCAGCCCAGAGTACGTTGGAATTGCTCTACCATGTGTTTCCACCGCGACGGGGTGCCTTTCAATGGTCAGGCTGCGATGTGCGGCTGCGCAGTTCTTGGGGCTTGGCGTGGCGACGCTGGTTTGCACCCGTTGTGACTAAAGTGGAAGTCTATCCCGATTTGATGGGCTTGCGATCGCTCTCGATTCGCCTGAGCCTAGAATCCAGTGGCAGCTTGCGGCGACGACGCTATGCCTTGGGGGGCACCGAGTTTGCCGAATTGCGGGAGTACCACTTGGGGGATGATCTGCGCCTCATGGACTGGAAAGCGAGTGCCCGCCGCGGACGGCCTCTTGTGCGCGCCATGGAGCCCGAACGGGATCAACCCCTGATTATTCTCTTGGATCGAGGCCGCTTGATGACCGCTACTGTCGCTGGTTTGAAACGCTTTGACTGGGGCTTAAACGCGGCATTGGCACTGGCGCTGACGGGCTTGCGACGGGGGGATAAGGTGGGCTTGGGGATTTTTGATCAGCAACTGCACACGTGGATTGCGCCTCAAAGTGGCGATTCCCATCTGGGACAGATTCTGAGTCAGGTGTATCGCTGTGAACCCATTCTCGAAGAATCTGACTATGTGGGCACCGTCAGCGCGATCTTGGGACACTATACCCGCCGTGCCCTTGTGGTGGTTCTCACAGAGGTCATTGATGAAGTGGCTTCCCAAGAACTCCTCGCAGCCATGGCGCGCCTTACGCCGCGTTTTCTACCCTTCTGCGTTGCCTTGCGCGATCGCTACATTGAAACCCTTGCCCACCGCCCGTTGATGCCACAGCCCTTAGCTGCCGTGGATCAAGTGACCAGCCTCTATGAACAGGCCGTCGCTCTCGATCTGCTGCATCAGCGACAACGTGCCTTTGCCCACTTGGAGCAACAGGGGGTTCTTGTCCTTGACGCGCCTGCGGATCAAATGAGTGAGCAACTGGTGGATCGCTATTTGCTGCTGAAAGCCCGTGGCCGACTCTAGGGTTGGCTAGCCTCGATCACACTGGTATTCCTTGGCTCCTGCAATGGCCTTAGGGGCGGGCGATCGCCCGTTGGTGTCCCTAGGGGAAGGGGTGTCGAGGTCTGCGTCAGCCCACAAGTTGCCCGCAAACGCGCTTGCAGGAGTTGACTCACCACCTGACGTCGAATAAATTCTTGCTCAATTGCTGGGGGGACTGAACGTTGCAGTTCCATAGGTTGCCTCGAATTCACCGTTGTACGGCGACACAGGCTTCCGTGCGCTTCCCACACCCACATTCAACCGGTCATAGGCTTCACCTTGATCTTAACGGCGATCGCCCACGATTGTAAAAATGACTACCAAAATGCAGTGGGATTTGTGGGGATTTCCTAACACTATTGCAACGGGGATACATTCGGGGATTGAGGTGATTCCCATTTCTGCTGGCAAAACTCGTGGATCACCTTACCGCCATGAATGATCACATAGAGCGTCACTCCACTGAGGACAAAAGGCATGATCTTCTCGAGCCAAGGAAGATGGCAACCGAGGCGGGTCAGGACAAGGGCAAAGGCATCATCTAAAAGGCTAATCAACAAAGGTAGCAATTGTCTTAGAA
Source organism: Thermosynechococcus sp. PP555 (assembly GCF_031583225.1). Lineage (NCBI taxonomy): Bacteria > Bacillati > Cyanobacteriota > Cyanophyceae > Acaryochloridales > Thermosynechococcaceae > Thermosynechococcus > Thermosynechococcus sp. PP555. The sequence goes on from NZ_CP134168.1 coordinate 1,924,852, forward strand.
GGGTAAGAATCTCTGGTAAATAACCATCACTATCCATAAAAATACTCTCGGCTGAGTTGACGCAGAAAATCACCTAAAGAAACATTGATCAGTTAGGATGATTGGTGAGTGGAAATACTTCATAGGCACTTCGTTCTCATCAATACAAATAAAGAATTGAAAAATGAATTAAACGTCTTTACAAATTGATGACCTTTAGATAAGCCTACCCTAACTGCGATTGTTGTTTCTGCGAATGTTCCCAAGAATAGCCGAAAACCCTGCCCGTCAGGCATTAAGGCTGCTATTGCTATTGCTAAGTTCGGTTGCAAATGAGAGATTATCGTGAATTGTTAACAACCGTAACACTTCTATTATAGGCAACGCCTAGGGGTTAGGGGATAACTGTAATTTGTCGTTACATTGGGAACGCATTCTGAAAGTTGGCTGTCTAGGATAGAGATGACAGCAGCGGCAGGTGCTTTATGAGACAGATGTCGGGTCATCGGTGTGGTTTTGCGCTTCTGTTGGCGATCGCCACAACCACAGGATTTTACCAGCGGGGACTCGCACAAAATGAAGCCCAACAGTTGCGCGATATTATGCAGCGGTTGGATGCCCTACAACAGCGCTATAGTGCCGCCGTCAGTGAACTAGACGTGATTCGCAAAACCTCTTTTGGCGGCGATAGTAATCATGTCATTGCCCTCACAAATCAGATTGAGCAGTTGCAAAAACAGGGAAATTATGGCGCAGCAGTGGCACCCTCGCGGGAATTGGTGGCGATCGCTGAGCGGGTTTTAGGTGCCCATCACCCCACTGTGGCTGCAACTTTGAATAACCTTGCTGTCACCTACAAGGAACTGGGCAACTTTAGTGAGGCGATTCCCCTCTATCAGCGCAGCTTAGCCATCCGTGAACAAGCCCTTGGCGCCAATCATTCCGATGTTGCCACCAGCCTCAATAACCTCGCCAACCTCTACACCGATCAAGGCAACTACGGTGAGGCCCTGCCCCTCTATCAACGCGCCCTTGCCATCCGTGAACAAGCCCTTGGCAAGACCCATCCCGATGTGGGCTTGAGTGTGCACAACTTGGCAGTGATGTACCATTTGCAGGGCAGCCTAACCACAGCCTTGCCCCTCTACCAGCGCAGTCTGGGTCTCCTCGAACCCGCCTTAGGGGCAGAACATCCCTTGGTGGCAACGGTGTTGAATAACCTTGCCGAACTCTATCGTGCTCAGAGCAATTATGGCGCGGCACTACCCCTTTACCAACGCAGTTTGGCCATCCGCGAAAAAGTGCTGGGGACAGATCACCCCGATGTGGCCACTAGCCTCAACAACTTGGCTGAACTCTATCGAGTCCAAGGCAATTACGGGGCAGCGCTTCCCCTCTATCAACGCAGTATTGCCCTGCGGCAGCGTACCCTTGGTGGCGAACATCCCTACTTGGCGCTGAGTCTTGCCAATTTAGCCAAAGCCTACTGGGCACAGGGAATGATCAACGAGGCCTTAACGGCTCTCAACCGCGCCCTTGAGATTGAAGAGGTCAACCTTAGCCGCAACCTCGTGGTTGGCTCCGAGGAATACAAGCGCAACTATCTGGCCACGTTTCAAGACTCCACCAACACCGCGATTTCCTTCCATTTGCAGGGGAATCCCCAGAATCCAGCAGTGGCCAACCTAGCCTTGACCACCATGTTGCGCCGTAAAGGTCGGTTGTTGGATGTTTTAGCGGCAACGGCCAGTCGCCTACGCCATCAATTGGATGCCTCGGGGCAGCAGCAACTGGATGAATTAATTCGTGTGCGAACACAGATTGCTAGCCTCACCTTTGTGCGCGATCGCCCACCGCCGGCCAGCCAAATTAGCCAACTCGAACAGCGTGCTAACCAACTGGAAGCGCAACTGGTGAGTCAAAATGCCAACTTCCGTTTAGACGTTACCCCCGTCACCCTCAGTGCGGTGCAGCAAGCGATTCCCGCCAATGCTGTGCTATTGGAGTTTATCCAGTATGTGCCCTACAACCCGAAAGCCAACCGCTGGGAAGCCCCCCGCTACGCCCTCTATGCCCTGAAAAATAGGGGTGCTCCCCAATGGCGAGACTTGGGTACCGTCGCTGATCTCGATACGGTCATTAAGGCAGCACGCCAGCGGATGGCGGATCCAAGATTGCCCGCTACGGTAACGAAGCCCTCTTTGAAGGCGGCCTATGAGCGCCTCTTGGCTCCTCTGGAACCCTTCCTAGCGGGCAGTACCCATCTGCTGGTGGCTCCCGACGGTCAGCTCAATACTCTCTCCTTTGAGGCCTTGGTGGATCGGCAGGATCGCTATCTGGTGCAGTCCTATACGATCACACTGCTCACCTCAGGACGCGACTTGCTGCGGCTGCAACAGCGGGGCAAACCGGCAAATCCCCCCTTGGTAGTGGGTAATCCCACGTTTAGTCAAGGGAGTGGTCGTGCTGTGGCCGGTAGTCAGCGGGGAGTGAACCCGCGATCGCTGGATTTGCGCAGCCTGACATTTACGGAGTTACCCGGAACCGCCACGGAGGTGAAAACCGTAAGCACGCTCTTGCCCCAAGCGCAGATCCTCACGGGTAGCAGTGCCACCGAAACTACCATCAAACAAACGCAGCGGCCACGGGTACTTCACCTCGCCACCCATGGATTTTTCCTAGAGAGTCCGCCCGTCTCTCCCCAAGTGCTGCAAAACACTCGTGGTCTCAATGCCAATACTCCCTTTAGGGGGGAAAATCCACTGTTGCGCTCCGGCTTGGCCTTGGCGGGTTTCAATCAACGGCAGAGTGGGGTGGATGATGGCGTGTTAACGGCTTTTGAAGTCACCGGCATTAACCTTGATGGTACCGAGTTAGTGGTGATGTCCGCCTGTGATACGGGGCGTGGCGATATTCTCAATGGCGATGGTGTCTATGGCTTGCGGCGAGCCTTTACCTTGGCGGGGGCACGTACCCAAGTGAGTTCCCTCTGGAAGGTGGATGACACCACGACCCAACAACTGATGGTTGCCTTTTATCAAAATCTAGCGGCTGGCAAGGGACGCAGTGAAGCCCTACGGCAAGCGCAGTTGCAGTTAATGACTGACTCCAGTAAGCAAATTCCCTATTTTTGGGCGGCCTTTGTTAGCAGTGGTGAGTGGCGCCCGCTGCCCTAAGACAGGGGGTAGCTGATAGGGGTTTGTAATTGGCTGCCGAGGGGGCGATCGCGATCAATCCACAGAATTGCCCCTTGCCGCCGTGAGGGTGGCTCTCCCCAGAGCACAGTGATACTGCCGGGGGGCAAAGGTTCAGGGCTAGGCCATTGACTGGTGAGCCAGACAAGGGAATCGATGGGATACTCAGCATCGGTGTCGCCGGGGGCGATCGCTGCTAGGGCCCGCAGTACCGTTGGCTGACCGTGGAGCATCCCCGTGGCGGGACTCCAAAACTGGACAGGAATTTGCTGTTGCAAACTGTAAAGGTAGAGGCTAGCCGCCGCAATCACCGCCTGCTCAAAGTCTTCGCCGCTCCAGTGGGGACGGGTATCAAGGGCAACGGTCACGGCATTACCACCGCTAAAGGTGTCAAACTCGCGCACTCGCAGTTCGCCATAGCGGGCACTGGTGCGCCAATGCACTAGACGCAAAGGATCACCCCAGCGGTAGGGACGTAAGGCACGGGTGATGCCCTCTTGGGCAACGTGAAGATGATGCTGGCGATCGCGCCACTCTTGGGAAATCTCTTGCCCCAGTTGATTGAGTAAAGGACACTGTTGCAGTTGCAAAACCTGCGGATAAACCACCACCTGCTGCGGCACGGGAAATGTGCGCTGACACCAAAAGAGGCCCAAGGGGGCAGCGGTGCGCAGCCGAAGCTGTTGCCACTCATAAATCCCCCGTCGCGGTGGGATGAGATCGTACTGCCAAGTGATTGTTTCCTGTGGTGGCAGCCGCTCGATCGCCTGTTGGGGACATTCGCGCTGGGTGGCTGACCAGAGGCCACGGGGAACGGGGTCAATCACTTGCAAATTGTGGCGAGGCGTTTGGGTGGCATTGGTCAGAAAGACGGTCAGGCGTAGGCGATCGCCCGCATGAACTGGATCCACCTTGGCTCGCTCCAGCACCAATCCCCGCAAATAGCGCGGCGGTAGAATCGCCGCCACCAAGAGCAGACCAAAAATGATCCCCGTAATCACGTACAGCCAACCCGCCATCGAATTAATGGCTGCCGCAAAAAGAAAGAGATTCATGCCCAATAGCAGCAGTCCCGCATAGGCGGGGGTCACCCAGCGTTCCTCTAAAAACTGACTGAGGCGACGCAGCTTAGTCATCGCAACTTCGGGTCTTAGGAGCGGTGGGACTCAGCAGGCAAGAGGCTAGGAAAGGAGTGGGCAAGCAGTTGCTGCAAGGCTTGACGAAAGTCCCCCTTGACAAGAGCAGGATCAAACCGCTGCACCAATTCGCCGCGCTCAAAGAAAAGAAGGGTTGGCAGACTCGTCAGTTGAAAGTGACGACTGAGGGCAAAGTTTTCATCGGCATTGATCCGAAGAATTTGCAACCGGTGCGGCAGCGACTGCTCCAGTTGATCCAGCAGGGGATCAATAAGGCGGCAGAGGCCACACCAAGGAGCCCAAAAATGCACGATCACAGGCACGGGGGCACTGCGAATTTGCCGCTGGAATCCTTCAATATTAAATTGCTGAATGCCCTTCACGTTGTTATCTCGGTTTGTCTTGGGATCATGGTAGCAGTCAGCGGCGGTTTTGCAGCAGCGATTTGCGGCGATCTGATGCCGTAGGATCAAAAATAGCTCATACGATCGATTGGCGCTCCCAAATGACCCCCAAGCCCACCCTTTGGCAAAAACTTTTCCCCCTGCTGTTACGGGAAGCGATCGCCACACTTCAGGGAATCAGTGAACTGCTTAGCAAGGCCACAGAGCAACTCAAGGGGGTGGCCACACAACGGGCGATCGCCCCAGAGCAGTTGACTCCGGAACGTTCATGGGTCAGTCGAGGGGCAGCCCTATGGTGGCAGGGAATGGGCTGGGTGCAGCAACGGCTGCCGAACCATCTCCAGGAGCGGTATAACCGCGCTACTCTAACTGGGATCGCGATCGCCCTACTTCTCATTTTGCTCTGGTTGAATCCCCTGAGTTGGTTTCAATCTCCCCCTCGGCCAACGGTGAAAGCAACCCAGCGTCCCCAACCCAGTGTCCTTGTGCAACCCCGCCCGGCACCCACACCAGTGGCGGCAACACCCGCCCCAATACCCCAGCCGACACCGACACCCACTCCGTCACCAGGGGCGATCGCTCCTTCCACTTTCGTCAGTGACAGCCTCACCGTCCGCCAACAATTGCTGGCCCTTTGCGATCGCTACAGCAACGCTCTTGATCCCACCCTCACCCTCACCCCCAGCGAACAGCGCTTGGAATTGATGCTGGCCAACAGTTGGTATGATCTCAGTCCTACAAAGCAGGATCAACTAGCCCAGAACCTTTGGCAAACTGCCCATGACTTGGGGTATCAGACCGTGATTGTGGTGGATACCGAAGGTCACCTGCTTGTCCGTGATCCGGTGGTGGGTGATAATGCCATCGTTGTGCGTCGCAAGCTGATCTAACTCACCCTCGCAGCTTAAGCCATCAATTTCGCCAATCCGCTAACCTAGAAAAGTGCCAACTTCTTCAGCTTGCTATGAGTGACACCACCCTTTCCCCCGAAAAGCGCAAAGCCCTTGAGCTTGCCGTCTCCCAAATCGAACGCAACTTTGGTAAGGGCAGCATCATGCGCCTTGGGGATGCCACCCGCATGAAAGTGGAAACCATCTCTAGCGGGGCACTCACCCTTGACCTTGCTTTGGGGGGTGGACTGCCGAAGGGGCGGATCATTGAAATTTATGGCCCTGAAAGTTCGGGGAAAACTACCTTGGCGCTCCATGCCGTAGCTGAAGTCCAAAAAGCCGGTGGCGTGGCTGCCTTTGTCGATGCTGAACATGCCCTTGATCCCACCTATGCGGCTGCCCTCGGCGTGGACATTGAAAACCTACTGGTGGCTCAGCCAGACACTGGCGAAGCGGGTCTAGAAATTGTTGATCAACTGGTGCGCTCGACAGCCGTGGATATTGTGGTGGTGGACTCCGTTGCCGCCTTGGTGCCCCGCGCCGAAATTGAGGGGGATATGGGGGATAGCCATGTGGGATTGCAAGCCCGCCTGATGAGCCAAGCCCTGCGCAAAATTACCGGTAATATTGGTAAAACAGGCTGCACCGTGATTTTCCTGAACCAATTGCGGCAAAAAATTGGTGTCACCTACGGTAACCCAGAAACGACAACCGGCGGAACCGCCCTCAAGTTCTATGCCTCGGTGCGCCTAGATATTCGGCGGGTGCAAACCCTGAAGAAGGGAACGGAGGAATTTGGGATTCGCGCCAAAGTTAAGGTGGCCAAAAACAAGGTGGCACCGCCCTTTCGCATTGCCGAGTTTGACATTATTTTTGGTAAGGGCATTTCCAATCTTGGCTGTATTCTTGATATGGCCGAGGAAACGGGTGTGATTAGCCGCAAAGGGGCTTGGTACTCCTACAACGGTGAAAATTTGGCCCAAGGGCGCGACAACACAATTAAATACATGGAGGAGAACCCCAGCTTTGCCCAAGAGGTCGAACAGCAGGTGCGGCAAAAGCTAGACCAAGGGGCAGTTGTCTCCGCCAATACGGTGACTCATACCCACGATGACATGGGTGACGGAGAATAGGGGCGATCGCCCGCAAGGGACTTCCGTAGGAGCAATTTCCGCTCTCCCCAAAAGGTGAAGCCTTCCTCAACCACTGCAAAGCCACAGCGGGCATATAACTGCTGTGCTGCTTGATTGTGAGCAAGGACGTGCAGATAGAGATCGCAATAGGTAGAGCAAAGGCTGCCCTCAACAGTGTGCAACAAGCGACGGCCAATGCCACGCCGCCGGTAGTCCGGATGCACTGCCAAATTGGACAGGTAAGGTTTGGGTTCACCCTTGATCTCACGGAGCTGCACTTCCACACTCCCCACACATAGAGCAGACGTTCCCATGGATATGACGGCTAGCCAACACTGGTAGTGGGGACGCTCGCGCTGCCAGCGATCGCGCAAATCCTGCTCCATCCCCAACTGGACAAAGCTGCGCCAAAGGGCTTGCCAACCACCACCGGGGTGAAAACTCAAGGCCACTAATTGGGCAATGCTGGCAAGGTCAGTGATCTCTGCCGCACGAATCTCAATCATTCTAGGGCTGAGGAAGGGCAGATTGCTCAGGTTGGAGTTGGCTCATCAGTGCCCGCAGAGGGGGCTTGGCCAATAGGGTTTGCGTATCGGCCACTAGGCGATCGCCCCAGAGGTTTTCCCGCTGGAATTCCACCGTGCCGTAGCGGCTATCGAGACGCAGGGCTTCCGCTGCCAGTTGTAGTGCTCTTGCTTCATTCCCCAGTTGCAGCAGGGCTGTGGCCAAAGCAAGTTTCGGCTCACTGGCTTTGGGGTCAATGTTTGCCGCCTGTTCCCAGTTTTTTGCCGCTTGGCGGATATTGCCTTGTTCATAGAGCACGAGGCCAATGTTGGTATAGGCTGGCCAAAACTGACGATCCAAGCGCAATGAGCGGCGGTATTGCTCGATCGCCCGATCCTTTTGTCCCAGTTTTAGATAGGCGTTGCCAAGGTTGAACCATTCCTCTTTGGCATCGGGTTTCAGTGCCAATCCCTGCTCGATCGCCCGCACTGAGGCTCCATAATGTCCGAGGCGAAAATGGGCAGAGCCTAAGTTGAAATAAGCCCCCGGATTTTTATCATTGAGTTTCAAAGACTGCTCTAGGGCTGGCACTGCATCCTTGGGTTGATTGACCGTGAGGTAGAGTCCCCCCAGCAATGCCCAAATTTCGTGGGCTTGAGGTGCCAACTGCACTGCCAGTTTTGCCCGCACCAACGCCTCTTGAAATTGCTGGAACTGTGCCAGTTGCAGGGCTTCTTGCGCCACAATAAAACCATTTTGCTCCATCTCCTTGGCATTGAGTTCAAGGGTGCGCGGTAACACCACTTGTGCCGTTGCCAGACTGCCACTCAGGAGAACAAGACCCAGACTCAGGGTTAAACGGGCAAGCATTTTAGGCACGATCAATTTCCGTGTTGCAAGCTAAGTGAATTCCTCTTTAGTTTGCCATACCCTACCGACGTTTGCGGTGACTGAGGGCAACTCTTGACAAAAGTGGAAGGGAGATGATTGCCTTTAGAGAAAAAATAGGCTAGCCTGTGCTTATTCAAAGATCGCTAATCAATTGCTGTCAATTTTTTAAACCCTATTCAAACCTGATTTTTAAGGAAATTTAACAATGAACCCTTCAAATGAAAACATTCCTAACTACATGGTTCCAGCGATTCTGTCCACGATTTGCTGCTGTTTGCCTTTCGGTATTGTCGCTATTATTTTTGCTGCCCAAGTCAATTCAAGGTTAGCAGTAGGCGATCGCGCCGGGGCGTTGGAGGCCTCAAACAAGGCCAAGCTATTTACTTGGATTTCGGTGATTGCGGGATTGCTCGGTGGTGCCCTTTATGCGGTACTCATGGTGCTCTCAATCATGGCTGAGCAAGGGGGGATGTAGCTCGCTGGCCAGTCGTTCATAGTGGTGGGGCGATCGCCAGCGCAGGAGATGACTCACCGGTTGCCCGAGTAACGCCGTCGTCAAACCAATGGCACGGCGGGGGTTCAGCGTTGCCAAGCCAAGAGCCGCCTCAAAATCACACACGCCCCAATCCACCAAGCGCCCCACCATTGCCAAGAGGGGAACCGTTGTGCCACAGAGAGTCCCATCCTCAAGGCGAGCAGTGCCATTTTTCACTGCAATGTGCCGTTGATCCCACGGGTAGATGCCATCCCCCAAGCCAAGGGGTGCCAAGGCATCACTGACCAAAAACAGGCGATCGCCTGCGCACTGCCACAACACCTTCAGCATTTGTGGATGAACATGCACCCCATCGCCAATCACACCGCACCAGACCCGCTGATCTGTCAAGGCTGCTGCTAACAGTCCCGGCTCGCGATGATGTAGAGGGGGCATGGCATTAAAGGCATGGGTGATCATTGTGGCACCGGCATCAAAAGCCGCCTGCGCTTCCTCCACGGTGGCCAAAGAGTGACCTAAACTCACGGTAATTCCCAACTGCCGCACATAGGGCAGCGCTTCACCATTGGTATCTAACTCTGGAGCAAGGGTGAGAATCTGAACGGTGTCACTGAACTCCCCTAAAACTGTTTGCACCCTTTCTAGGCTCAAGGGCTGAAGATGGGACTGAGGATGAGCACCGCGCTTCTGGGGATTGAGGAAAGGCCCCTCCAAATGCACACCTAAAATTTTGGCTTCAGGCTCTTGCGCATTGGGCACGTATTCGTGGATCACCCTCAAGGCAGTGTGAATTTCCGCTAGGGGAGCAGTCACAATCGTCGGGGCGTAGGCATCAATCCCCTCTTGCCAAAGATAGCGGCCAATTTTTGGCAGTGGTTCGGTGGTCTTTAACCAAGGAAAGGGAATGCCCAAGGCACCGTTAATTTGCAGATCGACGCCCCCAAGGGAGAGATAATCGCCGCCGAAGTCCAGCACCTCAGAGCCATCGGGGGGAATCAGGTCAGTGCCGATCGCCGTCACTTTACCATTTGTGAGTTGTACTTGTTGCCAGCGATCGCTCCCCAAAAGCCGCACGCGATCGAGCCATTGCTCAGTCATCATGCCGGCGTTGCTTGCAGATCAGGGCGTTCTTCAGGCACAATTGCCCCCTCCACGGGACACACTTGCAAACAAATGCCACAGTCAATACAGGTGGCAAAATCAATCCAGAACCAATCGGTGCCCTTGGCATTTTTCCCCGGTCCCGGATGAATACAGGCCACCGGACACGCCTCAACGCAATCGGCAACCCCTTCGCAGGTATTCGTGACAATGGTGTGCGCCACAGCGTTTTCCTCACTGAGAGTTGATTCAGGATCAATTCTAAAGCTCTAGGCTAGATCCCCAGATCTGACTTCGCCGCTTGAGCCGCCTCCAATAACATGGGTGTAGGGAGTTCCTCCCAATCGCGATCGCCGATCTCGGCATAGAAGGTTTCGTCATAGCTGCGGGTTTGGATCACCACAGGCATCGGCACCGCATGACCCAGCACAAGCGCCTGTTGTTTAGAATCCAGCTTGGCCAACACCGATCGCAACTGCTGCGAACCCGCCACCCCAGTGAAAATGGCCTCAATGTCCTTTTCATCGTTAAGGAGTGCGGTGATGCGGGTGCCAATTTGCGACATGATCTCGCTATCAATGCCCGAAGGCCGTTGATCAACAACGAGGAGCGTGACAAAGTACTTGCGCATTTCGCGGGCGATCGTCCCAAAAATCGTTTGCTTCACCGTCGCTGCATTCAAGAAGCGGTGAGCCTCCTCAATCGTGATCACCAGTTGACGCGGGCGATCGCTGGGATTCTTGGTTTGCAAAAAAATCTCCGACTGCTGCACATAGGCTTGGTGGATGCGGCGGGCAATAATATTCGTCGCCAGCATATAGGAGAGCATATTGGCTTGGGAGCCAAACTCAATCACCACATGTTGACCCGCCGCAAGAGTGTCCAAAATCTGACCAATGTAGTTCTTGGTACAGGTGTTGCGCAGGTACTTCAGTTGCTCTAGCCGTGTCAGTTTGCGTTGCAGCGCCATGATCGAGGCTTTGCTGCCCATCTTCGTTTCGCAAAACTCCTGAATCTCCTGATTTGTCATCACCAAAAGGCGACTAATCCAACCCTTGCCAAACTCATTGCGCAGAATAATGGCATTTTCGAGGCTGGCTTCTGAAAGGTTAAGTTCCCCCTGCACCAGCGCCAGATCCTCCACCTCAATTTGATCAAAGCCAATGTAGAGTTCTTGGGCATCGCGCACCCCCCGCCGTTGCGTGGATTCGGGATCAAGGGTATAGATCTTCACCTGCTGTGGAAACAGTTGCCGCAATCCCTTAACGGTGCTGACTGACTTGCCTTCACGGGTGGCTTCCCAGCCATACTCCGAGTGCATATCAAAAATCAAGTTCACTGCCGCCTGTTTGCGGATAATCCCCGACAGCAACAGCCGCGTTAGGAAGGATTTGCCCGTCCCCGACTTGCCAAAGATGCCGTTGCTGCGCTCGACAAAGCGATCCAAGTCCAAACAGATGGGGACTGCCATATCTAAGGGAGTGCCAATGGCAAAGTTGCGCCGCTGCGGATCGTCTTCCCAGCCAAACACGGCGCGAAACTCCCGTTCACTGGCCTCATAGACAGGACTGAAATGGGCAGGGATCGTTTTTACGGGCAGTAAATCCTGCTCATCGTTGAGGATCATCAACATCGGTGCCACACTTAGCGTCGCAAACGTGCCCGTACCCGCCAGTACCTCCTGCAAAAAGGTATCCTCAAGGGCGGGGGGATTGAGCAGAATGCGGGGATTGGCCGTACCAAGCACGACATCCGTCAGCAGACAAAAGAAGCGCGATCGCTGGCCTTGGATCACTAAAAATTGGCCGACCCGCAGTTCTTCTACAGAGACGTTGCCACACAGTCGTACCTCTAAGCCCTGACTGAGAGAGCCTTGGACAACAATTCCCAGTTGTTGTGCTGTCATCGTTTATTGCGCCTTCAGGAGCTGAATGCGTTGGGGGTCGCCAAACCGCGGAGCAGGGGCTTGGCGGTGAAATTCAGCACCCAGTCTTTGGGTCGCTTGTAGCGTTTGACTCAGGTGCTGCACATAGCGATCCTGTGCCCGCCGAAACCCTTCTAGGTTGTCTCCGCCATTGAGAAGCGCAAAGCAGACGGTGCCGTATTTTGCTGTGGGTAAGACGCCAACCAACGCACTCACATTCCAAAGAGAACCGGTTTTCACCAGTGTGGCAGTGGGTAACTGACGATACTCAACGGTGCCGCGATCGCGCCCCGCCATGGGTAGCACATCCGCCAAACTGTGGTTTTTCTGAGCGAGCATCTCCTGAAGCGCCAAAAGCATCCCACACGCCGCCCGGGGAGAAATGCGATTCTCCTCCCCCAGACCTGAGCCGTTGATCAGTTGAATTTCACTGGGGGGTACATTGGCTTTACGGGCGGCCACTTGAGCTACGGTTGCAGCACCCCCTGCCATTTCTGCTAGGGTTTCCGCAATCTCATTATTACTGTAGATATTCATTTGCCGCACAATTTCCCCCAAGGGGAGTGAGCGATGCTCGAGGCGCAGGGTAACACTCGCAGGGATCGTGCTTTGGAAGCGTGTTTCACCCGTCATACTTACTTGGGGGCGGGGTTGTCCCTTCAGGTGCTGTTCATAGGCCGTTTGAATTTCAGGCGTCCAGCGGCGGTGATCTAGGGCGAGTTTGAATAGCGCTGCGGCGGTCTGGGGTTCAGGGTAAAAGTTCATTACAAAAGGGGGAACGATGACTAAATTCCCCTGCACTTGACGAATGCCCAAGCGATTGAGGGCATTACCGATGGCGATCGCCTCCTCCCAGACAAAGAGGGGATCATTGCCGCCAATCAAGACCAAGTCCCCCCTGAGAACACCATTTTGCAGCGTGCCTGTGGTGCCGATGCGAGTCAGAAACTGATAGTCAAAGGGGTATTTATCCAGCACAGCAAGGCTCGTGGCAATTTTAGTGACCGATGCAGCCGCAAGGGGGCGATCGCCTTGGTGGTTCACGAGTAACTGCTGAGCACTTTGAACCCAGATGCCCTGTTGATTGGGAGAAAAACCCTCCTGTGCCAATGTTTGCAGGTAGCGATCGCGATACTGATACAGTGCCACCTCAGAGGGAAAGATGACTGCCTTTAATGCCTCAATGCGCGGCTGTCCCCAGTACCATGCCAATGCTGCCAACAAATCTAGCATACCCGTTCTAATTTGCTGTCAATTGCCACCATCCCAAACTGGGGCCAATAAAGCGAACTGTGAGCCAAATGACTACCAGTAGGCCAATGCCGACCCACGTGCCCCGCGTCACCCACTTCTGAATCAGCAGCAGTTGCTCCTTCTTGAGCCAGCCCCCCTTTTCTTGACCGTAGGCCTCACCAAGGGTTTCCTTGCGCCGTTTTGCCTCACCCATACTCGCTGCTCGAACGGTTACAATCTCTATCCTAGATACTTTTGCGGGGCAATGACCCTCTAGGACTCAACGATTGGGCACACCACACCAAACTTCGCCAGCTTTTGCAACACCTTAGCCGCACTCTCCTCAATCGTCTCCAAATCCGTGCGGCATTCCACCTCTGGATTCAAGGGTAGCTCATAGGGGTCATCAATCCCCGTAAAATTGCGAATCTCCCCTGCCCGCGCCCGTTTATAGAGTCCCTTTACATCCCGCTGCTCACACACTGCCAAGGGGGCATTCACATAAACCTCAACAAAGCGGCCAATTTTATGCCGCACCTCATCCCGAATCTCGCGATAGGGCGAAATTGCCGAGACAATCACGATCACCCCGTGGCGAGTCAGCAGTTGAGCCACAAAGCCAATGCGGCGGATATTTTCATCCCGATCCTCTTTAGAAAACCCCAGCCCCTTTGTCAAATGCTGGCGGACAATATCGCCATCGAGAAGTTCAACAGCATGGCCAGCCGCCTGAAGCTGCTTGTGGACATAGTGAGCCAGCCTTGTTTTACCAGCCCCAGAGAGACCAGTAAACTAGAGAGTTAAGCCTTCGGAGTGGGTCATAGGAGGTCAATACAGTTAAGTGGACTGCGGCAACCAGTGAGGGTCTAGGGGGCTAAGACAAAGTTCACTAACTTGCCGGGAACGACAATCACTTTTTTGATCGTTTTGCCCGCTAGGTAGCGTTGGCCAATCTCCGACTGCTTGGCGGCTTCCTCCAGTTCCACTTGACTAGCTGTGGCAGGCACTTGAATCGCGCCACGGGTTTTGCCCATGACCTGAATGACAAGGGTGATTTCATCGGCAACGAGGGCAGTGGGGTCTGCTTTTGGCCAAGGCTGGCGGTGGATGGAGTCGGTGCCGCCCAGTTGGTGCCAGAGTTCTTCGCTGATGTGGGGGGCAAAGGGGGCGAGTAGGGTGAGTAGGGTTTGGATGCCTTCGCTATAGACCCCCGAAGTGTGGCAGTCGGCACTGCCAAGGGCATTACTGAGTTTCATTAGTTCGGCAACAGCGGTATTGAGTTGATAGTCGCCTTCCAGATCGTCGCTAATTTCTTTGATGGCAGTGTGAATGGCACGGCGCAGGTCTTTTTCCGCTTTAGTCAGGGTAGTAGGTAAGGGTTGGCCAAGCTGACCGCCATTGGCTTTGAAGGTTTGCACGAGGCGCCAAACGCGGTTGAGAAAGCGAAATTGGCCTTCGACATCGGCATCGTCCCACTCGAGGTCTTTTTCGGGGGGCGCCTTGAAAAGGATGAACATGCGGGCAGTATCCGCCCCGTACTTCTGAATCACATCGCCGGGGGCAACGCCGTTGTACTTAGATTTGGACATTTTTTCATAGACCACCTCTAGGGGCTCCCCTGTGTCCGGGTCGGTGGGTTGGCTGAGATCGGCGATGCGGCTAGGAATGATGTACTTGCCCGTGCGCGGATTTTTGTAGGTGCGCCCTTGAACCATGCCTTGGGTGAGTAGGCGTTGGAAGGGTTCACTGACATGGACAAGCTGGCGATCGCGCAAAACTTTGGTGAAAAAGCGCGAGTAGAGCAAATGGAGAATGGCGTGCTCAATCCCCCCTACATACTGATCCACGGGTAACCAGTCCTTGATGGCCGCTGGGTCAAAGGGGGCTTCACTGTTGCGCGCATCGGCGTAGCGGAAGTAGTACCAAGAGGAGTCAATAAAGGTATCCATTGTGTCCGTTTCCCGCTGGGCAGGGGTACCACATTTCGGGCAGGGAACATCGCGCCACGCCGCAAGTTTGGCCAAGGGAGAAGGGCCACGACCGCTAAACTCCACCTCTTCTGGCAGCAGCACAGGTAACTCTGACCGCGGCACCGGCACCGCCCCACACTGCGGACAGTGAATGATCGGAATGGGCACACCCCAGTAGCGTTGGCGAGAAATGAGCCAATCCCGCAGCCGATACTGCACTTGTTCGCGTCCCCAACCTTGGGTAGCAGCATACTCGGTAATCGCTGCTTTGGCGGCGGTGGAGTCCATGCCATCAAATGGACCACTGTTGATCAATCTCCCCGGCTCCGTATAGGCGGCCTTGAGGCGGGCACTGGCTTTGCCGTCTGGGGGAATAATCACTTGGCGAATGGGGAGCTTGTGGGCTTTGGCAAACTGAAAATCGCGCTCATCGTGGGCAGGTACGCCCATCACGGCTCCAGTCCCATATTCGTAGAGGACATAATCGGCAATCCAGATAGGAATTTCCTCCCCAGTAAAAGGATTGACGGCTTTGCCACCGGTGGCCACACCGCGTTTGGGGCGATCGCCCGCTGTGCGTTCCATTTCACTTTCCTGTTGGACACTAGCAATAAAGGCTTCGACGGTTTTGCGGCGGCGGCTAGTGGTGACTTTCGGTGTCAGGGGATGTTCGGGCGCCAGCACCACGTAGGTCACCCCATAGACGGTATCGGGACGGGTGGTAAAAACGGCAATTTTCTCATGACTGCCAACAATTGGGAATTCCAGATAGGCACCCGTGGACTTGCCGATCCAGTTGGCCTGCATCAATTTCACCCGCTCTGGCCAGCCCGTCAGTTGTTCCAAGTCATTCAACAGTTCCTCGGCATAGGCGGTAATTTTCAGGAACCATTGCTTAAGCAGTCGCCGTTCCACTAAGGCGCCCGATCGCCACGATCGCCCTTCGCTATCCACCTGCTCATTGGCCAAAACTGTTTGATCCACGGGATCCCAGTTCACCGCTGCTTCCTTCTGGTAGGCCAAACCCGCCTCAAAGAATTCCAAGAAGAGCCATTGCGTCCAGCGGTAGTAGTCGGGGTGACAGGTGGCCACTTCCCGCTCCCAATCGTAGGACAGGCCAAGGCGTTGCAGTTCTTGGCGCATTTGGGCAATGTTTTGCTGTGTCCAGACGCGAGGATGAATCCCCCGTTCAATGGCGGCATTTTCTGCCGGCAGGCCAAAGGCATCCCAGCCCATCGGGTGGAGAACGCGATAGCCCTGCATCCGCCGACAGCGGGCAATGACATCGGTAATCGTATAGTTGCGGACGTGCCCCATATGCAGATTCCCGGAGGGGTAGGGAAACATCGAGAGGGCATAGAATTTCGGCTTTTGCGGATCGGTGTTGGTGCGATCGATCTGGCGGGCAGCCCATTCCCGTTGCCACTTGGCCTCAATCACTTGGGGGTCGTAGCGATCGTCCACAACAGTTTTCCCAAAAGAACAGCTTATCTATTGTATCTGGCACGTTCCTCTCCAAGATACGGCAACAGTGGTCTTAGCTTGCCGGTGCCGCAACGGGGCGTAGCCGATAGCCTTGACCATAGACCGTTTGAATTAGGGAGGGTTCGTCGGCATGCTCAATTTTGCGCCGTAGCAGTCGAATCTGGGCGGCCAATAGGTTGCGATTGACACAGGTCTGATCCGGCCACAGTTGACTAGCAATCAATTCATGGCTGAGAAGTTCCGTCGGGTGCTTGAGGAAAAGAGCTAGGAGCGCTGTTTCCTTCTCAGAGAGGGAGATACACTGTGTTCCTCGGTAGAGCAAGCGACCTTCGACATCGAGCCGCAGATCCTGCCAGCAAAGAATCGGTGCCGTACACCCCATCGTGTGGCGCCGTCGCAGCAGTGCTCGTACCCGTGCCAGCAATTCCCGCAGTTCAAAGGGTTTAACCAAGTAATCATCAGCACCGGCATCCAGACCCCGCACCCTGTCATCCACCGTATCTCGAGCAGTGAGAAAGAGAACGGGAGTCTCATCACCGGCTTGGCGCAATCGTTGACAAAGTTCTAGCCCCGTAGGCGGTGGCACCATCCAATCCAAAATTAAGAGGTGGTAGGGGCGCTGCGTTTGCCAGTAGGTTTGAGCCGTTTCACCATCGTAGGCCACGTCAACGTGGTAGCCCTCTTGGCGCAGGATGTGACCCAAGGGGTCGGCGAGTTCCGTTTCATCCTCTAGCAGCAGAATGTGCTCCACAACATCAATTGATGGCCGATGGACACCAAAATTTTAGCGAAATCCTCTTGAGTTAGGCGGCTGCTTGTAGCAACTGAGGCGGCACTGGAATTCCCGCTGCGATCGCCTCCGCTGGCAGTGTGGGTACAAGGCGATAACAGTAGAGAAGAAATTGCTCTAACCATGTTTGTAGCAGGTCTTGCTGCTTCTCATTGAGGTAGCGATCGGGAGCAGGTACTTGCTCAGTGTAAAAGGTCTCAACCCGAATCGTGCGCAGCCAAGGATGAGTCGGGCGGGTAATCAACCAGTAGTTACGCACAAGGGCACAACCGAGGTGATTCTGCACGATCTGGCTTGCCTTCCTAAACCATGGCAGATAGTTTTGCAGCGTCTGTACCACTGGTGGCGTAAACAAGGGGCGTACTGCGGATGTCACACCAAGCAGGTTCAGGATTTCACCCTCTAGTGCCAAGAGGTAGGCCAAATTGATAGGGAGAGACGCCTTAGCCCGAGCGTAGGACACCAGTAGTGTTTCTAGGGTGGCACGGCTCGCTTCTGGGAGTCCTTCAATCAACAGGAGAAGCTGATTTTCAGTTCGCAGGGGACTGGCAGAGAGGGCTGAGCCTTGGCGCTGATAAATTTCCCTCAGAGTATCGAGGAGAAGAGGCGGTAGCAGCATTGCTCAAGGAGTTAGTCTAAAAAGACCTAGGTAATCTTAATACTTTCTTTATATCTGTTTGTCGGGATGATGGAAGTAAGGGTTGCTACAGTTGACCTAGGAAAAACTTAGGGTATTGATAGGATGTTATAAATCTTCTAGCGATCGCTTGCCAATCCTCTAGGGAATACGCTACCTTAGATAAGCTAGAGCAACGCGGGGTAGAGCAGTCTGGTAGCTCGTCGGGCTCATAACCCGAAGGTCCATGGTTCAAATCCATGCCCCGCCATTCATGATGTTCAATCGATTCTGGCGCTTCTTAGCTCCTTTAATTCCTCTCCCTAGCTTGATTCTTGGCATGTCCACAGCGCAGACGGCTCAATATCGCTTGAGTGCGCTGAAGATTGAACTGGCACCCCAAGAACCTTTTACGGTACTGGCGATCGCTAATACGGGCAATGTCCCCCTCGACTTTAAGGTGCGGGTGCAGCAGTGGCAACAGCGGGCAACGGGGGAAGATGAACTCCATCTCTTACCCGCAAATAGCCTAGAGCTAGTCGCCTTTCCCAACCTCCTGCATCTGCCCGTGGGCAGCCGGACTGAAATTCGCCTTGGCCATCGCTTGCCGGCTGCTGATGTCGAGCGGACATATCGGCTTTTAGTTGCAGAAATTCCTCCAGCCCCTCAAGGAATCGGCTCAGAAACGCGCCTCGTAACGGTGCATAGCCTACCCGTATTTATCAAACCAGCGGTTATTCGGCGGCAGGGGCAACTCCTCAATGCCCAAGTGCAGCAGGGAACCCTGCAAATGACTGTCAGTAATCGGGGCAATGTGCATATCGAGGCGGATCAAATCACAGTCAGAGGCTTGGCGGAGAATGGTCAACGGCTCTTTGAGCTGCGCCCGCAACGGGAATATGTTCTTGCAGGGGTGACGCGGCCCTTAATGCCCATGCCTTTGCCCCAAGACCAGTGTGCAGCCGTGCGAACCCTACAGATTGTCTTGGACATTGCTGCCCATCCCCCCACCACCCAAATTGAGCGACCCACGGGGGTTTGCCGTTAGAGCCTTTGGTTAAGAGCAGCAAAAAGCCGCTGGCGATCGCCCTCTAGAGCCTGATCTAGTTCTGGCAAAAAGGTGTTGTCTGGCCACAGCGGCGCGAATAAAGTCACCATTGGCAGACTGTCAATGGCAATGAAAAAGTCCGTAGGTTGGGGGCCATCAATGTGGCGACTATTGACGCCAAAACCGGCACGGGTATAGGTAATCGCCACGGCAGGCGCCGCCGAACGCAACCAATCAAGGGGTGTTGGCTGAACGGCCATGGAGCGCACCATCTGTTCCAGTTGCTCTGGACTTCCCGGCCAAATGGAGGCCAAGAGGTCACGGCGGTTGTTAGGGTCATCCCATGCCTTGAGGACGGTTTGCAGCGTTGCAGGAGCCTTCAATGTTGCCTCTTGGGGGTTGGCCAAGGGTTGCAGCCATGCAGCTAGGGGGTCGGTGTCCCGAGGGAGTTCCCCTTGCCACCAGCGGAGGAGGGTTGACACTTGACGCACATAGGCGCCTGAGGGGCGATCGCTGGCAATGTCCTGCTCAAGCTGACGATAACGCTCCGTGACCGCCGTCAGAACTGGTTGATAAAAGGGTGCGAGGGGAGCAACCCGCCAAGCCGGACTGGTGATGAAGATGGGATGGCGCAGCACCTCAAGGATCAGGGCTTGGGTGGCGAGTTGCGGTTGATTCTTACGAATGAGGGCTAAGCCGAGACCCAGAAAATTGCCCCGTTTAGCCGGTACAAGTTGAGCCGCTTTGGCAAATGTCTGTGCTGCTGCGCCAAAATTAGCATCTCGCCAGTAGAGCCATGCCAAGTTGCTGTAGCCAAACTCTAGGTAGGGGGACAGCTCAATTCCCTTCTCAAAGTTAACCATTGCTGTACGCAAGAGGTTGGTTCGTGCTTCGGGATTGTCTGCCATCATGCCCTGCTGGCCATAGTGCCACCCCCGTTGCAGCGGGTAGTAGGGTTCCCAAGGGGCGAGTTCCTGAGCATGGAAGAGCTTCTCAGTAAAGCGATTCCAGTCGGGAGGGGTTTCCAAGAGGGCTAGAAAACCTTCGCTGCTACTTGCCCAAGCACGGTGAATCGGTGTCAGCCAACCCACCATCACTAGGATGATTCCTAAACCCACGCCCACCAGCGAGAGTGCCCAGCGTACCCGCAACCGTTGAGGAGGAGTTTGCCCTTGGCCTGTGCGAATCAGGGTTGTTAAGAGGGTAAGTTCAATTAGGAAGAGGCCACCAATGCCAACATTGTCCAGTTGAAAATCCGTAAGACTGAGTACGCCGTAGCCCCAAAGCGCAAGGTAGACGGCGATCGCCAGCCGTTGTTCCCGTTGTGTTAAGTTCGGCCACCAGCAACGATAGCGCATTGCCCAATAGACCAGTAGCCCCACCCCCAAGAGCAATACGGCAATACCCCAAAGGCCAAGTTCGGCCCACAGTTGTACGGGGGTACTGTGGAGTTGATAGATCCACTCCGCTTCACGGCCCGCCCAGCCCGGCCGATAGTGCTGATACCACAGGGGCACACTACCTAAGCCATTGCCCCTCAGAGGATGGGCGGCCCCCATCCGCCAGCCAACAATACCGGTAATCCAGCGGTAGGCCAGTTCGCTCCCTTGTCCTCCCTGCCAGAGAGCCACTAAGCTGCGGCGCAGGCGATCGTTGGCCAAAGCGATCACCGCTAAGCCCACCAAAGCCAAAAATCCCCACCAAGAGCGACGCTGGCGGCGATAGTGCCAAACCCAACCCACGCCAAGGGGAATGACCATTGCCAGTAAGCCGAGGCCACCCCCCCGTGAAAATGTTGTATAGAGGGTAACTAGACCCAAAAGCAGCACCGCCATCCAAAACCGGCGCGATCCACTGGCTTCTGCTTCTATGGCCAACAGTCCTACCAAGGGTAATGCCAGCAGCAGGTAGCCCGCCACGTAGTTTTGGTGGCCAAAGGGTGCCCAGTTGCGGAGTTCCAAAGTGTCCACATTGAGGTGGGGCGTTAATCCTTGGGGAGTATCAAAAATTGCCGGGGCGATCGCTGTGCCCAGCCAAAGGCCTAAACTGACAAGAATCACGAGGGCAGTGAGATAGCCTTGAAAGCGCACAATTTGCCAGCGGCGTTCTGGGGTGCGCAACCAAGCCCCGAGGGGATAAAGAACAGCAATACCTCCCAACAGTGCCCAGCCATACCAGCGAGCCTGATGGGGAAAAGTACTCCACGTCCCTGAAATCGCCAATGCCAACAGGAGTAATAGCACTACGCCATCAAAGCCATTTCCCAAGGGCTGCACCCGCCGTTGATAGGCCAACACCTGCAAAAACCAAAGCAGAGGCACCCCCAGCGCGGCTTGCCAGAGTAAGACCCAAGGCCACGCCACCATGAGACTGTGACTATCGGGTAGAAGCGTAAAAAAGGTATAGCCAGCTGCTGTGAACAACCCCAGCAGAATGCCCTCCTGTTTCGCTGCCTGTTCGCCCCAATGTTTTGCCGTCATCGGTGATGCTAAAAGGGTTTAAAGCCGCTCCAACCGTTTTGATGAGCCTTGTCCTGATTCTAGGTGAATTCTTAGGCAAAGGCTGCCACCACCCGATCCATGGCTTCAACCACATTTTCCCGACTATTAAAGGCCGAAAGGCGCAGATAGCCCTCACCCGCTGCCCCAAAACCAGCACCGGGGGTACCCACTACATAGCAAGTGTGCAGCAATTTATCGAAAAAGTCCCAACTGCCAATCCCTTGGGGCGTCTTCAGCCAGACATAGGGAGCATTGACCCCACCATAGACTGCAAAGCCCGCTTGGGTGAGTTTTTCGCGAATGAGACGGGCATTGTCCATATAGAAGGCCACCAGTTCCCGTACTTGGGCTTGACCGGCTTCAGAGTAAACCGCCTCGGCGCCCCGCTGCACAATGTAGGACACACCATTAAACTTCGTGGATTGCCGCCGTTGCCACAGCGCCCAGAGTTCGACGGCCTCGCCACTGGGGGTTTGCCCCTTGAGACCCTTGGGTACTACGGTAAAGGCACAGCGAGTTCCCGTAAATCCGGCATTTTTCGAGAAGGAGCGGAATTCAATGGCACACTCGCGGGCACCGGGAATTTCATAGATGGAGTGGGGAATAGCGGGATCGGTAATAAAAGCTTCGTAGGCGGCATCAAAGAAGATAATTGCTTGGTGGGCACGGGCATAGTCCACCCACGCCTCTAAATGCTCCCGTGTGGCCACCGCACCGGTGGGATTGTTGGGGAAGCAGAGGTAGATTAAGTCCACAGGTTCACTGGGTAGCGTGGCGGTGAAGTGGTTTTCAGCGGTAATCGGCAAATAGACCAGTCCAGTGTACTCCCCGCGTTCATTGGCTTCCCCCGTGTGCCCTGCCATGACATTGGTATCCACATAGACGGGATAAACGGGGTCGGTAACGGCAATGCGGTTGCCGTCGCCAAAAATATCGAGGATATTCCCTGTGTCGCACTTGGAGCCGTCGGAAATAAAAATTTCACTGGCATCAATGTCGCAGCCGCGGGCTTGGAAGTCGTGGGCGGCAATTTTTTCCCGTAGCCAAGGATACCCCTGCTCAGGCCCATAGCCTTTGAAGGTGGCGCGATCGCCCATTTCTTCCACCGCTTGAATCATTGCTTGACGACAGGCTGCCGGCAGCGGTTCGGTGACATCCCCAATGCCGAGACGAATCAGGGGGGCATCGGGATGGGCTTGCAAGAATTGATTGACACGGCGGGCAATTTCCGGAAAGAGATACCCTGCCTTGAGTTTGAGGTAGTTTGCGTTAACAAAGGCCATAGATTAGACTGCAATCAGGGAGATTTGTTAAATTTTAACCTCAAACATTCTAAAGTGATTCTTTAGTTTGGGCAACTCAATATCTTTCAGGATGAGCACCCTAAAGAATACGGGATTATTCACGCTTTCCTCACTCATATTCGCCAGCGATTGCTCTATAAGCCTCTGGAACTGCACAGTAAAGCTCACGGCCTGAAAAGCAGTACTTGCAGCAAAAGTGAGTCCTCCATTGGGGCGATCGCTGGTTGGTATAACTAAATTGGGTCAGCACTTTTACAAATCACATAACCAGCGACAGATCGATGCAATTTGATTTGGATTGTTTAGGTTAGCAGCGTTGGCAAGTAATCCCTTTTCCAGTTGATCCCATATCTCGACCGCCATTTTCTTCTCAATCGCTGCACCTGTAAAGAAAACATGCGGGGAGTGTTTCGCTTTCGAAAACGCTTCACGGATACGGTCAAGAGCCGCTCGCGCAGTTTTCCAATGCTCAGATGAACCAGCGCCTTGTCAGATAATCCTGCTGCCCTGAGAAGACCTACTTCTATGCCTTTGATAGCCAGCAAATCAGCAGGGGTTTTAGCCCTTGATGCAGCTTCTTGCAATGCCCTTGCTTCGGCGACATAGGGTGTAGAGCGACGATTCTTTTCGAGTGCAAGGGCAACAAAACCCGCGCGTGTGGCTTCATGGCTCGTGACGAGATCAGCACTAGACTGAAGATGGTTTCGGTATGGGCGCAAAGACATTACAATTTTCTCCAGATGTAAATGCCCTTACGTAGGGCTTCGCGTCCGTACTCCCCCATCTGCTGACTACTATTGCCTTTGCCGTTTGGCAAAACGAGAATACGTTCAACATAAAAGCCTAATTTCTCTGCAATATCAGAGAGGATCATATCGACCGAAACGCTCGCTCCTGCATAACGGACATTATCGTTGACCATAAACAAGAGTGCGTTTGGTTTCAGCACACGCGCACATTCGGCGATAACACAAGCCATCTCATAAAAATAGCCCTTCATTATCCGAGGAATTCCGTTATTGTTCAGAGCCCGTTGCGCTTTTTGGTCTTCCAAGTACTTCAGAATGGCTTGTAATAGTTCCTCCTCATCAGCAGCAGCCAATGCTGTTGCCCATTGCGGGTTAATGCCCAACAAGTCTTTTGGGCGATTTTCCACTGTACAACTAAGCATCTCTTGGCGAAATCTCAGTAGTTTTTGTTCATCTGTGCCCAACAACGCGAGTTCCAGTGCATAGGTACGCGTATAGTCATAGCGGTTGCAGTAAGGCGGAGAGGTCAGAATTGCATCGTAGGTGCTGTCGGGTAATTGCGGCAATATTTGAAGACATGAACCCTCAAACAAACGGATTTGAGCCTGAAGTTTTTCCGCAGCAAACAAAGTTGTTTGATGATTGGGTGATACATCTTCTAAAATCTCGTTTATCTTTTCACAAATAGCCTGATCGAACTCTAGGATTTCGCCCTTGTCGAAAATTTTCTTACCCTGTGTGCGTCCAGAGCGGTAATCCCACCGAAGGTATTGACCATCCTTTCGAGTAAAACTGATGGATTCCAGTACACAAAGTAAAGCAAAGCGCAAGATGGATTGAACTCTACTATTCTCGACTTGGTACGCGCCTATATATTTTTCGATAGCTTTTTTTGTTTTTTCGGGATAAGCTCTCTGTGTGATTCGCAGCTCTGGCAAGGGAACGCTTATTTGCGACTCTTTCCAAACTCTCAACGTCGACCATTGGCACAATCTCTCGAAGTCTTCAGGGGTGAATTCGGCATCTAGAATTTGTTTGGCCGCAATGATTTCGCGACCAATGGGTAACAACTCGATCCCATCTGCATCTATACCCATTGCACTTGCAGCAAACAAAGCTGTCCCACTGCCTGCGAAAGGATCCAGAATTCTACCTGCGTTAATACCGTACTTATGAAATAAATGTTCGACTAAAGAGGCTGAAAACGCTTCTTTGAACTTGTACCAGCGATAAGAAGGTCTAGTTTTATTGCCTTGGAAACTCACCAAAAAACGCGAGAGTGTAGGGTCAATGTCGAATCTGTTTCTGAACCGATCGTGTAGCTGCTTATCAAGATGTCTAATAGTGCTGAGGAACTCAGGGGGTTGAGACAATACAGCAGTGGATGCCGTAGTATATTGCATTTCAATAGCTGAATACTAAACGTACCGATAGGTTGTGACCTCTCGCCTGCACGAGCAGACTGTTGCTCTCGGTTAAGTGTTTCTGTCTCCGGGGCAGCCAGTTGTGCTTCACGACTCTCACTCCAACTGAGCAAAGATCGACAAAGAAGATAGTGATGCCAATCGATCAACCCTCGAGTATTTCCTGTAGCCGCGATCGCGCCCTTTCAAAGGCCTCGGCCAATTTCTGAGGTTGAGATCCGCCGGCCTGAGCAAAGTTGGGACGCCCGCCGCCGCGGCCACCACAGACTTGGGCGAGTTCCGCCACCAGTTGACCGGCATGAACCCCCCGCTCTACAACATCCGGACTGGCGGCGACTAAAAGGTTCACTTTGTCAGCAGCCGGTTGAGTGGCCAACACCACAGCTCCACTGCCCAGTTTATTCAGGAGCCATTCAGCAGCGGTTTTTAGCCCTTGGGGATCTACCCCCGCCAGCGAGGCAATAAGCAGATGGGTAGCGCCGATGGCTTCAGCCTGCTCCAAGAGGGCTTGGGTTTTGGCAAGAGCTAGTTCGGCTTTGAGGTGTTCCAGTTCCTTTTGCTGGGCTTTGAGATCCGCTTGGAGTTGGCTAATGCGATCTAGAATCTCTTCCGGTTTGGCTTTGAAGCGATCGCACAACTCGCGGACAATGCTATCGCGCTGTTGCAAATAGTCACGCACCGCCGGTCCAGCAATGGCTTCAATGCGGCGAATCCCAGCCGCCACACCACTTTCGCTAATGATCTTAAAGAGGCCAATTTCAGCAGTGTTGTGGACATGGGTGCCACCACAGAGTTCCATAGAGACACCGGGAATATCGAGAACGCGCACCTGCTCACCGTATTTTTCACCAAACATGGCGATCGCCCCCTTGGCCTTGGCTTCATTGAGCGCCATGATACTCGTGTGGGTGGCATGGCTTTCACTAATCCACGTGTTGATTTGATCTTCAATCTGTTGCAGCTCTTCGCGAGTGAGGGCACGGGGGCAGTTAAAGTCAAACCGCAGCCGATCAAAAGCCACCAGTGATCCCGCCTGGGAAATGTTTTCGTCAATCCGCTTTTTCAAGGCCGCCTGCAAGAGATGCGTTGCGGTGTGGTGCGCCTGTACCCGCCGCCGACAACTGAGATCAATTTGGGCGCTCACGCGATCGCCAACGCTGAGGCTGCCCCGCTCCACTTTGCCGTAGTGAACAAACACTTCCTTTTGCTTTTGCACATCGTGGATTTGCACTAGCGCATCACTGGTGGCGAGATACCCGCGATCGCCAATTTGGCCACCGGATTCAGCATAGAAGGGAGTTTCTTCAAGGATCACCTGCACTTCAGTCCCTGCTGTTGCCGTTGTTACCGGATGACCCGCCACCAAAATCGCTGTTACGGTCGTGGTCAAACTAAACTCGTCATAGCCACGAAACTGCGTCGGATGCAGTTGATCCGCTAGGGAGTCAATCCCCTCCTGAACGGTAATATCAATGGTTTCGTGAGCGGCTTGGGAGCGTTGCCGCTGCTCGGCCATACAGGCTTCAAACTCAGCCACATCCACACCAATGCCTTGCTCAGCGGCAATCTCTTGGGTCAACTCCAAGGGGAAGCCATAGGTATCAAAAAGAACGAAAGCATCGCGCCCTGCCAATTGTGGTTTACTGCGTTTTTTGCCCTTAGTTGTCTTCAATGGAGCGAGCATCTCCGCTAAGAGCTTCTCACCCCGATCCAAGGTCTTAAGAAACTGTTCCTCCTCCCGCTGGAGTTCGCTGAGAATCACTGTCTGCCGCTCGCGCACATTGGGATAGACATTGGCAGCCAGATCAATCGCCACTTGAGCCAAGGCAGGGGTCACCAGTTCATTGATCCCCAACAGCCGACTATGGCGGACAATGCGCCGAATCAATCGCCGCAGGACATAGCCACGCCCCACATTACTGGCGGTGACGCCATCGGCAATGAGATGAACCACGGCACGGGTGTGATCGCCAATCACCTTGAGGGACGTTTTGGTGCTGGCATTGGCTTTGCGGTACTGAATCCCGGCGCGCTGCGCTGCCGCCTCAATCATCGGGAAAATTAAGTCTGTCTCGTAGTTGTTGGGCACCCCTTGCAGAACCTGCGCCATCCGCTCCAAGCCCATACCGGTATCAATGTTTTTCGCCTTGAGGGGGGTGCGGCGCCCTTGATCGTCTTGGTTCAACTCCATGAACACCAGGTTGTAGAGTTCGATGAAGCGGCGATCGTCATCGAGATCAACGTCAGCTAGCCCCTTTTCCGGATAGAAGTCGTAGTAAATCTCAGAACAAGGGCCACAGGGACCCGTTGGCCCCGCCGTCCAGAAGTTGCTCTCCTCTCCCATGCGCTGGATGCGCTCCTTGGGCAAGCCCACTTGGCGATGCCAAATGTCATAGGCCTCATCGTCATTTTCAAAGACGCTCACCAAGAGCCGTTCCGGGGGCAAACCATAAACCGTGGTCATCAATTCCCATGCCCAACCAATGGCCTCCGCCTTGAAGTAGTCGCCAAAGCTGAAGTTGCCCAACATTTCAAAGAACGTGTGGTGGCGAGCAGTGCGACCCACATTTTCAATGTCATTGGTGCGCAGACACTTTTGCGCAGTGGTGACGCGGCGTACCTTTGGCGTTTCTTGGCCGAGGAAAATGGGTTTGAAGGGGAGCATGCCGGCGATCGTCAGCAGCACCGTCGGATCCTCTGGAATCAGCGAGGCACTGGGCAAAATCGTGTGTCCCTTAGCGGCATAGAACTCAAGGAATTTTTGGCGAATTTGATCACCTGTGAGGGCAATTGTCGCCGACGCAGAGGGGGACGAGGTCATTGGAGCAAAGTCTCAACGGAGCGCAACAAACGGCAAGAACATTATTTCATCATACTGGATTGTACTCTGGGAATAAGGCACCCCATTGGCAGGATTTACGAGAATAGCCATGACTGAGCCAGCCACCCGCTCTGAAATGGGTCAACTCCTTGAGGAAGTGAGAGGAATGCGCGCTAATATGAGAAAGTTGCTGATCTGAGCGATCGCCAGCGGGTGGTGGATGCCCGCCTATGGGGTTTTATTGTCGCCCTTGTCAGGGGATTTTGGCTTATCTTGTCAAGTTGTCTTTTCTTTGATAGGAGTTAGCGCACAAACACGCCGGGCAAAAAGGTTTCGAGATAAAGATGAATCAATTGGCGGCCAAAGAGACCACTGACAATAGCCGCTACTGCCAAAAAAGGGCCAAAGGGAATCGGTTGCCGCCGCTGAATCCAACCGAGGGCAATCCCCAGTCCACCCATCAGGCCACCGAGGGCACAGGCCAAGAAAAAGGTAACGAGCAATCCCTGCCAACCTAGCCAAGCCCCGATCATCGCCGCCAGTTTGCTATCCCCTCCCCCCATGACCTCCTGACCAAGGGCGATCGCCCCCCCCCAGCGGATCAGATCAAAGAGCCAAATGCCAATCACTGCGGCAATGATGCCTTCCGTGAGTCCGCCTAGACCCGTCGTTAACCCTCTCAGGAGCAGGCCGACAATCAACCCCCATTTTGTCAGGGGATGGGGCAGCGTCATCGTGTCTAGATCAATCAAGGCCAAAGCCAAGAGCCACGCACTCAGCAGCCAGAGCACAAGGGTTTGCACTTGCCAGCCACTCACAGCCACAATCAGGACGTACAGCAGTGCCGTCAACAGCTCAATCGCAGGATACCGCCAAGAAATGGGTGCATGGCAGTAACGACATTGCCCCCGCAGGAATAGCCAGCCCAAAATTGGGATATTGTCCCAGGGCTTGAGTGTGGTCAAACAGATCGGGCAGCGAGACGGCGGATAAAGGAGCGATCGCCCACTCGGCACACGGTAGATCACAACATTGAGAAAGCTCCCCACCGCTGCCCCAAGGCCAAAGACAAGGCAGTAGCTAGCAAAGGTCAAAAAAGTTAGTGCAGTTATAGGCGTGTTACTTCCGGCAGATGATCGTAGGGAATAAAGCATTCTTGGGGCAGCAGCACTGGTTGGCTAGTAAACAGCACATAGCCCCGCAGGGTTTGCCGATTAACAGCGACACCCGCAGGCACCGTTTTTGCCCCATGAACCTGCTGGTAGAGATTATAGATGGATTGAGCAGCGGCTAATAGGGGGGTATCAACGGTTTCCATGGTCTGCAAAACTGGCATCTGCCCCACTCCTCGGCAAGCGAACAATTAGAAACGGTTATGTTTGGTTTTGAGCCAATCATCAGTTCTCGCCAAGCGCTCCGCCTATGCAAAAGCAGATCTGAAATCCTCTACCTGACTATCAATCATCTTGTCTTAGCAAAGCGATAGCATAGGGGTAGGATGGCGCTAAGACATCTTCCTCGTGAAATCACCTCAGGAGAGTATTCATGAAGGAATTGATTGTTTCACCATGCCCAGCCCCCTGGCGATCGCTAGCCTCGCCCTGTAGCTATTGACTGTGTTCCTTGTTTCCTCACAACTCCTTTGACCCAACCATGAACTCACAGCAGTTCTCCCTCGCCAATCATCTGCACCATTTACCTCATCCTGTCTTGGCAGGCGATCGCAAGGGCACCATTCTTTATGCCAACGCTGCGGCGCAACGGTTATTGAACCACGCTAGTACCGATTTAGCGGGCCTCTCCGTCATCGAGCTACTGTCCGCCAACTTTGACCTCTCCCTAGAGCGGTTCCAGCAAGTGCTCAACACCCAAACCCCGGCACAATGGGACTGCTATGATCCGCCCAAACAGCAGTGGTGGCAACTGGATTTAACCGCTGATGCTCACGGCTGGACCCTGACCCTAACGGAAATTACCGAACGCTATCGCCATTGGCTGCTCCAAGAAGCGCGGGTTAATGAACTGGAAAAATGGTGGCAGCGATTTCACACCCTGACGGAGATAGGTCAACAGCTCTTCTGGGAAATCCAAGGAGAGTGGTGTTATTGGTACGGTGACAGTCAAGGGGTGCTGGGGTACCCCCTAGAGCAATTGCCCAAAACCCTGCGAGCGTGGCAGCAACTCATCTACCCAGAGGATCAAGAGCGCTTTTGGCAAGCCATCCCTCAGCAAGGGGGAGCAACACCCTGCGATTTGGAATATCGCCTGCGCCATGCCAATGGTGCGTATGTGTGGGTGCGCGATCGCTGGGAATATCGGCAGGAACCACCAAACACCACAACCGTCATCGGCGTCATGGTCAATATCCATGACCAAAAGATACAGGAAATGCGCCTGCGGGAAAGCGAACAACGCTATCGCAACCTCGTAGATCACCTACCCGCCGTGGTGTATCGCTGTGCCATTGATGCTTCGTGGACGATGGAATACCTAAGTCCCAAGTTCACCGAGCTGACGGGGTATCTCCCGAGCGAACTGGTGCACAATCAGGTTCGTAGCTACGCTAGTATTACGCATCCAGAAGATAGCGATCGCGTTGATTGCACAATCCATGAGGCTCTTGCCAAGGGCTTCCCCTTTAGTGTCGGCTACCGCATTTTCTGTGCTGATGGGTCGGAGCGTTGGGTACATGAGTACGGTCAGGGAGTCTATGACGTAACCGGCAAAGCCTATGCAATTGAGGGCATCATTGTGGATGAAACAGAACGGATTCAGTCAGAGCAAGCCCTCAGAGAAAGTGAGTATCGCTGGCGTGCGGTCTTTGAAAATGCCCAAGTCGGGATTATTGTCACTAGCCCTGCTAACCACTACCGCCTTGTGTATTGCAATCCCTTTTTTTGCCAATTTGTCGGCTACACCGCTCCTGAACTGGCAAATCTCACCGCCCATGATCTGACCTTTGCTGAAGATTGGCCTGACGAGGCGGCTCTCATCCAAGAGTGTCAACTGGGACTGCGCAACACCTATCAAATTGTCAAGCGTTACCGCCACAAAAAGGGGCACACCGTCTGGGGAAATTTAACCCTCTCCTGTGTGCGCAATGCCAATGGTGAGCCTCACCTGCTGATTGCCCTGATTGATGACATTACTAGCCAACGCCAACTGCAACTCGCCCTCGATCGCGAGCGCAACCGCTATGAGCAGTTAGTGAACAATTGTCCCGTCATCATTTTGACTCTCAATCGCGACAAAACTCTCTTAACCAGTAATTGGGTTGGCTTGAAGACACTGGCAGCGGCTCAAGTGGTGCCCGGTATGCCATTTTCGGCACTGCTCCATCCCCAAGAATCAGTGACTCGGGTGGAAGCCCTGATTGACCGCGTTCTGGACAGAGAAACCATTAACGACGAAGAAATTCTGCTGCGTTGCCGCACCGATGCTCCCTGTGATATGCTCAGCCACCTTTTTCCCCTGCTGGATGAGGAGGAAGAAATTGTCGGCTGTGTGGTGGTCTGTACTGATATTAGCGATCGCAAACGTGCCCTTGCTGAACTGGATGAGCGCGAGGCTCAATATCGCAGTGTTTTCGAGTCTGTGGCCGATGGCCTAGTGATCTATGACACCGAAAACCTACAGATCGTTGAGGTCAATGATGCCATCTGCGACATCTATGGTTTCAGTCGTAGTGAATGCCTTGAACTCCAACCTGAGGATTTTCTGCACCCCGACTACCGCGATCAGTTTCAGGAATTCCTAGAGACGATTCGGCATCAGCCCACTTGGCACGGTGTCAGCAAGCATCGCTGTAGCGATGGCCAGGTTATTGATGTGGATATCTTTGCCACAAGGTTGCGCTACAAAGGCAAAAATCAAGTCCTCTGCGTCATCCGCGATATTACACAAATCAAGCGTTTTGAAGAAACTCAAGTGGCGATCGCCAAAGAACTCAGCCGACGGGAAGCACTCTTTCGCAATCTCATTAACGATTTAGATGTGGGAGTGATGCTGTTGTCTGCTGATCTCTACGCAAAAGTGATTAATCCTCGGGGCTGTGAGCTGCTGGGGGTCAAGGAAGCGGACATCATTGGTCAAAAACCAACAGAAATGGCTTGGGATGCCCTCAACGATGCCGGGGAACCAATGCCGCCAGCGGCTTTTCCGCTGATGATTGCCATTGCTCAAAAGCAACGGGTACAAGGGGTGATGGGCATTCTCAATCAACAAACCCAACAGCGGCTCTGGCTGCAAGTGACCGCTGATCCAGAAGTCACGGCAACGGGGAGCATTGAGCAGGTGATTCTCACCTTTAGCGATATTAGCGATCGCAAGCACTACGAGGCCTACCTTCAAGATCAAGCCGTTCGCCAGCGGGAACTCAACCAGCTCATTCAGGAGATTCGCGAAGCCCCTGATCTCAATCAGGCCTTTGCCAAGGCGGTACAGGAGGTGTGTCATATCCTGCGGGTCGATCGCGCCATTGTCGTCAAGTACGAGCCAGAACAGCACCACTGGATTCCCCTAGTGGAGTTTCTCAACAAACCCTATATAACCCCTAGCGTGGGGATAACGATTCCAGACGAGCATAATCCCATTGCCGCAACCCTCCGCCAAGGAAAAATTGCCGAGCTGCCTGCCCTAGAGAATCTGGATCCCACCGATGCAGTGAACCGTGCAATTGCTCAAGTGCTCGGTGGTGGCTGGCTCATTGCCCCAATTCGGATCAATCAGCAGATTTGGGGGGCTTTTTCCTTTCAGCGTTTTAATCATTCCAGCGGCTGGACAGATGAGGAACGCCAACTCATTCTCTCCTTCACCGATCAACTGGCAATTACCATTCAGCAAACAAACTTGTATGACTCACTGCAATTGGCCAATGCCGAACTCTCCCGCCTTGCGACCATTGATGGCCTCACCCAGATTGCCAATCGGCGCTATTTTGACCAGGATTTGCAGCAGCAGTGGCAGTTAGCCCAGCGAGAACAGACGAACATTTCCCTGATTCTTTGTGATGTCGATTTCTTCAAGAACTTCAACGACCACTACGGCCACCAAGCAGGGGATGACTGCCTGATCGCGATCGCGAAAATATTAACCCAAGCGGTGCGCCGTCCCACCGATTTAGCCGCACGCTACGGTGGTGAGGAATTTGCCTTGATTTTGCCCAATACCGATCTCGCTGGCAGTCTGTGCGTCGCCGAACGCATCCAACAGCTTCTCTATGCCTTGGAGATTCCCCATATGGCCTCCTCAGTGAGCGATCGCGTCACCTTGAGTATGGGCATTGTCAGCTTGCTGCCCCAAGTCGGCCAACCGGTGAATGAATTCATCACCCTTGCTGATCAGCAGCTCTATCTCGCCAAGCGGGGCGGGCGCGATCGCTATTGCTATGCTTAGACTCTTGCTTAGTGAGAACTCTTTCGTAGGCCTTCAGCAAATAGTGGGGCTTGAGGGCAGTCACTTGGTAGCCCACCAAAATCAGTAGCACAGCCACGAGGGCGATCGGTAGCCCCAAGGGCAGGAACAGTCTATGCTTTGGATCATGGCTAATCATGCGCCGCAACCGTTGGCCAAAAATTTTCAACTTGCCCCGCCAGCCCTGATGATCTTGCACCCGTGGTCTTTGGGAGGGCTTTCCTAACAAGCGCTGCTGCCAGTAGTCATCGTGGCCAATGAGCAAAAATCGCCAGTAGAAGTGCCAGAGGCCATTGGGGGGAGCATGACTCGCACGGGCTTGGGGTTGACGCCAAATACACTCCCCTTGTTGCAGCAGTGTGTGGGCATGAATGACGCAGTTACCGCGATAGAGGGACAATTCAGTGGGAATGGGGTGATCCGGCAAAAACTGACGGCGAAAAGCCACATTATTCAAAAAGTAGCCCGCCCGCCGGTTCCATTTGCCTTCCCCCACTGTATTGCGGAAAAATGTCAGTCAGTGCCATAGCTGTGCGGTAAACACCAGCCCCGCGAATCGCAGTTTCCCCAGCCAGCACTAGATACGCTTGGGGAGCATCCCCTGTTTCAAGAGCAGGACTTCATTGGCGGCAGTGGGGGGTAAATCTTGGCTAGCAAGGGACTGGAGGGCACGGTGGAGTCCAGCCATATCCGCATTTGCCAAGTGCTCAGTTTCCAAGATGATGGAGAAGGTGGGCAGAAGTGGCGTGGAGGACATAGACATCTTGCAGAGGTAGCCGTTCTGTGGGTACAACTCCAGTGTTATTCTCCCAAACGCCATAAATGAGCCGCCCAAACCGTAAAGAATTGCAACATGCGCCTTTGTCGGGTTAAGGGGCAGAAGAATTGCCTATAATACTGTGAGCACGCCAATGCTTGAGGGAGTTGACGTTGACCACGACCGTTTTTCAAACCACAAAATCCCAAGAAATTTTTGCCGCTGCCCAAAAACTCATGCCCGGTGGCGTCAGTTCACCTGTGCGTGCCTTCAAGTCCGTCGGCGGCCAGCCCATTGTCTTTGATCACGTCAAGGGTGCCCACATTTGGGATGTAGACGGCAACCAATACATTGACTATGTGGGGTCTTGGGGACCCGCGATCGTCGGCCATGCCCATCCCGAAGTCATTGATGCTCTCCATGCCGCCCTTGAAAAGGGAACCAGCTTTGGCGCCCCCTGCGTGCTTGAGAATATCTTGGCGGAAATGGTGATTGCCGCTGTCCCTAGTGTCGAGATGGTGCGCTTTGTGAATTCTGGCACCGAAGCCTGTATGGCAGTGCTGCGGCTCATGCGTGCCTATACCCAGCGGGAAAAGGTGATCAAGTTTGAAGGCTGCTACCACGGTCATGCCGATATGTTCTTGGTCAAAGCAGGGTCAGGAGTCGCTACATTGGGTTTACCCGATTCTCCCGGCGTGCCGAAAGCAACCACCGCCGCCACATTAACCGCACCCTACAACGATCTCGAAGCGGTCAGTCGCCTCTTTGAACAGTATCCCGATGACATTGCGGGGGTGATCCTTGAACCTGTGGTCGGCAATGCGGGTTTTATTCCGCCAGATGCCGGCTTTCTCGAAGGGCTGCGGGAGCTGACAAAACAGTACGGTGCCCTCTTGGTCTTTGATGAAGTCATGACCGGCTTTCGCATCGCCTATGGTGGTGCTCAGGAAAAATTTGGTGTGACACCAGACCTCACCACCCTCGGAAAAGTGATTGGCGGTGGCCTACCGGTGGGTGCCTATGGCGGTCGCGCTGACATTATGAAGATGGTGGCGCCGGCAGGACCGGTGTATCAAGCGGGTACCCTCTCTGGCAATCCCTTGGCAATGACAGCGGGCATTAAAACCTTGGAAATTCTCAGCCGCCCCGGTAGCTATGAGCAGCTGGATCGGATCACAGGCAAGCTGATCCAAGGACTGTTAGAGGCCGCACGGGAATTTGGCCATGAGGTGTGTGGTGGGCACATCAGTGGCATGTTTGGTCTCTTTTTCACCGCTGGTCCGGTGACGAACTATGAGCAAGCCAAGCAGTCCGATTTGAAAAAGTTTGCGGCCTTCCACCGGGGTATGTTGGAGCAGGGGATTTACCTTGCGCCATCCCAGTTTGAAGCGGGCTTTACTTCCCTTGCCCATACAGAGGCGGATATTGAGCGCACCATTGCGGCAGCGCGGACAGTGCTGAGTCAGCTTTGAGCTTTCACCGTCGCGGCAAGGAGCACCACATCCATTAAGTCCGCAAGGTTGAGGCAGGGAAAGACCATGACATCCCCCAATTGATGAATGGCTCGGCTGCTATCTTCGGCCAAGGTAATCATGGGGAGTTTTCGCAGTTTGGGATGATTCTCCAGATCGGCGACCTCGTCAGCGGGCAAATCCCAAATCAGAACATCGGGTTGCCAAATCTCCACCAAGAGATCGGCCTGTTCGAGGTCTTCTGCTTCGAGGAGCCGCAGGTGGGGCAGGCTAATGTCATGGAGGAGGCCGAGGCGGAGTACCGTTTGATTGAGGAGGGGACGCTCAAAAGTCGATTCTTCGACTGGAGCAGCCAATCGCGGGAAACACCAGCGATCGAGGACATCAATCAGCAGGCTGGGATGACTACTCAAGGGCAGCCGTTGCACAAAACCGGTCAAGCCCAAGGGAGTGGCTTCATCGGAGAGGATGATCAACGGAACAGTGGCCGTGAAGGGGCTGGTGGCCAGACTCTCAACCACATCAGCCAAAATGAGACTACTGGCGGGGCGGACAACAATGGCCGTGGGTTGCAGTTGCTCCAGCTTATCCAGCGCTTCAAGGGGATGGCGAGCGACCACATAGCCGTAGTGACTGCGCTGCAATGCGGAAGTCGTGTCCATGATCCACGTGGCATCATTACTGACCAAAAGGATCAATTGAGCCGTAGTGGGTAATTCAGGGGGAAGTTCCTCAGCAAAGGGCAGTAGTACTGTCCACTCACTGGAGTCGTCAGCTTGGGCAATAAAGGAAAGCTCACCATTGTGGAGACGACAGAGTTGGCGGGCGAGCATCAGCCCCATGGTGACTTCGGCGTAGTCCTCGAGGCATTCGTGCAGCAGGCGATCGTGATCCTTGAGGGGAATGCCATGTCCCTCTTCCCACAGTTGCAGCGCCAGCCAATTTTGCCAGCGACTCAGGCGTAGTCCATAGCGATCGCTGGGAAAGAGCATCAGCCACCCCAAGAGATGGGCAAGAATCTGCCGTAGCCGCAGAGCATCGCCGTAGAGGTACACATGGCTCAAGGGCTGATCAATGTGCCACTGCCACTGCCAACCCGGCGGGGTTAGATGGTAAAGATGCTCCGCCAACTCCTGCGATCGCAACCACAAACCCGCCAATTCTACGGTTTCCCATTGCAATTCCAACTCTCGCCAAAGGGCACGGGTGTGGTCCTGCCACGCCTGAATGAGGCGATTCATTTGCCAACCGCTACGCTGGATCAGGGCAAGGTAGTCCTGTTGCTCTGGTAGAGGGTGCTGCCACAAAAGTTGGGTGAGGCTGAGAATCGCCGTTAGGGGATTTTTGAGTTCATGCCCCAAGCTCAGGAGGAGGCGCTTTTGCTGATGGAGGCGCAGTTGGTGCAAGCGGGTGGGGGTCGTCGGATCTGACTCCTGCCGCCGTTGGGCAAAAAATAACCAATAGCGATCGCTCGCCACCGCGACACCGCTTTCTGCCTTCTCCCAGTCCAACGACGTTAAATTCAAGGGAAACGAACACACCTGCCAGAGCGATCGCCCGAAGGGCGCGCTACGCGATCGCGCCTCTAGTGCCTGACAATTCATGCCTTCAAATTTAGGCTGCACCAGTGGCAAGAAATCAGTTAAGTGTTCTGACCAAGCGCGATTTTGCCAAACGACTCTCCCTTGGGCGTTTTGAATTTGTACCGGCAAAGGCAATTCTTCAATCACCTCCAGCCAAGGCAAAGGGGGCTGGCACGCCCAGCGATAGAGCAAGCGTTGCTGATCCAGCAGTCCCAAAAAACAACCCTGTGCATCCACAACCGCAATATAGGCTGGCATCTGGACTTGGCTGCGCAACCACCCCTGAAACTGCAATAGTGTCCACGTTGCGGGTACCACCATCACGGGCGATCGCCAAGAAGCCGTCACACTCCCCACCGCCAAGTCGGCTAACGTCCCTTCCCGCTCCAAACTCAAGGCCAACCGCCAGCCCTGCACCACTCCCAAGGGTTTTTGCCCCTCATCCACAATGACGATCGTCTCTGGGAGGGTTTCTTGCCAACGCTGGCACACCTCGCTGAGAGACAAACCTGCCCCCACCGTCATTGCAGGTTCAGTAAAGCTGGCTAGGGAGAGGGAATTCATGGATACAGCCCTTTTTTGCAACGGGGGATACATCAAATAATGAAGTAGGATGCCGTTTTACGCCGGCTTTGCCATTCTTGAGTGTGTTCTGTCCTTGTGAGCAGGGCTGTTGGTCCTAAGCTTGTAATGAAATGGCAACACTCCTCCAGAAAACACTGCCACCACCAGCGAGAAAGTGATAGGATGCTATCAGATGCAAACTCAAGTTCTGAAAGCACGTGGCGCAGTCAACCGCACTAACAATCTGTGGCTTAGTTTACTCGCCCGCTATTGGCCAAGAACTAGTTCGTTTGCACAACTCCGACATTGATGAACTTGTTTACTTTTCGACCGAGAGAGAGTTTTGCAGCTATGTAGAGCAGCGGCGAAATAGCATCGCTTGTTTAATTTTAGAATGGGGAGAGGGGACTCCGCAAATCATTACCTACCTGCACCACAGCGCCACCCTCCTGCCGGCAATTATTATCTTCCCGGCTGACCTGTCGCCACTTCCCCTAGGCCCCCACTATCACATTGCTGAAATCATTCTTAGCACCGATAATCTGCATTCCCTGAATCAGTCTATTGAGGAGGCCATCACCGGATTTATCAAGTTGTGTCCGGGGTGTGCGGTGCCCCCCCACGTCATGTTCCGCATGCCGACCCTCAAGGACAGTGGCAACCTTGACCCCCAGCACCGTTTGTCCCAAAAATTAAAGGAGCGCCTAGGCTACCTTGGGGTGTATTATAAGCGCGATACCGCCTTTTTCTTTCGGCGGATGTCCGCTGCCGACAAGCGCAAGCTCCTCGATGAGTTGCGCTCAATTTATCGTACCATTGTTCTGGAGTACTTCAGCAGTAATTCCAAAGTTAATGAGCGTATTGATGAATTTGTTAGCAAAGCATTCTTCGCAGATATTTCCGTTTCCCAAGTCCTAGAGATTCACGTTGAACTCATGGATAATTTTTCTAAGCAACTCAAACTGGAAGGCCGCAGTGAGGACATTTTGCTCGATTATCGCCTGACCCTCATTGATGTCATTGCCCATTTGTGCGAAATGTACCGTCGCTCAATTCCGCGTGAGGTGTAGCGCCCATGACCCCACTGCGGAAAACTTACGTTCTCAAACTCTACGTGGCCGGCAACACCCCCAACTCCGTGCGGGCTCTGAAAACCCTCAATAATATTCTTGAAAAGGAATTTAAGGGGGTTTATGCCCTCAAAGTCATTGATGTCCTAAAAAATCCGCAACTGGCGGAGGAGGATAAAATTTTAGCGACCCCAACCCTTGCCAAAGTCTTGCCGCCGCCTGTACGTCGCATCATCGGTGATCTGTCCAACCGAGAGAAGGTGCTCATTGGCTTGGACTTGCTGTATGAAGAAATTGGTGAGCCAGCGGATGACGATCTCAGTTTGGAATAGGCGCAGTGGTTAGAGTATCTCAGTTTAGAATAACCTTTTGGAATTTTTGGCAGCATACTGATCTCAACATCTTCTATGACGAACCTACCTGAAAGTCAGTTCAGTACAACTGAGCAATCGCCTGCGGAAGTCAAGAAAATCCCGACAATGATTGAGGGATTTGACGACATCAGCCATGGGGGACTGCCCCAAGGACGCACCACTTTGGTGAGTGGCACCTCCGGCACAGGGAAGACCCTTTTTGCAGTTCAGTTTCTCTACAACGGCATTACGATTTTTAATGAGCCAGGTATATTTGTTACATTTGAAGAGTCGCCTCAAGACATTATTAAAAATGCCCTGAGCTTTGGCTGGAATCTGCAAAGCCTCATTGATCAAGGCAAGCTCTTTATCCTCGATGCTTCCCCAGATCCCGATGGTCAGGAGGTAGCTGGGGATTTTGACTTATCTGCTCTGATTGAGCGCATTCAGTACGCAATTCGCAAATACAAAGCAACACGGGTTTCCATTGACTCCGTAACAGCTGTTTTTCAGCAGTACGATGCCGCCTCAGTGGTGCGGCGGGAAATTTTCCGCTTGGCGTTTCGTCTGAAGCAACTGGGCGTGACCACCATTATGACCACCGAGCGGGTAGATGAATATGGGCCAGTGGCGCGTTTTGGGGTGGAGGAATTTGTCTCCGATAACGTGGTGATTTTACGCAATGTGCTTGAGGGGGAACGGCGGCGGCGCACTGTGGAAATTCTCAAGCTGCGGGGCACCACCCATATGAAGGGGGAATATCCCTTCACGATCAACAATGGCATCAATATCTTCCCCTTGGGAGCCATGCGTCTTACCCAGCGCTCCTCCAATGTGCGGGTGTCTTCGGGGGTCAAGACCCTCGACGAGATGTGTGGGGGTGGCTTCTTCAAGGATTCCATTATTTTGGCCACGGGGGCAACGGGTACGGGCAAGACCCTGTTGGTGAGCAAGTTCTTGGAGACAGGATGCCAGCAGGGAGAACGCGCCTTGCTGTTTGCCTATGAAGAGTCAAGAGCCCAGTTGTCTCGCAATGCCTCCTCTTGGGGAATTGATTTTGAGGAGCTAGAACGGCGAGATCTGTTGCGGATTATTTGTGCCTACCCTGAGTCAGCAGGGCTAGAGGATCACCTACAGATTATTAAATCCGAGATTGCGGACTTTAAGCCCTCACGGGTGGCCATTGACTCCCTTTCTGCTTTGGCGCGGGGGGTAAGCAACAATGCCTTCCGGCAGTTTGTGATTGGGGTCACTGGATTTGCCAAGCAAGAGGAGATCACCGGCTTTTTCACCAATACGACCGATCAGTTTATGGGCTCTAACTCCATTACCGAGTCCCATATTTCTACAATCACAGATACGATTTTGCTGCTGCAGTATGTGGAAATTCGCGGTGAAATGTCGCGGGCAATTAACGTCTTTAAGATGCGGGGTTCGTGGCACGACAAGGGCATTCGCGAGTATGTCATCACAGAAAAGGGCGCCGAGATCCGCGATTCGTTCCGTAACTTTGAAGGGATTATCAGCGGTACCCCAACCCGTATTGCGGTGGATGAAAAAACGGAGTTGGCACGGATTGCCAAGGGAATGCAGGATCTAGAGAACCAGTAACCCCATGCAGCTCAACCAAGTCATTGTGGTGCACAAGGCCGGCGATCGCCAGAGCAAGGAATGGGCGGATCGCGCCTCCCGTCAACTGCAACAGCGTGGCGCCAATGTGCTTGTGGGGCCGAGTGGACCTAAGGACAACCCCTACCCCGTCTTTATGGCCTCGGTAACAGAGCCGATAGATCTGGCCGTTGTTCTGGGGGGAGATGGCACTTCCTTGGCGGCGGCACGGCATCTGGCTGCGGCGGGGGTTCCGATTCTGGCGGTCAATGTGGGGGGGCATTTGGGGTTTTTGACGGAACCATTAGAGCTGTTTCGCGATATGGAGGCGGTTTGGGATCGCCTTGAGCGGGATGAGTATGCCATGCAACAGCGAATGATGCTGCAAGCCCAAGTGTTTGAGGGATCAAAATTGCATCCTGAAGTGGTGGGCGATCGCTACTATGCTCTGAATGAAATGTGCATTAAGCCGGCATCTGCCGATCGCATGATCACCGCCATCCTCGAAATGGAAATTGATGGCGATGTGGTGGATCAGTACCAGGGGGATGGGTTGCTGGTGGCCACCCCCACCGGCTCCACCTGCTATACGGTCGCCGCCAATGGCCCCATTTTGCATCCGGGGATGGAAGCGCTTGTGGTGACGCCGATTTGCCCCTTGAGTCTTTCGAGTCGCCCCATTGTCTTGCCTGCACGCTCGTCAGTGAGCATTTGGCCGTTGGACGATCACAGCCTCAATACTAAACTGTGGATGGATGGCGTACTGGCCACCTCCATCTGGCCGGGACAGCGGGTACAGGTGACGATGGCCGATTGTCAGGCACGCTTTATCCTCCTGCGGGATCACTACTCTTTCTATCAAACGCTACGGGAGAAGTTGGCTTGGGCAGGGGCACGCATTCCTTACCACAACAACCACCGCAATTAGATCACAACCCCATGCTTGCAACGCATCTATAATGGGCGCATTCCTCACGGGTCTTTTGCGATGATTGTCAGTCCCCTTGAACGAGCGGTGCTTGGATCGAGTGCCGAAACGCTTGTTGATCAGCTTCTGGAAATTGGCATTGCCCTTTCCGCGAGCCAATCCCTAGAGGAACTACTGCATCTCATTCTCACGAAAAGTCGCCAAATTACCGCTAGCGATGCCGGCACAATTTTTCTAGTTCAGGGCGAACGGGCAGTTCTGGAATTTAAGGCGGCTCAAAATGATAGTGTTGCTCTCCCTGAGCAGGTACAGGACACTACAGTCCCCCTCACCCCTGATAGCTTGGTGGGCTATGCCGCCCTCACGGGGGAATCCCTGAATATTCCCGATGTGTATGCCCTAGCGGGAAACGAGCTGTACCAATTCAATCGTTCTTTTGATGAAGCCCTGCGCTATCGAACCTGCTCGGTGCTGGTGGTGCCGATGCAAAATGTCAGTGGTGAGGTGATTGGCGTTCTGCAACTGATTAACCGCAAGCGATCGCCCGACGCGCGGCTGACGCCAGAAACCACTGTGGCTCTCACCCAACCCTATAGCCCTTGGGAAGAACACATTGTGCGATCGCTGGCCAGTCAGGCGGCTGTGATTATTGAGCGCAACCATCTCCTAGAAAGTATTGAACAGCTCTTTGAGGGCTTTGTCACCGCCTCAGTACAAGCAATTGAGGTGCGGGATCCCACCACGGCGGGACATTCGGAACGGGTGGCAGCACTGACAGTACGCCTAGCGGAGATCACCCATGCAACCTCAAGGGGGGTCTTTCGGGAAGTCTCCTTTAGCGATCGCCAACTGCAAGAGATTCGCTATGCAGCGCTGCTCCATGATTTTGGTAAGGTGGCCGTCCCTGAAGCCATTCTCAACAAGCAAAAGAAATTTTTCCCTGAGCAACTGGAGGTGATTCGCCAACGGTTTGCCCTTGTGCGCCGCACCCTAGAAATGGAAACGGCTCAAGCCAAGGTGAACTATCTCCTGTGCCATCCCCACACGGTTCATAGCCCAGAACAGGCCTGTCACCACTGCGCCTTTTTACGGCACCTCGATCAGGAACTCCGCCAACAATTGCTCACCCTCGAAGTCTATTGGCAGTTGCTCGAGCAGGCCAATGAGCCGCAAATTCTTGATGAAGAGCCCCTTGCCCGCCTTCAGGAATTAACCCAGTTTTATTATCGCGGGACTGATGGCGAACTCCATCCCCTGATTACGGCCAGCGAACTCGAGCAACTCTTGGTGCGGCGAGGGAATCTTACCCAACAGGAGCGGCGGCTCATTGAAGCCCACGTGACCTATACCTACCAATTTCTCTCTCGCATTCCCTGGACACCCCACCTAAAAAATGTGCCGATCATTGCCTATGGTCACCATGAGCGATTGAATGGCAGTGGCTACCCGCGAGGTATTGGGGCGGCGGAGATTCCTTTGCAAACCCAGATGCTGGCGATCGCCGATATTTACGATGCCCTGACGGCCAAGGATCGCCCCTACAAAAAGAGCCTACCCGTGGATGCGGCCCTAGAGATTCTGTGGCAGGAGGCCAAGGAATTTAAGATTAATCCCGATCTCGTTGAACTCTTTGAGCAACAGGAGGTCTTTCGGGTGCTGGGGCACCAGCGCTAGGGTTGATGGGGAGACGATCGCAAAAAGGAGACTTTCCAAAGCGTAGCCGCCAGCCAATTAGTACAGGTATGGGCGACGATCGCTAGGAGTAAATTATTCATTGCGACGGCACTATAGGCAAACAGCCCGCCCACAATGGTTGCCCACAGGGCATAGGGCCACTGCTGCCGCGATCCAGCGTGCAAAATACCAAAGCACACCGAGCTACCGATAATCCCTGCCCAGTTGAGACCCAAGCTTGGTAGGAGCACCCCGCGAAAGAGCAGCTCTTCACTGAGGCCAGGCAGAATGCCAATCCAAAATAAATCAGGCCACAGCAGCGGTGAAAGTACCAGTTTCAGGTAGGTATCCGACGCATGGCGGTAGGCGGGCCAGAGCCGATACAAAATAGCCCCCATCCCCGTAATTCCTAAGCAGAGGACAATCCCTAAAACCACTGCCCAACCATCCCAGCGCAGCGGCAGAAGTCCCGCGGAAAAGGGGGTCAATAACCACACCCGCGCCAAAATCAGCCACAGGATGGCCGTCAACGCCATGGCCACTAAGACCTGCGTACGACTCAGAGGCTCATCGGGCAGGGGGGACTCCTCCATAGGCCTACGCTTTCTGGAATTGACCAAATTGGAAGTTATAGACCTCTTCCTCTTTTTCAGAGATGAGTTTGAGATCTGAACAGGGGCGAGCCACACAGAGGAGCACATAACCTTTTTCCCGCAGTTCGGGACTCAGCCCCATGGCATCGCCGTGATCAACGGTACCCTCTTGAATTTGGGCGGCACAGGTAGTGCACACTCCCGCATTACAGGAACTGGGGAGATCAATGCCAGCAGCGGTGGCCGATCGCAGGATGGGTTTATCGGCACTGGCTTCAAACGTGTAGGTTTGTCCTTGGTGCAGGATCTCAACACGAAAGGTTTGGGTCATTCTTGCAGTGAGCTATGACGCAACATCTTTCCTATTATCCCCCTAATCCTCGCGATCGCTGGTTTCCTCTAGTGCGGACTTTAGCCAGCGGCTCAAAGGTTCAGGGATGGCGACCCGTTGGCGTTCTTGCAGGC
The DNA here is from genome assembly GCF_031583225.1 of Thermosynechococcus sp. PP555. NCBI lineage: Bacteria > Bacillati > Cyanobacteriota > Cyanophyceae > Acaryochloridales > Thermosynechococcaceae > Thermosynechococcus > Thermosynechococcus sp. PP555. The sequence goes on from NZ_CP134168.1 coordinate 1,968,924, forward strand.
AAATGTGTTGTGTCTGGGCAATGGCCACGCGATCGCCCCCCGCATTGTAGAGCGTATAGGTGAGTTGAAAACGGCTGTGATCCAGTCTTTGGGGGTCAATGGTCACCCGCAGGCGATCGCCACAGTAGAGGGGCTGAAGACAACGCACCTGCGCCTCCGTAATCGGCACAATCAGGCCATTGTTGCTAAAAAATTGCCGCAGATCCACCCCCAACTGGGCAAGGACATCCTCATAGGCCTCATGGCAAAACCGCAGCAGATTAGCAAAGTAAACTACCCCAGCGGCATCCGTGTCAGCAAAATGAACCGTGCGCTCATAGTCGCGAAGGGGTGTTGTATTCATTGATGACCATCCCATAGGGTTGCCCAACACAAGTCGTACAAGTCGTACGCAAAAACGCACCACAGCCTTTATTGTTAATGTAGAGTACAGCCCTTTCGCAAGCTATTGGGGTACGGGACGGATGAGGAACAAAGGCAGTTCTGATCTGCGACTTCTTTTGAGCACGCTTGTCATCAGCGGCTTGGTCGCAGCACTGGCCTATTGGCAACTCAGTCAACGCTGGACGCCCTCCCCCGATCAGAATGGTGGCTCCCCTACAGAAACCACCTCCAAGTGGCAAAAAATTGCCCTCGCTACGACGCTGCGCGGCCATCAAGATGAAGTGAACGCGATCGCCCTTAGTCCCGATGGCAATTTACTCGTCAGTGGTGGCGACGATCGCAAGCTGTATTTTTGGAATTTGGCTACGGGAACTGCCCTCGGACAAGCCACCGGTCACACCGATTGGATCTACGCCCTTGTGATCACGCCCGATGGTCAAACCGTAATTAGCGGCAGCAAAGACAAAACCATCAAACTCTGGGGTGTGAGCGATCGCCAGCTCCAAGCCACCCTCACTGGCCACCAAGATTTTGTAAATGGCTTAGCTCTTAGTCCCGATGGCCGCACCCTTGCCAGTGCCAGCTATGATCACACCGTCAAACTGTGGGATCTCCCTAGCCGTCAGGAAATCACTACCCTAAAAGGCAATGAGGGCATCATGCTCAGCGTTGCCATTAGTCGCGATGGGCGTTTTTTAGCCACTGGCGGAGTGGATAAGCTGATCCGCATTTGGGATTTGCCCTCGCGCCGCCTCCTGCGCACCCTCGAAGGACACACCAGCGATGTCAACAGCCTCGCCTTCACTCCCGACAACAGCCAACTAGTGAGCGGCAGCGACAAAGACGGGATCAAAGTCTGGAACTTGGCCACAGGAGAACTTCAGCATCAGTTTGGCACCGAAGGTGGGCAAGTCTTTAGTGTGGCGGTGAGTCCCGATGGCAGCACCATTGCCAGTGGTCACGGCGATCAAACCGTCAAACTTTGGTCCCTCTCTGGTCAGCCATTACGTAACCTCAAGGGACACTCGGGCGCGGTGTACAGTGTCGTCTTTGGTCAGGATCAACTGATCTCCGCCAGTGAAGACAGCACCATCAAAGTGTGGCGCCTGTTTCCAGGGACATGATCGGCCACGTCTGTTGCAAAAAAAAATGGCTAAGATTCCCAAGCATCCTAGCCACCGAGAACAACGGCTTAAAGATTCACCTAGCCAACACTGCCTTCTAGCTTCAGGCTCAGCAGGCGATCGGCCTCGACCGCGAATTCCATCGGCAACTGGTTAAAGACATCGCGACAGAAGCCACTAATCATCATTGAGACCGCATCTTCGGTAGAAATGCCCCGCTGGGCAAAGTAGAAAAGTTGATCCTCACCAATTTTTGAGGTTGAGGCCTCATGCTCCACCTGTGCCGTGGGGTTTTGCACCTGAATATAGGGGAAGGTATTGGCGGCTGCCGTATCACCAATGAGCATCGAATCGCATTGGGAATAGTTGCGTGCTCCCGTGGCCTTCGGCCCAATTTTCACCAAGCCGCGATAGCTATTTTGGGAGTGCCCTGCTGAGATCCCCTTGGAGACAATCGTGCTGCGGGTATTCTTACCAATGTGGATCATCTTGGTGCCCGTGTCCGCCTGCTGGTAATGATTGGTGAGGGCAACGGAGTAGAATTCACCCACGGAATTATCCCCCACCAAGACACAACTGGGGTACTTCCAAGTAATGGCTGAACCTGTTTCCACCTGTGTCCAAGAAATTTTGGAGTTGCGGCCAAGGCAGAGTCCACGCTTGGTCACAAAGTTATAGATGCCCCCCTTGCCGTTTTCATCGCCAGCGTACCAGTTTTGCACCGTGGAGTATTTGATTTCGGCATTGTCAAGGGCCACCAGTTCTACGACTGCTGCGTGGAGTTGATTGGTATCGAACATGGGAGCAGTACAGCCTTCAAGGTAGCTCACATAGCTGCCCTCATCAGCAATAATCAGCGTGCGCTCAAACTGCCCCGACTCCCCATTGTTAATGCGGAAATAGGTGGATAGCTCCATCGGACAGCGGGTGTTCTTGGGAATATAGACAAAAGAGCCATCGGAAAAGACGGCGGAGTTCAAAGCAGCATAGAAGTTATCGCCAATGGGGACAACGCTGCCCAAGTATTTCTGCACCAACTCGGGATATTCGTGGAGCGCTTCAGAAATGGAGCAGAAAATGATCCCCTGCTTGGCCAACTCCTCACGGAATGTGGTAGCCACTGACACGCTATCGAAAATGGCATCTACGGCCACATTGCTCAGCCGCTTTTGCTCTGAAAGGGGAATCCCCAGTTTCTCAAAGGTTTCCAGCAGGACGGGATCCACTTCATCCAAGCTCTTCAGCTTTTCCTTTTGTTTTGGAGCCGAGTAATAGACAATGTCTTGGTAGTTGATGGGGGGATAGCTCACCCGTGGCCATGTGGGTTCGCTCATCTTCAGCCATTGGCGATAGGCCCGCAGGCGAAACTCCAGCATGAACTCTGGCTCGTTCTTTTTGGCAGAGATGAGGCGGATAATGTCCTCGTTGAGACCTCGGGGAATGGTTTCCGTCTCAATTTGGGTGACAAAGCCGTATTTATAGGGCTGATTGACGAGGGATTGTACCGTTGCCGACATCGAGTGTTCTCTTGGGTGAAGGAATGGCCAAAATTTAGAGTATATTAAGCAACAAGATGGTTGCTTTATCTCTAGGACTAATTTAGCAACAAAACGGTTGTTTTAGTCAAGGGGGCGTTGCGTGACGCTCACATCAGATACTAAACAGGACATCTTACACTGCCTTCTCCGCGACGGTCACCTCAGTGCCCAGGAGTTGGCGGCACAACTGGCGATTAGTCCGCAAGCGGTGCGGCGGCACCTCAAGGATCTAGAGGCGGAGCAACTAGTGACCTATGAAGTCCTGTCGGGTACGGTGGGGCGTCCCCAATACCGTTACACGATTAGCGAGGCGGGACGAGAGGAACTACGGCAACTGCAACTGCGGCAACAGTCGAGTCAGACAAAGGGCTTTGCCGTTGAACTCTTGGAATCCGTAGCAGCAACCCTAGGCCCCGAGCAGATGCAGGACGTATTGCAGGCAGCTTGGCAGCGCAAGGCATTGGCCTATCGCGAGCAAATGGGAAGCGGTACGTTGGCGGAACGCTTGGCACGACTGGTGGCCCTGCGGCGACAGGAAGGGTATATGGCAGAGTTTTACCCCGTAAGTGAGCCTCAAGGTGCCTATCTCTTTACGGAATACAATTGTGCAATTTCCGCCGTTGCCCAGTCTTTTCCCACCGTCTGTAATCATGAGTTAGAGATGTTTGCGATCGCCCTTGGGGATTGTGCTGTGGAGCGCACCCATTGGCTTGTGGATGGTGAACATCGCTGTGGTTACCTGATTCGTCCTCTGAAGTAGCATGGCCTTTTGTCCGCCCACGTTTGTCCAGCAGAGCTTTAGCACCAGCAGTGGCCGTATGGTCTATTACACCCCCAGCGATCGCTACTGGGGTCAGGTGCAATCTCGCCCTCCCCTGGTCTTTCTCCACAGCTTGGGGGGTGGGTCTAGCCACTACGAGTGGTCGCAGGTGTATCCTGCCTTTGCGGCTCGCTACCGCGTTATTGCCCCGGATCTGATTGGTTGGGGGGAGTCGGATCACCCTGCCCGCGACTACAGCACTAGTGATTACTGGCTAATGATTGCTGAACTGTTGCGGATGCTGGGTTCCCCTGTGCCGGTGGTTGCCTCCTCCCTAACGGCGGGCATTGTGGTGCGCTTGGCGATTCAGCAACCCCATCTTTTTGAGCGTTTGTGTCTGGTCTGCCCCAGTGGATTCAATGACTTTGGTGAAGATCAAGGACAGGCGATCGCCAATGCCCTGCTGAGGGTACCGATCCTCGATCGCCTCATTTACACCGTTGCTGCTGCTAACCCCTTGGCAGTGCGCAACTTCCTGAGCCAGTTTATTTTTGCCGACCCCCAGCGGCTTAAAGAAGAAACCGTAGAAGCGTACCTCCACTCTGCCTGTCGTCCCAATGCCGAATGGGCAGCTCTGGCCACCCTGAAGGGAAATCTCTCCTTTGATCTCAGCCAGTATTTACCCCAGTTAACGATCTCCACCGTGATCCTCTGGGGAGAAAAGGCCAAGCTCACGCCCCTTTCTCTAGGTCAGCGACTCTATGCCACCGCCCGCGATCGCCTGCAACAGTTTCACGTGATCCCCAAAGCAGGGGTCTTACCCCATCTGGAGCAACCCGAATGGGTGATCTACAGCCTGCGGCGCGATTTCTTGCTTTAAGTTGTTCCCGATACAGGTATCCTAGAAGTATTGCTTGAAGTATTGGTGCAATGGCAGAAATTCAATTTATCCGTGGCGTTGATGAAGAAGTGGTTCCCGATGTGCGTTTGACGCGGGCACGGGATGGCAGCAGTGGTCAAGCCATGTTTTACTTTGATAACCCGAAAATCGTCCAAGAGGGCAATTTGGAGATCACGGGGATGTATATGGTGGACGAAGAAGGCGAAATTGTTACCCGTGATGTCAATGCCAAGTTCATTAACGGCCAGCCCGTTGCCATTGAGGCCACCTACACGATGCGCAGCCCCCAAGAGTGGGATCGCTTTATTCGCTTTATGGATCGCTACGCTGCCAGCCATGGCCTTGGCTTCCAGAAGTCCTAACCAGTCTTAAATTGATCGGGTGCCGATTCAAAAAGATTGTGCTAGCTTAAAGTTACGATGCCTTTTTTGTCTTTATTCAGGACACAGGGCATCTGCAAGTTCTATAGCGATACAGTAGGGACATCAATGGATTATCTAGAGAGCCTGCTTGACACCCTCAAATCGTGGTTAAAAAAACTGTTGGAACTTCTAGGTGGCGCCGATCCCACCCCTGAGCTGGAGCCAATTCCGATTCCCGTGCGCGATCGCCGATAGAGCGACAGCATTCAACACCATTGAGTCAGTTTTGAACGGTTAGGTTAAGCTTGGCCTTTCATATTTTGGTGCTTCATGGCCCCAATCTAAACCTGTTAGGGCAACGGGAGCCGGGGATTTATGGGGTTGTGACACTAGCGAGCATCAACCAATCTTTGGCAGCCTTGGCGCAGGAGTTAGGGGTAACCATTGAGTGCCTCCAATCCAATCATGAAGGGGTCTTGGTAGATGCGATTCAAGAGGCAATGGGGCGTGCCCAAGGCATTTTGATTAACCCCGCAGCCTATACCCACACCAGCGTAGCTCTACGAGATGCGATTGCTGCGGTTGCCCTGCCCACTGTGGAAGTTCACCTGAGTAACATTCATCAACGGGAAACTTTTCGCCATCATTCCTACATTGCGCCGGTGGCGATCGGTCAAATTGCTGGCTTTGGTGCTGATAGTTATTTGTTGGGGTTACGGGCACTGGTCAATTATTTACAAGCAAAAGGCTAATTCTCAGCGGGGGGGGCGATCGCCAGCGGTGTTCCCAACTGTCGTGCCAGCCAAAATTCCAGATTGCGTACCCAAGATTTACCATCAAGGCGCTTGACAAGAACGGGTTGCACCAAGATCGTGAACATCCCCAAGCGATTGCCCACGAGAATATCCGTAAACAGGCGATCGCCCACCATGGCCACCTGATCATAGGGCAAATTCATGGCTTGCACGGCCTGACGAATCTTACGCCGCGAGGGCTTGCCTGCCCCCATCAAAAAGGGTAACTCCACCTGCTGGGCAATACGTTCAATGCGGCGATGGTTCAAGTTATTGCTCACTAGCCAGATCGGCATCTGATGCTTGATCTCCAGTAGCCACGCCAGAATTTTCGGCGGCAGATCTTCATCCCACGTGGGGAGGAGCGTATCATCCACATCCAGCACCATGCCCCGCAGATGATATTTTTCCAACAGACTGGGGTGCAACTGTTCAATGGTGCTTTCAAGAATTAAATCCGGTTGCAGCAGTGCTGCTAGAGACCCAGTGGCCATTGAAAACGCAAATAACAAAGAAGAAGCTTCTGCCAGACTATCACGATCCTAGGGGAGAGTGGGAACTGCAAAAATCTTTCCTAGCGTTACTCCAATCACAAAGGATATGCTACCATCTGAGAGAATGCCGCGTGTCAACGGATATGGCGAAGGTTCTGGTACTCAATGCCTCCTATGAACCACTCAATATTACGAGTTGGCAACGGGCAGTTGTCCTTTTAATCAAGGGCAAGGCGGAGCAAGTCGAGCACAACGGCAAGATGGTTTACAACAATTTTCCCTTGCCGACCGTCATTCGCCTGCGGCATTATGTCGTCACTCCCTACAAAGAAATTCCCCTTACTCGCCGCAATATCCTGCATCGAGATGGCCATTCTTGCCAGTACTGTGGCTATACCGGGGATGAGCTCACCCTTGATCACGTCATCCCCAAATCGCGAGGGGGAGGGGAAACTTGGGAAAATATTGTGACCGCTTGTGTGCGCTGTAATGTCAAGAAGGGGAATCGCACCCCAAAAGAGGCTAATATGCCCCTACGGCAAACACCGCGGCGCCCCATTAGTAGCCTATACTTTGAGGTTACAAAGCACGTGCGCACGGGTACTCACCAAGAATGGCGTAAGTATGTTATTGGTGCCTAGTTTTTTCCACTCCATTGAATCCTGAGGGGAAAAGTGGCGGCCTCTCTCTGCAAAAGCCTTACCGAGACCTTTGGCAAGAATCAGTGGCTAGCAAGGGAGAAGTGAGGCGATCGCGTATTCTAGTATCGTAGGGAAGAAGCTTTACCTTTGAACAACTCCACTTAAGGTCGTTATGTCAAGTATTGAGGCCGAAAACTTTAGTCAACTCTTTCCACTGTTTGCAGCCAGTTCCGAGGCGGCACTTTCTTCAATGCTGTCAGTGGCTTGGCATAACACCTACCCGGCGGGGCGTGCCATTCTAATTGAAGATGCGTGGGGCAATGCGGTTTACTTTATCCTCTCAGGCTGGGTGAAGGTGCGGCGACTGCTCGCTGATGGGGATTTCATGACCCTAGCGATCCTTGGGCCGGGGGATTTTTTTGGTGAAATGGCCATTCTTGACCAATCACCCCGCTCAACAGATGTGGTGGCACTGTGTCCAGCGGAAGTTTTGTCTGTGCCGGCGCAAAAATTTGTCCATGTCCTGCGCCATGAGCCGGATCTGCACTATCGGATGCTGCAATTGATGGCACAGCGGCTACGCTTGACCAATACGCGCATTGAACTGTTGCACAAACCTCCTGCCGTCAAACTAGCCCATGTCTTGGTGAATTTGGCACGGCGCTATGGTCAGCATCCAGGGGGCAATGCCAACACAGCCGTGATTTTCAATGTGCCCATCAAGGATTTAGCGGATGTGGCCAACATTAGCCCTGATGAAGCCCATCAACTGCTGGATAAACTGGTGGCGAAAAACTGGATCAAGATTGATGCGGCCAAGCAACAACTCCAAATTCTCAATTTGCCGCAACTAGAGCAATTGGCACAGCAAGCGGTGAATTAAAGTTCTGTTGGCTTGTTGAGGCGCAGTGACCTCGCCTAGGATAGCAATAGTTGCAAGCTCTTTCTGCTATGGCGATCGCCCCCAACCTCTACGAACACACCTTGGTTCGCTACACGGATCCGCTGCATGCGACAGAACTCCTGCGGCAATATCGCCCGTACCTAGAAATGATTCCCAGTATGCGGCGACCTCAAGAGAGTTTAATTCCAATTCCGCTGCCGATCGCCCATATTCAGGTTCCTGCCGCCACAACCTCGAACCAACGTCCCCAAGTGAAGTCGGTGATGGTGCCCTGTGATTTGGTCTTTGTCCTGTGCGATCCCGAGTGGAAAGTCAAAACCGACATTGAACTGCTGGTCTTTATCCATCGGCCAGGGGAAAGCTTTACGGAACTGCTGACCCGCTGGCGCCAATCCCAAGTGCTCCTCAGTCGCAGTTATAGCTGGGATATGCCCCTGCAACATCGCGATATATTTAGCGAGGGCGCCAATCGTCAATTTCCCCTCTTTGTCCTCTTTCAAGAAACCCTTGCCGTGATCAAGCGCGGTCTCAAGGCTGCCCGATTGCCCTGCGTGATTGATACCACGATTCTCAAGGAACAGCCGTCTTCAGCCATAAAGCTTATGACGGGTGCCTCAGAAAGCACAGAATAGGTTGATCAATATCACAACTTAAGCACCAGCTCCATCACTGCCCTCCCCCTCGCCAAGGGCAGAGAATACCACTATCGAGCTGAATTCTCGATGTTGTGAGTTGAGTTGTCCTATGGTGGCTACCCCCATTCAACCCGTGTCCGATCGTCCATTGACAACGGATTTGGTGCGGCAGTATTTGCAGGAAATTGGCCGTGTGCCCTTGCTCACCCCTAGCCAAGAACTGCGCCTTGCCCAACAGGTTCAGCAGTACCAAGCTCTGCTCGCAGTGCGAGATCAGTCCGATGACCCCCAGATCAAGCGCTATGTGGCGGCTGTTACGGAGCGCGATCGCCAGCAGCGGCAGTTGGGGCGTCCCCTTACCCGTACCCAATGGGCTGCGCGACTTAAGATGAGTGTGGCTGAATTGCAAACCTGTGTGCAGGCGGGTCGTCAAGCTTGGGCAAAGGCAGCGAATATGACCCTAAGTGAACTTCAGCACATTGAGCGGCAAGGACAGCGGGCAAAAACCCAATTGCTGCAAGCCAACCTGCGCTTGGTGGTGAATATTGCCAAAAAATATCAACATCGCGGCGTGGAATTTTTAGATCTGATCCAAGAGGGGAGTTTGGGTCTAGAACGTGCCGTTGAAAAATTCGATCCGACCAAGGGATTTCGCTTTAGCACCTATGCCTACTGGTGGATTCGCCAAAGTGTCACCCGTGCCGTTGCTAGCCAAAGCCGCACAATCCGCTTGCCCATTCACATGGTGGAAAAACTCAATAAAATTAAGCGTGCCCAACGGCGTCTTGCGGCTCAACAAGGCGCGATGCCCAGTCTAGCGGACATTGCCCAAGAACTGAATCTGGAGGTGTCACAGGTGCGGGAAGTGCTCATGGCTGTTCCCAAATCCGTGGCCTTGGAACAGCGGGTTGGCTCCGACCAAGAAACGGAATTGCAGGAGCTAATTGAATCCACTGCCCCCACCCCCAATCAAGTGATCATGCGTGAGTCCCTGCGTACTACTTTGAAGCAACTCCTCAGTGATCTATCGCCCCGTGAGCGGCAAGTGATGGAACTGCGCTATGGCCTCGGCGAGCAGCCCGCCCTTGAGATGGCGGAAATTGCGGCACTGCTGGGACTGAGTCGGGAGCGGATTCGCCAAATTGAGCACCGTGCCCTGCAAAAGTTGCGGCAGCCCCAACGGCGCCGAGAAATTCAAGACTATCTTGAGGAGTTTGCCTAGGGCGTCTCCAACTGAATGCCGTGGGGACAGCACTCACAGATCCATAGATCAAGGTCGGGGTCTGGTAGGGCGCGCCGTACCCGTTGCATGATGCTGTAACCTTCATCGGCAGAGGGCGCTAGGGCAAACACTGTTGGCCCAGATCCTGACATCATGCTGGCGATCGCCCCAGCGGCGAGGAATTGCTCCTTTAACTCTGCCACCAACGGATAGCGGGGCAACACTACCTTCTCTAAATCATTACGGAGGCTGGCGGCCAATTTGGCGATGTCACGCTGCTGAATGGCCTGTAACAGGGTTGCGGATCCCCCCTCTTGGCGGGCTTTTTCCTGCTCGTTGGGGGTTTGGGCATAGGTGGCGGCGAATTCTTGCCGATAGGTTTGATAGGCCCAAGGGGTGGCCACACTGAGGGAGCGATACTTCCCTAGGATCACAGTTAATCCCTGTAAATCCGCTAGGGGTGTCAACTGTTCACCGCGCCCTAGGGCTAAGGCGGTTCCCCCTTGCAGACAGAAGGGCACATCAGCCCCCAATTGCGCTGCAAAGGTTTGCAATTCCGCTTGCGTCAGACCCAACTGCCACAGGAGATCTAAGCCCACGAGTACCGCTGCTCCATTGGTGGAACCCCCGGCCAAGCCTGCCCCCATAGGAATTCGTTTTTCAATGAAAATTTCAACGCCATCGCGATCGGGAAAATGCTGCTGGAGTAAGGCCGCTGCTTTGTAGGCGAGATTTCGTTGATCGCAGGGGACAGCCGGGTTGGTGCAATGGACTTTAATTTGGCGATCGCGCCGCGGGATGAGTTCAATGCGATCCATGAGGGAAACCGCCTGCATGACCATTACCAGCTCGTGGTAGCCACTGCCATCTAAACAATTGCCAACAATTTGTAAAAAGAGATTAATTTTGGCAGGTGCCAGCAAACGATACACGCAGCCCCATCCTCACAACCACCTCGTTCAATAGCATATTATTCTTCTATTCCTCTTTGGCAGGCGCTAAACAGAAGTCCCCATGATTTTGGAACGAATGATTGAGCTGTTGCAGTTGCCCTTTATGCAGCGGGCACTGTGGGCAGGGATCTTTACGGGAGGGATGGCGGGTGCCCTCGGTAGCTTTACAATCCTGCGGCAACTTTCTTTTTTTAGTGATGCCTTGGGGCACTCAGCCCTACTGGGAATTAGCCTAGGAATTATTCTAGGATTGAATCCCTCCGTGATGTTGCTGCCCTTTGCCGTGGTGTTTGCCCTCGGGGTGACCTATCTGCTGGAGCATACGCGACTGTGGACGGATGCCCTCTTGAATATCATCTATTCGGCCTCGTTGGCGGTGGCGGTGATTTTGCTGAGTATCAGCGATCGCTATCAGGGGGGGCTAAATAATTTACTCTTTGGCGATATTTTGGCGGTGCGCCCAGCCGATCTCGTCATGAGTGGCATGCTCTGCGCCCTTGTCGGCACTTTCATCCTGCTCACGTTACGGGTGCAATTGTTAATCACAGTGAATGAGGCCTTGGCGGTGGCGCGGGGGGCGGCGGTGGGGATTCAGCGGCTGCTGTTTATCACCCTATTGGCCTTGGTGGTTGCCGTCTCGATTAAGACAGTGGGGGTATTGCTCATTAGTGCTTTTGTGGTGATTCCCGCCTGTGGCGCTCGCCTGTGGAGTCGGCAATTTTCGCAGTACGTGGTTTTGGCGGCCCTAGTAGGGGTAGGCAGTGCCATTGTTGGTATGCTCTTGTCAGCAGGGATGAATTGGCCATCGGGGCCGAGTATTGTGGTCTGTCAACTGGTGTTCTTTTTAGGCTCGATCGCGATTAACTCACTGCGAGGGGCGTGGCTGCATAGAGGGCAGAAATCTCCAGCAAGCTGAGGCGTGAACGGGCTGTCAGCTCCAAGGGGGAGCGATCGCCCCGCTGGAAATGATCCACTGCCGCACAGCCAATCATCGCTGCATTATCGGTACATAGCCGCAGAGGCGGAAAAATCAACTGTAGCCCCAAGGGTTCAGCAGCCGCAGTCAGGTGTTGTCGCAGTCCAGAATTTGCCGCTACGCCTCCCCCAATGGCGAGGGTTTTGAATCCATGATCCACTGCTGCCGCGATCGCCCGCTTGGTCAAGGCCTGTGCCACCGCCTTCTGAAAACTGGCCGCAAGGTCAGCCACCGGCAATTCATCATGGGTTTGACGCAGCTCCTCCACAAGTCGTGCCACTGCGGTTTTCAGCCCACTAAAACTGGAATCGTAGGGATGCACCTTGCCATCGGGGAGGCGAATATTTCCCTCTGGTAGATCAAAGGCCTCTGGATTGCCCTGCTGCGCCAAGCGATCGAGCACTGGCCCCCCTGGATAGCCCAAGCCCAGTAGGCGTGCTACCTTATCGTAGGCTTCCCCCGCCGCATCATCCCGCGTTTGGCCAAAGAGTTGGTACTCGCCACAGCCATAAACGCCAATGAGACTGGTATGCCCGCCAGACACCAAGAGGCAGAGAAACGGTGGTTCAAGGGTCGGTTCCGCTAAGTAGGAGGCATAGAGGTGGCCTTCAAGGTGGTGAATTCCCAAGAACGGTTTTTGCTGCACAAGGGCAAGGGTTTTTGCCGCCGTAACCCCAATGAGCAGCGACCCCACCAATCCGGGAGCACAGGTGACAGCAATGGCATCAATGGCAGACCAATCACAACCGGCCTCACTCATCGCTGCTGTGATCACGCCGTTAATGTTTTCCAAGTGGGCACGGGAGGCGACTTCCGGTACGACACCGCCAAAGGGTTGATGGGCACGTACTTGGGAGGCAATCACATGACTTTCAATGGCGCGATCGCACACTACGGCTGCTGCCGTTTCATCACAACTGGTTTCAATGGCCAGAATTCTTACCATCGGGCAGACGTGGGCATGAAGCTAGAGCCTCTTTTCAGTCTAGCCGGTTTTTCGAGTGAAGTTGCTGAAGGGCGTTTGCGCAATGCCGTGAATTCTCGAGGTTGCAACCAGCGCTACGGTGAAGATTCTTAAGAATCTCCTAAATCCCGATCAAGAAGTAGGATATACTATGGGTTGGGCAATCTGCTCAATGTCGTGCGTGTGCCAAACGTCTTGTGGAACTGTCTGCCAAAAGTGAGTACGCCCTCTTGGCGCTCTTGGAAATGTCAGCGGCCTATGAACAGGCGGAGCCGCTACAAATTCGCCAAATTGCTGCCCTGCACAACATTCCCGATCGCTATCTGGAGCAACTGATGGCGACCCTACGCCGCAAGGGGCTGATTCGCAGTCAGCGGGGCGCCCGGGGTGGCTACTTGCTGGCAAAAGCACCTTGGCAAATCTCAATTTTGGACGTGCTCAACTGTATCGAGGGGATTGAGTCCAAGCTCGCCCAAAAGCCGCCTGAAAAGGGCGATCTGGAGCGTAGTCTGATCCGTTCAGTGTGGCTAGAGGCCTGCGCAGCAGCCAATGATGTTTTGAAAAAGCATACCCTTCAGGATTTGTGCGATCGGCGGCAGGCTTACCAGCAAGTGGATGTCATGTACTACATCTAGGCTGGGGTTGACATTCATCTAATTTTTCTAAGGTTTTTGTCTTGAATTGGAGATTGATATCCCATGAACATTGCCCCCGATATTACTGCCCTCATTGGTCGGACGCCCCTTGTACGCCTGAACCGCATTCCCCAAGCGGAAGGCTGTGTGGCAGAAATTGTCGTCAAACTAGAGAGCATGAATCCTGCGGCCTCGGTTAAGGATCGCATTGGCCTGAGTATGATTCAGGAGGCAGAAGCAGCGGGTCTCATTACCCCCGGTAAGACGGTTTTGGTGGAACCCACATCGGGCAATACCGGGATTGCCTTAGCAATGGTGGCGGCGGCAAAGGGCTATCGCCTGATTCTCACTATGCCAGAGACCATGAGTGCAGAGCGGCGAGCTATGCTGCGTGCCTATGGAGCAGAGCTGGATTTGACCCCCGGCACAGAGGGGATGAGTGGTGCCATTCGTCGCGCCGAAGAAATTGCTGCCTCCCTTGAAGATGCTTTCATGCTGCAACAATTCAAAAATCCCGCCAATCCCAAGATTCATCGTGAAACCACTGCCCTCGAAATTTGGCAAGATACGGACGGTCAAGTGGATATTTTGGTGGCTGGAGTGGGTACTGGAGGTACGATTACGGGAGTGGCAGAAGTGATCAAAGCCAAGAAGCCCAGCTTTCAGGCGATCGCTGTCGAACCTAGCAATAGTCCTGTCCTTTCAGGAGGCAAACCAGGGCCGCACAAAATTCAAGGTATTGGCGCCGGCTTTGTGCCCCCCGTTCTCAAACGGGAACTTATTGATGAAGTGATTACTGTTTCTGATGATCAAGCGATTTATTTTGGTCGCCGCCTAGCCCGTGAAGAAGGCCTTCTTTCAGGCATTTCCAGTGGGGCTGCCCTTTGCGCTGCCATTCAGGTGGCTCAACGACCCGAAAATGCGGGCAAGTTAATTGTCATGGTGCAGCCGAGCTTTGGTGAACGCTACTTAACCACACCCCTGTTTCAGGATGCACTGCCCTTGGTACCCAGTTACTTGCAACATTAGCCACAAGTGGAGTTCAGTGTCAGGGGTTGTTTTGTGCCAACTAAAACTTGGTTTGTAGGTTGCGGCGATCGCCTAGGGTGGGTCATCAGTTAAGCCAGATAACAGCGGCAGCGAGATATATCGCACCTAAAAAGTTTCGCGCTGTCTTATCGTAACGTGTGGCAATCCCTTGATACGGCTTGAGCCTAGCAAAAAAATTCTCAATCAAGTGCCGAGCTTTGTACAGTTCTTTGTCATAACCACGACGCTGTTTACGACAAGACTTGGGCGGAATGACAGCCGCGCACCCTTTCTCCGCTAGTCGTCTTAGCACCTGCCGCTCATCTGCATCATAGGCTTTGTCCGCCAGTAATGCCTCAGCAAAACACTGCCTCGATGGTCAATCGATCTGATGATACGCCCTAGAACTTCGGCCAATTGGGACTGAGTCACAGCAATTTTCCTCTAAACTCTGTCAAACAGTGTAATTTTGGCCAAGAGTCCTGCCACCATCAAAAACAGTGCCACCAGTAATGCCCACAGGCGATTGTCCGTTGAACTTTGGCGTTTCCCTAGCTCCACTAACTGTTCGCGATTGTTCTGTACTTCTAGGCGAACGGCCTCGATTTTGGCCTCCATGGTGTTGAACTTTTCACGGATTTCTGCTTGCCCCACCTTCACTTCAAGGGTGAGTTCTGTCAACTGCGACTGGATTGCCTTGACGGTTTCCAGAACTTCGGCTAGTTGGGATTGGGTGACAGGCTCGGTCATGACGGCTGCTCAGGGAGGGGTAATTTCATTTTAGGGGAACAAGCAATTTCTGTTTTCAGATTTTTTATAAATCTTGTTAGGAAGGTTGTTGGTTAGGGGAGGTCATTGACAGCAGCTAAGGGGCGAAGATAGGTCTGCACCAATGTTTGATAAAAGCCTAAGACGCGCTTATCTTTGAAGACAGCAGGAACACGGGCAAAGGCGGCACGGGAAATAATGGCATATTCAGGAATGGCAAATACGCTTGTGTCATTGGCTTGATACTGTGGCCAAAAGTAGGGAGTGAGGTGGGGAAGTTTCTGGAGAATCCGTTCAATTTCTGCTTGGGCAACAGCCATCGCCTTGTCGGTTGTGGGAGCACCATTAAAGAAAATAGGCAAAGGAAGGGGGCCGCCTTCACGGCGCAAGGTGTGAATTTCATTAAAGAGAAATTGGTGAATCACCTGAGCGGCATTGTTGAGGGAGGAGAGATCGGTGTGGCGGGTGGGAATCAAAACGGCGTCACTGGCATACACGGCGCTCTTACTTAAAAAGAGCCAAGCACTGGGGCAGTCAATGAGGATGTAGTCGTAGCGATCGCGCAAGGGGGCGAGGAGTTCCCGCAGGCGAGTAATGGGTGGATGTTGGGTTTGCATCGCCTGAATAAGAATGCTTTGCAGTTGCGGCGCAGCGGGAATGACATCAAAAATATGGGCAGACTTGATACTGCTGCTGGTGCGGATGCGCAGGTCAAAAGGGCGAATCGTAGCCGTAATCGGCTCATCAGGGTTTTGCAGACAAGCCGCAAGGGTCGTACTGGTGGGGGTTAGCTCAAGGGCGCGGCTGAGATCCCCCTGAGGGTCGCAATCAATAAGCAAGACAGCGGCATCTGCCACAGCAAGGGTGGCGCCCAAGTTAATCGTGGTGGTGGTTTTGCCCACTCCCCCCTTATGGTTATAGAGACAGAGGGTGGTGGCACGGGGGCGCGATCGCAAGCAGGTTTTGAGGTCTTCGATAATGCCCTCAAGGCGATCGCCCGTCAGTTCATAGTTGGGCGTCACTGGATAGACCAAGTGACCATGGCGTTGAAAAAGCTGTAGATGGCGAGCATTCGTGATCAACCCCCAAGCGGTTCCTTGGCAATGGCAACCCCTGAGAAGTTGGCGGAGTTGTTGCAGAGCGCGGCTATGATGGGCAGACCCATTCTCAAGGCTCAAGACCACGGTTTGACTGGGGGTATTGCGGGAGCGACGGGCAGGGGGTTTAATCTCCACAATTAAATCGGGGTCAACTTGAGTCTGACAAAAAGGAGGCTGATGTTCGCGGGGAAAACGGGCTGCCACATCGGCAATGCCCATACCTGTGTCAAAAGAGGAGACGCGATCGCGATCGCCAAAGCCCAACACACTCAGGAGCGGTTGCACAAAGTGCTGCTCAATAACGGCTTCAGAGGTTTCGTCACCGTGAATTTGTTGCCATTGCGATCGCAAGCGGGAAATATCCAACGTTCAGCACCATCCAGCCGTCTTGAATCTTTACAGAATAGGTTGGCCACCCCTGAGCGTCAAGATCACGACGCTACCAAATCACTGTGGATTGAGCTTTCCAACAGCCTTGATCATTGGCTATGATAGTAAATCTGCAAATCTTTCACATTCGTCCCCTTGGGTGTCCTCACCGGATGATGGACGGATGGTTGTTTAACCCATAGGAGTACAACTCAATGGCAGTTCTTAGCCTTGCCCAAATGCTGGAGGCAGGGGTTCACTTTGGCCACCAAGCCCGCCGCTGGAACCCCCGGATGGCACCCTACATCTTCACGGTTCGCAATGGGGTGCACATCATTGACCTCGTGCAAACCGCCCAACTGGTGGATGAAGCCTACAACTACATCCGCAACGCCGCTGAAAAAGGCAAACGCTTTTTGTTTATTGGTACCAAGCGCCAAGCCGCCGGCATTGTCGAACAGGAAGCGCTCCGCTGCGGCAGTTACTACGTCAACCAGCGCTGGCTGGGGGGGATGCTCACCAACTGGAATACCATCAAAACCCGTGTCGATCGCCTCAAAGAATTAGAAAGCATGGAGGAAAATGGCCTCATTGATCTGCGGCCAAAACAGGAGGCTTCAGCCCTGCGGCGAGAACTGGCACGTTTGCAAAAATACCTTGGCGGGATTAAACAGATGCGGCGGCTTCCTGATGTCGCGATTATTGTTGATGTCAAGCGGGAATACAACGCCGTTGCCGAGTGCCACAAATTGGGGATTCCGATCGTGGCGCTGCTGGATACCAACTGCGACCCCAATCAAGTGGATATTCCCATTCCCGCTAACGATGATGCCATCCGTTCGATTAAGCTGATTGTGGGTAAACTAGCCGATGCCATTTATGAAGGCCGCCATGGTCAGTTGGACGAACCAGAAGCGGATCTCGGTGATGAGGACGACGATGGGATGACCGCCAGCGACGATGGTGATGCTGACGCCCTAGATATTCCAGATGATTCTGACGCTTAATCCTTGAGGAACAGATCATGGCAGAGATTTCAGCCAAACTAGTCAAAGAACTGCGGGACAAAACCGGTGCCGGCATGATGGACTGCAAGAAAGCCTTGCAGGAGTCCAACGGCGATATGGAAGCCGCCATTGCTTGGTTGCGGCAAAAGGGTCTAGCCTCTGCGGGCAAAAAAGCCGGGCGCGTCACCAGTGAAGGTCTGGTGGATAGCTACATTCACACTGGCGGGCGCATTGGCGTGCTGGTGGAGGTGAACTGTGAGACCGACTTTGTGGCTCGCAACGAGAAATTCAAAGCCCTTGTCCAAGACATTGCCAAGCAAATTGCCGCTTGCCCCAATGTGGAATTTGTCTCAGTGAATGATATTCCCGCTGAGTACAAGGAAAAAGAACGCCAGATTGCCCTTGGCTCCGATGCTCTCAAGGGGAAACCTCCGGAAGTCAAGGAGAAAATCGTTGCTGGCAAACTAGAGAAAACCCTCAAAGAGCTGTGCCTGCTCAACCAGCCCTTTATCCGCGATCAGTCCAAGACCGTTGAAGAGTTGGTCAAAGAGCACATTGCCGAACTGGGGGAAAATATCCAGATTCGCCGCTTCCAACGCTTTGTCCTCGGTGAGGGGATTGAGAAGCAAGAAACCAACCTTGCTGAAGAGGTGGCTGCCCAAACCCAAGCCATGAGTGCTGCCGCAAAAACGGCCAAAGCACCCCCAGAAGTGGCCGAAACTGCCCCACCTGAAGTGAGTGCCCCTGAACCAGCAGCGGAAACAACACCTGACGAGCCAGCCCCAGAACCTGTCACAGTTTCTGAGCAGACAGTGGAACCAGTGGCTGAGCCTGCTGCCAAAAACCCTGAACCAGTCGCTGAACCTACGGCTGAAAGTAAGGGATTTGGTGCTGCTGCCAAAAAATCTGGTGGCAAGTCTCGGACTGCCAAGAAGAAAAAATAATGATCCTAGGCGTAGCCATGGGCTTGGAGAAAGGCGAGGTCAATTTCGACTGCGGTTGAGGCGTCTTGAGGCTGGAGAAATTTGCGGGTATATTTGCCCAACAGATCCGCCTCTAGGTTCACACCATCGCCAACCCTAAGAAATTGCAACGTCGTTTCTGCGTAGGTATGGGGGATGACAGCAATGCTGAATTCATCCCCTTTTTCATTGCAATGGGCAACGGTGAGGCTAATGCCATTGATGGCAATGCTGCCCTTGGGGATGATGTAGGTTGCTACCGCTGCAGGGGCAGAGAAGGTGAATTCCCAACTCGTGCCTGTGGGCGCGATCGCTAGCACGCTACCCACACCATCCACATGACCGGTCACAAAATGCCCTCCCACCCTATCCCCAACGCGCAGGGCAGGTTCTAGGTTCACCATTGCGCCTGCTGCCGCTTTGGCCGCCAATGTGGTGCGTTGCAGCGTTTCCGGGGAGACACTGACCGTAAACCCCGTGGCATCAACTGTTTCCACTGTGAGGCAGACCCCATCCACAGCAATACTATCGCCAATGGCCACCTCAGCAAGGAAAGGGGCATCGGTAGCGTTAATTGCCAACTGGGACTCGGAGCGTTGCTGGAGGACACCGATCGCCTGAATAATGCCAGTAAACATTGTTCTTCTAGCCGTTGAGTAAATGCCTTTGATAAAACTTTAATTCTGCCTCAAGGGCGGTGGCGATCGTGCTGCTTTGGCGGAAGCCGTGTCCCTCTTCGGCAAAGGTGTAATATTCTACGGGAATGCTCTTGGCCTGAAGGGCGGCTACCATCTGTTCCGCTTGGCTGGGGGGAACAACGACATCCTTTAGCCCCTGAAAGAAAATCACTGGACGGCTGAGGCGATCCGCATGGTAGAGGGGCGATCGCTGGCGGTAGAGGTCTGCCCCTGCGGGATAGGGGGCAATCAGTTGATCAAAATAATGGGCTTCAAAAGCATGGGTTTCCTTGAGCAGGCTAAGGAGATCACCAATGCCGTAGTAACTTGCTCCCACATGGAAGGTTGTCGTAAACGTCAGGGCACACAGAGTGGTATAGCCCCCAGCACTGCTGCCGCGAATGGCTAAGCGATCGCCATCCACCTTTCCTTGGCGAACTAAATACTCTGCCCCAGCGCTACAGTCCGCCACATCCACCACGCCCCACTGTCCCCGCAGGGCATTGCGATAGGCACGACCATAACCCGTACTGCCACGATAGTTGACATCCAACACCGCAAAGCCGCGACTAGTCCAAAACTGGATGCGCAAATCGAGACCTGTGCCACTGGCTGCCGTTGGCCCGCCATGACTTCTCACGATTAAGGGGGGGCGTGAGTCTGCCGGAGGTTGTACTTGGGGATTTTGGGGCGGGTAGAAAAAGCCGTAGGCGGTTGCGCTGTCACTCGTCGGAAATTCCATCACCTCGGGCTGGGAAATCCACTCCCGTGGCAGAGGAGAAGCAATGGGTTGCAGCGGTGTGGTGGTGCCGTCATCCAGATTGAACTCAACAATATGGGGGGGCAACAGGGGCGAACTGCCAATCAAGGCAACGGCGCGATCGCTCAGGCGAACGAGAGAATGAATCTCAGTGTAGTCCGTCGGGACAGTTTGCCACTCACCCGTGGCTAGGGAGACGACTGCCAGCCGCCATAGGCCGCGATCGCTATAGGTTAACACCACCGTTTCCGGGTTCACCAAAGCATAGGTGGATTGACCAAAGACCCACAGGGGCACACCGGCATCATAACTGGCCTGCCAAACGGGTTCATGGCGGCCATCACGGTAACGATAGAGATTCCACCAGCCAGAGCGATCGCTGATGTAGTAGAGGGTCTCTCCCTGCCATTGGGGTTGCTGCACCGATTCATCGCTGCTGCCAGCAATACGGTAGGGGGTACCAAGGGAGCCGTCGTCATTGAGGGTTGCCCCCCAGAGTTCACAGCCATCCCAAGGCATCTGCGGTGCTGACCATTGCAACCAAACCAAGGTGTTGCCCCCTGGACTCAAGCGTGGCGCCGCATAGAAGCCCGCTCCTTGAACCAGCACTGTCCGTTTTCCCGACAGGTGAATGGCAACAATGGACTGTTGGCTGGAGCCATCGGCAAAATGCGCCTCTTCGACACACAACAGGCGATCGCGCCAAGGATCGACGCAACCATCGGCAAAGCGCGTATTCGCCGCTTGATAGATTAACTGAGGGCTGGGTTCCTCAAGGGCATAGATCCCCTGATCGGCATCATTGACAAAGTAAATCTGATCACCGTGGTACCAGTAGGCACCGCCGCCATACTCATTCACGCGCGATCGCGCACTCCAAGGGGCAGCCAAAAGTTCTTGCCCTTGACGCACCAGCACTACTCGCCCCTTTTCTTGGGGACGCCGCTCTAACCCCACCAAACCTAGGGGAGTGGCGCGCAATTCACTGAGACTGGTGGCCGCAGCACTGACTTCGGCAGCAGAGAGGATCGAAGGCCAGTGACCGTAGTCCAAACTCATTGGGGAATTTGCTCAAGCACCAACTTTTGCCGTTTCACTGGCTCCGGGATGCTAATCGGGTACTTGCCCGTAAAACAGGCGGAACAAAAGCGATCGCCCGTATCATAAGTGGCGGCAATCATTCCCTGCCAACTGAGATAGCTCAGGGAATCGACACCAATCTGAGCGGCAATCTCAGCCACGGACTTGGTGGCTGCAATCAGTTGATCTTGGGTATCGGTGTCAATGCCATAGAAGCACGGGTGAGTGACCGGCGGCGAGGAAATCCGCATATGTACTTCCACTGCACCGGCATCCCGCAGCGCTTTGACAATTTTGCGGCTAGTGGTGCCCCGCACAATCGAGTCATCCACAATCACCACCCGCTGTCCCATCAGCACATCCCGCAGCGGATTCAGCTTCATGCGAATTCCCGACTCCCGCATCGACTGGGTGGGCTGAATAAACGTCCGCCCCACATAGCGATTTTTAATCAGGCCTTCGGCGTAGGGCACCCCCGTCGCTTGGGAAAAGCCAATGGCAGCAGGGATACCGGAATCCGGTACAGGAATGACGATGTCCGCCTCGGCGGGAGCTTCGCAACCCAACTGCTGTCCCAACCGCTGCCGGTAGCTATAGAGGCTCTCCCCCTGCATCACACTGTCAGGGCGGGCAAAGTAAATCATCTCAAAGATACACAGCTTGCGTTGCGACTCTGCCCATTGCACACTGCCAATCCCGTCGGCACTAATGTGGACGAGTTCCCCAGGCTCCACCTCCCGCACATAGTCCGCACCAATAATATCGAGGGCACAGGTTTCAGAAGCTAGCACGTAATGGGGCGTGGTCTCACCCATGAGGCGGCCAATCATTAAGGGACGAATGCCATGGGCATCTCGCAGGCCAAACAATCCTGCTGGTGTCCCCATCACTAGACTAAAAGCCCCTTGGCACTGTTGAGCAGCGGTAATGATCCCCTCTGACCAAGATTGACCGGTGGCCACGGCTTGGGCGATCGCCCAAGCAATGAGTTCCGAATCTGTGGTACTGGCTAACACCGCCGTAGGGGCATCACAGGCTAGGACTTGTTCGCGCAGAGCGTAGGTATTCACTAAGTTACCGTTGTGGGCTAAGGCCAAAGGCCCAAGGCGAGTGTCCACCACAACGGGTTGCGCATTGACAATGCGACTAGAACCGGTGGTCGAGTAGCGGTTGTGGCCGACAGCCAAATCTCCCACCAGCCCTCCAAGAATCTCTTCGTCAAAGACTTGGGAGACCAAGCCCATATCCTTGTAACAGTGGACGGTGTCACCCGCAAATGTGGCAATTCCCGCCGATTCCTGACCTCGATGTTGCAGGGCATAGAGACCAAAGTAGGCGAGGCGAGCCACATCCGCCCCCGGGGCATAGACCCCAAAGACACCACAGGCTTCTTCCGGCTTATCAGCAAATTGTTGTTCTGTCATTTAGTCCAAATACTTCGGCAGGGGCGATCGCCACGCAAGAGCTAACTCTTCCATCGTAACCTTGATAAGTGGAGAATTGTCACAGGTGTCAATACACAGTTCTGTATGTTCACCATTAACAACCCCTAGGCGTGTCCAAGCATTGGGCAGTTGCGCCTGCACATAGGCTTCCCACACCGTCTGTGCCGCTGGCGGCACCGAAACCAGAATGCGCGCCCCCCCTTCAGCAAACAGCAGCACATCCCACCGCGGATAGGTGCCCGCTGGCAATTGAATCGTTGCCCCCCGTTGGCTGCTGAGACAGCTTTCCGCCAAGGCCACGGCCAAGCCCCCCTCGCTGAGATCGTGGGCACTGGCAACCCACCCCTGCTGAATGCCATAGCGACACACCGCCTGCACTCGCTGCTCTAGGTCTAAATCAATCTGAGGTGGACGCCCCGCCACAAGGCCATGGATCTGGGCAAGGTATTCCGACCCACCGAGGCTCAGGCGCGGATCACTCAAGGGCGTGGTCAGAGGCAACCCCAATAGGTAAATGGCATCTCCGGGCGATCGCCAGCCCTGACCGACAACCCGCTGCAAATCGGGAATCAACCCCACCATCCCCACCACGGGGGTCGGATAAATCGGCTGTGGTTGGCCATTGCGATCAATTGTTTCGTTGTAGAGGGAGACATTGCCACCCGTGACTGGCGTTTGTAGAGCCCGGCAGGCCTCCGCAAGACCGCGGCAGGCATGGGCCAACTGCCA
The DNA here is from genome assembly GCF_031583225.1 of Thermosynechococcus sp. PP555. Lineage (NCBI taxonomy): Bacteria > Bacillati > Cyanobacteriota > Cyanophyceae > Acaryochloridales > Thermosynechococcaceae > Thermosynechococcus > Thermosynechococcus sp. PP555. The sequence continues at coordinate 1,992,137 of NZ_CP134168.1, forward strand.
GTAACCTACGGGCGTTTCGGGACTGCCAAAGTTGAGGTTATCGGTGACGGCCAGAGGCTCTGCCCCCACACAACTCAGATTACGAGCGGCTTCGGCCACAGCTGCTTTGCCGCCTTCGTAGGGATCCAGATACACATAGCGGCTGGGGCAATCGACCGTCGCCGCAATCCCTTTGGAGGTGCCCCGCAGGCGAATGACCGCTGCATCAGCATCACCGGGGAAGACGAGGGTGTTGTTTTGCACCTCGTGATCGTACTGACGATAGACCCATGCTTTAGAGGCAATACTGGGGGTGGCGAGAAGAGTGAGCAAAATCTCCGCGGGCGATCGCGCCGGTAGCGCCAATTGATCCACCGACCATTGCCGCGCCTGTTGGACATAGACAGGTGGCTCACTGGGACACTGTCGCTCATAGAGGGGGGTATCTTCGGCAAGGGCACGGGCAGGCACCTCTGCGGCCACCTCGCCCCGGTAAAGCACCCGCACCAGCGGTTCAGCAATGACGCGACCCACAACCACCGCCTGCAAGCCCCAACGATGGAAAATCTCAATCAGTTCGGCTTCCCGCCCTTGCGCCGCCACAAAGAGCATCCGTTCTTGGGATTCCGAAAGGAGAAACTCGTAGGGCACCATCCCCTGTTCCCGTACGGGCACTTTGTCCAAGTCCAGTTCAATACCAACACCGCCTTTGGCAGCCATTTCCGCAGTCGAGCAGGTCAAGCCCGCTGCCCCCATATCTTGGGCGGCCACCACTGCCCCCGTTTGAAAGGCTTCCAGACAGGCTTCAATGAGGCATTTTTCCATGAAGGGATCCCCCACTTGGACGGCGGGGCGATCGCTCATTGATTCATCAGTGAGTTCAGCGCTGGCAAAACTTGCCCCCCCCATGCCATCACGACCCGTTGTAGATCCCACATACAGCACCGGATTGCCAATGCCACTCGCTCCCGATTTAACAATTTCTGGGGTTTCCATGAGGCCTAAGGCCATGGCATTCACCAAGGGATTACCGGCATAGCAAGGGTCAAAATAGACCTCGCCCCCCACCGTGGGCACACCGACACAGTTGCCATAGTGGGCAATACCCGCCACGACTCCTTTCACCAATTGTTGGGTTTTGGCTTCCTTAAGATCGCCAAAGCGCAGGGCGTTCAGCAGGGCAATGGGACGCGCCCCCATCGTAAAAATATCCCGCAGAATCCCCCCCACGCCGGTCGCTGCCCCCTGAAAGGGTTCAATGGCCGAGGGATGATTGTGGGACTCAATCTTAAAAGCAAGGCGCAAGCCATCCCCTAAGTCCACGACGCCGGCATTCTCACCGGGACCGACCAGTACCCGTGCCCCTTGGGTGGGAAACTGCTTGAGCAGGGGACGGGAGTTTTTGTAGCAGCAATGCTCTGACCACATCACCCCAAACATGCCCAATTCCGCGCGGTTGGGATGGCGGCCAAGGCGGCGGACAATTTCGGTGTACTCTTGGGGCTTGAGGCCTTCAGCAGCAATCTCAGCCTCAGTGACGAGGGGGATTTGGCTCATGGCAAAGGATGATTTCGGCTACGTTATTGATTATCGAGCCTAGCGGGAATTGGGGTACCAAAACATCCCCTTAATCCCCTCGGGATCCGGGCGAAAACCCAACTGACGGTAAAAGTCGACCACATGGGGATCCGCAAAGAGGGTAATGTTGCTGATGTCCTCGCTGCGCAGTTCTTTGATCATCTGCCGCATTAATTCTTTGCCCAGCCCCCGTCCCTGAAACTCTGGATGCACGACCACATCCCAAATCGTGGCATTAAAGGCGTGATCCGAGGTCGCACGCGAAAAACCAATGAGGCGACGATAGGCACCCCGCTGCTCCCACATCGAGATCACTAAAAAGCTATGCTGAATTGCTTTTTTCACCTTGCGAATGGGGCGGCGCGACCAGCCCACGGCATCACAAAGTTCCTCGAGTTCATAGACATCAATATCTTTTTCTTTGCTGAAAATAATTTGGCTTTCGCTGCCATTGTCCCGCTCTACCTGAGAACCTACACTAGGGGACGTCGTGGTGGCGCTGGCAGTCGGTTGCGAATTGAACAGCGATTTCCAGAAGCTCATGCAAGTATGCTGGAGATGGGGAAACGACCAAGTGTAACCCGGCCTAGGCTATAGTATAGCGACTCTCACCCATGGTTTCCGATTTTCAACTGCGTAACCTTGATGTCCTGAAGCGATTCAACCGCTCCTTTCCGGACTTTTATGAGCAATTTGTTGGTCGGGATGTGCAACTGCAAAACCTGAAACTGGGGTTTCAAATTCATAAGACCAATCAGGCGGTGATTCAGATTGTCCCTGAGGGCGATCGCTCTGTTCTCCACTTTGCCCACCGCAATCACTCTTACCTGCTCAGTGATCTCTTTGGGGTGATGGCCGCCTACAAGCTGACAATTCACAATGTCTCGCTCTATGGCCATGTGCGACCACCGATGCTGGTGTTTGTCAAACTGGTGCTCTCAGAGCAGGGCAAACCCCTGACGAAAAAGCGTAGTGAAAGCGTGCGCCGTGCCCTCCAACAGACCCTCAGTGGTGAATTTGCCGTTGAGGAAATGCTGGCCATGGAGTTTAACCTCAACGAAGGCCTGCCGCAAATTACCACCAGCTTTTATCAGGATCAGGTCTTTCATCTGCCGGCACTGTTGGTGGAGTCCGCGAATCATCCGGCCCTGCTCTACAAGGTAATGCATGCCATTTGGCAAGAGGAATTGCTGGTGGTGAATATCAACTTTATGCTTTGGCAGGGACGGGTGCGACTGTTACTCTATCTGCTGGGACCCAATGGCAGTGTGATTCCCGATTATTTAGGCTCGCGTATTGCTGCCAAGATTAAGGATCATCTAACGGGAAACACTTAGGGTAGGATAGGGGGTGTTTGTCTCCTTTATTACAAGTCCAATGACGGCTGAACAACATCTCCACCTGTGGCGAGCAGTGAATCTCAGCGATCGCATTCTAGCGGCCATTGATGTTGGGACAAACTCAATTCACATGGTGGTGGTGCAAATTCAGCCCAGTTTACCCAGTTTCAAAATCATTGCTGCTGAAAAAGATATGGTGCGGCTGGGGGAACGTTGCCAAATTACGGGGCAACTGACAGAGGAAGCGATGAAGCGGGCGATCGCCACCCTGCGCCGCTGTCGTGAACTGGCCACAGGTCTGAAGGCCGAAGAAATTATTGGCGTGGCCACCAGTGCGGTGCGCGAAGCCCCCAATGGTCGCGAGTTTTTAGAGCGGGTCAAGGAAGAGACCGGCCTGACGATTGATCTGATTTCCGGCGAAGAGGAAGCGCGGCGCATCTACTTGGGCGTGCTCTCGGGGCTAGAGTTCAACGGCAAGCCCCACATCATCATTGACATTGGCGGTGGCTCCACAGAGTTAATCTTGGGGGATGGTCATGAACCCCGCTACCTCAGCAGTACCAAAGTGGGGGCAGTACGCCTGACGGACTTATTTGTCAAAAGCGATCCCATTAGCGATCAGGACTACGCGGCCCTGCGCGCCTATGTACGGGGAATGTTGGATCGTGCCGTTGAAGACCTGCGGCAGCAGCTTGGCCCCCATGAAAAACCGCAATTGGTGGGTACCTCAGGCACGATTGAAAGCCTGATGATGATTCACACCTGCGATCGCCTTGGTGCTTGTCCCCCCTCCCTACGCGGCTATGAACTGACGCTAGGGGACTTAAAGGCACTTGTGGCCAAATTGCGGCGACTAAACTTTAACCAGCGCTGTCAACTCTTGGGGATGTCGGAGCGGCGCGCTGAAATTATTGTTGCAGGGGCAGTGATTCTCGCTGAGGCCATGGAGATGCTTGGTCAAACCAGCCTGATCACCTGCGATCGCGCCCTGCGGGAAGGCATCATTGTGGACTGGATGCTTACCCACGGCCTGATTGAAGACCGCCTCCGCTATCAAAGCTCGGTGCGTCAGCGCAGTACCTACAGTTTGGCGCAAAAGTTCCATGTCAATCTTGCCAGCAGTGAACGGGTGGCCGATTTCGCCCTGACGCTCTTTGATCGCACCCAAGGGATTCTCCACAACTGGACAGAAGCAGAGCGAGAACTCCTCTGGGCAGCAGCGATTCTCCACAATGCCGGTCACTACGTCAGCCATTCTGCCCACCACAAACATTCCTACTACCTTGTGCGCCATGGGGGTCTGCTCGGCTACACCGATACGGAAATCGAGATCATTGCCAACCTCTGTCGCTATCACCGCAAGAGTCCCCCCAAGAAAAAGCATGAAAACTTCCGCCAACTGGTGGGACGGCGAGAACGGCAAATTGTCGAGCAACTGAGTGCGATTCTACGGCTGGCTTCGGCCTTGGATCGGCGACAAATTGGGGCAGTGGATCACATGACCTGTGAGTGGCGCGCTGTACAACGGGAGTTTTGTGTGCAGGTACATCCCGCTGATCCGAGCGATCGCTGTGAACTGGAAATTTGGAGTGTCAACTACAAAAAAGAACCCTTTGAAAGCCAATTTGGCGTCAGTTTGAAGGTGGAATTAGTGCCCGCCAGTAGTACGGCTCTAGCCACAGCAGTCAACTACTAATTCAACAGCCTTAAACTTTTTCCACTGGGGGCTGCCCCAACAGTCCTTGGGGGCGCACAAGCAGCACCAGAAAGAGAATCGCAAAGGCCGCAGCATCCCGAAACCCCGAAGCAGCGGCAGGCACCATTGCCTCCACTAGTCCCAGCAAAAAACCCGCCAACATTGTCCCCGGTAAGCTCCCTAGGCCCCCCAGAACAATCACCGCTAACCCCTTGAGACCAAAGATCACCCCAAACTGCGGCCCCGTAATCCCGACACTCAAGGCGACGAGGGTACCAGCAACGGCAGCCAAAGCACTGCTGACAAAAAACGTCACTTGAATAATGCGATCGCTATCAATGCCCAGTAATGTCGCGGCAGTCGGATTTTCGGCCACCGCTTGCAATCCTTTCCCCATGCGCGTCCCTTTGACCCAATAGGTCAGGGCAATCATCAAAGCCACGGCCACGGCAAAGATGACAAATTGACTAGTGCGCAGGGCAATGTCCCCCAACCGCAGGGTGAGGGGCAATCTCCCCCAGAGTTGATCGGGATAGGTATAGACTTCGGCACCCACCAAATACTGGATCAGGTTGGTGAGGAGAACAGCCGCCCCAAGGCTGGCCACCACGGTCAAGAGGGTATCGGCGCGCTGTTGCCGCAGGGGTCGAAAGACGACCCAATCAATGCCAACCCCCAACAGGCCACAGCCAAGGGCACTGAGAACTAAGGCCAGCGCAAAGGGTAAGGCAACGGGAAGCTGTCCATTGGCCAACAGACCATTAAAGCCAAAGCGTCCCCCTAAGAGGGCATAGGTGAGATAAGCGCCAATGGCAAAAACAGCACCGTGGGCAAAGTTGATGATGCCCAAAATCGAGAAGACAAGGGTATAGCCGAGGGCAAAGATGGCATAAACACTCCCTGTGGCCAATCCATCCACAAGGACTTGCAGGCTGCTTGTTAGCACCTACGCTCCTTCCACAAGGGCACGATAATCCGCTGCTGAGAGGAGTCCCGTAGGGGGGGTACTGACTTGCACCTTCACCAACCACCCCTCCCCATAGGGATCGGCAGCAATTTGCTCTGGGTTGTCAATGACAGCTTGATTGACCTCAATCACGGTTCCGGCGAGGGGTGCATAGAGATCCTCAACGGCCTTGACCGACTCAATGGTGCCAAAGCGTTCGCCGGGTTCTAGGACATCGCCAACGGCAGGCAACTCAACAAAGACAATATCCCCCAGTTGATCGACGGCAAAGGCACTAATGCCGAGGGTGGCTGTATCGCCCTCAAGGCGCAGGTACTCATGGCTGTCGAGATATTGCAGGTCGTCAGGGTAGGTGAGCGTCATAGCAGATTCCAATCCATCAGGGGCGATCGCTGGCACGGGCAAGGCGCACCGCCGTTACAAAGGCTACTAAACCAAGGGGCACACTGAGGAGCAAAATCACGGTAGTTGGAAGGGTTCCCAACTGGGCTTCTCCCGAACTCAGTTCAAAAACACAACCCACCGTGGCGATCGCTGCCACACAGGCACCCAGTAGGTATAGATAACTCTTGGCCACAGACGATGATCCTCAGGGTTAGGCAGCAATGGGACGCACGGCACTGGCGGTAAACCCATGCTCTTTGAGTTCGTGGCGCAGTAGGGCTTGGTTCTCGACGCGATCGACAAACATCACCCCCGTCAGGTGATCAATTTCATGCTGGATCGCCCGCGCCAGTAGCCCACCCGCCATGATGACTTGGGGACGCCCCCACTCATCTTTGTAGGCCACCTCCACCATGGCCGGACGACGCACCTCTAGGTACACCCCCGGAATACTCAGGCAGCCCTCTTGGCAGACTTCAAGGTCTTCACTGAAGTCCTTAATGACCGGGTTAATCATCACCAACGGTTCTGCCTCGGGGTCATCGGGATGAATATCAATGACAAGAATTTGCTTATTGATGCCCACCTGCGGTGCCGCCAAGCCAATGCCATCGGCACTGTACATGGTTTGCAGCATTTTCCGCACAATATCGCGGATACTGTCATCCACTTTGCTGACCCGTTTGGCGGGTTGACGCAGCACGCGATCGCCCAAATAGTGCAATTGCAGGGGCGGATTTTTTAACTTTTTCTTTTCAACAGCCAGAGAGGTAGCCATAGGACACGCCGATTAACACAAAATAACAAAAGTTAATCATTTCCTAGCCTAACGAATTTTCAAGGCTCTCGGCTACTTTTCCGTCGAGGCACTGCTGACACTGGGCAAGAGGCGTTGTTGCTCCTCAAGGGCAGCTTTGTAGCGTTCCACATCCTCCTCAAGGTGGGCAATTTGCTCATCGCGGGCTTCCATTTCCACCCGGATTGTAAAGATGCGCTGCACCTGTACCCAGACGTTAAAGACCCAAGCAAAGACGGCACCAATGCCCATGGCCACGATGAGTTCAATGCACAATGGGGCTTGAATCACTTTCCCTTCAAAGAACTTAATACTTACGGGTTCGGTATTCTGAATACTAAAGAGAACTAAGCCCAAGCCAATGACAAATATCATCAAGAAGTTCAGTTGTCGCATAGGGCATCCTGTAACAAATCTAAGCATAGACAGGGATTGTCGCATCGGGCCTCTTGCCAGCGACCAACAATCTTGGGCTAATCATACCACTGTGGCTAGTCCTCAATCACTGAGTGACTGACTTCTACTGCTTGGACATCAATGGTGCCGGGGGGAGCCAAGCGTTGAAACTGGCGATCGCGCACCATCAGGATTTCGCCACAGGCGGGGCATTGGGTTTGGGTATTCTTCAAACTACTAAATTCAAAGCCACACACTGGGCAAGCCGCCGTCACCAACTTCCAGCGAAACCAAAGTTGTAACCCTGCAAAAAGGAGTACAGGGGTCAACATCAAGATGAAAAACAGCACCAGAAAGGATTGCACTAACCAGCCTAGCCCCAGTAGCCCCAGTAACCAAGTTACCAGCAACACACTGAACCAAAAACGCAGGGTGGGGTTTAGGGTAAATCTTAGGGACATTGGCCTCCCTCCAAGGGCATTGCCGCTATTCTAGCGTAGTCGCGAGTGTATCCTAAAAAGCAGGCGTACTGTCCAGCTATGGTAATGCCCTATACTCTCCACGCCGAACGTACTCGCGTTGAAGTAATTCCAGAGCGCGGTGGCCTGATTAGCCGCTGGCAGTGGCAAGGTCATGAGCTGCTGTACTTGGATCGGGAGCGCTTTGCCAACCCGCAGTTAAGCGTGCGTGGCGGTATTCCCATTCTCTTTCCCATTTGTGGCAATTTGCCCGAGGATACATTTCACCACAATGGCCAAACCTATCACCTCAAGCAGCATGGCTTTGCACGGGATTTGCCATGGCAGGTGTTAGATCAGCAGGAACATCTCTTGACGCTGGGATTGCAGGATACGCCAGCCACGCGCCAAGTCTATCCCTTTGCCTTTCATCTGACCTTAACCTACACCCTTGCTGCTGATGCCTTGGCGATCGCCTTTGAGGTGGCTAACCCCGGTGACACCCCCTTGCCCTTTAGCTTTGGCTTGCATCCCTACTTTGCCGTTGCTGACAAGCAGCAATTGCAGTTTGACCTGCCAATCCATGCCATGGTGGATCAGAAAACGCAACAACCCCTCACCTTTAGCGGCACGTTTGACTGGCATGCGGCAGAACTGGATTTGGCCTGTCGTCCCCTCACGGGTCAAGTGGCTCGCGTCTGTGATCTGCAACAACAGTACTGCCTGACGCTGCGCTACGATACAGCGTTTACAACCCTTGTTTTTTGGACGGTTCAGGGCAAACCCTACTACTGTCTAGAACCTTGGACTGCCCCCCGCAATGCCTTGAATACGGGGGTAGATCTCCTGCACGTGCCACCCCAAAAGCACCTCACCCTTGGCGTTGAGATTGCTGTTGCCCCCCTTTAGGGAGAAAATAGAAAGGTTTTCACAGACGCGACCATGTACCCCGATTTTCAGACCTTTTGTCAGCTTGCTGAGCAGGGTAACTTCATCCCCATCTATCAGGAGTGGGTGGCGGACATGGACACGCCCGTATCGGCTTGGTATCGGGTCTGTCGCGATCGCCCCTACAACTTTTTGCTCGAGTCCGTCGAGGGGGGTGAACAATTGGCTCGCTACAGCCTCCTCAGTTGTGATCCGCTCTGGGTACTAGAAACGCGGGGCAACCAAACCACCCAAACCCATCGCGATGGCTCACTCACCACATTTACGGGCAATCCCTTCACAATTTTGGCCAATTGCCTTGCCCCCTATCAACCCGTGAAGCTACCACAACTGCCGGGGGGCATTGGCGGTCTTTTTGGTTTTTGGGGCTATGAACTGATTCAGTGGATTGAGCCGCGGGTTCCGATTCATCCTGCCACTGAAAAGGATTTGCCGGATGGCGTGTGGATGCAGGTGGATCAAATCCTGATTTTTGATCAGGTGAAGCGGAAAATTTGGGCAGTGGTCTATGCTGATACCCGTGAGACGGACTTGAAAACGGCCTATACCCATGCCAGCGATCGCCTAGAGCGGCTTTTGAGTCAACTGCGAACTCCGATTCCCGCTGCGGCCACCCAGCTGCACTGGCAACCCAGTCGCCAGACCCCTAGTTATACCAGCAACATCACTCCCGAAGCCTTCTGTACCAATGTGGCGCGGGCCAAGGACTACATCCGTGCGGGCGATATTTTCCAAGTCGTTCTCTCCCAACGCCTCAGTGCCACCTACAGCGGCGATCCTTTTGCCCTCTATCGCTCCTTGCGCCTGATTAACCCTTCCCCCTACATGGCCTACTTTCAATTTGGCACGTGGCAGATCATTGGCTCTAGCCCAGAAGTCATGGTCAAAGCCGAACACCATCCTGAAAAACGTGGGTCTCTCCTTGCCACTGTCCGGCCCATTGCCGGTACCCGCAAGCGGGGTCACACCTACGCCGAAGATCAGCAGCTCGCCGCAGAACTCCTTGCCGATACCAAAGAAGTGGCCGAACACGTCATGCTCGTTGATTTGGGGCGCAATGATTTGGGGCGCGTGTGTCGTCAGGGGAGTGTCACCGTCGAGGAGTTTATGGTGATTGAACGCTACTCGCACGTCATGCATATTGTGAGTAATGTTGTCGGCGAACTATTGCCCGATAAAACGGCATGGGATCTGCTCCAAGCTTGTTTTCCGGCTGGAACCGTCAGTGGTGCCCCCAAAATTCGAGCCATGGAAATCATCTATGAATTGGAGGGCTGCCGCCGTGGCCCCTACTCTGGTGCCTATGGTTACTATGACTTTGAAGGTCAACTCAATACCGCGATCGCTATTCGCACGATGGTGGTGCAACTGCTAAGCGACCACCAACACCTCATTCACGTCCAAGCCGGTGCTGGTATTGTTGCGGATTCCGATCCGCAGCGGGAATACGAAGAAACCTTGAACAAAGCTCGCGGTTTATTGGAGGCCATCTCTGTGCTGGGCGGCAAGCCTTAACCAAATGATCAAGGAGCCATCATCTGATTTTTACATTTACCCCTTAGTCTAATAGGCGGTTGTTGCTAACGTTACCCAGAACACAGGCACTGGGAATGTTGGAAAAACCACCCATCTCTCAGGCACACACCTAAGGGCTGGTTCCTTTGCTTGAGGTTCTACTGCCATGGCAAACGTCTCCACCGCTGCAATCACTCCCCCTGTGGATGGACGCTGGCGTTGCCCCTCTCGACTACACACGTTTGGCATGGGGGACAGCATCTGGATGGAGCCAGAGCGCATTTGGCTAGTGAGCCGGGGCGTCGTGCTGTTAAACCTTTTGCACCCCGATGGTGAAGAAGTGGTGGTGGGACTGGCCACACCCGGTACTGCTTTTGGTTTACCCTTGACCAGTTTAACGGCCTACCAAGCCAAGGCACTTTCCAAGGCAGAGTTGATGCTCTTTACACTGGTGGAGGTAGAATCCTCACCCAACTTGACCCAAAGCCTTGTGCGGGGTCTGGCTCGTCGCCTACGGCAAGCGGAAGGTCTTTTAGGAATTACCAGCCATCGCCGGATTGAGGAGCGATTACGCCATTTACTCTTGCTTTTGAAGCAAGAAATTGGTCAACCCCATCCCCTCGGCACTCGCTATAGTGTTCGCCTCACCCACCAGCAACTGGCAACGGCGATTGGCACAAGTCGAGTGACCATCACACGTCTGTTGGGCAAACTCAAAAAGGAGCAGTGGCTCACCTACGATCGCGATCGCCACATTATTCTCACCAACGCCGCTCAGATTTAGGTGATTTAGGTTAGTTCTCCCCTGATCAGGGCACCTCTGGCACAAAAGAGAAGGTTTCTAGTGTAAATTTTTGTAACCACTTGCACTCATAGTGGCAAAACTGTTAAATTAGATACAGAAATAAATCGTTCATCTTTGCTATTAACCACCAAAAAACTTAGGTGAATAGCGAAGACGGAAGTAGGGCAATTGTCCCGAAGGAACGCGCCTCAGCTGACAACAACTAGCCAGTACATCATTTGGGGCGATGATGATGACAACTACACTCACCTATCGCGGCGTTCAATACGACTACGTTCCTCCGGCAGTCCGTACTGAAGCAACCGATGTTGTAGCCAAATATCGGGGTTGGAACTACCACTGCACTCGAGCAGTGAATCCTCCGGCTCAACCTGTGCGGGATTTAATCTATCGCGGTGTGGTCTACCGTACGGGTCAAACGGAAGCTGTGAATACGACAGCAACCACTGCTGCCAACACAGCCAAGGAAGTGAATATGCCAGCGCTTGATCTCAATCAACTTTCGCGGGTCATTCTCACCCATCACCACCAAGTGATCAAAAACCGCGAACAATCCCTCCTCACGCGAATGATTGCCCAAATGGGATTACCTGCGGCCGCAGGTCACTATTGGAACCAAATTCAGGGCAAAATTAAGCCCCATGTCTGGACAAGCTACGATCGCAGTCATGCCACGATGAGCTAGCACAGGGGTGTGATTGTCCTCTCTCAAGACTGATTCGTAACGGCACTCGCATGGGAGTTATCTCTGGTGCGAGTTTTTTATTTCAGCCTAGGGCGTCAAGCAATGGCTGCACTTGGCCTAACTTAGCCATTCAATCTCATTAAGATCAAAATCAAGATCGAGATCGATCTCCGCCAAGTCCTCTGGATCGGCCACCTTCTTCAGGGAGGCAAGGGATTGTTTTGAAGGCTTGCGACTTTGGGGAGTTGGGCGCTTGATATCCGACAGTGTAGCCTTCTCGATGCGCGTCCTTTCTTTGAGGGCATTGGGGTTGACGTATTCTAGGAAGAAGTTTACTGTTTCCTGTTTTACCCAGCCATTGAGGACAGCCAAGGCACCGAAGCGATAGTTCACCTGCCACTGCTCCTTGAGAATTTGTTTTATTTGCTCTTCCGTCAATAAGCCTGCCTTTTTCAGGTAAAAACCAATCGGCCGTTTTTCCTTGTCTTGGATCAGTTTTGGCCACTCTTCTACAAAAAAGTCAATGGTTTTTTGGGGCAACCAACCATGGAGGGCAACAATTTCACCAAAGCGCAAGTTGGTATAAATGCTTTTTTCCATTAAGGCGACTTGGAGTTGGCCTCGTGTAATTAACCCCGCCTTCAGTAGTAATTCACCAATTCTCATGATTGCCCCTACGAGTAGAAAATCATCAACTTTCAACAACAATGGGACATCAATTGGGTACAGCCCCTTTCACAGGGATCGAACATCCTTGCAGCAGCCAACGCCGCTGTAGGACGGGTCACACATTTTTGTGCTTATTGTGTTTAGGCACAATATGTTATGACATATTTCAGAAAAGGGCTGCCGTTTTTTCAAGGACATACATCCGTTACTCTTGACAGTACCTCTCACAATAGCTGAAGTTACGCGAAACTCCTAATTGTAATAAATCTTAATACAGCTCTTTTCAGAGGGATCTCTTCACACGAATTCAGCGTGGCCAGTACAGCTCTTTTAAGAGAAGCTAGATGTTCGGATGTCAGTTTAGCCAAGGCTGAAAAAGCGGCAAAAATGCTCACCTCATCCTGTGTGAGCGGTTAATTAGTGGTTGAGCATCCACGGGCGACCACAGGAGTGCTGCTGAAAGCGGGGAGGCTTGGGTTCTTGGGGCGATCGCTGCACCAGTTCTGGGTCACTCCCCCGCGAGGGTCGGGGTAAGGAAGAAGAGAGATTTACCGCTGGTACGGAAAAATACGTCGGCCAAGCTGCTGACACTCTGGACAAAAGGCGGGTTCACTAGATTGGGCGAGCGATCGCCATTCCTCAAAAATGCCACACGTAGAGCAGCGAAACTCATAAAGGGGCATCTTTCATCACCGAGATTGACTGAAACCACTGCGGGGATCTCTGGATGCCAGTGATTATGCCCCGGCAGTTCTTGCTGATCCATGGGCTTAGTCAAATCTACTTTGAACAGGGTCTTCGGCATAGGGACGGACTCCAACGATTAGCAGTGTGCTCACCTGTAACTCAGTACCCATGAGCAATTATTGAGATGTTGTTTAGATTTAGTATTGGAGCAGGTCTTCAGGACAGCTGTATCTCCAGATACGAAAACAGTGTTGGACTTCGTCAAAGTGGCTGCTCAAATGGGAACGGTGGGTCAAGTGATCCGCCAAGGGGCGATCGCCAGCCAACAAAAACAAGCCCGTGCCCTCGAAGTGTTGACAGCGATGGCAGAAAATTTAGAGCACTATCGCCAAGCCATCCAAGCGTGGGGCGAGTCCTTTCCCTTTAATGCTGCTGAACCCATTGAATCCCTGACGGTGAAGCACGCTGTCCCCCCTGCCCCAAGGTCACACACAATTTTTGCCACCGATGGCTCGCAAATTGCCCCCAGTCACCACGAAATTGCCTATTGCTATTTGATTAATGTGGGACGGGTGGCGATCGCCTACGGTCAAGGGCAACGCCCCCATTTAGATAGTGTGCCGCAGTTGGTTTATGACCCCGATGAATTGGGGCGATCGCGGGGTTGGGGACTCACCATAGAGGATTGGTTACGCTACCGCCGCACTCAAGCGGAAATTCTTGCCCTTGTTGAACTCATTCAAACGCAAAACAAGAAAGCCCCCAGCCTAGCACTCGTGGATGGTTCACTGATTTTCTGGGCGTGGGAATCACTGCCGCCAATGGTGCGTGAGGAATTGTTGACGCCCATTTTAGCTGCTTGGGATGAATTGCGCGCGAAGCGAATTCCCTTGGTGGGCTATGTCAGCGCCTCCCGCAGTCATGAAACGGTGAATTTTCTGCGCTTGGGGGTTTGCCCCTACCCTGAACCCAACTGTGCCCTCCACTGTGGTCAGACAAGTCAGACTGGCATCGAGGCGACTCGCGATCGCCCCCCTTGTCAAGTCTTTGATCCCCTGCGGGATGTGCTCCTCTGGCAAGCACACTTGGCACCGCAACAGTATAGTCCCCTCTGGCGGAGCCGCAGTCGCATTCTGGAACATTACGGTGAACATCAGATCTACGTTGCCTATCTCCACGGTGGCTCGGAAGTGGTGCGTTTGGAAGTTCCTCAATGGGTGGCGCGGGATGCAGACCTGTGGCAACAGGCAGTTGCGTTGACGGCAGCACAAATTGAAAAAGGGCGGGGTTACCCCGTGGCATTAGCAGAAGCCCACAATTTAGCCGTTGTGCGCGGCAGCGATCGCCAACGCTTTTTTGCTTTACTGGAACGGGAACTGATTAAAGCAGGACACTGGCATGTGGCTCCTTCCCCCAAAGAGCAACGCAAACGCCAAAGTATTGCCTAGGTGGCTGCTGTGTGTTGGTTTAGGCATCGCGGGCTGGGGAACACAGTTGGCGCTACCGCCAGTAAGCGGGTGGTTCTTGGCCTTCATAGGAATTATGCCCCTGTGGTGGCAGTGTCAGGTTTTATCGCCACTGTGGGCAGCGATCGCCGGCCTGTGTTGGGGACTAGGGTTCTACGGCAGTAGCTTAGTCTGGGTGTGGGATTTGCATCCCCTGACGTGGATTGGCATTGCGCCAGTGCCCAGTTGGTTGATCTCGCGGGGGATTTGGCTTTTCCTGAGTGGTTGGGGGGCAGTCCTGAGTGGGAGTTGGGCTTTTTTGATGGCACGCTATGGGGTGCGGCGGGCCGCCCCTTGGCAACTTCTGTGGGGTGTCACCCTTTGGTGTGCCCTTGAAGCCCTCTGGAGCTATTCGCCCCTGTGGTGGATTAGTTTATCCCTGACCCAAAGTCCAACGGGACTCCTTCAACTGGGTCGTCTGGCGGGACCCACCACGATTACGGCAGTCGTGATGACAGTGAATGGCTTGGTCACCCTCAGTCTGCAGCGGCACACATGGGCAAAGCGATGGCTCGTTGTTACTCTTTTGGGGGCGATCGCCCTCAATGCTGTTTTAGGCGCTAGGGTCATGGCGGATCAAGGGGAACCCCTACGGGTGGGTTTGATCCAAGGCAATATCCCGACACGGGAAAAGCTCACGCCAGAGGGTATCCGCCGCGCTTGGCAGGACTATCCCCGTGGCTATCGCCAACTGGTGGCTCTAGGGGTTGATGCCGTCTTGACTCCGGAAGGGGCACTGCCGATTTTGTGGCAACCACACCAAGTCAATCCCATCACCAGCGCTGTTCGCGAGGCAGGGGTTCCCCTGTGGTTAGGGACATTCATGGAGACGCCAGGAGGGCATCATCAGGTGCTCCTGACCCTCGATGGGCAGGGGGAGATTTACAGTCGCTACAACAAAGTCAACCTTGTTCTTTTGGGGGAATATATTCCCGATTGGCTGGCGGGGGTAGTACAGCGGTTATCCACGTTGCGATCGCGCCTCCTGCCGGGGAACCCTGATCAGGTCTTTACCACCCCTTGGGGCAAGGCCGTTGTCCTGATTTGCTTTGAATCTGCCTTTTCCCACCGCAGCCGCTGGCAACTGGTTCATGGGGGGCAGTTTATCCTCAGTGTTGCCAACAATGATCCCTACCGTCGCCAACTGATGACCCAGCACCATGGCCATGATGTGTTGCGTGCCGTCGAGGGCGATCGCTGGCTCGTGCGCTCCACGAATACGGGTCTTTCTGCGGTGATTGCGCCTACAGGGGAAACTGTTTGGCTCTCCAATGCCGATGAGTTTGTGATTCATGCGGCAACGATTTTGCGGCGGCAAACCCAGACCCTCTACACTCGCTATGGGGATTGGTTGCTACCCCTCTTGCTGGGGATGCTTAGCTTATCCGTTCTTCGACAACGAGCGTCGCACTGACCCATTCGCCGCGATCGCCATAGGTGCGAATGAGGCGCTGCCGCTGTCCTTCTGCCCACAACCAGCCCACCTCCACAAAAAAGGGGTGACGAAAGGACACCTGCAAGGGGGTTAGGCTAGAGGTACCGTCGGGGAGCAACAAAAGCTGCTTGGGTTGATCCGTATCCGTAAAGAGTAGGCGCGACCCAGCAATTGTGGCCGTTGTTTTCACCTCGTGGTCGGGGGTTTGCAGCCGCTGGTAGAGCCGATCGCCCTCGCGCCAAAGGCTCAGCTGGGTCGGGGTTTCCGTGGGCGATCGCCAGTCGGCATAGACGGTGTAGGCGGTACCGCGCCATTCCCCTAGGAGTTGATCCACGGTTAAGGGAGGACGTTCAACGGCGTTACTGTGGGCACGAAACTCGCGAATCAGAGTCATGGATTGGAGGTGCTGATTTTTGTCAAAGAGTTGGACAAACCGCAGTCGGCGATCGCCCATGACAAAGCCATACTCCGCACCAAACTCGGCAAAGGGCGCCACCTGCAACGATCCCTTAGAAAAAGCCCCCGTCGGAAAAAAGACATTTTGGCGGCCAATGGTGGCATACTCCTGCACCGTTTCACTCGTAGGGGGCTGGTCAAGGCCATTACCAAAGCGTCGCAGTTCAAAGCGCACCCGTTGACCGTCAGCAGTATCGGCAAGGATCAAAATCGAGGGCACTGACGCTCCCACGTCTCCCGTAGGGCTGACCGCCGTAAAGGAGCCATGCCATTCCCCAAGGTTTTTGCGAAAATTTTCCCAATTTGTTGTCATTGATTATCCTTGATTATCTTTACCGCTGTGTGCCACCATCATCACTATAGAAAAATAAAGTATTGGAGATCTTGCCAATTGGGAAGTGGCCGGCGATCGCCGGCGCTCAGAAAAAACTTTGATAGGATGGGGAGTGTCAGGGCGCTGACAAACGATCGCCATTGGGAGACCCGTGCATGACCACCGACCTCTTTGATTCAGGGGCTGGTCGCATTCTGATAGTCGATGATACCCCCGAAAATGTTGAAGTTCTCACAACGCTGCTGCAACTGGAAGGCTACGATGTGCGCGGTGCCATTAGTGGCCAAATGGCGCTCATGGGGATTGAGGCCGAACCCCCGGATGTCATTCTCTTGGACATCATGATGCCTGATATGAATGGCTACGAGGTCTGTCAAACCCTGAAGGAGAATCCCAAGACCAAGCATATCCCCATTATTTTCATTAGTGCCCTCGATGATGTCTTTGACAAGGTCAAGGCCTTTGAGATTGGCGGCGCCGACTACATCACCAAACCCTTTCAGCAGGCGGAGGTGCTGGCACGGGTAAAAAATCAGTTGACGATCGCGCTACTGCAGCGGAAGCTGCGGCAAAAAAATGCCCTCTTGCAAAAGCAAAACCAGCAGTTGCAGGAAATTGTCGAGGAGCGGCGCGACTTGGTTGCCTCACTGCAAGCAGCGCAAGAACAGTATCGGCAGATGTTTGAGGAAGCCGTGGTCGGGATTTACCAAAGTTCGCCCGAGGGGGTTTACTTCAAAGTCAACAATGCCTTGGCACGCATCTATGGCTATGCCGATGCCGAAGATTGGCTAGCGGATCTTGAACACCACAACCAGCGACCCTATGTGGATGACAGCAGTTGGCAAAAATTCCAACAACAAATTGAAACTCGTGGCTTTGTGCGCAACTTGGTTTCCAAGGTGTATCGCGCGGATCAAACGATCACAACCATCTGTGAATGTGCCCGCCCGGTCAAAAGTGAGGACGGTCAACTTTTATACTACGAAGGGTTTGTTTTTGAACTGCCCACCCGTAATCCATGAAACGCACACTGAGCGCACTGTTGGGGGATGCCGCCGTCCATTCTGTGGCTGAATTGGGCGATCGCGCCCCCCACCTGCGCCCCTACCTTCCTGAGCGAGCCCTGCTGCTGACTCCCCCCACCCCAGAAGCGGGGGCAGAAGTGATTGCCTGTGCCCGGCGCCAAGGCTGGCGAGTGTTGCCCATTGGAGCAGGCACCAAACTCAATTGGCTCGGGAACACCCCCAAGGCAGATATTTTTCTGCGGACAACGGCGTGGCAGAAGCTCATTGATCATGCGGCTGCCGATATGACCGTCACCACCCAAGTGGGTATTCCCTTTCAGCAGCTCCAGCACCACCTAGCACCCGCAGGACAGTGGATTGCCGCAGATCCCCTCTTTCGAGAAACGGCCACCCTTGGCGGCTGCTTGGCCACCCAAAGCAATGGCACACTACGGCAGCGGTATGGGTCATGGCGCGATCAATTGTTGGGGGTGAAGTTCATTCGCAGTGATGGCCAAATCGTCAAAGCGGGAGGGCGGGTGGTCAAAAATGTTGCCGGCTACGACCTGATGAAACTCCTGATCGGCAGCTATGGCACACTGGGGATTCTGACAGAGGTGACGCTGCGGGTGTATCCTCTGCCGGATGCGGTACAAATCTGGCAGTTGCGGGGGGAAGTCTCTGCTTTGGCCAAGGGACTTGAGGTGATTTTGACGAGTTCCCTTGCGCCCGCGCGGTGTGTGTTGCGCCTTGAACCACGGGGGACGCTGCTGTTGGAATTGGAATTCCATACCCTGCGGGAAGTGATTGCTGCGGGTACGTTGGGCGATCGCCTGAGTCAGATTGCCCAGACCCATAATCTGCAACTGGAACCCCAAGCCCCTCTAGGCATTACCCTCAACCCCACCCCCGATCAAGTGACTCTCAAAATCGGTGTGCCTCTAAGCGAAATGTTGCCCGCTCTCACCCAGCTTCAGCAGTTGGCAAGGGAATTGGCCTGCGAGTGCCGAGGCGAAATGAGTGCAGGGGTCGGTTACGCCTATCTCCACGGACAGGAGGAGCATCTCCGTCAACTCATTCTCAGGCTGCGCCAAGGGCTACCACGGGGCTATGTCACCGTCTTAGCCGCCCCCCTGAACCTCAAGCAGCAACTCGATCCTTGGGACTATCGCGGCAACGCCCTTGAATTGATGCGGAATCTTAAGCAACAATTGGATGCAACGGGTGTCTTTGGCACTGGCGTTTTTGTCGGCAATCTCTAGACAAGTTTCAATACTTACGAATGACTGCAACTGATCCTGTGGCTGGCTTTGATGCGCAGTCGCCTCCTGATCCACACCTGATTGATGCCTGTGTCCACTGCGGGTTTTGCCTATCCACCTGTCCTAGCTATCGGGTACTGGGGACGGAAATGGACTCTCCCCGTGGTCGTATCTATCTCATGGATGCCATTCATGAGGAACAGGTGCAACTGGCGGATGTCGTACAGCACTTTGACTCCTGTTTGGGTTGCTTGGCCTGCGTCACCACCTGTCCATCGGGGGTTGAGTACGATAAGTTGATTGCTGCCACGCGGGTTCAAGTGCAGCGCCATTATCAGCGGCCCGTGGGCGATCGCTGGTTGCGGCAGTTGATTTTCCAAACGCTGCCCTATCCCCAACGGCTGCGTGCCCTCCTGTGGCCGCTCTGGCTCTACCAAAAACTAGGCTTGGCCAATCTCGAAAAGCGGCTGGGACTCCTGAAACGGCTCTTGCCCAAGTCCCTTGCGGCCATGTATCAAATGCTACCGCCCCTTTCAGCCAAAACATTTCGCGATCGCTGGCCTGAAGTGGTGCCTGCCCAAGGGAAACAGCGTGGCCGCGTGGGGGTGATTCTGGGCTGTGTCCAACGGCTCTTTTTGCCGGAAGTGAATGAAGCCACGATCTCCGTGTTAAGTGCCAATGGCTTTGAGGTGGTGCTGCCGCCGCAACAGGGATGCTGTGGTGCCCTGCCCCATCATCAAGGGGAAGAGGATCAGGCGCAAACCCTTGCTCGCCAGATGATTAATTGTTTTACTGCCGCTCATGTGGATGCGGTTTTAATCAATGCCTCGGGTTGTGGCCACACCCTCAAGGAATATCATCGCCTTTTGGCTGCCGATCCAGAGTACCGCGATCGCGCCCGTGACTTTGTGCAAAAGGTGGAGGATGTGCAGGTCTTTTTGGTCAAACAGGGCTTGGTGACACCGCTCCACCCCTTGGGCGATCGCCCCTTGGCCTTGGTCTATCAAGATGCCTGCCACATGATCCACGGCCAAAAAATTCGCCTTGAACCGCGGCAACTGCTGCGACAAATTCCCCAAGTGCAACTGCGCGAACCCCTCGATGCAGCCCTGTGCTGTGGCAGTGCCGGGGTTTACAACATTCTTCAACCCGATGTCGCAGCGGAATTGGGACGCCAAAAGGTACGCAACCTGCTGAATACTCGCCCTGATGTCATTGTCTCAGCCAATGTGGGCTGCACCGTGCAATTGCGGCAGTATCTCCAAGAGCAGAGTAGCTCCGTGCCCATTTACCACCCGATGCAACTGCTAGACTTGGCGATTCGTGGTGAGCAGCTTCCGTCCTAGGCCATATCCGGGGGAGCACTGAGGATTGCGCGCACTTGAGCTAGTAACCATTCTCGCCCCACTTCCCAGCCTCGTTCGCCATCCGCCTCAAGGATCATCAGGCTATCCACTGGCTCTGCCGCCAACAGTTGAAACAAAAGGGGAATAATTGGCATGGGCACTGGGATCACTTGTTCATCACAGGCCTCTTGAGCCATGGCTTCACTACCGTAGGCGTGGATCACATTTTTTTGCTGGTGGGGGGGCTGCTGTTCCTCAAGGGTAATCACCTGCCACTGACCATCGGGAGTTTGCAGGACGTAGTAAACCGTTTGCCCGTAGCGCTGGGCTTCCTCGTAGAGAATGGGGGCGATCGCCTGTACCGCCGCCACAGTCGCAGGGTCATCGGGGGCGTTGGCAATCAGTTCATCCACTTGGGTCAGTAAATCCACAACGCCTCCTTTAGGAGTTATAAAAAACTATTCCTTGGCCTCAAGGGCATCGAGATCAAGGGCACGGGAGCCACCCGTACTTAAAATGGTCAGCACTTTCCCCAGTTGATACCACACCAAAAGGGCGGTGGCGATCGTCAGCACAAAGGCAATGACCATACTCAGCCCTGCACCAAAGCCATAGGTCCACAATCCCGCCATCAGGAAGAGCCAGATACCAATGGAAATCCCCAAGTAGGGCAACTGAAGTTGGGGGCCGCGCAATTGACTCAGAACACGGGTGGAACGACTGCGGTTCCATTCTTGGACACTCTGCTTGAGGGTGGCTTCAAAGGCTTTACCACTGGTCAACCCCATAAAAATACCCGCCAGTAGCAAGACAATGGGTGGATCAAACACGGGATACCTAATCCTTCTTGGACACTCAGGAACGTTGATAACCGCTGCCAACCCTTAGCTGGCCACCACCAAGGAATTGCTGTCTTCTTCTTTACCGAGCGTGTGGGAGACAGAGGCCTTGAGGGCTTCCCATGCCACATCAATCAAGAAGAGCGGACGCAGATCAGACTTGACCAAATTCCAAAGGCGTTGCACCTCTTCGGTGTGGAGACGGTCATCTTCGGTTAACGCTAGCACAATTTGCCGCCGCAGGTACTGCCCCTCCTCAGAAAAGAGATACTGCAAGCCCAAGGTGGCGGTTGGCGCGAGGTTAAAGTGCTGATCCTGCCGGGCGATCGCAATTAGGTTTTCCAGGCGTTGCCACTGCAGACGACCATCCTTGAAGAGGACATCCAATAACCGTCGCCGCAGTTGGGGCGATTCTCCTTGCAGCAGACGCCGTGCCACATAGGGATAGCTGACATCAACAATGCGGAAGTTAGGGTTGAGACACAGGGCAATGCCCTCTTGGGTGACTAGAGAGCGAATGATCAGGGCAAACTTAGCGGGAACCCGGAAGGGGTAGGCATACATCAACTCGGAGAAGCGATCGGTGATCACTTTGAAGTTGAATTCCCGCACACTGGAGCCAATCACCTCTTCAAAGACCGACTCAAGGGCAGGGATAATCGGCGTAATATCCGTTTCCGGGGTCAAAAAGCCCAGTTTGACAAAGTCCGTCGCCAAGGCTTGATAGTCCTTGTTCACCAAATGAACGACGGCATCCACCAAGGATTCTTTAGTGCTCTCCTCCAGTTGATCCATCATGCCGAAGTCAATGTAGGCCATACGGCCATCGGGCATGGCGAACAGATTCCCCGGATGCGGATCCGCATGGAAAAAGCCAAATTCCAAGAGTTGCCGCAAACCAGAAATCACGCCAACACGGATCAGCTCATCGGGATTGACGCCCGCCGCCACCATACAATCCGTACGGGTGAGTTTAATGCCATGGATCCACTCCAGCGTAAGCACGTGCTCCGTGGTGTATTCCCAATAGATTTTCGGTACCTTGACCGTGGGATCATCGTGGAAGTTGGCAGCAAATTTCTCGGCATTGCGCCCTTCATTGAGGTAGTCAATTTCCTCGTAGAGCTTGCGGCCAAATTCATCGACAATGTCTCGCAAATCATGGCAGAGGTTAATCGGTAGCCAAGGCTTGACCCACTGCACCAAAAGGCGAATCAAGAAGAGATCGCGGGTAATCACGGGCAAAAGGTTGGGACGCTGCACCTTGACGGCCACTTCTTCACCACTGTGGAGTTTGGCTCGATAGACTTGGCCGAGACTGGCGGCGGCCACCGGTTGGGGTGAGAATTCGGCAAAAATATCCCCTAGGTTTAAGCGCAGATCTCGCTCAATAATGGCAATAGCAATCTCATTGGCAAAGGGGGGCAATTTGTCCTGAAGGAGCGTCAGTTCTTCGAGGTAGTCGGGACAAATCAAATCGGGGCGAGTGGAGAGGGCTTGACCGACTTTAATGAAGGTTGGGCCTAAACGGATTAGGAGTTTGCGCAGTTGCATTGCCCGCAGGGGACGCTGACTTTCCTGTTGCCCTAACCACTTGTCCCACTGCAATAACAGCCAAAATGTTAGGAAAGAGACCGCAATGTTCAGGAACCGCCAGATAACTCGCCAAGGATGTCGCCAGTAGTAGCGGGCGATCGCCTCAGGATCATACCGACGATGACCAGCACTAGGGACAGCAGAAATACGGGCAGTCACAGCTTTTTCACCTTATTCTCTGAAACCCAACTTACTACACCCCTCTTGCTTTGCCATGGGTGTTTCCACGGAGCGCTTTTGGGAACACTGTAAGCAACCATTGCAATGATGAGGATTTTGTTGATCCCCGGTGCTAGAGGAGCTGATCTTTTGAGGTTTGCTTAAATATAGTATAGAAAACTACACATAAGCCCTGCCGATCAATAAAATTCTTAACAAAAGTTTAAGATTGAAGGTTCCAGCAATTCAGCCGTTGGTTGACTTAGGTACAGCCGCTCGAACTGAATTTCAATAGGTTCGCTGGTGCGGATTTGCCGATAATGGTACCGTAGGGCATCTTCTTATTCACACCCTTCCATGGCCAGCAGGATCATTGCCACATCTGTTCTTGAGGAGTTGTTGGCGCGGTTGCCTCGCTTGCGATCGCAACTGTACTTCAAGACATCGCTGACGGCGCTTTCCCATGCAATGGAGGATCAGGTTTTGGCCAATGAGGATGCGCCGATTATTATTGCCTGCTTTCAGCGGGAACGCTTTTATCGCCAAGAAGCCCATCGCTACCGCCGTATTGCCACCAAGTCCCACCACGTTTACGTTTTGGCTGCCCCGGAAACCGAGTTTAAGAACTGCTCGGGAGACTATGAAACGGTTGCCTTTGATCCCGCCGATGCCCTCAGTCAAGAATGGCATTTGACCGTCTTGGGCAAAAATTACAGCACTTGCTTGGTCTGCCGCGAAGTCCAGCGATCGCCTGCCCAGCGCTTGGATGTGTTGCCGCCGATGGATGCGGCGCGTCGTTTTGAGGGCATTTGGACCTTTGATCGGCAGGTGGCAGCGACAACCGCTGAAATCCTCCTCAACCGTATTCGGGAGTACCGCCCTGAACTGAAGGAGAAACTCAAGGAAGGTCTGGCATGGGTTGAGACCTATCGCCAAGTGGCGGGGTGCAATAGTGATCCTGCCCCCTTTGCCGATCGCCTAGTGACCTATCTCCAAGCTGGGCAGTACAAGCAAATCAAGGCCTACCGCCAAATTGCCATTCAAGAGCGCAAGGAACGCCTCACCAATGCAATTACCACGGCGATTCGCAACTCCCTTAATCCCACAGAAATTCTCACTCGTGCGGTGGCAGAACTAGGGGAAGCCCTCAAGGGCGATCGCTGTCTCATTTACCGTTGCCGCAGTACCGATACTCGCGTGCGCATTGAGCACGAGTACACCAGCGGTGCCCTACTGCCATTGCAGTACCAGTATTGGCCCGTGAGTGAACACCCCTACACCCAGCAGGCACTGGCGCATCAGCAGGTGATTCAGGTGGATGACGTAGCCGCCGATCCCCACTACGAGGCGACCCGTTTCAAACCCCTCGAGGCCGCCGGCGTCAAAGCCCTCCTACTGGCACCTGTTCTCTATCAAGGGCGGCTGTTGGGCATTGTTGAACTCCACCGAGGCGAACCGCTGCCGTGGCACGATATGGACGCAGAATTAGTGGAGGCGATCGCCACCCAAGTGGGGGTTGCCCTGATTCAGGCGGAGGCCTACGCAGATCTGGAGGAACTCAACGCGCAACTGGAGGCCTTAGATCGCACCCGCAGTAATCTGATTGCAATTACGGGTCATGAACTGCGCACGCCCCTTTCGACTATTCAAGTCTGCCTCGAAAGTCTAGCGAGTGAACCCGATATGGATTCAGAACTGCGGCAGGTGATGTTGAGTACGGCTCTCGCTGATGCTGAACGCATGCGGAAACTGATTCAGGACTTCCTTACCCTCTCGCAGTTGGAAAGTGGCCGGGTGCAGTGGCGACCGGAACCCCTCCCCCTCCAAGAACTGGTGGATCTAGCCCTCAGTAGTCTGCGCACCCCCAAGGATCAACTACCGACCATTCGCACAGTCTTGCCCAAGGAATTGCCCTTGATCCGAGCAGATGGCGAATGGCTAGTGGAGGTGCTCTCGAAGCTACTCGATAATGCCTGCAAGTTTACGGAACAGTCGGGTCAGGTTTCCATTGCTGCCAAGCCTCGTCCCGATGGTCTATTGGAAGTGACGGTTGCCGATACGGGGCGCGGTATTGAGCCGGATCGCTTGGAAACGATTTTTGATCGCTTTTATCAGGAGGAGGGAGCACTGCGGCGCTCTACGGGTGGGACGGGCTTGGGTCTCGCGATCTGTCGCCAGATCATTACCAATTTGGGGGGGCAAATTTGGGCGGAGTCGGCGGGGCGCGATCGCGGTAGTGAGTTTCACTTTACGATTCCCATTGCTGAGCCTTTTTCTGGATAGGGGCTGCCAAGCCTCCTAAGATAGACAACAACGAGTGGTCAGCCAACCATGAGCCAATCCTTTGCCGATACCGCGATTGACATTTTGATTGACTTGGCTGAGCGGGGGGAAATTGACCCTTGGGATATTCAAGTGATTGAGGTCTTCGATCGCTGTTTGGCGGAGTTGACACGGCGGGGGGAACCCAATCTCAGTGAATCAGGGCAGGCCTTTTTGTATGCAGCGATGCTGGTGCTCCTGAAGAGCGATCGCCTAGTTGCAGTTGCTGAACCGATGCCCGAGGAAACAGAATTCGCAGAACCGCCAGAGATCAGTGAAAACCAGTCCTTTGTGGTCTTGCCCCATGCCCTAGAGCAGCATTTGCATCGTCGCCCCGTGGCTCCCCCCCAACAACGGCGCCGCGTCACCCTTGAGGAATTGATTGCCCACCTGAAAACCATGGCAGTTCAGAACGACCGTGCAAAGGTGCTGCGGCCGCATCAACCGCGGCGGCGTCGCCGTCCCACAACCCTCAAGGCAATTACCCAACTGGCGCACCAAGAAAACCTGACGGAGATAGCTAACGAAGTAGAAAGTCTCCTCGGAGAAATGGCTCCCGAAGGGACATGGCTAGACTTCCAAGAGCTACTGCGGCGCAAACCCGATCCTGTGGGGGTCTTTTGGGCGCTGCTATTCCTCACTGCCCAGTCTAAGGTGGATCTCCAACAAACCAATTTCTATCAACCCCTACAGGTACGGACGTGTTTAGCTGAAGCGATACGCCTAGAGGCCTAACCTCCCTTTGGCAGAAACGAAAAGCCCAAGGGTTTTACCCGCAGGAGTGCCTCACTCAGGGCAGTGTGGAGATACCCATTCGTCGCTAAAATCCGCCCTGATGTCAGTTGAAAAGGGGATTGATCGTAGGCAGTGACGACGCCCCCAGCTTCACGAACCAGAACCACACCAGCCGCTAAGTCCCAAGGGGACAGACCCCGTTCCCAATAACCATCAAGGCGACCACAGGCAATGTAGGCCAAGTCAATGGCTGCCGCGCCACCCCGCCGTACCCCTTGGCTGAGATGGGTCAGGTAGCAAAATTCCGCATAGTTGTTGTCTTCGGTTTCACGGCGATCGTAGGCAAAGCCCGTGACCAAAAGGCTATGACTCAGTTCTGCGGTGGTGGAAACCTGAATGGGCTGGCGATCGCGGGTGGCACCGAGGCCTGTAGCAGCGCGAAACAGTTCGCGATGAAAGGGATCATAGACGACACCAATGTGGGGTTCTCCCTCTACTAAGAGAGCTACTGACACCGCACTAAAAGGGTATTGATGGGCATAGTTGGTGGTGCCATCCAGAGGATCAATCGCCCACAGAAATGGATTATCCTTCAGTCCCAAAAGACCCGATTCCTCCGCGAGCACCGCATGGTCTGGACAATGGCGATGAATGACATCCAGTACCGCTGCTTCTGACTGGCGATCGGCCACCGTGACGAGGTCACCAGAGCGCCCCTTTTCCTCAATCTCACTCAGTTTGCCCCAATAGTGCTGCAGGACAGCGCCCCCCGCCAAGGCTGCCTCCGTGGCAATTTCTAAATAGCGCTGCCGCTCACTCGCCGGCAGTGGGCAACTCACAGCTGTCATGGATCACTAGTCCTCATCGAGGGGTAGCCCCAGCTGTACCCGTCCCTTGCCAAAGTAGCGGCCAAATTGCAGCTCATAGACCTCATCTTCATCTTGGGTTTCTACCTCAAGGTCAGAGCGGGCATAGCTGACACACAAGAGGGCATAGCCTTGGGCTTGCAGGGCGGGGGAGAGTCCCATGGCTTCAGGTTGATAGACATGGCCAGAGAGAATGCGCACGGCACAGGTAGTACAGGCACCGTTACGACAGGAAAAGGGCAACTCAAGGCCTTGGCTCTCAGCGTATTGCAGGATATAGCGATCGCTCGGAACAGTAATTGTGTACGTCCGCGTGGGGGGATCCCCCGGCTTGAGGGGACGCACGTGAATGGTCACAGTGTAGGTTTGTGGCGTGCTCATGGTCTCGCTATCTTACCGTGAAAAGGGCTGTCAAAGACCTTGCTTCGTCCCTTAGCTACAATACCGCAATCCCAACCTGCTAATGACAATGCTAGGGTAGGAGCGGTTCTATGACCCACATTCGTAGGGAGACCTAAAGTTATGAGTACCTTAGTGGTCATTGCGTTTGATGATGAGTACAAGGCGAACGAAGTATTAATCCAGCTATTAAAACTCCAGCGTGAGCATCTCATTGACCTTGAGGACGCGGCTGTTGTCGTGCGCACCAAAGATGGCAAGGTTAAAATCAACCAGACTCAGGATTTGACCCTCCAGGGGGCCCTTGGCGGTGGCTTTTGGGGGCTGCTCATTGGTCTATTGTTCTTCAATCCCCTCTTGGGCTGGGCTGCGGGTCTTGTGGCCGGGGCGATTTCCGGCAAATTTACCGATATTGGCATTGACGATAATTTCATCAAGGAATTGGGACAAACCATTGCCCCCGGCAGCTCGGCCATCTTTACGTTGGTGCGTCAAGCCACACCCGACAAAGTCCTTGAGGAAATTGCTCCCTTTGGCGGTAAAGTCCTGCGCACCTCCCTGTCAAAAGAGGATGAAGCCAAGTTGCAAGAAGCCCTTAACCGAGGCAATCTGGCCTCCCAATCGCCTGCCCCGAGCGAAGCGACAACCCCCAGTGAAACGGCGAACAGTTAGTTTGTTGAGTTTGTCTTGGGTCTAGCTCTCGCTCTAAATTGATTAGGATAATTTTGAAAGGCTCGGCCATTCCCTAGGTACAGCCCTTTTCCCAAGGATGGAACCTAGGCAACACTGCGCAAGTGAGTGTCGGGAACATTTCAGTTCCTTAACGCCTAAGAAAAGGGCTGTCACTGGGCATTGTGCTCACAGTTAGGGATGCCAATAGGGAGTGTTGGGGAGTGGGAGACGGTGCAGGATCAAACTAAATCAACCGCAGTGATCGCGATCTTAAAACGCTTTGGTGGGCGATCGCGCCAACTCAATCGTCTAGTCCCCCTTGTCCAAAAGCAGTGGTATGCCTGCTTACCTTGGTTGCAACACTGGCAAGTGGTGGCCAGCCTCTCCCTCCTCACCTCCGTCGGGATTTCCGGGCTATCCCTGTGGCTGCTGCTGCGGCAACCGACGACTCCCGGCAATTGTGATTTTGTCCTTTGGCCTTTGGCATCGGCCTCCTTTCGCCTCTACTGCGCCCAACAAGCGGCGGAGCGACACACCCTTGAAGATTTGCTCCATGCCATTGATCTCATTGATGACTTGCCTCGCGATCATCCCCTTGCCCCTGAGATTAATCGCCGCCTAGAAGCGTGGTCAGATCAGGTTTTGGCCTTGGCAGAGGTAGCCTTTCATGAGGGGCAATTACATCGGGCGATCGCCTTTGCGCGGTGGATTCCTCGGGATGTCCAAGCCTATACCAAGGTGGAAGAACGCATTCAACGCTGGCAGGAAATTTGGCAAGAGGGGGAGAGCATCTACCAGCGCGCCGAAGCCGCCCTAAAAAACCTCGAATGGCGAGAAGCTTTTCAAATCTCGCTCCAGTTGCAATTTGTTGCCTGTCGTTATTGGGCACAGGATCAGTTTGGCGCCTTTAATGAGCGGATTATCCGTGCCCAACGGGAAGATCGGCAGTTGGATGAAGCCCGTGCCCTCGTGGCACAGGGGGGAGCCGATAACTTGGCCGCTGCCATTGCAATTGTGCGGCGAATTCCCCCCACCAGTGATATTTATCCCGGTGCGCGGCGATTGCTCAATGAGTTGGGTGAACAGTTACTTGCATCAGCAGTGGCGGCTCTGAATCGCTATGACCCCCAAGAGGCAAGGCGCATTGCTGGTTTAATTCCCCGTGATGTCAGGAGTGCCCGCAGCGCTGAGGATGTAGCCAAGCTAGCCGCAGCGGAAGAATTTGCTCAAGCGGGGATGGGACAGGACATTGATCGAGCCATTGCCCAAGCGCGGACGATTACGGCAGAACGCCCCCTCTACTTTGAAGCCCAGCAGGCCATTCGGCGCTGGCAAACAGATTTGCAGGTACTGCGAACCCTCGCAGAAGCGCAAGCCATTGCCCGTGGCGGCACGCTGGATCACCTCTACCTTGCCCTCAACCGCCTCAACATTCCTTTGGCGGACGCGAGTCCCTACCGCCAAGACCAAATCCGCGATCAGCGACGGCTGTGGCAACGTCAAATCGAGATTGCTGAGGATCAACCCCTGATCGATCAGGCCAACGCCCTTGCCCGCCAAGGCACCCCTGAAGCCCTGCTGCAAGCCCGCCAACTCCTTGAGCGAATTCGTCCCCAGCGTGCCCTCTATGAAACGGCTCAAAATCGCCTCAAAGAACTCTTTCCCCCCGTGGCAACTGCAGCAGTGAGCTGGCAGCTTGATCCGGAGATGGCTCGCCTGAATGAAGCCCAGCGCCGTGCTCGAGGGGGGCGCGATCGCGACTTTGCTGCTGCCATTGCCATTGCCCAAGAAATCTCCCCCAACTCCAGTGTCTATGCCACCGCCAACCAGTTGATTGTGCAGTGGGGCAATAATATCTTGGAGCAGGCGCGCTATTGGGTGGGGCGGGACAACCAGCAGGCGATCGCCACCGCCGAACTCATCCCCCCCACGCATCCCCTCTACCCAGAGGCGAGGGAATTGATCCGCATTTGGCAAGAGGCGGAACTCCAGTACCCCTTTTAAGGGCTGTTACTGATTCGTGGGGACTTCCACGAGCCGCACCTTTTGAGCCAGACCAATCGCTTGCAATGCCCGAATCGTGATCCACGTAATATCAAATTCCCACCATTGCAGACCGTGACGTGCCGAATGGGGGTAGGTGTGGTGATTGTTGTGCCAGCCTTCGCCAAACGTCAGCAGGGCAACCCACCAACAATTTGTGGAGCGATCGCCCGATTCAAAGGTGTGGTAGCCAAATTTATGGGTGGCACTATTGACAAACCACGTGAGGTGATACACCAGCACAAGGCGGACAAAGATACCCCAGACCACAAAGGGCAGTCCCCCCCACAGATACAGCAAGACCCCTAAAACCACTTGAATGGGCACAAAGTACTGATTCAAAAAGCGATACACCGGATCA
Source organism: Thermosynechococcus sp. PP555 (assembly GCF_031583225.1). Lineage (NCBI taxonomy): Bacteria > Bacillati > Cyanobacteriota > Cyanophyceae > Acaryochloridales > Thermosynechococcaceae > Thermosynechococcus > Thermosynechococcus sp. PP555. The sequence continues at coordinate 2,022,374 of NZ_CP134168.1, forward strand.
GTGTTAATGTCCTTGGTGAGGCGTTCTACCTCTGCCTTGGCGGGCACTTCTTGGAGCATCCAACCCATGTGCGACCACCAAAACCCCTTTTGGGAATTGTGCTGATCCAGTTCTTGATCGGAGTGGAGGTGGTGATTACGGTGCAGGCCAACCCATTCAATAATTCCACCCTCACAGGCCAAGCTGCCGCAAAAGCCAAAAAAGTATTCCAGCCATTTCGGGCACTGGAAACTGCGATGGGTGATCAGGCGATGCCAGCCTAGGGTGATGCCAAGGCCTCCAGACACCCAATAGAGAACAACACACAACAGCACAGCCGGCCAGGAAAACAGCCCCGGTACCAATGCCAGCAACGCTCCCAAATGCACAATGCCCATAAAAAAAATCACCCCCCAATTGGGACGCAGGGGGCGCGCAGGCAACGAAGAAACAGATGTCATAAAACTCTCGAACACATTGACAAACTCAAAGTGGAGTTGAGCCCTGTAGGCTGCTCCCTTAGAGCAAAGATGGTTACGACTGCTTTTTACCTAGATGCCTAGAGAAATGGCTTCCTAAACAATCTACGTTTAACGAGCAAACAACTAACCCTTACTTTCATCATAGCAGAGATTGGAGAAGACTTGACCTCCTCCCCGGCCTGAAAGCCGCAGATTCCTACAACGGGGATGACTGCGCAATCGTTTCGGCGGGTTCTAACCGCTGCTTGTATCTTGCCGGCATGCCCTGCCGTAGGCCACCTTGGGTTTCAGTGGCAATACCATGATTAGGATGCCGCCGCCATCCGCACTATCCTTCGCCGCCGGCATAAATACCGGGGCTTGCCGCGCATCAGGTCAAGCAAAATCTGGGTCGGGTACTACCTCTTTCACGAAGACGCTCAACACTGCGACAACTCCTACTGTAGCGGATTGGATTCCTAGATGTCCCCCTAGTTCAGGAAAGGGCTATATCTGCCCTAGCAGATTACTAAACCTTAATGTTTCCTTTCTTGGAATTTAGGATATTTTGCTTATACTCAAAATCTATGAGCTTAAGCTCTTTATTTCTTTTCATTTTTTTATTTATAAGAGTTTTCGCTTAAGTTCATATAAGTTTGTAAGCCTTTATGGAATTTTTGAGATAACAAGCGAGGTTAAAAATGGTTTCTCCTGTCAATCCTGAACTGGAACGACTCAATCAAGTTCATGGCCAAGCCAACCCTTGGAAATTTTGGGGACCTTACTTGAGCGAGCGGCAGTGGGGCACTGTACGGGAAGACTATTCCACCGACGGCAATGCTTGGGAGTATTTTTCCCATGATCAAGCGCGATCGCGCGCCTACCGTTGGGGTGAAGATGGCCTCGGTGGCATTTGTGATGCACAGCAACGGCTTTGTTTTGCCTTGGCTCTTTGGAATGGCAACGATCCAATTCTCAAGGAACGGCTTTTTGGCTTAACCAACAATGAAGGCAATCATGGGGAGGACGTTAAAGAGTATTACTTTTACCTCGACAGTACGCCCACCCATTCCTACATGAAATACCTCTACAAGTATCCCCAAGCTGCCTATCCCTACATTGATCTGGTGATGACCAACCGCCACCGCAGCCGCTTTGAAATGGAGTATGAACTCTTGGATACAGGGGTCTTTGAGGGCGATCGCTACTTTGATGTCTTCATCGAATATGCCAAAGCGGCTCCCAATGACATTTTGATTCAAATCAGCATTCACAATCGCGGCAACGAAGCTGCCCATTTGCACGTTCTGCCCACCCTCTGGTACCGCAATACGTGGAGTTGGACACCGGACAAGGTTCTCGCCAAACCAGAACTGAAGCAAATGGATGCGACACTGGTACGGGCACGCCATGGGGAGCTAGGAGAGTATGAATTTGTGAGCGATCGCCCGGTGCCCTTCCTCTTCACCGAGAATGAAACCAACTTTGAGCGGCTCTTTGGCCAGCCCAATGCCTCGCCCTACGTTAAGGATGCCTTTCACCGCTACCTGATCAATGGTGAGCAAAATGCCGTCAACCCCGACAAAGTCGGCACCAAGGTGGCTGCCCACTATCAAGTCACAGTTGCCGCCCAAGGGGTTGAGATCATTCAACTACGCCTAGCATCTGCCAAAAGTAGCCCCCTCAGCTTTGGCAATGCCTTTAGCGATCGCCTCAACCAAGCCCGCACCGAAGCGGATCTCTTCTTTGATCACCTCATCCCCAGTGACTGCACGGCTGATCAGCGCAATGTGGTTCGTCAAGCCTTTGCCGGCATGATGTGGACAAAGCAGTACTACTACTACCCTGTCAAGCAGTGGCTGGAAGATAAAGCGCTGCCCCCCGATGTGGAAGAGCGCATCGTTACCCGCAACAAATCGTGGTTCCACCTTGAAAGCGCCGACATTATCTCCATGCCCGACAAGTGGGAATATCCTTGGTTTGCCGCTTGGGACTTGGCCTTCCACTGCTCGCCCTTAGCTCTGATGGATATCGACTTCGCCAAAGAGCAGCTTAAGCTGATGGTGAATGAACTGTATCTGCACCCCAACGGTCAAATTCCCGCCTACGAATGGAACTTTGGTGATGTGAATCCGCCTGTGCATGGGATTGCCACGTGGCAAATCTATCTCTTGGACAAAGCCATGAAAAAAGGCGAAGGCGATTTGGCTTTCCTTGAGAGTGTCTTCCACAAGCTCATGCTCAACTTTACGTGGTGGGTCAACCGCAAAGATTCCCTCGGCAACAACGTCATGGAGGGTGGCTTCCTTGGTTTAGACAATATTGGCGTCTTTGATCGCAGTGCGCCCCTACCCACGGGTGGTGTTCTTGAGCAGGCGGATGGTACGGCTTGGGTGGCAATGTTTGCCCTCGATATGCTCTCTATGGCGCTGGAGCTAGCACAGCACAATCCCGTTTATGAGGATATTGCCTGCAAATTCTATGAGCACTTCGTTTACATTGCCGGAGCGATGGATCGCATTGGTGTCCAGAAAGATGAACTCTGGGATGACAAAGATGGCTTTTACTATGACCTGCTGCGGCTGCCCGATGGTCGTGCCCAGCGCCTGAAGGTACGCTCGATGGTGGGATTGCTGCCCCTGTGTGCCACTGCCATTTTCTCGGAAGAGTTGCTGGACTCCCTACCCACCTTTAGGGAACGCATTGCTGCCTTTAATGCCCGCCACCCTGAGCTTTTGGCCAACATTAACCCCATCGATCGCCCGGGTGTAAAAAAACGGCGGTTGCTCTCGCCCGTCAACGAGGCCAAACTACGGCGGATTCTCACCCGCATGTTGGATGAGAGTGAATTCCTCAGTGACTATGGCATCCGTGCCCTCTCCCGCTACCACTACGATCACCCCTATATTTTCCAACTCGGCCGCGAGGCCTATCGCGTTAGCTATGAACCCGGTGAATCCACCACCGGCCTCTTTGGCGGTAACTCCAACTGGCGTGGCCCCATTTGGATGCCCGTGAATGCCCTTTTGGTGCAAGCCCTCCGCAAAATGTATGGCTATTACGGCAACGAGTTTACGGTGGAATGCCCCACCGGTTCAGGCCGCTGGCTCAACCTCTGGGAGGTCTCGGCAGAAATTGCCCGCCGCTTGGCCAGTATCTTCCTCAAGGATGAATCGGGGCGGCGACCGGTCTATGGTGGCACCGAAAAATTCCAAAGCAATCCCCACTGGTGTGATCTAATTCTGTTTTATGAATACTTCCATGGGGATAATGGCGCAGGACTAGGTGCGAGTCACCAAACCGGCTGGACGGGTCTGATTGCACGGATCATCATGGCACTCAATGTTCTCGACGCCGATGAGGTACTGGAGAAAGGACACTTGGCTGTGGTCTCGAAACGCTTAGCGGAGTTGGTCAGCGCCAGCTAGCATCTGATTAAGGCTGAAGCGTATTGTGATAGGGGGGCGATCGCCCCGCCCTTTTTTAGGTCAAGACTTGGCCACCCCCACAAAAATCTAAAACTCGGTAATCCTAGCTGATTTTAGTTCTATTAAATTTGCCAACGCACAAGTAAATTTCCGTGAAATTACTGGCAAAAAAGTACCCCTTGTCTCCTACCTTGATAAATAGACAGGAGGAATGAACTGACTTTTGTCTGAAGTGAGTTTTTACTGCTGCTAAAATTTGCTGCAGTAAGTGTAATGTTTACATTTTGCAATACAGCAGGAGACATGTTAAGCTGATTTACAAAAGTTTACATTCCGCCTGTGTTCCACATTGGCTGCATTTGAGGTTCAGACTATGTCGCTCACACCCATGACCCGCTATTACATTCGCCGTCTCCTTGCAAAGCGTGCTGAATCCCTTGGGTTGACCGTAAGTGGTGCCGAAAGTGACAGTCAAGCCTTTGCCGATCAATTGGCACGCCTAGAATCCTTGGCGGCAACTAAGTTGGCAGAAATTGATCTCATTGTGCGGATGCACCAAACCCTGAGCCGCAACGGCCAAACCTACAATAGCTACCTCGCCAATCTGGAACAAAAACTCTTTGCCCTCATGGGTCTGGGGGGACAGCCTCGCGAAGAACTGACAGACATTACCCTGCCGCAGCTTGAAGAAACAAAAGGCGCCGCAGCAAAAGTCCTCACCTTGGCGGAAGTGCTAGAACACTTTAACAAAATTGGCGATATCGCCCAGAAATACCTTGGCAAGATGATTGTGGCCAACTATTGGCGGGGGACTCGTCCCTACAGCAGTTGGTTTGCTGACTTTACAGTGACTAATGATGGTCGTGTGGTTTGTCAATCCTACCAGTCCAGCCGCGATGTGTTTCTCAGTGAGGAGCAGCTAGAGCACTTGCAAGGTTGGCTAGAGGCCTTTATCCGCCAGTGCCAGCGAGTGCTGCCGCAATTTACGAAGCAACTGCAAAAAGCGGGGGTACCCGAAACGGTTTTAGCTTAGGGCGGTATGCGGATTTTCTTTGCGGCTCTGTGGCTGGGATTGATTGTCTATAGCTTTGGTTTTGCCCCCCCCGATCAACCGCAAACACTGACACTTATTCAACGGCTAGCAACGGGAGACTGGCAAGGCATTAACCCCCTCATTGTCAGTCTTTTTAATTTGATGGGCGTCTGGCCACTGATTTATACCGCATTACTGGTGGTGGATGGTCAAGAACAGCGATTTCCCGCGTGGCCATTTGCGGCTTTTAGTTTTGCCGTGGGTGCGTTTGCCCTGTTACCTTACTTCATCCTGCGCCAGCCAGCACCGATCTTTAGCGGAGAACTCAATCGGGGGGTACGCCTTTGGGAATCACGGCTCACTGCCGTTGTCATTGGTTTATTGGCTGTGGGCTTTCTTGGCTATGGCTTGGTTGGCGGTAATTGGCCAGACTTTTGGCAGCAGTGGCAAACCAGCCGCTTTATTCATGTGATGAGCCTAGACTTTTGCCTCCTGTCGTTGCTCTTGCCGGTGCTACTAGTGGATGACTGGCAACGGCGAGGACTGGAAAAGTCACCGTGGCGCTGGTGGAGCCTTGTCCCCCTCTTGGGAGCATTAGGGTACTTGCTTTTGCGTCCGCCCTTAATTCTCTCGAAAAAAAGTGTGGCATGATACAAAAAAATGCCCCTGAATTGGTTTTACTAATCTGTCAATGCTGAACTCTTCACCCAGAGCAAGATTCGCTGGCGTTGAGAGAGTTGCATTGTTGGGGGGATATCAATGCCGACAGCACCCTATGCGATCGCCACACCACCAGTTAAACCACCTTGGATTGACACACGACTCATGAATAAAGATCAACCCTTAGCACCCGTCTTTCGCCACATGGCCAGTGGCCTGTTTCCATCCACCACTGAAACTTACGAACGCGGCAAAACCATTTTCTTTCCGGGAGATCCAGCGGAAAAGGTCTATTTTCTCCTCAAGGGGGCAGTGAAGCTCTCACGGGTGTATGAAGCGGGCGAGGAAATTACGGTGGCACTGCTGCGGGAAAATACCGTATTTGGGGTGCTGTCCCTGATTACGGGCACCCGCTCCGATCGCTTTTACCATGCGGTGGCGTTTACGAATGTGGAGCTATTGGCCGTTCCCATCGAACAGGTGGAAAAGGCGATGCACGAGGATCCCGATTTGCCGATGTTTATGATTCAGGGGCTGTCATCGCGGATCCTGCAAACGGAGATGATGATCGAGACCCTTGCCCACCGCGATATGGGATCCCGCTTGGTGAGCTTTTTGCTGATTCTTTGCCGTGATTTTGGGATTCCCACGAGTGCGGGAGTCACTGTGGATTTGAAGCTTTCCCATCAGGCGATCGCCGAGGCCATTGGTTCGACACGGGTAACCGTAACTCGCCTTCTCGGGGAACTTCGGGATCAAAAAATGATCTCAATTCACAAAAAGAAAATCACGGTGCATAACCCCTTGATGCTCAGTCAGCAGTTTACCTAGGTCACGAGTTGGCCATAGTCGAGTTTGATCAGGCGATCGGCCACGTCAAAGTAGCGATCGTCATGGCTAATCACAAACACCGTTTTGCCCTGAGCCTTTAGCTCGGGTAGGAGTTGGCGGTAGAAAATCTCCCGAAACACAGGATCTTGATCCGCTGCCCATTCATCAAAGAGGTAGGCGGGGCGATCGTCGAGATAGGCCATCAACAACCCCAAACGCTTGCGCTCCCCTTGGGAAAGAGATGTCGTAGAGAAGCGGTTACCTTCTAGGCAAACTTTGTGGCTCAAGCGCAATTTTTCGAGGTAACTTGGCACTTCTGCAAGGCGTTCGGGGCACTCAATGCCCAACAGTGACTCAAAAAGATAAAAGTCACTAAAAACAGTGGCAAAGTGTTGGCGATACCATTCGTAGTCCTCAGGCTGCAAACAGTGATCATCCACCCAAATTTCTCCCTGATCGGGAATGTACAGGCCAGTAATAATTTTTGCTAGGGTGGATTTACCGCTGCCATTGCCACCGACAATAAAAAGGAGTTCCCCAGCCTGCACGGTCAAACTCAAAGGGCCGAGGGTAAAGGTCGCAGGTTCATCCTCGTGGCCACTGCGGTACTGATGACAGATCTGCCGCAGAGAGAGGGTTTTCCAGCCAAGGGGAGGGAGTTCGCCTGTATCGTTGAGGTTTTGGTGCGGATCTCCAAGGCTGAGTTGCAAAGATTCCACTTTTTTCAGGGCAACCCTAGCACGGCTAAAGACAGGAATCGCATCAATCAGCTGCTGCATCGGCAGCATGAGGTAAATGATCGTCAGAACATACCCTGAGAGAACTGTGGGTGTGGCTCCTAGCAAATGGGGCAGCGTAAAGAGAAAGAAGCCAATGGTGACAAACAGCAGCAACTGCCCCCAACTGGCAGCAATGGCAAAGACCATGTACCCTAGCTCGTTTTGCTGCCGGGTTTTCTGAGCCGTGGGTTCCAATTCCCGATAAAAGAAGGCCAACCGCCGTTGCCGATTGAGCTTGAGTTCTTTGTTGCCCTCGGTGAGTGTCCGAAAGTGTTGAAAAAGGTGATCCTGTTGCTGCCGTGCCCGCTCTAGGAATTTGCGTGCTCTGCCCGCTAGAAACAAGTAGCTGCCAGTACCAACGACAATCAAGCCCACAAGGGCAAAAAAGAGGGGCGGCGACAACCAACCCATGTAAATCAGGCAGCCAATAACAATGGCAATGGCATTAAAAAGATTGGGCAGGACGGAAAAGGAACGGGAAACGGCATCCACGTCCTCTGTCAGCGTCGCAAGGAGTTGCGGATTGCCAATGGCTTCTAACTGGCGTAGGGGTGAAGCGAGAATCTGGCGGCTGAGGAAGAGGCGCATTTCATAAACCGCCTGTTGGGCAGCCCGCACCAGGAGCACTTGAGAGCTAAAGTGGGTCAGCAGTAGGAGGGTTCCGAGGAGAATAAATCCCCAAGGTAAGAGGCGCTGGAGGGCAGGGGTTTTCTGCAGGGCGGCATTCATCAGGGCAATGAGCGCAGCCGTACTGCCACCGTTGAGAAGTCCAGCGATCGCTGCCGCAACAATCGTCGGCCAAGCTGCCCGTAAAAGAATCCGAAAGAGCTTCACGAATCTGTTGTCTCATCAGGGGTGGGATTGGACTCAGACTCTTCGAGATTCAACTTGGGAATAAAACTGGGGCGATCGGCATTTTCCCAACCGGGGGGACGCTTCGAGTTGTACCATGCAATGAGGCCAATGCTCACGGCCGCCACAAGACCCAGCAGCAATACCCCATAAAAGGGGACAAAGTTACCTGCACCAACGGTAAAGCTAATCCCCAATGACCCCATCATCGTCCTCGTTAACATTTTTTAGAAATATGTAGAACACCACTATATCAACCCTATGGTTGCTTTGAGAATCCTGAGAGTTGGAAGCGGCTGTGCTGCCTAAGGTACAGTACAAGATAAAGAAGTTTTGCTGACTGTCCCCCCTCTTTTCAACAATCAACCATGAGCGATCGCGCCCTTCGCCCGGCTGTTGTGGCTGCTGTGGAACCCGGCTCCATTGCCGCTGAGTTGGGATTTGAACCCGGTGATGCGTTGGTGGCCATTAATGGCGATCGCCCCCGCGATTTGATTGATTATCGGTTTCTCTGTGCCGAGGAATACCTCACCCTAGAAGTGCTAGGGAAAGACGGCCAAACCTATGTTCTCGAAATTGAAAAAGACATTGATCAAGATTTAGGACTGGAGTTTACCACCGCCCTCTTCGATGGGTTGATGCAGTGCAACAATCGCTGCCCCTTTTGTTTTATTGATCAGCAGCCCCCCGGCAAACGGGAAAGCCTCTACGCCAAAGATGACGACTACCGCCTCAGTTTCCTCTACGGCAGCTACATTACCCTGACGAACCTGCTTCCCTCAGAATGGCAGCGCATTGCCCGCTTGCGCCTTTCCCCCCTCTATGTCTCTGTCCATGCCACAGTAGCCAGTGTTCGCCAACGCCTACTGAAAAATCCACGGGCGGGGGAAATTCTGCAACAGATGCGCTGGTTTCAAGAGCAACGGCTGCAACTCCATGCCCAAGTGGTTGTCTGTCCGGGGATTAATGACGGCGAGTGCCTCGAGCAAACACTGCGGGATTTAGCCCAGTTCTATGATCCTGAATGGCCAACCGTGCTTTCAGTGGCAGTGGTGCCGGTGGGGCTGACTCGCTTTCGCCCTGCTGAGGATGAACTGATTCCCGTCACCCCTGATCACGCCCAAGCGGTGATTCAACGGGTACAGGCACTCCAACAGCGGTTTGAACAGCAGTGGCAAACCCCCTTTGCTTGGCTAGCAGATGAATGGTTCTTGATTGCCGGATCGCCCTTACCCCCCGCCGCCCACTATCAGGACTATCCGCAACTCAGTAATGGTGTGGGAACGATTCGCCTGTTTTTAGAAGAGTTTGAGCTTCACGCCCAACAGCTTCCCCAACGCTTACCGCAGCCGCGTCATCTGAGTTGGGTGGTGGGTAATACCGTGGAACAGGCCTTTGCACCCTTGGTGGCTCGCCTTAACCAAATTGAGAACCTGCGCCTTGATCTCTATGCCCTTGCTAGCGACTATTGGGGACAGCAGATGTCCGTGACAGGGCTATTAACCGGCCATGATTTGATCTATCACCTGAAGGGCAAACCCTTGGGCGATCGCCTGCTTCTGCCCAGTCTGATGCTCAAGCACGATGAACCCGTTTTTCTCGATGATGTGTCTTTAGCCACTGTAGAGGAAGCGCTAGGGGTCCCCATTCAAGTGGTCTCTGGTGGCGCGGCAGCGATTATTGCTGCTTGTACTCACCCCGAAAATGCCTGATCTTGCCCCTTGGGATCCCCGCAACCTATAATGGCTGGATGCTGTCCGCTGCACACTCAACCCTATGATTGCCACCTCCTCCCGCCCGGTTCGCATTGGTTCCCGCAAAAGTCAACTGGCGCTTGTGCAAACGGAATGGGTACAGGCGCAGTTACAAGCCCATCATCGCGATCGCGCCTTTGAGGTGGTGACCATGACCACCCAAGGAGACAATATCCTTGATGTCGCCCTTGCCAAAATTGGCGATAAAGGCCTCTTTACCAAAGAGCTAGAACTTTCAATGCTGCGGGGTGAGACCGATTTGGCCGTTCACTCCCTCAAGGACTTACCCACCAAGTTGCCCGCTGGTTTAGTTTTAGGCGCGATTACTGAGCGGGAAGACCCAGCAGATGCCCTTGTTTTAGGTGCAAAATGGACAGGACACACCATTGATACCCTACCTGAAGGCACGGTCATTGGTACTTCGTCACTGCGTCGCTTGGCACAGTTGCGCCACCACTACCCCCATCTCACGTTTAAGGATGTGCGGGGCAATCTAAATACTCGCTTGGCCAAATTAGATGCTGGGGAATACGATGCCTTGATTTTGGCGGTAGCTGGCCTGCGGCGTTTGGGCTTTGGCGATCGCATTAGCCAAGTCTTACCCGCAACAGTGTCCCTCTATGCTGTCGGTCAGGGTGCCTTGGGCATTGAATGCCGCGCCGACGATCCCGACATTTTAGCCTTGGTCAAGACCCTTGAACATCCAGAAACAGCAGCCCGTTGCTTAGCAGAGCGAGCCTTCCTGCGGCAATTGGAAGGGGGCTGTCAAGTGCCCATTGGGGTGCATACGGTGATTGAAAATGGTCAACTCACCCTCACAGGATTGGTCGCCAGTCTCGATGGCCAACGCCTTGTCAAAGACAGTCTTACAGGGGAGCCTGCCAGTGCAGAAGAACTAGGGACGCGCCTTGCTTTGAAGCTGCGGGAACAGGGAGCCTCAGAGATTTTGGAAGAGATTTTTGCTACTGCCCGTCTCGAGCGTTAGTTTATCCCTACCATGGAACCCCTACCATGGTAAAGGCAGCCCAGTAGTAGGGATGATCGAGGGAACGACGACCAGCCCCTTGGTTAACTTCTGGGGGTAACGGAATGCGGCCACGAATTGTTTGCAGTTCATTGTCTTGGATGCGAATATTGCCGCCCAGCATTGCTAGCTGCGCTTGCCGTAGCGCCTCGGCCTTAATGGGTACCGTATTTAACAAATCGTAGAAAGTAGTCATCAGCGCCAACGTCCCCTCATCGCTGACATACCACAAACTGGCCAGCACCGACTTCGCCCCCGCCTGTACCGCCAGACCTGCAAACCCCAGTTCTGCATCCAAATCTCCAACCGCCGTGCGGCAGGCACTGAGGGTCAACAATTCTGCTTGGGGACGGTTAAGCTGTAAGCCTTGGAACTGCAAAAGATTCAATCGCCCATCCCTAAAAGCAATGTAGGAATTTTCTGCAGCCCCCGGTTGAAACTCAGCGTGAGTGGCCAAATGGATCACAGGATAGATTCCTTGACGGCGCTGTTGTCTAAAATTAGCAATTGTAAAGGCCTCATTGAGAAAGGCTTGGCCTCCTCCTAGGTTTTTAACAATCTGCGCCACCTCTAGGGTCGCCATCGGCAAGGGGGACTGATCTGGGAATTCCGATGCCCCCATTGCTAAGATGGGTTCCCGTTGAATACTGCGGTAGCGAATATCTATGAGCCTTATACTGGGAACCAGCGCCGTACTAAATTGCTCTACAAGAAAGTTTTGACCATCATGGAGCGCTGCCAAGGGAAGGCTACGCATACCACTGTCTAGAACAAAGACCAGTGTATCAATGCCCTGGGCATTCAAGTTAGCACGCAAGGGGGCAATCAACCATTGGTAAAGCTGTTGTGCCGCCGGTAGATAAGTACGGGTATTGATCAGGCGTGGATCACGCACCCTGTTAGTCAAAGTATCCACTGTTTTCAATAACTGTTCACGTCCCACGTTCTGTAGGGGTGTATAAAGCGGCTTCCCCTCTGGGGTAACCAAGATGAGATCAAATTGGTCAGGCCGGGCTAGGGTATAAATGACCGCTGGCTTTTTACCTGTTTGCTTGGCAATTTCATTGAGGGCTGCCTGTAAATCCTCAAGGGAGAAATCTTGCCTATCACAAGTACGTTGTAGGTAACTGCTGACTTCTTGACAGCCCCGTAGATCGAGTAACGCCAGCGCACCCTCAATGTTATTGCTAGCTAGGGCAGTCTCGATATCTCTAGTCAAGAGAATTTCAGGGGGAGCGGTAGGTACTTTAAGGGGATCGGAGATGGCTGGTGTAGGGGGTTCTAAGAGAGGATTGATTTTTTCAGAAGGAACGAAGCTCCTATCGGCAAGATTTTTACCTGTATTTTCAAAACGAATATTTCCGACCTCCACAAGACCTAAAAGTGTTGTGGGTACAGGAATAATCGATCCCTCGGCTTGAATTGCCCCTGCAGTTCCATTCTTTTCGGAATTGCCCACTAAAAATGGAGTAGCATTGTTGATAAGGATATTCACTGAGTCACCCCATATCGTGGTAGGTACACCATTGGAAACAAACGTACCCAAGCCACGCAGTGAATTTTGCGCATAAATATCAACACTGCCCGCCCCAGCATTAATCCAGTTGAAAACTAGATTGCCGCCCCTTAGGTTGACATCCCCACCACCAGTCGTCAAATGGCCCAGCGTTAAGTTGCCGCTGGGTATTGTCTGGAGGTTAGTGAATAGATCAGGCAGTGTTAAATCATCATCATCATCCGGAATTGGATCAATCGTACCTCTAGAGGTTGGAATAGGGAAATCACCAGTCCAAGCTAAGAAGTTACCACCGTTGGTGAAGATATCACCCGTCGTAATCGTAGGCGCAAACAGTGTAACATTGCCACCACTGCCAGCTGTATTGATATTACCTATTGTTAAAGCACCCCTGTAGGCAACAGCAGCCAAATCACCGCCGTGAGTCGTAATATTGCCAGTTGTTATGTCAGTTATGGAATCAAGATAAACAAAACCACCGTTGCTGTTGATATTGCCAGTTGAAATACCCCCGCTTCTTGAAAAGACTGCGATCGCTCCGCCTGCACTGATTAGGTTGCCGAGAGTGATGTCATTAAAAGCAACTACGCCGATAGTACCACTACTTTGAGTTACTTGCAAATTACCAGCAGTAATATTAAGTACAGAGTCTAGACTAATATCTGAACTAGTGGTGACATTGTTCAGCTGAATATCACCAAGAGCATTGATGCTTAGACTTGCAGTGTTGATTGTTCCTAAAACTACGGTTTGACCTGTTGAGTCAATATTCAAAGAATGATTGCCGTTGATATTGCCATTGAATGTAATATTTTTCCCTGAAAAGCTCGTTGAGTTCAGTAGAGCTGTGTTACCACTGAATTGAATGCTGCCTGCAGATGCATTAACTAAACCTCCAAGGGAAATCGTACCCCCACTACTCTGTAGATTAATACTTCCACCTGATGTACTGAGAACATTGCCACTAGAAGGAAGGAATATATTGCCACTAGCTTGGAGGGTGATATTGGCGCCATTAGTTTGTATGGGAGCATTGGCACTAATGTTTGCTGCACTGATATTAATTGGATTATTGAAGGATGATTGATTTTGAATCACTCCCTCTGCTTGTAATACCAAGCTCCCCTGAAGCGAGATGGGGTAGCCGATGATGATATCATTATCAGCCTGTAGCGTGAGTGAGTTTGTCGAGCTGCTGGAAATTGAGGTTTCTACATAGATATTCCCAGTAGTTAGCGCCGTACTGTCTGTTGTTATGACAACGTCTGTGGAATTGAGTGCTGATAACAGCGTTCCTATAGTTAACACAGAAATTGGATAAGAGTTTGATAGTGCTTTAAAGGGCGAAGAGGAAGTAATGTTGACATCATACATGCTGTCAGTGATGTATATGTTTGTCGGATCAAGTAATAATGTTCCTGTGTTACCATTTAGGGCAGTGGTATCGACTGTGCCTTGAAAATCTAGAAACTGTTTGCCAGAAACTTCGACAAAGCCGCCATCTCCCCCAAGCGCACCGCCACGGCTACTGATCTGGCCATAGAAACGTGTGTTGTGCTCTGCCCAATTGATAATTGTGCCCCCGTTACCCTGATGGGTGGCATCAGCATTCAAAAGAGTACCGGCATTAACAAAAAGGTTTTGCGCATTGAAGCTACTGCCTAGCCGGCCAGTTCCTGTTGTTCCCCCTAAATAGTCACCACCAATGAGAATTGTGCCGCCCCCTGTATTACCCGCAGCATTCAGTTGGGCATTAATCAGAGCAATATTACTGCCTTGGCCAGCAATGGTGATTTTACCCCCGGCGCTGGTGGTATGACTCACATCAATCGTGCCGCCAATGACTGCTGTATTTGTGGTTAGGGGAATCTTGGTACTGTCGTGAACCAAATGAATCGTGCCATCTGGATTTTGAATCACGCTATTGACGGCAGGATAGCCATTACCCCCTGTGAGTAACGTCGGGAGATCAATTGGCTGAATAATGCCTGCGGCGGGTAATCGCTCTTTGGGAATCTCTAGACTGAGGAGCATGCCCTCTTGGGAAATGCGCACCAGACCTGATTCAGGTACCGCCACAACATTGACCGTGCCCCCTGCTGCGCCAAGGGTACCTGTATTGATCACCTGATGCGCCATCAGGGTCAGGGATTGACCAGCATTGACCCTAAGATTGCCTTCATTAATTAGGATGCCTCTATTGGCAAATTCAAAGCCAATCGGGGAGCCATTGAGTTGGCTGTAGGTGTTTGAACCATTGAGATCAAAGAGGCCATTGCCAAAGTGAACGCGCTGGGCTGTCGAGGCATGGAATGCCGCTGGTAGATTCAACTGCGCATTCGGACCAAAAACAATACCTGCAGGATTCAGGAGGTAGAGATGACTGTTTCCGCCTGTAACTTGCAGCACGCCGTTGATATAACTAGCACTGCCACCATTGACGCCAGCAAGAATGTTGCGAATTTGCGGGGTAGAAAGAAAGTTGGCGGTTTGCCCCTGCTGGACATTGAAATCACGAAACAGGTGAAAGAGGTTTTGGCCATCGGCAGAACGTTGTCCGCCACCAATGTTGAACTGATGGTTGACGGTTTCTACGGTGGTGCCAGTGGCATTGGGAGCGGGGGTAATTTCAGCAAGGGCGGGTGTACCAAGAAAAGAGGTCAAGCTAGTCAGGATCACCCAGCTGTAGGGCAACACTTTTGTTAAGCATCGAGAATTCATATGACGTTATGTAAAAAACTTGCTAATGAGGATAGTTTTATCCTCAGGGACTATTTTAAGTGCGATCAAGGCAATGTACCACTTGGTAAAGTGTCTGCTGGAGATACTGTCTAAAATAGGGCGTTAAGAACAGAGCGCAATTTGAAGCGGAGGGCGATCGCCGTCAAGTTATCGTGGCCATTGACTTGATTTCCAATATCAATGAGTTTATGAAGCGACTGATTGAGGGGGAGACTAAAATCCAGCATTGGCAGCAAATGGCTAATAATGTGGGTTTCGAGGCAGCGGTTATCGGAAAGGCCATCGGAGCAAAGCAGAATCAGGGTGTCTTCTTCGATGTCCAAGTCTATAACCTCAGGGGCAATGGCTTCATTGCTGCGGGGGCCAAGGGCTTGGGTGAGTTGATAGGCATCGGGACGACCGTAGGCAATTTCAGGCTCTACCCCTTGTTGAATCAGGCGTTGACCGACTTCGTGATCAATGGTGAGTTGTTGCAGTCCTTGGCGTTTGGTGAAGCGGTAAATGCGACTATCACCGACATGGCCAAGGCGTAGGTGGTAGTTATGCAGTAGAGCCATGACAAGCGTGGTCCCCATGCGACCACTGCCGGTTTTCCCTTTTTGATCATTAGTGGCAAAAATGACTTCATTGGCACGGTAAATAGCGTTGCGTACTTCCTCCGCACTCGGCAGTTCTCCCTGCCACGGCCAAGTCTGCTCGAAGTATTCATGAACAGTTTTAGTGGCAAGGGAACTGGCAATTTCACCTTCTGCATGCCCCCCCATGCCGTCACAGAGCACGTATAGTCCCTGAACATCCAACTGCTGCCCCTGGGGGGTGAGACGCACTTGCTGCCGATGATCAATCAGGTAAAAATCCTCGTTGTGGTGGCGATCGCGCCCGGTGTCTGTCTGGGCAGCAACATCCACTTGAACCAGTTGCCGCGGTAAGAGGGCAGTGGGTGCATCCTCAATAGCGGTATGGTCCTCTTCTGGTGATTCTGATGAGAGGGTGATGTCTGGCAGTTCATTAATCAAGTCACCCGTACTTTCACCTGTCTCCTCCTCAAAGTCTGGCAGGGGTTCACTGCGCAGGGTGGAGGCGAGAGAGTCGAGCAACATCTGAATTTCTGAGATTTTCTCCAGAGGAGCCGTGCTCAAGGAGACCAAGAGCGGCATAAAAACGGCTTGACGACGACTAGAGGCATGGCGAAATAACTCTTCCCAAACAGTAACGAGGCTGGGGGGTGGCGTGGGTCGCTCAAAGGTTTTCACTAAGGGAAAGGTGAAGTCCAGTTGATGCAGCCGCAATTGATCGTCAGGGTTGACGGCTAAATTCCTAACTGTGAGCAAGGAATAATGGCAGTGCCACGGTTCTAGAGTCTTCCACAGCTCAATCATGTCCTCTAGGTACTGGAAAATTTGCTCATCGGAAATGTTGTCGTCTTGCCAGACATCTTGCAGAGGGCGCGCTGTGTGATTGTAGTCGAGAATAATGCCGTGGCAGTAGTTGGCCGGTAAGTTGCTTGTGGAAACGGTATCTAGCCACGCATCGTGAATGGCTGGAATGGTTTCGGGATAGACAAGGTGCAAGGCAAGGTAGGCGATCGCCACCGCACTGAGGTCAGGGTATTGAGCTTGCAAATGGGGAATGACCACACTGGGGTCAAGAATATTTAGCCCCTGTGCCCAATCCTGAGCCGTTTCGCGGAGGGCTTCTAAGAGCGTCGGTTTCTCAGGCTGTAGATCCTGCACCAGTTGGGGCAAATCACAGGCGTAACGGTGATCCCAGCGTTGGTAGCGGTGCTGGGGGTCAAAAAAGACAGCGGCATTGGGAGGATTGGTGTCCTGCTCAAACACAGTTCCCTCAGAGTTACGGTTGGAGACAGCCAAAATGGGGTGATCGGTATAGGCAGGATAGAGAACGCCCCACCAAAGTTTGAGGTTTTGATCAGTTTGAGCGGTAGGCATTAGAGCAGGTGAGCCAGCAAAGACAGCACAGTGACGACCACCCCTTGTGGTGTGGGAGCGGTATCCCCTATTGTATAGCGATCGCCCTAGGACAACCCTTGATCTGGGGGTTGCTGCTGTTATTCCTCAGCCATTGCCATCACAGGAAATGATTTGGGCAGCAGGGTCGAGGAAACATGACGCGTCACCGGTTGATGTAAACGAATTAACTGTGCCAAAGTTGACTTCAGGTGAGTCCGCGGCACAATCACATCCACAAAGCCGCATTTCTGGACAAATTCGGCGGTTTGGAAGTCATCGGGGAGTTTTTCCCGCAGCGTTTGCTCAATAACCCGCCGCCCCGCAAAGGCGATCGTTGCTTTTGGCTCGGCAATAATAATATCCCCTAACATGGCAAAGCTAGCCGTCACGCCCCCAGCAGTGGGATGGGTCAAGACGGGGATATATAGCAGACCTGCACTGCGATGCCGTTCGAGAGCAGCAGCTGTTTTCGCCATTTGCACCAAGCTGAGCATTCCTTCTTGCATGCGGGCACCGCCAGAGGCACAGACAATCACAAGGGGAATCTGCTCCCAAGTGGCCCGTTCAATCAGGCGGGTGATTTTCTCGCCGACCACGCTGCCCATGCTACCGCCCATGAAGGCAAAGTCCATCACCCCCAAGGCAACTGGCAGACCCTCGAGTTGGCCGAGGCCGGTTTGCACGGCATCCTTGAGACCGGTTTTCTCTTGATATTCCCGCAGGCGATCGCTATAGGGCTTGCGATCCTTGAATTGTAAGGGGTCACAACTGACCAAATTTTCATCGAGGGGGCGCCATGTGTGGGGGTCAATCAGTTGTTGGATACGCTCACTACTGCTGACGCGATGGTGATGGCCGCACTCTGGGCACACCAGTTGATGGCTATGCAGATCCTTGCTGTAGATCATGACGCCACAGGCTTCGCACTTTGTCCAGAGACCATCGGCGATCTCCCGCTCTGGCTGCATGGGGGTCAAGGCGGTTTCTTTACGGCGATTTGCAAACCAATCAAATAAAGACATTGTAGAAAATTCCCTTTAACGTTGAGGTCTCAAATAGCACGTTTGTATGGGTCTCTCTCAGGAGCGTCCACTAAGAATAATTACTTATCATCCCACTTTGTTGCATTTTTGCAATATATCGCACAAGTTTGAGAAATGATGCAAGGGGCTGTGGCGAGATCACCGATCCAAGGGGAAGTTCGGTGTCACAATAAAAGTGAGTTAACAATTCGCAGCGTAGCACTGGGTTGAATCTATGTCCATGGTTGCAGTCGTGGTGGCGATCGCCATCCTAGGAATCTTGATTTTTGTCCATGAGTGGGGGCACTTTATCGCTGCCCGCAGCCAAGGCATTCATGTCAACCGCTTTTCCATCGGCTTTGGCCCCATCCTCTGGAAGTTTCAAGGCAAGAATACCGAGTATGCCCTGCGCCTGATTCCCCTAGGGGGCTATGTGGGATTCCCAGACGATGACCCCAATAGCAGCGTTCCCGCCAACGATCCCAATCTCCTGAGCAACCGGCCGATTTTGGATCGCGCCATTGTCATCAGCGCGGGGGTGATTGCCAACTTGGTCTTTGCCTATTTGCTACTGCTGGTGCAAGTGGGCGTCATGGGGATTAGTCAGGCCACCTACTATGAGGGTGTCCTCATTCCCGCCCTTGTCCCGGAAAGTAGCCTTGTGGCCACCAAAGCGGGCATTCAGCCGGGGGACTTGGTGTTAGCGGTGGATGGCCAACCCTTGGGTGCCGATGCCAATAGCTTACCAAACCTGATGCGAGCCATTCAGCAGCATCCGCAGCAACCCCTGACACTGACGATTCAACGTCAAGGGCACATCCAAGAGATTACCGTCACGCCAGAAGTGAGTGAGGATGGTCAAGCCCGGATTGGCGTTCAATTAGCCCCCCATGCCGACATTCACCGTGAACACACCTTAAACCCGATTAAATTAGTCACGGCGGCCGCGGCGGAGTTTCAGCGGGTGATTGTGCTGACCCTAGAGGGGTTTCGCGAACTTTTCCAGCATTTTGATCAAGCGGCTCAACAGGTCTCTGGACCGGTGGCGATCGTAGCGATGGGCGCGGATATTGCCCGCTCCAATGCTGAACAGCTCTTTACCTTTACCGCCTTGATCAGTATTAACCTTGCAATTATTAATATTCTGCCCTTTCCAGCCCTTGACGGCGGTCAACTGCTCTTTTTACTGGTGGAAGCGCTGCGGGGTCGTCCCTTACCCAATCGCATTCAAGAGGGCGTCATGCAAACGGGGCTGGTGTTGCTCCTTGGACTGGGGATGTTCCTCATCGTGCGGGACACCGTGAACCTCACGGGCTTGGGCTGGGTGCAGCAACTCTTTTAAGTCCACCTATGGCTATTACCCGTCGCCTCTCCGCCAAGCAACAACGGGCCTTGGAAATTCTCACCCGCCTCAAACGCCTCTATCCGGATGCCACCTGTAGCCTCAACTTTGCCAATCCGCTGCAACTGCTGGTAGCCACGATTCTCTCTGCCCAATGTACGGATGAGCGGGTGAATCAAGTCACACCGGCGCTGTTTGCTCGCTATCGCGATGCCGAGGACTTTGCCATGGCTGATTTGGCTGAGCTAGAACAGTACATCAAGTCCACTGGTTTTTATCGCAACAAAGCCCGCCATATCCAAGGCGCCTGCCGCCGCATTGTCGAAGTCTATGGGGGTCAAGTGCCCAAGGTGATGGAAGATTTGCTTTCACTGCCGGGGGTAGCTCGCAAAACAGCCAATGTGGTTCTTGCCCATGGCTATGGCATTTTGGGGGGAGTGACGGTGGATACCCATGTGAAGCGGCTGAGCCGGCGGCTGGGGCTGACCCAAGAAACGGATCCCGTGAAAATTGAGCGGGACTTAATGCGCCTGATTCCCCAGCCCGATTGGGAAAACTGGTCAATTCGCTTGATTTACCATGGCCGCGCCGTTTGCCAAGCGCGCCAACCCCAGTGCGAAGGCTGTGAACTGATTGATTTGTGTGCCACAGGTGGGAAGCTGATACCAAAGTCATAGGGGATTTGCCATGAAAACCCTAACCACAACTACGGGCGAACAGCGTGTCACGCTCCACGGCCTCACTTGGCAGCAGTACCAAGAGATTCTTAATGCCCTGCCGCAAACCCGTGCTGCCCACTTGATATTTGATCGCGGAATCCTTGAAATTACGATGCCCCTTGAAGAGCATGAGTTTGCCAGTGAGCTAATGGGTCTATTTTTGCGCATTCTGGTGGTGGAAACAGGACTGCGGCTGCGATCGCTGCGCTCAACAACCCTGTGGCGACCGGATCTGAAGCGAGGAGCAGAACCAGATAATGCCTATTACATCCACCATCAACCACAGGTGGCTGGCCGCAGCATTGATCTGAGCATTGATCCACCGCCTGATTTAGTGATTGAGGTGGACATGACCCATACCGATATCGATAAAAACCAGCTGTATGCGGCCTTGGGGGTACCGGAGCTATGGCGGTACAATGGTCGGGAATGGCAAATTTTCCAGTTGTGGGACGGATGCTATCAGGGGTGCGATCGCTCCCCTTTGTTTCCATGGGTGCCCAAGGAATGCCTTTATCGCTTCTTGGCAGAGGCCAAAATGGATGAGGTAGAGGCAGAGAAAAATTGGCGACGCTGGGTACAGGAACAACGGCCATGATGATTTATCGCCTCAATGCCCTTACAGATAACTACATTTTTTTGCTCCATGATCGGCAAACGGGGACAGCGGCAGTGGTGGATCCGGCAGAGCCAGAACCTGTTCTTGCCAAATTAGCGGAATTGGGAGCAACACTGACGGCAATCTTCAATACCCACCACCACTGGGATCATGTGGGGGCCAATCGTGCCCTGCGATCGCGCTTCCCCAATATCGAAGTCTATGGCAGCCGCGAAGATCAAGGCCGCATTCCAGAGCAAACGGTTTTTCTTAGTGCCGGCGATCGCGTGCCCTTTGGCGAACATGCTTTTGAGGTGCTGTTTGTTCCCGGCCATACCCGCGGTCACATTGCCTACTATGAGCCAGCAACGGGCGATCTGTTTTGCGGTGATACCCTCTTTGGCGGTGGCTGTGGTCGTCTTTTTGAGGGGACACCGGCACAGATGTTGGAGTCTTTGAATCAACTGCGGCAATTGCCGGAGCAAACGCGGGTCTGGTGCGCCCACGAATATACCCAAAAGAACCTCAGCTTTGCCCTGACAGTGGATGCCAATAATCCTGCCCTGCAAGAGCGCTATGCTCAAGTCTGTCGCGATCGCACCCAAGGAAAAAGCACGATTCCCAGTACGATTGGCGTTGAAAAGGCAACGAATCCTTTTTTACGCTGTGAAGTCAACACCATTCAAGCAGCAGTGGGGGCAACCACCCCCCTCCAAACCTTTACACGGTTGCGGGGTAAACGGGATCAATACTAGGTGCCTATTGAGCACCTCAGAACGCTAATCTAGTTTTATATTCCTCTACCCCCAAAGCTGCGATGGCAGTTTCCTATCAGAGTCGCTTCTTGAGCTTTTGGCAACAGCAATGGCACCGTTGGCAGCAACACTGGCAACGCCAACTATGGCAAATTGAAAGCAGCCTCAGTGGCACGCTGCAGGTGATTGGCGCCATTCTGGCACAGGTTTGGCAGCGGGGACTCCCCCAACTCATGGGCAGCGTCTCTCGAATGCGTCAACGCCTCCTAGCGCAACCCACAGCGGCACCCTCTGCCGATGAAGCACTGCTAACCGTGATGTCTGCCCTCTCCCTGACGAAAGGGGAGGATGACTCTTGGGTGGTGGCGATCGCCCCCATTGCCCGTCCACTTCCTTGGTGGCAGCGCTGGATTGCTACTGTGCAACGCTGGTTTCAACCCCAGTCCAAGACGTTACCACCACAGGATGCACCTTTGGCACAGCGGCAGCCCTTTTACCTTGCCTGCGATCGTGCCGCAAAATCCCTATTGCTTGTGGATGAGGCTGCCCGTCCCTTGAAAATCTTCACCGCCACAGAACAGCGGCAAATTGAGCAACGCATTGCCTATGCCTTGGCAGTGTACTATCAGCACCTTCGGCAGTGGTATCGGCGACGGCATCACTGGCTCTGGGGTTGGCAGCAGCGATCGCTCAAAGCAGGCTCTAACCCACCGTCCTGTTTGGTGGGCAATTTTCTAGGGCAACTTCAGTTAACAGGTGCTAGTGAAGGGGATTTAGTCCTACCCCCAGTGTCTCCCCTAGCCGCTGTCTTCCATTGGTTGCGATCGCGCCTTCCCTTCGGCCGCAAAAATACGCTGTCCCAAGTGCGGGTGCAGGGGATTGCCACCCTTCTAGAAACCCAGCAGATGGTGCTCATCGGCAGCGATAACGAGATTCTTTATACCCTCACCCCTGCCCAACAGGCGCAAGTTCTGGCTTGGATTGAACGCCATCTCAACCCCTTCAAGCTGCCCTTCCCAGACTGGCTGAGTCAACTCTCCTATTGGCTAGGGGGATTCCAACCTCCAGTGGTGGCAGCCGTAAATTCACCGCTATTGGCGGCTACGGATCCTTTGCCAGTCTTTTCTCCCGTGGAGACCCTTCTTAGCCTAGGCAGTCGCTCTGATTCCCTAGCCCATTCGCCACCCTCGGAAACTGCGGCCACCAGTGTCCCTCCAAATCCAGAGCAGTTAATTCTTGATGTGGATGCTGCCCTGATTGGCTATGAACTCCACTGGCTTGAACGCCTCCTGCTGTGGTGCGATCGCCTGTTTCTCTGGATTGAAGAACACCTGATTCGTTTCGGTCGTTGGCTCTTGCAGCAGTGGCAACGCTAGCGGTTCTCAATCTGACGAATTGCCTCCATCATTTCGTTGTAGGACTGCATATTCCCCTGTTGGCGATAGAGTTCAGCGGCTTGGCGCAGATCCGGTAGGCTCGCTTTGGGGTTCTGTTCAAGGAGATACGTTACACCCCGCACCGCAAAGGGGATGGGATCTTTGGGGGTAAGTTGCGTCAAGGCTGTCCAACTGGGGCGACTGAGGGCATAGTCTCCCATGAGAAAAGCCGCAATTCCCCGCAGCAAATGATAGTCGGTGCTCTTGGGATTGGCGGTAATGAGACGATCAAACACGGGGATACTGCGGCGAAAATCGCCACTGAGAAACAACGCCAAGGATTGAATCATTTGCAGATCGCTGTTGTTGGGACTGAGGGCAAGGGCGCGATCGCTATCCGCAACGGCAGTACCAAAGTTGCCGAGGAGCAAATTCAAAAAGCTACGGATGCCATAGGCTTCGGTGTACTGGGGATTGAGGGCGATCGCCTTGGCAATGTCCTGCTGAATCGTGCCGGGGCGTTCAGCCATATTGCGGACAAACGTATCCAGCATGGGGGTGGGCGGGTGGGGGGGAAAGGCATCCTTGAGAATAGGGTTGCCTTGGGTCAGACGACTCAGGTACTTGGTTCCCAGTTCTTCACCGAGCTGATTAAAGTCTTGGTGAGGCACAAGGGCAAACATTTGCGCCACGGCCCGTCCCAGATAGGCTTCACTGTAGTTAGGATTAAGGGCGATCGCCTGGCTATAGTTGTCAATGGCGGCGGCAAAATTCTTGCGTTGGAAGTGCTCCTCAGCGGCGAGGAAATAGTCCGCTGCCTTCAGGGGGGTCGGGGCAGGCAGAGCCGTGGTTTCCCGCGACGGTGTGGTCAAACTCAAGTAGGTATTGATGGGAATGCCGAGATTAAAGCCGCGTTTCACAAAGACAGTACTGGAGCCACTGCCCTCCTGCACAAGGGTAGAAGCAATATCGGCACTGCCATGAACCCCAATTAAACGGCCATTTTCATCGAGGACAGGGCCGCCACTCATCCCCGGCAAGGTGGGATTGCTATAGACCAAGGCATAGCCATCTTGAATCGGACGCGAGGCATTGGCCGTCAACCGCCCCTCGGTAAATTGGTAAATGCCCCCCAGAATCGAGGCCTCCTGAGCAGGAAAACCAGCCACAAAAACGGGCATGCCCTCCACTGCCTCTACGGAGTTTCCCAGTGTGGCAAGGGTGTAATCGCGGTTGCTTTCAATTTCCAGCGTGGCCAGATCAACACCGGGCAAGGGACGAATGGAGTTGGGTTGCATGGCATAGCGCTGACCATCAACCGTTTTCACCGTGTACTGGCCGGCCTTTTCAACCACATGGTAGGCGGTGAGGATAACGTAGGTACTGCCCTTGCGCTGCAATAGGATACCTGAGCCATGGCTGTTGGTACCTTCAATGAGCACAGTGATATTTTTGGCAATGCGGGCAACTTCTGTAACGCTCACCCCTTGAGCCGGAAAAGGCTGAGCAATATGGACGGTGGCGATCGCCATTCCTACCAATGACCAACTGTGCCAGCGCCCCATCGGGATGCCTCCAAGCAGACTCTAGCCCCACGATAGCCTATTTCTCAGAGATGCTAGGTAGAGCCAAGGGACAGTTGAACGGCGGTAATCGCCTCCACCAAGGGCGATCGCAAGGCAGCGATATACTCTGGCCAGCCAATGAGAATTGGTTGCTGATGGGCAAGGGTCTGTCCCTGTAACCCCGTAGCATCAAAGCGCAAGGGATTTCCCTGCAAGTCGGTGCACACCAAACCTGCTGCCGTTGCTAAAGCCAAGGGGGCGGTGGTGTCCCAGAGCTTCACCCGCTGATTTAAGTAGAGGTAGAGTCCCGCCCGTCCCAAAATCACTTCAATCACCTTGAGGCCAAAACTGCCCAGAAAGCGAAATTCCACTTGGGGCAACACCCGATGAATTGCATCGCCGTAGGTGCGGTAGTCGCGATAGCCAATCATGATCGGGCAATGGTCTTCACTAGGAGAGGGCGGGCAAACCGGTAATAGGGGGACAGGGGGACCACCACTGCTCATCTGAAAGAGTCCCCAATCTTTACCGCCATAGTAGAGGTGATCCAGATTGGGAGCATAGATCCAACCCGCCACTGGACTGTAGTGCGCCAGCAGGCCCACCATGAGGGCGTAACCTTGGCGATGGTGAATCAGATCATCCGTGCCATCAAGGGGATCGATCAGCCAGTAGCGGCTTTTCGGTTCTTGAAAGACTGCTTGGGAGTCAGCATTTTCTTCGCTGATGATGCCATCCTCAGGAAACCAAGCGCGAAATTTTTGACTCAAGAGCCGATCCAAAAAGCGATCAATACTCGTAGCGAAGTCTTGGCGTCCCTTTTCAATGACCTCAAAGGGTTGCTGTGCCAGTTGCCGTGCCCGCTGCCCCGCTTGGCGCAGGAGTTGATTGATTTGCCAGATTTGGCTAGAGGTCAGGGGGGGAGAAGTCATCATTTGAGGTTCAGCCGTCCACTTTCCTTTAGTTTGGCGTTAAAGACCAGCGGCTCCTGTAGCGATCGCTGCTTTAGCTGTTCCAGAATTGCTGCTTCAACCCGCCGCGCCACCTGTTTCAGCAGTTTCGGTTGCGTCAATGGATCGGCACTTGCCCATGCAGTGCGTTCGGCCTCGGTCATTTGCTCCCTGACATCAATGGCATTTTCCCACTGGGGGCGATCGCGATCATTGCCGAGGGGGACGGTCCCCAATTCCGCTAGCCACTGTTGTTTTACCGCTTCTAGCCACGGGCGATCGGGACGTTCGATGGCGATCGCCTTATAGCCACGACACTGCTGGGGACAACGCACAAGGTGTTGCAGCAAACTCAGTCGCATATCCCGCGAATAGCCAATGTATTGCACGCTGCCAGTGGCATCAAAAATGGCATAGAGACCGATCGCCCCCTTAAGATCCGGTGCTACCCGGCCTGCATCATCAATGTAGGGATGGAAGGGCAATTCAGCCAAAGTCGGCGCAGGAAAGCTCATGTTGGCAGGGGTGGCTCATCTTTGCGTGCTTCACCCTCAGTATGCCCTATCTGTGGATGTGTGGCAGGAGTGGGAGATTGGGTATGGGCACGTTGGCGCAGTTGTTGTGCCCGTTGGCGCAGTTCTTGAAAGTAGTCGGTGCTGGTAATTTCGGCAACGGATTTCTTTCGCTTTTCTTGGTCAATTTCGATTTTTAGTTCACTCAGTTCCTCCTTCAGTTGATCTTGGCGCTGCTCTACCGCCTGTGCCATGTCCAAAAAGACTTGGGCAAGTTCTGCCATGTCATCACTCCCTTGAGCATAGTGCCTGAGAACTCTGGGATTAAACTCGTTAAACTGGTCATGCTTGAGGGCGTGGGCAGCACTGACAAGGGCACGAATCGGCTTAGTAATCGAACGAGCCACAATCAGGGAAATGAGAATGACCCCAACACCAACAAAGAAAAGACTGAGGAAACCTTGGGTCGCCAACCGCTCTAAGGGCGCTAGAAACTCGCTCAACCGTACACTGACCACAACAACGCCCTGATGACGGGTCAGGGGCGCATAGGCATAGATATAATCGGCATCGCCTCCGGAAGAACGACTGGCGAGGAGAGCACCGACCTCTTTTGATTTGGCCTTGAGAAAGACATTGCGCAAGGTGTAGCTGCGATCTGCCACTGTGGGAATGGGTTGAGGTGATGTCAAGAGAAAATATTGGTCGCGAATCTCGGGGGGGAGTGGTTCAATGCTATGCAAATTCAGGTAAGGATTTGTGGTGCTCAGAATCAGACCGTGATCATCAATGAGAAAAGATTCACCGTGAATATCGGGCACTAGGTAGGTCACGATGTCTTTGACTGCGGTCGCTTGTAGAGGTAGTAGAACTGCTCCCAATCGTTCATTATTGCTATCAATAATCGTTTGGAAGACAACAAACAGGGGTTGCTCAGTGATCGCGCTATTGATTTTGACCCGAGAAATGAAGTAGTCTGCTGTTGCCGACTGCTGCCAGAGGGGGGTGTTCTTGTAGTCTAGCCCCAGACGGGTACGCCGTGTCCCTGCGATCGCTTGGCCATCACGGTTGAGGAGAATCACCTGATAATAGGCTGGGTTCAGGTTCTTGACATCTTCGAGGAAGTTATTCATCGTCGCTTGCTCGATGGCACTATGGCTCCCACGCCTCAGGAAATACTGTACGTCACTGTCATTGGCTACCAAGAGAGCATCATTGAGGGCATCCTGAAACAGCTGATCAAGGGAACGGGCTTTGCTGATCGCCAGCAGTTGCAGGGCATCAATTTCCCAACGCTTCATCATTTCAGCGCTTTCAGTTTGGTTGTAGAGCACCACCATCCCCATCGGTAATAGGGAAATCAGCAGCATCACCAGCAGCAGCCGCCCCGAAATTGACCACAAAAGCCTTGACCAACCCTGTCGCCACCGAAGCATGGATCCACTCAAGCTAGAATGGGAATCTTGATCAAACCACCACTGTTCCAGCCTAGTGCGAACGAAGGATATTGGGCGATGTTTTGGACAACTCGGCTATGGCAACGCCGCTGGTCTGCTTGGCTCCACCCTTGGCGGGGGATGGATTGGCTCCTTTTAATTGCCGTATGGCTGATTACGCTGTTGGGGGCAGTGGCCATTCACAGTGCCGAGCTGCACATTGGCGAAAAGGATGGCTTCCAACATCTGGCGATCGCGAGCGTGGGGACGATTTTGCTTTTCCTACTGGCACGGGTGCCGACATCGGTCTTTATCTCAGTCCATTGGTGGGTCTATGGTATCAGTTGTGCCCTCCTACTAGCTGTAAGCTTATTTGGTGTTGAAGCTAACGGTGCCCAAAGTTGGCTGCCCATTGCGGGCTTTAACCTCCAGCCTTCAGAATTTGCTAAAATCTCGATCATCCTCAGCCAAGCTGCCCTACTCCAGCGGGTGCCTGCCAATGGCCTCAGCGGCATTCTACGGGTGTTTGCGGTAACGGTCTTGCCCCTAGGGTTGATCTTATCGGAACCTGATCTGGGGACCTCCCTTGTTTTTGGCGCCATCACCTTGGGCATGCTCTATTGGGCCAATGCCCGTTTGGGCTGGATTGTGCTCATGCTCTCCCCTTTGGTGGCGGCGATTCTCTTTGCCCTACCCCTGCCCTATGAACTGAATTTGGTGCTGTGGTTTTTGTGGACATTAGGGATGGGGGTTGTGGCATGGCAAAACCTGCCCTTGGGGTGGATTGGGGCGATCGGCGGCATTGTTTTGAACCTTTCAGGTGCCGGTCTAGGACAGTTGCTGTGGAGTGTGCTGAAGGACTATCAAAAGGATCGCCTCTTAATGTTTTTAGATCCCGATAAGGACCCCTTGGGGGCGGGCTATCACCTGATTCAGTCCCGCATTGCCATTGGTGCCGGTGGACTGTGGGGGCGAGGTCTGTTTCACGGGACACAGACACAGTTGGGGTTTATCCCTGAGCAGCACACGGACTTTATTTTTTCCGTCATCGGTGAGGAATTAGGCTTTTTGGGGGGGCTGCTGGTTTTGGGACTGTTTTGGTTGATTGGCCTGCGGCTATTGCAAATTGCCAATAGTGCCCGCAATGATTTCGGCTCGCTGCTGGCGATCGGTCTTTTTGCCATGTTGATGTTCCAAGCGGTGGTCAATATCGGCATGACCATGAACCTATTTCCTGTGACGGGCATTCCCTTGCCTTTCCTCAGCTATGGCCGTTCTGCCCTTTTGGCAACCTATATTGGTTTGGGGCTCGTGCAATCAGTGGCCAATCATCGCCCGCGATCGCGCTACTGAAGTCAAGCACCCTTTGTTAAAATTCATGAAGATTGCCAATAGCAGTGAAATCCCATGAGCGAGTCCCCAGAACCCACGTCCTCCCCTGTCGAGCAGCCCAGTTATGTCAAATTGGCCATGCGGAACATGGTGCGCAAGGGGGGCAAATCTCTGATCCATTTTGCCCTCACGAGTATCGGTCTGTTGGCGTTGTTGGTGGGCTTGTCCTACCTCACCCGCTAGTGAGAACACAGCAAAAACAAATGACGGTTACCGTCTATCTAGAACTTCACGATCCTTCCCTGAGCAATGAGGTGGCAGAACTTCCTTGGCAAGTGTGGTTTCGCACGTGGATTGCCATGGTTGAACCAAACCAAGGTAAGGCCTATGAGGTAACACTGCGTTTGACGACGGATGCTGAAATTCAGGTACTTAATCATCAGTATCGCGATCGCGACACCCCTACGGATGTACTCGCCTTTGCCACCCGCGATGACGCTCTGCCGCTGCCCCTAGAGGAACCTGAATACCTTGGCGACATCATTATTTCTGGCGACACTGCCCGAAAGCAAGCCAGGGAAAGGGGGTATTCTCTATCCATAGAAGTGACTTGGCTGGCTTGCCATGGCCTACTCCATCTTTTGGGCTGGGATCATCCCGATGAGACGCAATTGGCACGGATGCTGGCTCAGCAGGCTGAGTGTCTTAGGGCAGTGGGTCTTACCCCTCCCTATTCTCCCGATAATCCATAGGAACGAAATCCCAAAGGATGTGCTTAAATGGGAGGCGTTAACAGCCAAATTTTTTGAAAAACTTTTTAAGGCGTATGGAATCCAGCGTCAACACTTAAAGACCAATGTTTGGTGTGATGGGTAACGTTATGACACAAAAAGTTCTTGCCACCTACGCTGAGAAAACATCAGGGATAACCATACTGCGACAGCGCTCCTACCGTGTGGCGCCCTCTTTACTGAATAGTTTCCGTTATGCATGGGCGGGGGTGGTCTATACCTTTCAGACTCAGCGCAATTTTCGGATTCACACCGCAGTTGGTCTTAGCGCGATCGCCCTCAGTGGTTTGCTAAAACTTCCCCCCGTTGAGGTGGCAGTGATTTTGCTCACGATTGGGATGGTCATGGGGCTAGAGCTGCTGAATACGGCTCTTGAAGCGGTGGTGGATCTCACCGTTGGCAAGGAATATCACGAGCTTGCCCGCATTGCCAAAGATTGTGCCGCTGGTGCGGTTCTGCTCAGTGCGATCGCAGCGGTGGGGGTGGCGATGGCCATAATTGTGCCCCCCTTGGTTTACCCCATTGTGGGAACGTTGCTATAAACTTGTCATCCAATCAGGAGGGGCTAAACATTAAAGCGGAAGAGCATCACATCCCCCTCCTGCACAACGTAGTCTTTGCCTTCACTGCGGACTAGGCCTTTTTCCTTAGCCACCGTCATGGACTGGCAGGCCACTAGGTCTGTGTAGCTCACCGTCTCAGCGCGAATAAAACCCCGCTCAAAGTCACTGTGAATAACGCCTGCGGCTTGGGGGGCTTTGGCACCGGCGGGAATCGTCCACGCTCGAGTTTCCTTAGGCCCTGTAGTAAAAAAGGTTTGCAGACCCAGCAACTTGTAGGTTGAGCGAATCAGCGATCGCAAGCCCCCTTCACTGACGCCAAGACTGGCGAGATACTCGGCGCGATCGCCCTCGGGCAAATCCACAAGTTCAGCCTCCACCTGAGCCGAGACAATCACCACCTCCGCCCCCTCCCGCTGGGCAATCTCCTGAACCGCCCTTGTCCATTCATTGCCAGTGGCCAAATCCTGCTCAGCCACATTAGCGGCATAGATCACGGGCTTACGGGTGAGCAATCCCAGAAAGCGAATGGCGGCTTCTTCGTCCTCCGTCAGTTGACACAGACGAGCCGGCTGCCCCTCATTGAGCACGCTAAGGAGCTTTTCAAGAGCCGTGAGTTCAATCTGTGCCTCTTTTTGCGATCGCGCTGCCTTACGGGTACGTTCAATACGCTTTTCGATTTGCGCTAAATCCGCCAGTGCCAACTCTAAGTTAATGACCGCAATATCCTCGACAGGATTGACGCGACCTGCCACGTGGACAATATCCTCATCTTCAAAGCAGCGCACCACGTGCACAATGGCATCCACCTCGCGAATATTTGCCAAGAACTGGTTGCCCAATCCTTCCCCTTTACTGGCTCCCTTCACCAAACCCGCAATATCCACAAACTCCACCCGCGTCGGCACGATCTGCGCTGATTGGGAAATTTTTGCCAATACCTCCAGCCGTTCATCGGGGACGGCCACCACACCGACATTGGGTTCAATCGTACAAAACGGAAAATTGGCCGCCTCGGCCTTAGCATTGGCCACAAGGGCATTAAACAGCGTTGATTTGCCCACATTCGGTAGGCCGACAATTCCCGCGCGTAGCATCAGACCCTACAACCTCATTCTTAAGGAAAGATTTTTCCCAAACATGACACTCAAAAATGGGAATATTAATTTTTAATAACACCCCAACTTATCAGAAATTCCAGCCCTAGGCAACTACGGGCACACTCAAAACCGCTGTCAGAGAAGAATCGGCAGCAAAAATAAAAGAGGCAACCCTTGATGAGTGCCTCTAAGTGCTATATCCCTAAATGCAAGGCTCTAGCGATTCACTGCCCTAGGCATCAAAGTAGAGGGTGAATTCATAGGGGTGAGGACGCAGGGACATGGGAATCACTTCTGTGTCCAGCTTGTACTGAATCCAGTTGAGGATAAAGTCTTCGCTAAAGACACCGCCCGCTGTGAGGAAGCTATGATCCTTTTGCAGGTTTTCCAGAGCCGCCATGAGTGAACCGGGGGTGGAGGGAATTTTGGCCAGTTCTTCGGGGCTGAGGTCATAGATATCAACATCCAAGGGGCTACCCGGATCAATTTGATTCTTGATGCCATCAATCCCTGCACACAGCATCGCCGCAAAGGCAAGGTAGGGGTTACTTGTGGCATCGGGGCAACGAAACTCTAGGCGCTTCGCTTTGGGATTGGCACCAGTGAGAGGAATCCGCACAGAGGCAGAGCGGTTGCCTTGGGAATAGGCAAGGTTCACGGGGGCTTCAAAGCCGGGAACCAGTCGTTTGTAGGAGTTCGTTGTCGGGTTGGTAAAGGCCAACAGCGCTGGAGCGTGCTTGAGAAGACCACCAATGTACCAGAGGGCAATTTGGCTCAAATTGGCGTAGCCCTCGCCCCAGAACAGGGGCTGACCATCTTTCCAAATCGACTGGTGGGTGTGCATCCCCGAACCATTGTCGTTGAAGACAGGCTTGGGCATAAAGGTTGCCACTTTGCCATGCTTGCGGGCAACATTCTTGACACAGTACTTATAGGTCATCAGCCAGTCGGCGGCTTGAATGAGGGTGCCAAAGCGGAAACCCAGCTCGCACTGACCGGCTGTGGCCACTTCGTGGTGATGTTTTTCAATGGGTACACCGCACTTGGCCATCGTCAAGAGCATTTCTGTGCGCAGGTCTTGCAGCGTATCTGTGGGCGCAACGGGGAAGTAGCCCTCTTTGCTACGGATTTTGTAGCCGAGGTTGCCCCCTTCTTCTTCGCGGCCAGTGTTCCAAAGACCTTCAATACTATCAACGTAGTAGTAGCCAGACTTTTGGTTTTGGTCGTAGCGAACGTCATCGAAAATAAAGAACTCGGCTTCGGGGCCAAAGTAAGCCGTATCGCCAATGCCGGTGGCTTTTAGGTACTCAATGGCACGGGTGGCAATGGAGCGCGGGCAGCGATCGTAGAGTTCTCCGGTGCGCGGATCTTTGATGGTGCAAATCATGCTCAGGGTGGGTTCTTTCATGAAGGGGTCTTCCCACGCCGTATCCGGATCCGGCACCATCACCATGTCGGATTCGTTGATCGCTTTCCAACCGCGAATACTGGAGCCGTCGAAGGGCACACCCTCGGTAAATGAACGTTCGTCAATTTGGCTCTTGTGAACCGTCAGGTGTTGCCACGTGCCGGGCATGTCAATAAATTTCAAGTCGATGAGCTCGTACTTGCTGTTGATCAAATTCAAGATTTCTTGGGGCGTTGCCATGTATAGGTTACTCCTTCTGTATTGGGCGCACCACAGCGACAATCTATGGTAGAAAGTTGCCCCAGTTAATTTTTGTATCGGAGGCTACCAAAATTTCGGTGTTTGCTCCCTAGCGGGAGGTAGCAAGGCGCTGTTTGGGATATAACAGGGGCATGATCAGTAATCCCAAGCCCAGTCCCGCGATCGCCCCAAAGGGAAAGACAATCCAATTGGAATAGCCCCAGACGCCATAGTGTTGCAGTGCCCACTCAAGGGGATAAAACAGCATTAACAACACCGCCACTAAAAAGCCCCCCAGACCATACTGCGGCAGCCAGTACCACTCGCGGGCAGTGGTGGAACGCTCAATCCACCAACGGGTGAGGAGAACGCCCAAAAGGGTGCCATAGCAGCGCATGCACACCGCCATTTTCCAAGGGGGAGCGAGCATCAAGCCCATTTCTGGCTGTGGACATACATGATTGCCCATCGTGTAGATAATGTGGGCAATTTTAGGCAAGAAAAGAAAATGACTAGCGGCCAAGAAAGGCGCAAACAAAGGACCTAGAATCAGTGCCGCCAGAATGACATCAGGCCATAGAGGAGAAAGCGATCGCCACCGCACCATTGGATGTTAGAAATGATACAAAATGATAAACAACCCCCTAGAATTTAACAAATTGTTCACAGCAAGGGCAATCAGTAATTGGGCAGAGCGGCGAGATAGAGATGATCCCTCCACACGGGAATGCTGCTTAATCTTGTCCTCAACCACTCTGCCACGTCATTAAGAAGCTTAGGAGGCTAAGGCAGCTTTGGTCACGGTTGTCAGTGGGGCTGTGTTCTTAACCGTCTCTAAGCGCGGTGAATTCCCCATGAGGGAGGCAGCAAAGAGTTGCCGGTACAGTTGCCCCATCTGGAGGGCGATCGCTTCCCAGTTGAAGAGGGCTTGCACCCGCTCGCGGCCATTTTCCCCAAGGGTACGCGCCCAAGCTGGATTAGCCAAGATACGCTGAATGGCCTTGGCCAAGGCAGGAGCATCCTGAGGCGGCACCAGTAGCCCTGTTTTTTCGGGAATCACCGTGAATTGCAGACCCCCAACCGCAGAGGCAATCACCGGCGTGCCACAGGCCATGGCTTCAATGGCCACCAAGCCAAAGGGTTCATAGTAGCTGGGCACAACGCAGACATTGGCAGCACTGTAGTAAACCGCCAAGCGCTCATGGTCAATTTGCCCGACAAAGGTCACGCGATCGCCCAAGTTGTACTCCTGCACTAATCCTTCAATGCGCCGCCGTTCGGCACCATCACTGCGCTGCGGATCACTCCCCCCCACAAGCAGTAACCGCCCTTGGGGTACCTGAGCCATCGCTGCCACCAGCGTTTCAATCCCTTTGCGGCGATCAAAGCGACCCACATAGAGCACAATCGGCTCATCGGCAGGCAAATTCAGTTGGGCACGGGCATCGGCCACGGGGTAAAAGAGATGCAAATTCGTGCCACAGGGAATCAGACGTGTTTGCCCTGCCTTGGAGACCCAACGCCGTAGGTAGGCTTCCTCTTGGGGGCTAGTCACAATCACACAGTCGGCATTTTCAAGGATGGCTTTTTCCACCATGAGGCGGGTTTCATCCCGTTGGGCTTGCTCAGAAGCCACTTGATATTTCACCACCCCCAAGGAATGGTAGGTGTGCAGCCATTGGAAATTCAACTCCTGACGCAACTGCCAACCCACCCAGCCAGAGAGCCAGTAATTGGTGTGGATCAGGGGATAGCCATATTTGGCATGGTAAGCCTTGAAGGCTTCGACAAACTTCGGCAAGGTCTCAAAGAGTTTCTCACGCGGAATATAGGTCAAAGGCCCTGCCTCGAGGCGAATGGTGCGACAGTGGGGACTGTGCTCAATGACATCGGGGTCATCGGGATGGATTTTGCGGGTAAACATATCCACGTGCCACCCGGCTGCCGCGAGGGCTTCCCCCAATTGCCGTACATAGATATTTTGACCACCGGCGGATTCATGGCCGACATCAGCGGCGGGATCCCCATGCACAGAAATCAAGGCAATGGGTTGACGGGCAGGCACCTGCGGTTGGGGCATGGCAAACGCCCGAGGAAGTGTATTTTTTGCTGTACGGGTTGATAATGCTTGCATAAATACACCTTTTGAATAACGGTCAAAAAAACACTTTTGCACAGGGTTCAGGGATACACTTAACTGGCCAGCAGTTCAATCGTCCCCCTACGATGTCCATTATGGACAAAGGTGTCGGCGAGAACGGTATCATAAACTGCTTCATACTCGCTCACCATCCGTTCAACACTGAACCGCTGCCAAACATAGTCTCGACAGGCCATGCGATCCAGTTGCGGCACTTGGGCAACAGCCGCCACACATTCGTCAACGGAGTGACACAGAAAACCGGTTTTGCCGTGCTCAATCACTTCAGGCGCTGCCCCCTTGGCGATCGCCACCACTGGTGTACCGGCTGCCATGGACTCAATCATCACTAGGCCAAAGGGTTCCTGCCACGTAATCGGAAAGAGCATGGCGATCGCTCCACCTAGGAGAGCATTTTTGGTTGGATGATCTGCTTCGCCGATAAATTGGATCAATTCACCATCAATGTGGGGTTCAATCAATTCCTTGAAGTAGTCGCGATCCACCCGATCCACTTTGCCGGCCATCCGCAGGGGGATGCCCACTCGCTTAGCAATTTCAATGGCATGGTGAGGGCCTTTTTCCGGCGAGAGCCGTCCCAAGAAGGCCAAATAGGGTGGATCGCTGGGCTGGGAATAGAAGTGATGGGTTTCCACGGCAATGGCGTTATAGACCGTGGCAATGTAGTTCAAATCCCGTAGTTGCCGCTGGGAATGGGAAATACTGACATAGTTTTGGTTGCGATATTGGCTGAAAATGCGCTCATTATCCGTCGTAAAGCGACCATGGAGCGTGTGAACAACGGGTGTTTTCACCAGGCTGGCGTAGGGTAAAGCCGTATAGCCCACATGGGAATGGATGACATCAAATTCATTGGCGCGACTAAAGACTTCTCCCAGTTGCAGGGCTTCATAGACGGCATATTCCTGCACATTGGGATCGAGGCGAATGGCGTGGGGATAGGTAGAAACCAATTTGGCTTGGGTAATAGAATCGCCACTGGCAAACAGCGTGACCTCGTGCCCTCGCTTGACTAACTCTTCTGTGAGCAGACTCACCACCAACTCCACACCCCCGTAGGCTGGCGGCGGTACCCGTTCCCACAGGGGAGCGATTTGAGCAATGCGCATACAAGCCTCCTCGAACAATACGGTTGGTCACCGCTGCCTTG
Organism: Thermosynechococcus sp. PP555; assembly: GCF_031583225.1. Classification (NCBI taxonomy): domain Bacteria; kingdom Bacillati; phylum Cyanobacteriota; class Cyanophyceae; order Acaryochloridales; family Thermosynechococcaceae; genus Thermosynechococcus; species Thermosynechococcus sp. PP555. The sequence goes on from NZ_CP134168.1 coordinate 2,058,420, forward strand.
ATGCTAATCGCGCGATTGACTCAGCAGCATGGCTGCCTCAACGGTACGCAATCTCACTGAAAAAGACCAAGGGGGTAAATCCCTACCTGAAACTTCGGGAATCCGTACTATTATTTGTTATTGTCGCTACATTTTGGCAGTATAAATCAAGATATAATCTTGGGTTTGGCTTGAAGCTTTCGAGATAGAACTCACTTTTTCCAGTGAGAGAAAATGCTCTCGTCTAAACACCCCACTGATCGCTATTCTATGAGCAGGTGCTGCCCCTTTCACGTTTTCTCAAATTTTAGTCGCAATCGTTCATGGATATTCAACTGATTCAACTCTTTGTTAACGGATTGGCGGTGGGCAGTATTATTGCCCTCGCAGCAGTGGGTTTGACGCTCACATTTGGGATTTTGCGCCTGCCCAATTTTGCCCACGGCGACTTTATGACGGCGGGAGCCTACCTAACGCTGGTGGCTAATGCAACAGGACTGGATATTTGGCTCTCAATGGCGATCGGTGGCTTGGGAACGGCAGGGTTAATGCTCCTGAGTGAGAAGCTCCTGTGGCAGCCAATGCGCGATCGCCGCGCAACTTCCACAACACTGATTATTATTTCCATTGGTCTGTCGTTTCTGCTGCGCAATGCCGTGATTCTCATCTGGGGCAGTGAAAACCAAACCTATCGGCTGCCAGTGATGCCTGCCCTTGATTTTTGGGGCGTGAAAATTATTTACGCGAAGGTGATTGTCATGATTTTGGCAGTGGTGGCGATCGCTACTGTGCACTTAATCCTGCAACGCACCAAGGTGGGCAAAGCCATGCGAGCGGTGGCAGATGATTTAGATTTAGCGCGGGTTTCGGGGATTGATGTTGAGTGGGTGGTGCTGTGTACTTGGCTGTTGGCGGGGGTGCTCACGGGGGTGGCCGGGGGTCTCTATGGCCTGATTACGGCTGTGCGGCCGACGATGGGGTGGTTTTTGATCTTACCCCTCTTTGCCAGTGTGATTCTCGGTGGCATTGGCAATCCCTACGGGGCGATCGCTGGCGCCCTGATTATTGGCGTGGCTCAGGAGATGAGTACCCTGATGATTCCTTCTGAATACAAGCTGGCCGTTGCCCTAGTGATCATGATGGCGGTGCTTTTAGTACGTCCCCAAGGGCTATTTCGTGGCACACTCAGTTAGTGTTCTTAGGAGAAGTCCCCTGAACCTTTACACCCTTGAAGCCCTTGTGGCTACGATCAATGCTGCGCCCCAAGACTGGCGCCCCTTGGTGTTTACCAATGGCTGTTTTGACCTGATCCATGCGGGTCATGTGCGCTATCTGGCGGCAGCCCGTGCCCTGGGTAAACGCTTGGTGGTGGGGTTGAATAGCGATCGCTCGGTGGCAACTCTAAAGCCAAAACGGCCAATTATTCCCGAACAGCAGCGGGCAGAGGTGCTTGCTAGTTTACGATCAGTAGATGCGGTGCTGCTATTTAGCGATCGCACTGCCACGACCCTAATCGAGGTTCTCCAACCGGAGATCTACGTCAAGGGGGGCGATTACCAACTGGAGACCCTACCGGAAGCGGCGGCTGTGCAGCGCTATGGTGGTCGCATTGAACTCATTCAAGTAGAGGTTCCCAGTTCGACAACGGCGATCGTCCAACGCATTTTAGAGTTGCATGGGGAGGAGTCACCGGGCGCATGGTTACCACAGAACCAGCCTTAGCCGATTTACGGGAGCAGTTGTACAACGGCAACGAAAAATCCCAACTGGCCGCCATGACCACCCTGAGTACAGCAGGCAGTGACGGCTATCACCTCTTGCAGGAATTCCTCAAAGACAGTGCCACCTTTTCCCCCCCACCCGCCCCTTGGATTCGCGGTCAGGCCTATCGTCTTCTATTCCACAGCCCAGAAGCCTCTGTGCAAGCCTTTTTGCAACAACACTATCCCCAAGGGGTGATCCCGCTGCGCTCCGATCGCGGGGTGGACTATCGAGAACTGGCTGAACTCCTAGTGGCCGAAAAATTTGAAGCCGCCGATCGCCTAACCAGCCAAAAGCTCTGTGAACTGGCAGGCCCGATGGCACAAAAACGCCGCTGGCTGTATTTCACCGAGGTGGAGCAGTTGCCAATTGTGGATTTGCAAACCATTGATCAGCTATGGCTGGCCTTTTCCCTAGGCCGCTTTGGCTATTCGGTGCAACGGCAACTGTGGCTAGGCTGCGGTCAAAACTGGGATCGGCTGTGGGAGAAAATTGGCTGGCGGCAGGGCAAGCGGTGGCCGCGCTATCCGAATGAATTTATCTGGGACTTGAGTGCCCCGCGCGGCCATTTACCCCTGACCAATCAACTGCGGGGTGTACAGGTGATCAACGCTCTTCTCAATCATCCCGCTTGGACAACCTAGAATAGGGGTAGCAACAAGCGTAGCAGCAGTGGTGAGGTGGCAGCGATGAAAAAGAATATTCAGCGATTCATGGGGGCGATCGCCTTGATTATTGGCATCAGTGGCACAGTCATTCCACCTCAGGTGATGGCTCAAACCAGTGGCGGCCTATTGACCGCTGAGCAAATGAAAAAACTCAATCTCAGTGTTGAGCAAAAACAGGCGGTGCTGCGCCTTACCCTGCGCACCAACGATCGCATCCTGAGAATTTTGGATCGTGACCAACAGCGCATCTTTCGCAATGCCATCAAACAGGGGAAATCTACCGGTGAAGCCATGGACGCCGTTTCATTGCGCCCTGATCAAAAGACACAACTCTCGAAGGTGATGCAGGATACCCGCGTCGAAATGCTGACAATTCTCACCCCTGAGCAAGTGAAGCAACTGCAAGGATCCCGCTAGCGTTATGAACGTTTTTGTCCTCTGTACCGGTCGCTGCGGTTCGGTCACGTTTGCCAAAGCTTCCACCTTCATCACCAATTTCAGCAGTGCCCATGAGTCGCGGACATTCCTGCTCGGTGAGGCGCGTTTGGCCTACCCCGATCGCCACATTAGAAGTGGATAATCGCCTTTCTTGGTTTTTGGGACGACTCGATCAAACCTATGGCGATCGCGCCTACGACGTTCACCTGCGGCGGGATGACCTCAGTGTTGCCCGCAGCTACCGCCAGCGCTATGGCATCTAGATGATGAAAGCATACCGCGAGGGCATCTTGCTCAACTTGCCAGCCAATGCTGACCCCTTAGAGGTGTGTTTGGACGATTGCCATACGGTGAATAGCAACATTGAACTCTTTCTGCGGGACAAAACCCACAAAATGACGATTGATTTAGCGGACATTCAAACCGCTTTTCCTCAGTTTTGGGAATGGATTGGTGCTGAAGGGGATCTAGAGGCTGCCCTAGGTTGTTTTCAAACAAAGCATAATGCGGCTTACTTTATTCCAGCTACCGCCATTGATAGCCTAGTACGGTCAGTGCGACGGCTCCTACCTCAGCCGCCCATTCAAAACACCTTAAAAAAACACCTTAAAGTAGAAAATCCTCGGGTGGCTGCTGCGGGACTACAATCGGTAAAACCGGTTCGAGATTGCCATCGGGACGGCCAATAATCTGATGGGAAATGACCTCGTGGCCACTGAGCGATCGCGCTGCTCGAACTGCTGCATTCACGTCCGCCACCTCTCCCCGAATCACCACTGTCCAATAACCCGCACCAATCCCCTCACAACTGACAAGGGTAACCTGAGCCGCTTTGACCAAGGTATCGGCCACAGCAAGGGCTGCCGGGTACCCCAAGACCTGCACCATGCCCACCGCTTCTGCTGCCATTGCCATTCCCCCTTCCACGTCTCCCATATTTTAGAAAAGGGCTGTGCTTAAGCTGAAGAAAGAGTGACCTAATGTCCTAAAGGTGGAGTAGATTCGATGCAGACCATAGGGGCGATCTCTGAGCTAGAGGCGGCTCTTGCTAACAATGGCATTTCTGCCCAACAAGCCCTCACCCTTTTGACAGCCGCTCTTCCCTTAGCCGCAAGCAGTGATCCTCAAGAACCATTGCCCCCCCTCCTCAGGGCACTACAAACCGCGAGCGATCGCCTGCGCCAACAACAGGTAGGCGACACCGTCACCTATGTGATCAACCGCAACATCAACTTCACGAATATCTGCGAGCAACACTGTGGCTTTTGTGCCTTTCGTCGCGATGCCACCGCTGCCGATGCCTACTGGCTCGACATTGACACGATCCTGAGCAAAGTGGCTGATGCAGTTGCCCAAGGGGCGACAGAAATCTGTATGCAGGGGGGACTCAATCCAGCCGCTAAAGAATGTGGCTCCAGTTTGCGCTATTACCAATCCCTCGTGCGGGACATTAAAACGGCCTTTCCTGAAATCCATCTCCACGCCTTTTCGCCCCAAGAAATTCAATTCATTGCCCGCGAGGATGGCCTCTCCTATGCCCAAGTGATTGATGTTCTGCATCAGACTGGGGTGGACTCCATGCCCGGTACCGCTGCGGAGGTGTTGGTGGATCGGGTGCGCTCAAAAATCTGTCCTGAGAAAATGAACACCGCGACATGGCTAGAGATTGTTGAAACCGCCCATCGTTTGGGGGTATGGACAACCAGCACAATGCTCTGCGGTCACATTGAAACGCCAGCGGATCAGGTGGCTCACCTACAACACCTACAGCAACTTCAGCAAAGGGCTTTGGAACACGACTATCCCGCGCGAATTACCGAGTTTATTCTGCTGCCCTATGTGGGGGAACTTGCCCCCAAGGCAATGCGACAATGGGTAGGACACCCGCAACCGCAGTTATTACCCACACTTGTCCTCACGGCAGTGGCACGGTTGTTTTTAGGGCGATGGATTCCGAACCATCAGCCTAGTTGGGTCAAACTGGGTCTTGAGGGGGCAACCATGGCCCTGAATTGGGGCTGTAATGATTTGGGGGGAACACTGATGGAAGAACACATTACCTCAGTGGCTGGAGCGCAGGGGGGCACGGGCGTTAGTCCAGCAGATCTGGTGGCCGCAATTGGCTCCTTAGGGCGAACCCCATGTCAGCGCACCACACTTTACCATCCCGTTGGAGAGTTGCGATGACCACGGAATCTCAGCCTTCGGTTCAGTCTCCCCGTCGGTTCCGCCCTTGGCTGGTGGGTGGTATTGCTGTGGTTATTGTCGGGGCAGCCGCCGCTGCGGGGGTCTTCCTGTGGCAACGGTTTAGTCAACGTCCGATCGCGCCCGGAATGGCGATCGCCCCCAATAGCGCCCTACTGACCCTCACTTTACCCACGGATCCCAAGCCTTGGGAAGCCCTTGCCAAAAGTGGCCTGTTACAAGCCCAACCTTGGTTGAACCCCAGCTATGATCCGCTCTCGCCAGAGGGGGTGAATTTGGCGCAACTGGATTACCTCAAGGATGTGCGCCCGTTTATTGGTGACCAAGCCACAGTGGTCTTGTTGCCCATTACCCCAGAGTCCGTCAGAGAATTGCCGGTACCGCCCCACGTTTGGATTGTGCCGACCCTAAATGTACCGATGGGGGAGCAACTGCTGCAAAGCGTCATTGGCGAGCCGATCACAGAAATCAACGGCGTGAAAATCTTCAAGGCCAAGGGGATTCTCCCTGACCCCGATAGCGGCGCGATCGCCCTTATTACGCATGAGAATCAGGCCTACATCATTTGGAGTCAGCACCAGAGCGCCCTGCAACAAGTCATTGCCACCGCCCAAGCCAACAACGGCATTGGCAGCCAGCCCACCTATCAACAGGCAGTGAAAGGGTTATCGGATCATCGCCCTTTGGTGGAACTTTATTTGAACCTACCCGCCTTTTTAGCCAGTCAGATGGCCGCCCCTGAAGGAAGTCTGCCTGAACCGCCGCGGGAACTGCAAGGGATGGTGCTCACCGCAGACATGACCCCTGAGCAAATTGAACTGGAGGCAGTGACGTGGCGTTCGCAACCGGATCAAGCCCTTGTCAGTGAAGGTGACAGCCGTGAACTGAGCCGTCTGGTGCCAGAGACCACCTTGGCCTTTTACAGTACGGGTTCCTTTCGGAATTTATGGCAGAACACCCCTGTCTTTGTTCAAGAAACAATTGCCAATACGGTTAAAGATCTCACAGGCCTTGATTGGCAACAGGCCTTTGTGCCTTGGATGGATGGTGAATTTGCTGCCGCCTTTGTGCCCGTTCCCGCCCTAGGCAATGCCCCTAGTTTGCTCTTTCTGAGTCAGACCAGCGATCGCCCCCAAGCCAGTCAAACCCTGAGCCAGCTCGATAGCCAAATTCGCGATCGCCTACGGTGGCAAGTACAACAAACCGCCCCTGAACCGCAACCCCTCACCACTTGGCGCATTCCTCCAGGCCTGCCGGTGGGGCAGCATGGCTGGCTAAATGACCAGACCCTCTTTTTGGGACTTGGCCCGTTGATGGATATGCGTACCCCCCCTACGCGCTCCTTGGCTGACTCTCCCCTCTATCGTGCAGTGCTTCCCCATCCCAAGGGCACCCAGTTTTACCTCAATTTGAGTGATTTGGCGCCGTTGCAAAATAACTTGCTGTTGCCACAGTTAGCCCCTGAAATCGCGCGATCGCTCCAACCCTTTGCTGCCCTAGGCATTACCAGTCAGGTGCGAGATAATCAGTTTACCCACTACATGGCTCGAATTCGCCTAAAACCCCTCTCACCACCGGAGGTTCAGCCAACGCCGGGGGAACCCTAAAACTAGACGCAGATTTGCTACTGAAGGACATGACTGAATTACTGTGGAACCAGATGTTTTGCTGAAACGATATAGTGTGGGCGATCGCGACTTTGCCGGGGTACGCTTGCGCCGTGCTAACCTGAGTCGGTGTATTTTGACGGGCATTGATCTTTCCCGTGCCGATCTCACCGATGCTGCCCTACAGAGCACGAACCTGCAAGGGGCTGATTTGCGGGGGGCAATTCTCACTGGCGTGAATCTTAGTCAGGCGGATTTGCGGGGGGCGGATCTGCGGGGCGTGATTTTAATCAGTGCCGATCTCCGCTGGGTGTCGTTGCGCAAGGCCAACCTAACGGGGGCGGATCTCAGCCGTGCCAACCTTGCCAATGCCGATCTCAGTGAAGCCAACCTCACCGGTGCCCAACTGAGTGAAGCGATTTTGCGGGATGCTAATTTGACCCTCACGGATCTTACCCTTGCTGAGCTAGAACGTGCCAACCTCACCCGTGCCAACTTAACGGAAGCCTACCTGCGGGGCGCTGATCTTGCGGATGCCGTCTTGCGGGAAAGTCAACTGGTACAGGCCAATTTGCGCGGTGCCAACCTCAGTGCCACCAATCTGTACCAAGCCAATTTAGAGCGAGCCGTCCTGATTGGGGCGAATCTGCGTCGTGCCCGTCTTGAGGAAGCCCATTTGCGGGAAGTGGCCTTCAAAGAAGCCAACTTACGCCATGCCTGTTTGGACAAAGCCAATCTTGTTGGTGCCGATTTACGGGGAGTGAGCCTTGCCCAAGCACTGTTGCGGGGAGCCGATCTCAGTTCCGCGATTCTCATTGGTGCCAACTTAATGGGGGCGAATCTCAGCGGTGCCGATCTGCGGGGAGCCAATCTCATTGAAGCGATTCTTACCGGTGCCAGCCTCAATGGCGTTGATCTCAGTGCTGTGGATATGAGCGAGGCGATTTTGCCGGATGGCTATCTCTCGGAATAGCCTCAAGGGAAGACCGCTGCTGGTGTAGATTAGAAGATCGGTGATTTTGAGACAGGCATGGCAACCACGTATCGCATTGCTGTTTTGGCCGGGGATGGTATTGGTCCAGAAATTACGGCTGTTGCCCTCGATGTGTTACAGGCGATCGCCCCTCGCTTTGAATTGGCCTTTGACTTTATTCCTGCCCTTGTGGGCGGCTCTGCCATTGATGCTGTGGGGGAACCCTTGCCAGCAGCAACGCTGGAAACCTGTCGGCAAAGTGATGCCGTGCTTTTAGCCGCCATTGGCGGAACGCAGTGGGATAGCTTACCCCGTCATCTGCGCCCGGAAACGGGATTACTTGCCCTTCGCGCTGGTCTGGGTTTATTTGCTAACTTACGCCCCGCCAAGATTTTTCCGCAGCTGCTTCATGCCTCGTCCCTCAAGCCGGAAGTGATTGCCGGCGTGGATCTCATGGTGGTGCGTGAACTGACTGGCGGCATTTACTTTGGTCAACCGCGCGGTATTTTCACCACGGAAACGGGTGAGCAGCGGGGGGTGAATACGATGGCCTACACCGCCACGGAAATTGATCGCATTGGCCACGTGGCCTTTGAAACGGCTCGCAAACGGCAGGGCAAACTCTGCTCGGTGGATAAAGCCAATGTCCTTGAAGTTTCCCAACTGTGGCGCGATCGCCTGACTGCGCTTAGCGCTGAATATCCCGATGTGGAACTCAGCCACCTCTATGTGGACAATGCCGCAATGCAACTGGTGCGTGCCCCGAAACAGTTTGACACAATTGTCACCAGTAACTTATTTGGTGATATTCTCTCCGATATTGCTGCCATGCTCACGGGCAGTATTGGTATGCTTCCCTCCGCCAGCCTAGGGGAATCCGGGCCGGGTCTGTTTGAACCGGTTCATGGCTCGGCGCCCGACATTGCCGGCCAAGACAAAGCGAATCCCTTGGCAATGGTACTCAGTGCGGCCATGATGCTGCGTTATGGCCTCAACCAACCAGCAGCAGCGCAAGCGATCGAAGAAGCGATTACTGCTGTTTTAGATCAAGGCTACCGCACTGGCGATTTAATGGCTGAGGGCTGTACGCTGGTGGGCTGTCGCGAAATGGGCAACCTCTTGATTAAAGAATTATCCCAATAGGCTCCTACTCCTTTGCTAGTAATCTTCAACTACTAACCCCTAGCTATTACTCCCCCAACATTTCCCACCTTCTTTGATTGGCGAGTGCCTCTGCTAGGATGTTAGGAGCTTTTGGTGCTCTTGGTAATGCGAAGGTTATCCCAACTGGAGAGGCTTGTTGAGCCTTTTCTCTGGTATTTCCGTCTTTTTGTCATTATTCCCGTCATTTTTAGCCTACTCAGTACCTTTGCTCTATTTATTCTCGGCAGTCATGAAATTCTTTTAGGGCTGGGCATCCAATTTCGCAATTATGGGGATTCCACAATTTATATCAAAACCCTTGGCTACATCATCACGGGTATTGATTTGTATTTAATTGGCATTATTTTGTTGCTGTTTGCCCTCGGTATCTATGAACTGTTTATTTCTAAAATTGATGCGGGTCTGGCTCGCGATCGCGCCACTGATGTTTCCCTGATGCAGGCTCAGAGCTTAGATCAGCTTAAGGATAAACTGCTAAAAACAATCGTCATGGCTCTAGTGGTGACTTTCTTTAAGCAACTGATTGCCTTCAATGTCAAAACGCCCCTTGACCTACTCTATCTGGCCACCGCAATTCTGATTATTGCCATCAGCACATACTTGATGTACCGCGTCAGTTCAGAAGCCCATCACTAGATGCTTAGGGTTTCCAAGAAATGGTGTTTCTAAGTAGCATGAATCTGCGCCAACAGGGCATCCACCTGCTCAATACTCAGGGGTTGCGAGAAATAATAGCCCTGGGCATAGTCACAGCCCAGTTCCCGCAGTCGCGTCACTTGATAGGGATGCTCCACCCCTTCGGCAATCACTTCGAGTTCTAGCCCCTTGGCAAGGCTGACAATGGCATCAATGACGAGGTGTTTTTGGCTAGTTTCGGTGATCAGCTTCACAAAGCTGCGATCCACTTTGAGGATGTCAATGGGAAGATTGGTCAAGTAGCACAGGGAAGAATAACCCGTGCCAAAGTCATCGAGGCTGAGCTTGATGTCTTGAGCCTTGAGTTTAAGTAATATGTCGCGCACCTGATCGGGCTGATCAATGCCTACACTTTCGGTCATTTCGAGGTGCAGGCAATGGGGGGGAATCTGGGTTTGCGCCAAGGCGGCTGAGATTTGCTCCAAAAGGGCAGGGTACATCAGTTGCCGATTCGATAAATTCACATTCACAGCAAGCTGAGCCTGGGGAAATGCCTCATGCCAGTGCTGAAGATCGCGGCAAGCCCGCCAGATCACCCAATCGCCAATGGGCAAAATCAGTCCCGTTTCCTCAGCAAGGGGAATGAAGCGATCGGGCAGTAATAAACCTTGGGTGGGATGTTGCCAGCGAATCAGGGCTTCAAAACCGTAGAGACGATTATCACTAAGACGATAGATGGGCTGATAAAAGAGGGTAAATTCATCCCGCTCAATAGCTTGGCGCAACCCCACTTCAAGGGAGAGGCGATCGCGCGCCATCAAATGCATTTCTTCACTAAAGACTTGATAGCGATTGCCCCCCGCCAGCTTGGCACGATACATGGCAATATCGGCATTGCGCAAGTAGTTTTCTGCTTTTTCAATGTGGGACGATCGCGTGGCCACGCCGATACTCACCCGCAGCGTAATTGGTTGATCTTTGACCATAAAGGGTTTATCGAGTTCACAGCGAATGCGATCGCACACCCCCAAAGCATCGTTGTTGTCACGAATATCATCCAGCAAAATCACAAACTCATCGCCGCCAATACGAGCCACGGTGTCATCGGGGCGCACAATTCGGGTGAGGCGATTGGCCAATTCAATCAAAATCAAGTCACCGCAACTGTGGCCAAGGCTGTCGTTAATGACCTTGAACCGATCAATGTCAATGAACAAAATGGCAAACTTGTAGTCGGGACGACGCCGACCATGGCGAGCCGCCTGTTCAATGCGGTCAAAGAGGAGCGTGCGATTGGCTAGCCCCGTCAGCGAGTCATGGAGGGCATCATGGAGCAACTGCCTCTCTGCAAAGTAATGCTCAGTCAAGTCGGTTAAAGAACCGGCAAAGCGTATGGCATTGCCATGGGTATCCCGCAGCACCAGCCCCCGTGCCAACGCCCAGCGATAAGAGCCGTTGCGATGTTGAATGCGAAACTCTTGGTGAAAATGGGGGGTTTGGCCGCGCACATGGAGCATTAAATTCAATTTGACCCGCTCAACATCTTGGGGGTGTATCCGCTTGAGCCAATCGTCAATGTGGTTGCCAATTTCGTGATCCTGATAGCCGAGAATATTTTTCCAGCGCGAGGAATAAAACGTCTCATTGGTCGTCAAGTTCCAGTCCCAGATGCCATCATTGATGCCACGGGTGAGCAACGCGTAGCGATCGCTGGTTTCCAGCAACGCTGCTTGGGTTAACTTTATATCCGTGATGTTGTAGCCGCAGATCAGGCCTGCGCCATTGGGAAACCGCACAAAAGCCCAGATCACCTCTCGGACTTGGCCATCTGCACCATGGACAGGTACCTCCTGCCAACCGCTAGGAGCATGAATCATCCAATAGTGAATTTGCCGCTGGGTCTCTGAATCGGGAAAGCATTGACTCAAAAAGTCCTGCGACAGTAAATCTGCTATATCCCATCCCAATTGGGTCGTGACCTCTTGGTTGATGGAGTAAATCTGCCCTTCATTGTCATAGAACAGGATCAGCAGAGGTAAACGGGCACAAACCCCCCGCAGCAACTCGTAGGGGTCTGCACTGGCTGAAAAGTCAAATCCATAGCCCGCCTGCCCACCCATGATTGGCCGACCGAATTGAGGAAACAAAAACGAGGCATCGTGCTCCATAATCCTATCCTAGCTTTGGTGTTTGGGAAATAACAGCTGAAGCCAGCCAATGGCACTAGAAAGACCCCTTCCCCTTGGAGCCTCCTTCGACATCATTCGTTGCAAACCCCGCAGATTTTTGTATTTTCTAACCTGACTGGTTAAGCAATATCTAATTGTTGCCCCACCTCTGGTGAGGTATATTTTAATCCCAAAACCCAGAAAATTTGCTGAGTGATTGCCTCATATTGCTCACTAGAGAGGAGGTCTTTTTTCTGATGTAAAAGAATTAACCGACTCAACTGTTCGGTAGCGGTTGCCAACTCCTCAGCCTCGGGATAAAGACTCTCCAATACAGCGCCCAGATCCGCTTTTGCCGTAGCCACCCCTTCAGCAATCACAGGCTTGAGCATTGGCGCATACTGGCGCAGTAGATGCCGTAGGTAATAAATTTGGGAAATGGATAGGTGTAGCATAATTACTTGATGCCTGCTTTGCCAAGGGAACAATAGAAAAATTTTGGCTTCATTCAAAACCTACCACGCACCTCGGGGAAAAGGGGTTGCTTAGGCTACACTATCTTAGGGAATGTTCTAAATTTTTCTTTAATTTCTTGCTGCTTTTTTATTGATTAGACTCATCCTTTGCTCTTATCTTTATAATTCATTAACATTTTTTTATCATAGTCAATCCCTAGGGTCTTCTAGGCTTTTTTGCGGCCATTGAGGGGTCGTTGCAACGAAACTCTTTTCAGAACGATAACGGCAAGGCGGTTGGTGTTTTCAGCCTAGTGCGCAAAAAAGCCCACAATCACCAGCGGAATAAAGAGGCTTAGGGCAGCAATGAGGAGTAAATTTTCTGGCTCGACGTTAATGATCGTGGGTTGATTACGTTTCTTTTGGAGGTTTGGATCGGTCATGGCAGGATACCCGATGGATACCCCTAGCCTAACAAACGCTGTCGCAGCCCTTGCGCATGTTAATCGCTCGAAAGAATCGGCTATGATACTCTCAGGTGCCTAAATAAGCGGGGATCCCTATGCAGTGTCCCTATTGCCACCATACGGATAGTCGGGTTCTAGAGTCTCGATCGGCAGAGGGGGGGCAGAGTATTCGGCGGCGTCGAGAGTGCCTCCAATGTAGCCGTCGCTTCACCACCTACGAGCGGATTGAGTACGTTCCTATTACGGTCATTAAACGCAATGGCGATCGCGAGTCCTTTGATCGCTCAAAATTGTTGCGGGGCATCATGACCGCCTGTGGCAAAACCAACATTCCCCAACAAAAAATTGAAGCCCTCGTAGATGATATTGAGGCGGATTTGCAGTTGCGATCGCGCCGCGAAGTCACCAGCGCTGAATTGGGGGAAGCAGCACTCCAACGGCTGCGTCATCTTAGTGAAGTGGCCTATGTTCGTTTTGCTTCGGTCTATCGCCAGTTCCAAGGGATTAGTGATTTTGTTGCCGAATTAGCCCATCTCCAAGAGACCCCTGCTTCACCAGAGTTGGTGACGGCCTCCCAGTCTTAGCGCTGCTTCATCGGTAAGTCGGCATTAATTGTGTCAATGAGCCGCTGCTCCTCGTCATTGATCTGGTCAATGTAGTGATCAAAAATTTGCGCTAACTGCGGTGCATAGAAGCGGTGCAGGCTGTAGTTGGGCGTCGCTGGGAAGCCCCGCCGTTTTTTATGGCGTCCGCCCGCCCCCGGATCAAAGCGCTGAATGCCGTTGGCGATCGCCCATTCAATGGGTTCATAGTAACAGGCATTGAAGTGCAGGCAATCAATCTCCTGGGCACTGCCCCAATAGCGACCGTAGAGATTGGCTCCCTTGGTGATACAAAAGGACATGGCAATGGGACGCTGACTGCCATTGCTGGGATAGGCAGCAAAGAGCACCACGCGGTGACGATAGCGATCGCTCAGGGCTTCAAAAAACTGCCGTGTTAGATACTTGCTGCCCCACCAGCCAAATTTGTCGCAGGTATCGGCATAGAAATCGTACATCTGTCGCAACAGGCTGCGGCTGACCTCATCCCCCTGATGAACCCGAAACGTGAGATCCGCTTGAGCCACGGCCTTGCGTTCCCGCTTGATGTTGCGGCGTTGGTTGGCATTGAAGTCCGCCAAATAGTCGTCAAAGGTCTGATAGTTGCGATTTTGCCAAATGTAACTGTGGTGGAGCCACGCACGATAACCGTAGGCTTCGGCAGCGGGTTGCCATTGGGGATCGACGTAGAGAAAGTGGCAACTGGAAAAACGGTGACGCTGACAGAGGCGATCAATTTCGTGGAGCATCACCTTGGTCATCAGAGCCACATCCACTCCCTCGGCCATGAGAAAGCGATAGCCCACCGCCGGCGTAAAGGGCGCCATCCCCAGCAGCTTCGGATAATAGCGAATGCCCAACCGCGCCGCCAGCTCTGCCCATTGGTGATCAAAGACAAATTCCCCTTGACTGTGGCCTTTGACATAGAGGGGAGCGGCAGCGACCAGTTCCCGCTGACCTTGGCGATCGCGCCAAACCAAGAGATGATGGGGGAGCCAACCGGTTTGCAGCGTTGCACTGCCAGAGGCTTCAATTTGGTGCAGCCATTCCCATTCAAAGAAGGGGGTTTCTAGGGGCAACGCAAGAGCATCCCACTGCTCCTCGGGAACGCTGGCGATCGCATTCACCCACTGAATCGTTAGCTCCGGTGCCAGTGCCGCTGCAAACTCTGCCATACCCCTCAGGGAAACTGTGTCTCTGTTGTACTATAGCAAGTGCTTTAGATAAAGACACTGCCATCGGGCATTAATGCCTGCTCCAAGCAAGCCTCCAGCAACAGGGCACTACTGAGATCAGCACGTATTAGGTTGGCTTGACGTAAATTGGCACCCTTGAGATTCGTGCGGGCTAGGTAGGCATCAATGAGCCGAGCTTCTTGCAAATCCGCCCTAGTGAGATCCGTACGCCGCAAATCCGCCTTATTCAAAACCGCTTCCCGCAAGTTCACCCCTTGAGCTTGGGCATCATCAAGCCGCGCCTCAGAGAGAATCGCTTGACTTAAATCCGCTTGCGTGAGAATCGCTCCCCGCAGGTCTGCTTGAGCCAGCCGCGACTGCCGTAAGTTGCTTCCCACCAGATTCGCCTCATAGAGAATGGCACGGGTGAGAATCGCCCCCTGAAGATTGGTATTTGCCAAATTGGCTTGGGTCAGGTTGGCGGCATTAAGGTTGGCCTCCTTGAGATTGGCTCCCTTGAGGTTAGCCCGTGATAAATCCGCTCCTGCCAAATTCGTTCCTTGGAGATCGACTTGGCGGAGATCTGCACCCACCAGACTTGCCCCCTCCTGATAGTTCTCTTTGCGAAAGTTAGCACTGCGCAGACAGGAGCCAGCCAAAACCGTATGGCTTAAATTCACCTGTCGCAAGTCACTACTCAGGAAGTTGCAGTCGCGAAAAACCGCTAATGTGAGATCTGCCCCCTGCAAATTGGCGCGATCAAAAACGCAACCATGACATTGGGCATCACGAAAATGGCTATCGTTAAAAACTGCTTGGGTAAAGTTGCATCCTTCCAAGCGTGCTCCCGTCAACAGAGCATAACTAAAATCAGCACGGCCAAAATGACAGAACTGCAAGTGTGCCCCCTGTAAACTAGCACCCCGCAAATCAATGCCGATTAAATCGGCGCCAACCAGATTGAGGCCAGTCAGATTCACAGTTTGAAAATTGGTTTGACCCTTGGCATAGCAGGCGAGCAATTCTGCGGATTCCATCGTTAGTCTCCAGCAGGGAGCAGCATTGGCATTCCAGCAATACCATACCTATAGTGAACCCTGCCAGTCCCCATACTGCAGTCCATAGTGTTGGAGAATCTCCTCACAGCGTGCTTGCATGTTTGGCGTTGGCGGCCAAGTCACGGCAATGCCTTCAATTTGGCTCAATTCGTAGTCAAAGCGGGAACAGGTTTGGGGCAACAGCCGCACAGAAATCCCATCAAGTAACTGCAAGTGGGCAGCCAGCTCACGATAGACGGCCAGTGGCAGGCGGGGATTGTAGTACACACGTTCACTCATGGGGCTGGGTAGGGGGGGTGGGCAGTGCACAACAATTGACATCATTCAAGCAAACTTTACCCCACGCTAAAGCCCAGCGCACAAGTGCCACACGATTTTCTGATTTTGTTTTCATCAGAATATTACTGATATGGTTATCTACCGTACGCTTGCTGATGTCTAGTTTGGCGGCAATGTCTTGGTTGGTTAGCCCCGCCGCCACAAGCTCCAACACCTGTAGCTCACGCTCCGACAGCAGTGAATACTCCAACCGATCGTCTTGCGGTATAGACATCCCTAAATCCGTATAATTACTTAGACCCTTATACTCATTCTAGTTGACGATTTCTCTCCTTGCTGCTCTTTTAGCCCAAAACCACACGATTCCCTTACACACGCCCGGCCATCAACGGGGTCGAGGCATGGAACCGCTGTTGCGTGCCCTTTGGGGAATGGCCTTAGCCCAAGATTTAAGTGAGTTGCCCGGCCTTGATAATTTGGCGCAGCCAACAGGAGTCCTGGCAGAGGCACAGGCGGCGGTAGCAGCGACGGTGGGGAGCGATCGCGCTTGGTTTTTGGTGAATGGTGCCACCAGTGGTCTTTTAGCCGCACTTCTAGCCACGGTAGGGCCGGGCGATCGCGTTCTTGTGGGGCGCAATGTCCACCGCTCAGTGATTGCGGGACTGGTGTTAACGGGGGCGAAGCCCGTCTATTTGGGAGTCGCGGTTGATCCCCAGTGGGGGCTGCCGTTGCCCATTACCCGTGATGTGGTTGCCGCCGGCTTGGCTGCCTATCCCGATACCAAGGCGGTTGTGCTTGTCAGTCCCACCTATGAAGGCCTTTGCTCACCCTTGGTCGAGATTGCTCAGTGCGTCCATGACCACGGTTTGCCCCTCATTGTCGATGAAGCCCACGGCAGTCATTTTGCCTATCATCCCGCCTTTCCGGTAGCTGCTTTGGCCGCAGGCGCAGATGTGGTGGTGCAGTCGTGGCACAAAACCCTCGGCACGTTAACCCAAACGGCAGTGCTGCATCTGAAGGGGGAGCGGGTGTCCCCTGAGCGCTTGAGTCAAGCCCTGAACCTCGTGCAAACCACCAGTCCCAGCTATTGGTTTTTGGCAGCCCTTGAGCGGGCGGGGGTGCAGATGGCTGAGCAGGGAGAGCAAATCTATGCCCGACTTCTCCAGTGGGTTAAGACCTCTGAATGGCCTTTGCCGCGCTGGCAGCCCACAGGCATCCCTCAGGATCCGCTGCGATTGACCCTAGGTACTTGGCCAATTGGACTGACGGGCTTTGAGCTGGATGCGCTGTTGCAACCGCAAATTATGGCCGAGTTGCCCAGTGGGCGATCGCTCACCTTTTGCCTTGGCCTCGGTACCAGCCAAACAATGCTCGAAATCTTGGCCGATCGCCTGAAAAGTGTTTACGCCGAATACGTTCACAATGCGCCTCTGCCGCCACTGGCCATCCCCCCAATCCCTAACCTTGAAGAACCTACGCTCTCACCACGGGACGCCTACTTTTGCCCACAGGTCTCGGTTCCCCTCAAGGCGGCCTGCAATAAGATTAGCGCCGAGACACTCTCCCCCTACCCACCGGGAATTCCCGCTGTTATCGCCGGGGAACGGATCACTGCATCAGTGATTGAAACCTTGCAAACCCTCCAAGAGCTGGGGGCAGAGATCGTGGGGGCTGCCGATCCTACGCTACAAACCCTAAGAATCTGTAGGGTCTAGTCTTCCCAGTCCTCCTCTTCAATGAGATGGCTCACCAAATGCTGTTCCAAGAGGGGTTGCAGGTGTTGAAAATCTTGGGGAGAGAGCAGTTCGGGTTCTTGACCGGGGACAAGACGGGCAACGTACAGGGTCGGACTCAGGGGCGTATAAACGCTGTATTCTCGCGTACCGCAAAAGAAGCTACTGCCGAGGGGTTGATACTCCTCAATGTCATCATCGGCTTCCACCTCAACCGTGAGAATCTCATCTTCATCCAGATCCGGTAGTTCACCCGCTACGGTGAGGGTCAGTGCAGTGCGCTTGAGGGTGAGGTTTTGTTCTTCAAGGATGGCACGGGCTGTATCAAAGACCGCATCAATTTCCTGCTCCTCTAGGGGCACCAAGGTTTCTTCCTCGTCGTTTTCGGCCACGACCGCAAAAATTTCTACGGGATAGTCCACTGGCCGCAGCAGCGCATAGGTTTCCCCTTGCACATTCAGACGAAACTCGATGTAGCAGTCGAGGAAGCGACCGTCATCATCGTAAAGGCGGAGTTGCTCCATCTCCTCCTCGAAGTCTTCCTCCTCCCAGGGCTGCTCATTACTGTTTTGCTGGTTTTGATAGTTTGAACCCATGCTGCTTCGGTAAAAAGATTCCCTATGGCATTGGAGCATACCATGTAGCGGGTCGCCGTGGGGCATTCCCTGTGGCAACCTTGGTTAATTTTCTACAAAAAATTAAAATTAAGGGGGATCTAAGCCGGCAAATAGGGCGGCAACCACCTGTGCTGCCTTCTGATCGAGCTTGTGCCAGTCCACCTCCCCAGCAGGGTCAAAGAGGCTGAGGTCAGCTTGCACCTCCCCCACCTGAAAGTCATGGATGCCGCTGTAGTCGAGTTCTGGGGTGTACTGCTGAAAACAAATTTGGTAGCACAGCTCCCACAGGTTCACCCGCTCTTGGCGATCGCCCTGACGTAAGTGCAGCCAGTAGAGAATTTGTGGTTCGGCTTCACCACAGGGAATCTCAACGGTTTCATAGGTGCCCTGCCAAGGGGAAGTTTCTAGCGATCGCCGCAGATGATCAAGCAGGCGAATCAGTGCCGGTTGAATCAGTTGTGCCGCTGCATACCAAGGATGATCTGTGTTGGCCGTCATGAGACTAAGCGAGGGGTTTTTTGACATTGTAGGCTTCGTGGGAGAGCACACTACGGGGTTCAATGCGATCGCCCGTGTCATAGCAGATGAGGCGATAGTCATAGCTCAGGGGAATACTAATAATGCGGCGATCGTGATTCAGGCGCTTGCCCTTGAACTGGCGATAGTCGGCCCCTGCAAGGAGTTCTGCAATCACTTGGCGGGCTTTGAGGACAATCCACTTGGGCAATCCCTGTAGATCCACCACATCCTTGGCAAAGGTGGCCTCCCACTCCTGCCGTGCCAGTCGTGCCTGTTCCCGTTCTGCTACCTCTAGAGCTTTTGCTTGGATCAACTGAGCGCAGTAGTGGCAAACCTGACCATAGCCTTGGTGGCCGCAGGGAAATTTTTTCCGACGACGTGGCATAGGGCGTTCTCAAAAAAACTCAAAAAAAGCAAAACAGGGCAGAGAGTTATACCCCCCACCCTGAGCATCTATTGATATTTTCCGTCTAAAGGCGTACCACCGGCAACTTAGCCAAGCAGGGCATTGGCCTTGGCCACCACATTGTCCACCGTGAAGCCAAATTTCTCCATGAGGACGTTACCGGGAGCCGAGGCACCAAAGCGCTCGATCGACACCGTTGCATCGGCATAGCGGCACCAACCAAAACTCGAAGCCGCTTCTACAGCAAGGCGTTTTACCCCCGCAGGGAGCACACTGGCTTTGTACTCAGGGGATTGCTCCTCAAACAGTTCCCAAGAGGGCATGGACACGACCCGCACCTTCTTGCCACTGGCCGTCAGGGTTTCAGCAGCCTTGACACAGAGGGAGACTTCTGAACCGGTGCCAATCAGGATCAAATCGGGCGTCCCTGCACAATCTACCAGCGTGTAGGCACCTTTGGCGACATTGGCCGCAGAGGTACCGGCCAAGTTGGGGACATTTTGCCGCGTCAGTGCCAAGAGGGTTGGCTGTTTGCGGCGTTGGACGGCCACTTGGTAGGCACCCGAGGTTTCATTGCCATCGGCAGGACGGATCACCAGTAGGTTGGGAATGGCACGCAAGGAGGCCAAGGTTTCCACGGGTTGGTGGGTAGGGCCATCTTCACCAAGAGCAATGGAGTCGTGGGTCATCACATAGATCACCCCCGCTTGGGAGAGGGCTGAGAGGCGCAGGGCAGGCCGCAGGTAATCGGCAAAGACCAAGAAAGTGGCACAGTAGGGAATCAACCCGGAATTGTGGAGAGCAATGCCGTTGCAGATGGCGGCCATGCCGTGTTCCCGTACGCCAAAGCGAATGTTGCGATTTTGGTACTGGCCTTTTTGGAAGTCACCGGAGCACTTGAGTTCGGTGAGGTTGGAGTGGGTCAAGTCGGCAGAACCGCCAATGAGTTCCGGCAGATTGGGGGCGATCGCGTTCAGGCAAATTTCCGAATGCTTGCGGGTGGCCACAGCCTTATCTTCAGGAGTGTAGCTCGGCAGATTGGCATCCCAGTTGGCGGGCAGCTCACCCCGCAGCAGCCGTTCAAATTCGGCAGCCTCCTCAGGATACTTTTGGCGATAGGTGGCGAGGGTTTGGTTCCACTCCGCTTCATAGCTAGCACCGCGCTCCACGGCTTTGCGGAAGTGGTTGAGGACATCCTCGGGGACAACAAAAGGCTCATAGTTCCAGCCAAGGTTTTCGCGGGTGAGCTTGACTTCCTCAGGCCCAAGAGCAGCGCCGTGCACCCCAGCGGTGTTGGCTTTGTTGGGGGAACCATAGCCAATGGTAGTGGTGACTTTAATGAGTGAAGGTTTATCGGTTACGGCTTTGGCCGCTTCAATGGCTTTGGCAATGCCCGCAAGATCCGTATTGCCATCGGCGACGTGCTGCACGTGCCAACCATAGGCCTCAAAGCGCTTGCAGACATCCTCTGTAAAGGCAATGTCGGTGGAACCGTCAATGGAAATGTGGTTATCGTCGTAGAGGGCAATGAGTTTGCCTAAGCCCCAGTGACCCGCAAGGGAGCAGGCTTCGCCGGAGATGCCCTCCATGTTGCAGCCATCGCCAAGGATAACGTAGGTGTAGTGATCCACTAGTTTGACATCGGGCTTGTTGAAGCGAGCCGCTAAATGGGCTTCCGCCACTGCTAAGCCAACGGCGTTACAAATCCCTTGACCGAGAGGGCCTGTGGTCACCTCCACACCGGGGGTCTCAAAGTTTTCCGGGTGACCGGGTGTGCGCGATCCCCATTGGCGAAACTGTTTAATGTCCTCGATGGTGACGCTGTCGTAGCCCGTGAGGTAGAGCAGGGCATACTGCAACATACAGCCATGACCCGCCGAAAGGACAAAGCGATCGCGATTGAACCACTGCGGATTTTTGGGGTTAAACCGCATGAACTGGTTCCACAGCACATAGGCCATGGGTGCTGCCCCCATGGGTAGGCCGGGGTGCCCGGAGTTGGCCTTTTGCACCGCATCGATCGCTAGGAAACGAATCGCATTAATACAGAGTTCATCAAGGGATTGAGTCACCGCAGGCATTGCTTTCTCTCTCTAATTGGGTTTGCAGCAGACAGTTAACGATCGGGAGTAAATTTGCGGAAGGCCAACGTCACGTTGTGCCCACCAAAGCCAAAGGAGTTGGACAAAGCCACCGTCACCGGACAAGCCCGGCTCTGATGGGGAACATAGTCCAGATCGCAGGCAGGATCCGGTTGCTCCAAGTTAATTGTAGGGGGGATGCGATCGTGGGCAACTGCCATCACCGTTGCGATCGCCTCAATACCCCCTGACCCCCCTAGGAGGTGCCCCGTCATGGATTTTGTCGAACTCAC
Organism: Thermosynechococcus sp. PP555; assembly: GCF_031583225.1. Classification (NCBI taxonomy): domain Bacteria; kingdom Bacillati; phylum Cyanobacteriota; class Cyanophyceae; order Acaryochloridales; family Thermosynechococcaceae; genus Thermosynechococcus; species Thermosynechococcus sp. PP555. The sequence goes on from NZ_CP134168.1 coordinate 2,079,704, forward strand.
GGGAACGCGACGGGCATTTTCCTCACCAAGGGCACGTTTAATGGCGGCAGTTTCCGTACTGTCGTTGGCGGGGGTACTTGTACCGTGGGCATTGATATAGCTCACCTGATCCGGGGCAATCTCCCCATCCTTGAGGCAGGCTTCAATGGCACGGGCCGCCCCTTCTCCCCCCGGTGAGGGAGCAGTCATGTGGTAGGCATCACAGGTCAAGCCATAGCCCACCATTTCTGCATAGATGCGTGCCCCCCGGGCAAGGGCAAATTCCAATTCTTCAAGGATCAAGATGCCTGCCCCTTCCCCAAGGACAAAGCCATCGCGGTTGAGGTCAAAGGGACGGCTGGCATGGTGGGGGTCATCATTGCGGGTGGACAGGGCACGGGCTGCCGCAAAACCCGCCACCGATAGGGGAGTAATCGCTGCCTCAGTACCGCCACAGATCATCGCCTTGGCATAACCGTGCTGCACCATGCGGAAGGCATCGCCAATGGCATTGGAACCCGCTGCACAGGCGGTCACGGAACAGGAATTGGGGCCTTTGGCACCGGTGTGAATGGCGGTGAGTCCGGCGGCCATATTGGCAATCATCATCGGGATCATAAAGGGACTACAGCGATCGGGCCCCTTGGTGAGATAGACCTCCTGCTGATCCTCCATCACCTTTAGCCCGCCCACACCCGTACCAATAATGATGCCAATGTCAGTGGCATTGCCCTCGTCAATCGTCAATTGGGCATCTGCAAGGGCTTGCTTACTGGCAGCCACGGCAAATTGAGCAAAGCGATCCATGCGTTTGGCATCTTTGCGATCCATGTAGAGGGTGGGATCAAAGCCACGCACCTCACCCGCAATGCGGCAGTCATGACGACTGGCATCAAAAGCCGTGATGTAATCAATGCCGTTGCGACCGGCCATTAACCCTTCCCAATACTCCGCAAGGGTGTTGCCGAGGGGGGTAATTGCCCCCATCCCCGTGACAACGACCCGTTTTTGGTGCGCCTTTGCCATGGATCTATGCAGCTACCTTATTGTTGATAAAGTCAAGGACATCTTGGACGGTTTTCAGTTTTTCCGCCTCTTCGTCGGGAATTTCCACACCAAACGCTTCCTCAAGTGCCATGATCAACTCCACGGAGTCAAGGGAGTCAGCATTGAGATCCTCGGCAAAACTTGCTTCGGGCACAACTTTTTCTGCATCAACACTGAGTTGATCGGCAACAATGGCTTTTACTTTTTCGAGAATTTCAGACTGATTCATAGATGCCTTAACCGGATGGACAACGATTGAGAACAGTAATTGATGCGGGCGATCGCCATTCCTCAAATCTAGGATGTTTCGTGCCCAGAATCAACGCGCCATAATTATAGGACAGATTGGGGATCCCCTAGGATGCTTCCGCAACTGTGATAAGCTACAGTTTGGATACTTGACACCAACAACGCTACATCCACTATTGCCCTCCCTTCACCGAGTTGCCGATGCATTTTACGATTGCCAGTCTGCTTGCCAACTTTAGCGAAGATAAATTTGTTGCCCCCAAGGTTCTCGAAAAAAAACTCGGCTGTGACGATCCTGAGAGCCAGCGAGAACTGGAAATTGCCCTCGATGCCCTAGAACGCATTGGCCTGCTTATTAAAGAACGGGGCAAGTATCGCCGCGCCAGTGATGATGGCTTGATTGAAGGGCGGCTGCGCTGCTCCAGCAAAGGGTTTTGCTTTGCGATTCAGGATACCGAGGGTGCCGAAGATATTTTTGTGCGCGAGCATCAACTCAGCACTGCTTGGAATGGCGATCGCGTGCTGGTGCGGGTCACCCGTGAAGGCCGCCGCAAGAAATCTCCAGAGGGGGAAGTGAAACTGATCCTTGAGCGGGGAAACCCCTCGGTGATTGCCCGGGTGAAACAGACCGAAGATGGGTTTCGGGCCACACCCCTCGACGATCGCCTGCTCTTTGAAATTGCCCTTGAACCCAATGACCTCGTCCCCGATCTATCCACGGTGGTGGATCAACTGGTGCATGTGAACATTCGCCGCTATCCCTTGGGGGGGTACCTGCCGACGGGGGAAATTGGCCAGATCCTAGGGAGTGATGCCCAATCGGCACCTGCTTTGGACTTGATTTGCTGCAAACATAATCTTGTCCGCCAATTTAGCCCCGCCCTGCGGACAGCAGCCGCCACCTTAAATGCCCAGTTGGAAACCTTGGACTTGAGCGATCGCCAAGACTTGCGGGAACTGGTCACCATTACCTTAGTGGCTCCCGGCCAAGAACCCCAAGTGGCCTTTTCCCTCGATGCCCTCGAGCAAAATCTCTGGCAGTTGGGGATTCACATTAGCGATGTGGGGGGATTGCTCCCCCGCGATGAACTGCTGGATCGCACTGCTCGCCGTCAGGGTATGACCCTCGCCACCCCTGAACTGAGTTTGCCCCTCTTGCCGCAGGAATTGGAGAGGTTGCGCTTGCTGCCGGGGGGCGATCGCGCTGCCATTTCGCTGCTGATGGTGATCAACAATGCCGGTGAAGTTCAGTCCTACAGAATTTACCGCAGTTGTATCCGCGTTGATGCCTGTGTCACCAGTGAGCAGGTGGCGGCCACCCTTGCCCTAGGGGATAGTTCCGGTGATTGGTTGCGTGCCCTGATTCACCTTGCCAATGCCGTGAGTCAGCAACGACAGGCACGGGGGAGTATTGAAGTCACCCCAGCGGATGCCCTGAGCCTTGCCTATGCCGATGAGGGTCTCGCCCCCGCCATTCCCCTACCGAGGGTCACCCCTTGGACAAGCTTAGTGATCCTTGCCAATGAACTCCTTGCCCGTCATTTGGCGAAGTTGGGGGTACCGGCTCTCTACCGCACGCAGCCTGTGCCCGAACTCTATGCCGTGCAGGATTTTCTCAAGCTCTGCCAAAATCTCAACTTGCCCTTGAGCCTAGACAATCCCGCGCAGGTCACGCCCCGCGACTGTCAGCGCTTTATGGCACAATTGGCCACCTCGGATCTGGCAGCCGTGTTGCAGGAACTGTTGCTCGATAAACTCAAACCCGCCAGCGATGCCGCCGTGGCGCTGCTCCACTTTAGTTTGGCCACTGGCGAGGGCTATGGCCATTTCTGCTCACCCCTCCAACGCTACACTGACATTGTGAATCAGCGCATTTTGCACATTCTCCTGACGGAAGGGCGCGATCGCCGCGGGCCACGGGCAAAAGAGCGCGTCAATCTTGGCGAATCCAGTTGCTTGGAGCAGGTGAATTGGACCGTCTTCACCACCGATACCCAGCGGGAAGTGGACACCCTGGTTAATGAATTAGCCCCTCACCTCCAAGAGCGGGAGCGGCAAACCTACGCCGCATGGAAAGATTTGGTGGGCTTGCAACGGGTGCGCCAAGTCCAAGCCTGCATCGGCGAAGTGCGTTCGGGCATTATTACCGGTGTGCAGTCCTATGGCTTCTTTGTGGAACTGATTGACTTTAATGTTGAGGGCTTAGTCCACGTCAGCTCCCTCAAGGATGACTGGTATGAATACCGTGCCCATGCCCAAACCTTGACGGGTCGGCGTAATCGCTTGCGCTACCGCTTGGGCGATCGCGTGGAAGTCCTGATTAAAAATGTGGATTCCTACCGCCAGCAGGTGGATTTGGCGGTCATTAGTGGTGGCTCCCAAGCGACGGAAGAAGATCTGAACGGCGCTAGTGATGGTGGGGAAGCCCTCACTCCTTCTGAGGATGACGCTCCTGAGACTCTCTAAACCAGCAGTTGACGTTTTGCAGGGAGTGGGCAGCGATTGAAAATCGTTTATTTTGGCACACCGGAGTTTGCCCTTGCGCCGCTACAACGGCTGCTGGAAACAGAGACCTATCAAGTGTTGGGGGTGGTCACCCAGCCCGATCGCCGACGGGGACGGGGCAACCAATTATCGCCTTCTCCGGTCAAGGCCTTAGCCCTTTGTCACGGGTTACCAGTTTGGCAGCCGGAACGTCTGCGTCGGGATCCAGAGCTGCCTGAGGTCTTGCGATCGCTAGGCGCTGATGTCTTTGTGGTGGTGGCCTACGGTCAAATCCTGCCCCCGTCGATCCTTGAGATTCCCCGTTACGGCTGCATCAACATCCACGGCTCGCTGCTGCCGAAGTATCGCGGTGCCGCTCCCATTCAGTGGGCACTCTACCATGGCGAAGGGGAAACCGGCGTGACGACGATGCGCATGGATGCGGGTATGGACACAGGCCCAATGCTCCTGAAGCGCAAAGTAACGATTCATCTAGGAGATAACGCTGCTACCCTCAGTGCCAAGCTCAGTGACATCGGTGCCGACCTCCTACTAGAAACCTTGCAGCAACTGCCACAGCTTCAACCCGAACCCCAAAACGACGCTGAGGCTACCTACGCACCGCTCATTCAAAAAAGTGACTATGCCATTGATTGGGGGCGATCGGCCCTAGCCCTTCACAACCAAGTGCGCGCCTTTTACCCCTATGCCTATACCCAGTGGCAAGACACCCCCTTGAAACTGCTGCAAACGTGGCCATTGGTGCCCGAAGTGAGGGCCGAATTACCGGAACCTTTACAGTCTTTTGTTTGTGAGCCTGAGGCAGCTTCCGCCCCGGGTACGGTGGTAGAGCTAATTAAGGGATGGGGCCCCGTGGTACAGACGGGCAAGGGTCGCCTGCTGCTGAGTCAAGTGCACTTGAGTGGTCGCAAAGCCCAATCGGGGTGGGATTTTGTCAATGGGGTACGGCTGGCGATCGCCACTCAATTCGATATGATGCCCTCAGCCCTGTAACTGAGTTTTAAGCACGCGGGGCTTAATGTAACTAAATGTTACGATTTTGCCGTTTTGACAGCATTTCACCTTGACACCCCTCGGATCGGCTCACTACACTGGCACACATACCTAGGTACGTCTCTAACCCCTATGGAAGATAAGCAAAAGGTTACGTTATATCTATCCCCCGATGTGCACCGCCAGCTCAAGATTGCCGCTGTCGTCGAGCAGGAAACGATGTCCACCCTTGCTGAACGTGCCATTGAATTTCTGCTGGCTCACCCAGACGTACTGGCGGAATATGCCGAGCAAAAGCATGGCAATGTGCATCGGGTTTACCACTGCCCAGAGTGTGCTAGTGCCCTTGTCCTGCGGGGGGATGAGCTAACGGCCTTGGTCAATCAGCCCACAGTGATTGATGACGACAGCCTCAGTGTTCCTTCGCTCTCCGTCGAGTTGGTGTCTGCCCGCTAGTGGCGGGGGTGTTGGGTCAGCCTTGAAAGAAGGAGGTGATTGCTGTGCAAGAAGAATTGAGTATCCTCATCCAAGCGCAATATCCGTTGATCTACCTCCTGACCTCTGAAGAAGAGCGGGCTGAGCAGGCGATCGCCACCATTGCCCAAAGTCAAGTCGGGCCTCAAGGGCGGTCTCCCCGCAAGCTCTACATCTGGACAGTGACCCACGGCATGGTCGAGTATGGCCATCCCCGCAACAACAGTCACCACAACACTGTCTCGCCGGAAGCTGCCATTCAATGGGTTGTTCACCAACGGGAACCGGGCATCTACGTCTTCAAGGATTTGCACCCCTTCATTGATTCGCCCCCTGTGACTCGTTCTTTACGGGACGCGATCGCCAGCTTCAAAAGCAGCCACAAAACCATTATTCTCATGTCCCCAGAAGCAGCGCAGCGGATTCCTGTCGAACTGGAAAAAGAAATCGTTGTCGTTGACTACCCCCTACCCAGTATCAACGAACTAGATCAGGTTCTCGGGGAGCAACTGGATCCCCGCAATCGCCGCCTCACCCCTGAAGTACGGGAAAAACTCGTCAAAGCCACCCTTGGCCTGACGCGGGATGAAGCTGAAAAAGTCTTTCGCAAAGCCAAAGTGACCGCTGGGCGCCTTACGGAAGCCGAAGTGGACATCATCCTCTCTGAGAAAAAGCAACTCATCCGCCGCAATGGCATCCTCGAGTATATGGAAGTGGATGAAACCATTGATTCGGTCGGCGGTCTAGAGGAACTGAAAGTCTGGTTACGCCAACGCTCCAACGCCTTCAGTGAAAAGGCGCGTGAATACGGCTTACCGCAACCGAAGGGGATGTTAATTTTGGGGGTCCCCGGCTGTGGGAAGTCCCTGATTGCCAAAACCACCTCCCGCCTTTGGGGCTTGCCGTTGCTGCGCCTTGATATGGGGCGCGTCTATGACGGTTCAATGGTGGGGCGATCGGAAGCGAATTTGCGCAATGCCCTGAAAACCGCTGAATCGATCTCCCCTGCCATTCTCTTCATTGATGAAATGGACAAGGCCTTTGCGGGCGGAGCAGGCTCCTCGGACTCCGATGGCGGTACCTCAAGCCGGATCTTTGGCTCCTTCCTCACTTGGATGCAGGAGAAAAAGTCTCCCGTCTTTGTCTTGGCGACAGCCAACCGCGTCGAACGGCTCCCCGGTGAATTTTTGCGCAAAGGTCGCTTTGACGAAATTTTCTTTGTGGATTTGCCCAATGCCGAGGAGCGCAAGGAAATCTTTCGCATTCACCTCACCAAGCGCCGCCGCGACATTGATCGCTTTGACCTCGAGCAACTCGCCAATATCTGTGATGGCTTTTCAGGTGCCGAGATTGAGCAGGCCATCATTGCTGCCATGTACGAAGCCTTTGCTCAAGGGCGTGAGTTTACCCAGTTAGACATTATTGCCGCTAGCCGTGCCACTCAACCCCTTTCCAAGACGATGCAAGAGCAGGTCACGGCACTGCGGGATTGGGCACGCCAACGGGCGCGTCCGGCGGCTGCTTCAGTGGCTGAATACCAGCGACTGGAGTTTTGACAAGCTTCCTTCTGTCTGCCCTGCGCAGATGGGAGAAAGACCCGACCACAGGGGTTTGGTTCGCCATAAATTGTGGTTCATTCAGTCCAATGTTTCTGTCTCAATCTGGAGGAAATCCACATGTCTCACTTCAGCACCCTGCGTACGAAAATTACCGATGCTGAAATCTTGAAAGCGTCCCTGCGGGATCTGGGCATTACGGTGAAAACCAATGCCGATGTGCGTGGCTACAATGGCCAACGTGTTCGCTCTGACATCGTCGCTGTCCTCGATGGCGAGTATGATCTGGGCTGGTCTCGCAATGCTGATGGCACCTTTGATCTGATTGCTGACCTCTGGGGTGTGGCCAAAAAACACAACCAAACGGAGCTGATCAACTCGATCAACCAAAAATATGCCATCAACAAAACCTTGGCTGAGGTGAAGCGTCCTGGCCTTCAGAACGCCAACGTCAAGCTTGTGGTGCATAGCTAATCCTGTTGCCAATTGCTTTGTACTGTCTAGCGCGCGTTCCCAAGTAATCCGCTGGCTGACTCCCTAGGGGTCGGCCTCTTTTTTTATCTCAGGATTACGAATATGGTATTTTGGCGGTACAGGGAAGGATGGCTTATAGTTATTGAGTTCTGGCCAGCACATTCAAGAGCGTTTTTCTCCAGAGGCTAAGCTAGTCGTTGCCAGTGGAGATGTCTGTGAGGTGATTCGTCAGGTGCCGGATAAGGCCATGACGCTCATCTTTACGTCGCCGCCCTACAACCTCGGCAAGGCCTATGAAACCCCGGTGGCGATTGAGGACTATCTCCAAAGCCAAAGCCAAGTGATTGCCGAGCTATATCGAGTGCTGCGGCCAGAGGGAAGTTTGTGCTGGCAAGTGGGGAATTTTGTTCAAGGGGGAGAGGTGTATCCCTTGGATATTTTGTTTTATCCCCTGTTCAAGCGGTTGGGTTTGAAGCTGCGCAATCGCATCATCTGGAAATTTGGCCATGGTCTCCATGCCACAAAGCGCTTTTCTGGCCGCTATGAAACGATTCTCTGGTTCACGAAGTCCGATCACTACATCTTTAATTTGGATGCCGTGCGTATTCCAGCCAAATATCCGGGGAAACGCCATTTCAAAGGTCCCAATAAGGGCAAACCCTCGGGCAATCCCTTGGGCAAAAATCCATCCGATGTCTGGGAAATCGTTCTTCAGGATTGGCAAGAACTGGTGTGGGATATTCCCAATGTCAAGTCCAATCATCCTGAAAAAACATTGCATCCCTGCCAGTTTCCTATTGAGTTAGTGGAGCGGTGCGTTCTCGCCCTCAGCCATGAAGGGGATTGGGTCTTTGACCCCTATATGGGGGTGGGATCATCCCTCTTGGCTGCCCTAATGCACAATCGGCGGGCGATGGGCTGTGAAAAGGAACCCACTTATGTCAACATTGCTCGCCAGCGGATTCAGGCCTATGAAAATGGCACCCTGCCCTACCGTCCCCTCGGCAGACCGGTGTACGCCCCCACAGGGCATGAGAAAATAGCCCAAGTTCCTGAAGAGTGGCAACAGTGAATTGGCGATCGCTCGATGAACGGGTACGCATTCAATCCAAGTGGGTGACCTTGATTGCCGAGAAGTGGTTGACGGACACAGGTGAAACCCTAGAATACTGGCGGGTAGAAAAGGCGGACTCGGTGATTGTCCTGCCGCTGCAAGGGAAGGATTTAATCTGCCTGCCGCCAACCTTTCGGGTGGGGGTTCAGCGAGCTACGGTGGATTTTCCCGGTGGCAGAGTAGGGTCGGATCAAGATCCGATCGCGATCGTGCCGCAAATTTTGACACAGGAATTGGAAATTACCGCTAATGTCATTCAAGGAATCACCCCGATCAGTGAGCAGCCTTGGCTAGTCAATATACACCACCGTTTCCTCGCCGTGACTCTCTACCCATGTGTCGAGCTGCTGTTGATACGCTTGTCGCTCTGCCTCACACCGTTCTTGGTAACGCATCTGTTTTTTTTTCGGGTGATGCCCATCTGGGCGAGGGCATAACTAATGGTGGAAACTTGAACGCCAAATCGCTGGGCACGGTCGATTAAACGGTCATCGGGATGGGCAGCAACATCGGCTGCTAAGGCCGCCCAATCCAGCTTCCAAGGACGACGGGGGACAACTGTGGGGGCTAAGTCGTCTCGCTTCAGCCAGCGATGGATAGTGGCGCGGCTCACCTGAAAAATTTGAGTCGCTTCACTGATTTTGCCACCTTGCTTGATATAGGAGACAACCCGCTCTCGTAAGTCCAAGCTATAGCTCATATTCTTGAGTAACATTCATGACGCTTTGAGTATAGCCTATGCCTCTTGAAAATATCTCACTCCCTTTGGAAACAGCTATAGCTATACGTTGACATCTCCCCTATTGCCAAACTTTTATTTTCCCCTAGGGCAAATTTTTGAGCTATGAGCCTATCGGTCAATTATTGCTATAGAGGCTAAAGAGCGATCGAAAGTCGAAGAGACGAATCAACATTGGCCAAAAGGCATCTAGGCCATTGGGGGCTTTGGGTTTGTGCCACCATGTGAGGCCACCATAGAGCAGTTGTACAAGGTGCCGCTGTGCCTCATCACTGACCTCTAAAAACCGCAGGTAAATGCAGCACCGCTCCTCTTCAGTGCGGGTACGAACCACGGCTGCGGTGACGCTAAAGTCCTGTTCCAAAAAGGTCAGCGTGCCGACGGTATCTCTTTGGGCTTCGATAAAACGCCCTGCGGTCAGCAATAGGGCAGCACCAGTCTCCGACACATCGCGGGTATAGCCCCAGTAGGTTTGATCCCCCAGTTGGAAACGACATACAGTGCAAACGGGAAAGCGATCGCTCTGACGGCGGGTGGGCTGATCAATGGAGGACAGAACCGCAATCAAGGCAATAAAGGCGTTGTAGAGCGTCCAAGCCAGCATCACCTCTAAACCCGCCCGTTCATACTCCATTGGTGGCCAGATATGGAGCCAGTAACCCCCATAGCGGATAAAGATGCCCACTCCGACTGCAATCACAAATACTGCGAGCGGCCATGTATAGCGTAAATTCAACCGCTTCCGATTGGAGAGGGTGCCCTTATTAGTGACAATGCTGCCAATTTTACCGAAGGGATTGCGGAGGATTTTAATCAGTTGCACCATCCCCGGAAAGGCAAAGGTCACCTCATAGACTTCACCCCAGACGGAAAAATACCGCCCTTCTGTCGCCCAGCTAAAGGTGGCAATTACTAACAGCGTGTAGGGCAGGGCATAGAAAAGGTACTCACCCAATGTCGCCACCGTTAAGGAGATGCCTGTCATTAGGCTCAAAAACGGACCAACGAGAAAGCACGTGCGGATAAAGGGATTAATGTTGTGCAAGAGCAGCGAGAGGTGGCAACTGCGCTGAAACCAAGAAAGCTTTGACCAAATGGGGAGATCATCACCACAGAAATAGATTTGCATATTCCCCTGTAGCCAGCGCAGCCGTTGCTCCAGATGATCTTGGAAGTTGCGAGGAGACTCCCCCATGCTGAGGATTTCATTGAGGTAAACGAGGCGATAACCAGCGATCTGCATTTTGGTTCCCGTTTGGAAATCCTCGACCACGCAACGGGTGTAATAGCCGCCTACGGCTTCTAGGTCACGGCGGCGCACCACATAGGAGGTGCCACAGCAAATGATGGCGTTGCCAAAGTCCCGCCCCGGCTGAATAAAGCCAAAAAAGTACTCCATATCGCCGGGCATCATGAACTCAATGCCAAGGTTTTGGGCGTGGTAGTCAGGGTTAAAGAAGTGCTGGGGGGTCTGCACCATGGACACGTGATCATCTTGAAAGAAGCCCACGGTGCGGCTCAGGAAGTTCTGAAAGGGAATAAAGTCGGCATCAAAAACAGCAATCAGTTCACCAGTGGTGTATTTCAGGGCATGGTTGAGGTTCCCTGCTTTGCGGTGCTCATTGGTGGGACGGGTGAGATAGTTGACCCCCAGATGCTCACAGAGAACCGCAATTTCCGATCGCCGACCATCATCGAGGACATAGATGCTTTTATTTCGGTAGTTGATCGCCTGACAGGCCACAATCGTCCGCCGCAAAATATAGGGAGGCTCATTATAGGTGGGAATGAAAATATCCACACTGGGGCAGTATTCACCACTGAGAACCGCCTGCTGATAGTAATTGGCCTGTCGCGATCGCCATGCAGTCGTCAGCCATGCCGTCTGATAGAAGTAAAGCAAATAGGTGAAAAAGTAGAGCACCTCAAGACCATAGAAGCCAATACTGGCAGTAAAGCTCAACCAGTGGGCATCATTGAGCGTCACCCAGCCCCGCCACACCAGATAGCGGCAGCCAAAGAGAATAACAATGAAGCGAATGATCAGGCGGCTAACATTATTGCTGGGAATAAAATTGAGGGCAACTGCCATCACTGCTGCAAGGACAATGGGCCACCACACGCTTAAATCATCGGTGGGCATCTGCAGGAGGTCAGGCAGAGGCCGCAACTGATCGGGATTCACTAAATCAATGGGAAAGAGCGTCGGTCGCCACACCGTCGCCAACAGCACACCAAAGAGGAATAGGATGCTGAAAACAAAAAGACCCCAGACCCACGGTGAAACCAGTTGCGGGGGGGAAGTGGGCTTGGGTGGCTCATGGGTCATAAGGAGACCCCCTAGGGGAAAAAGAGGAAATTTAGGCCATCGTCGGCATTTGCAGGCGAGCAAAAATCATGCGGCCTGCCGAGGTTTGCAGGGCACTGGTCACAACCACCGACAACTGATCGCCAATGTGATCCACCCCCTCTTCGACAACCACCATCGTGCCATCCTCAAGGTAGCCCACCCCTTGCGCTGGTTCTTTCCCTTCCTTGAGAATCTTCAACTCCAGCGTATCGCCGGGGAGGTAGATGGGGCGCAGGGCTTGCGCTAACTCGTTGACGTTAAAGACATCCACTTTTTGGAAGCGGGCAACTTTGTTGAGATTCAAATCATTGGTGACAAGGGTGCCGTTGATTTCTTGGCACAGGCGCACCAGCTTGGCATCCACCGTTGTTAATTCTGGATAGTCTGCGGAGTGAATGACAATGCGATCGCCCAAACTGGCTTGGAGACGATTGAGAACATCGAGACCCCGCCGACCGCGAATCCGTTTTTGCTCATTCCCCGCATCGGCAATGAGTTGCAGCTCCTGAAGCACAAACTGGGGCACAATGATTTGCCCTTCGAGTACCCCGAGATTCAACAGTGCCTCAATGCGGCCATCAATAATGCAACTGGTGTCCAGTACCTTTGCTCGGGCAGGTTTGAGCATGCCCTCAGCCAAGAGACTGCTGGCAACGGCATTGGGGTTAATTAACCGCAGCAGGGCAGGCCCGTGACTATCGGCCAAGGTGGTTCCCGAATAGGCAAAGACAATACTGGTGAGAACAGCAATCAGGGGTTTAATAAAGGAAAAATCTTTGGGAATGGGCAACAGGAAAATCGGTGCCAGCATCAAGTTGGCCAAGAGCAACCCTACCACCAGACCCACGGCTCGCGACAAGAGCGTTTCTGGGGGCAATTGGCGGATACTGCGCTCAAGACGATGGTAAAGGGACTGCAACAATAAACCAAGGGCAATGCCAACAATGGCGCCAAAGCCAGCCATGACCCACTGCAATCCCCGCACATTGGCCACTTGAGCAAGAACCGTTTCTGGCAGAAGGTCAATGCTGTTGAAGCCAACGGCAATTCCCATCACGACGATAATGAGGAGTAAGATGGTATCGAGCATTAGTTCGCTCCTGTCGCGCTGGACATCTCCATAGGCCATTACTTTAGGATTATACTTTTTTCTCTTTTGCTGCGGTGTTGGGCTGCTGCATATCGAGATGGCGACTAATGCGGGTACCGGCTCGGATGCCCTCAGCTTCCGCTTGAGGCCCCAGAATGGCTCGTGCTACCATGCCACCGAGGGTCGCCCATAGCGTTTCCTTAGTGAAGGTTTGACTGGTTTTCACCCACCACTCTAGAAAAAGATGCAGGGATGGGGGAGGAGGTTCCTCAGGGGATGGCGCCGCCAACTGTCGCCCGAGATCTTCCCCCAGTTGCGAACCAACCATATTGCCCACTACGCGCCCGACGGTTTCGCCCACAGGCCCCAAGACCACTTGCCCTGCCAAACCGCCAGCAATTTCACCGGCGGTACCCCCGATTTTGTCACCGCTGTGAATCTCCAAGGCTTTCGCGACCCGTTCCGGCGTTGCCTCAAGGGCAGTAAATTGCAGTTGGGTGATTTGCTCCGTGGCTTCCATCCCTAATCGCGCACCAATCACACCGCCAACAAAGGTGCCCACTTGCACCCCCATGACCGCACCCGCAGGCCCCATAAACAGGCCACCCGCCGTTCCCCCCACCATGCCACCAAGAATATCGCCCACGTAGCCGCCCATGAGAAATCCGCCCATGGAGGTGAGTTTGTTGCCCACCTCTTCAGGTTCGAGATCAAAGGCGCGGGTGAGGTTTTGCAAGCCCTTATTGCCTTGGCCAATGATCTGGACATCCCCCCAAAATTGAATGGCCGCCAACAGTTGTAGGGGCGTGATTTGCTCGAGGTGATACTCAATGGTAATTGAGGCGGCAAGGGGGTTAACGTGAACAGATTTGATCCCTTGGAGGGTTTTCAGATAGGCACTCAGGGAATCGCGAAAGGCAGCATCCGTTTTCAGTTCTTGAATCCGCAATCGCAGGCGATCGCCCGTGAGGTGCATGACTTCGGCAATCGGCGCAGTTTCGGCAGTGGCCATGGGAAACCCACCCAATAGGCTCTAGTTGCCGTTGTAGCACGCGCACCAAAGTAAGGAGGAAGATCTGTCAAAATGTTAAGGGAATCACACACAGAGTGAATGACCATGACAGCCACGGTAAAGGTCGAACATCTCAAGAAGTCCTACGGTTCCATTACAGCGGTGGCCGATGTCTCCTTTAGCGCCCATCAAGGGGAAATTTTTGGGGTGCTGGGGCCAAATGGCTCAGGGAAAACGACAACACTGCGCTGTCTGTGTACCCTCTCGCGACCGGATGCTGGGGTATTGGAAGTCTGTGGTCTTTCGGTTCTCCACCAACCTCATTTAGTGCGCCAAAAATTAGGCTATGTGGCTCAAGAGGTGGCGCTTGATAAAATCCTCACGGGTCAGGAATTTCTAGAATTACAGGCGGCGCTGTACCACATTCCCCGTGCCCTGATTCCAGAGCGCATTGAAGCAGTGCTGGCACGGTTGGATTTATTGGAATGGCGCGATCGCCAGTGTGGTACCTACTCGGGTGGCATTCGCAAACGCTTTGATCTCGCAGCAGGACTACTGCATCAACCCCAAGTGCTTGTCTTGGATGAACCCACCGTAGGCCTCGACATTGAAAGTCGCCAAGTGATTTGGGATGTGCTGCGGGATCTCAAGGCTCAAGGACTGACGATTATCTTGACCAGCCACTACCTTGAGGAAGTGGATCTCCTTAGCGATCGCTTGGCGATTCTGGATAAAGGGCGCGTCATTGCCAGCGGCTCTCCCGAGGAACTCAAGGCCAATATTGGGGGCGATCGCGTCACGTTGCGGGTACGAGAATTTACACCGCGTCAAGAGGCACAAATGGCCCAGACCCTTCTCAGTCAATTGGACTGCGTGAAATCGGCGCTGATTAATGCCAACCAAGGCAACTCCTTGAATCTGGTGGTCACAGATGCGGCTGTGGCGATCGCAGCCATTAGAAGGGCGCTAGAGGAAGCAGGACTCCCCCTCTTTAGCGTGGCGCAGTCACGACCCAGTTTAGATGATGTCTATTTGGCCGCCACGGGTCAAACCCTCTTGGATGCCGACTTGGCAGCAGCGGCGCAGCGGGACAGCAAACAGTTGAAAAAAGAGGCCATGCAACGCTAATGGGGCAGCCAATTCTTTGGGTTCATGGAGACTGCCTCGACCCCACGGCGCCCATCTTTGACCGCTATCCCCACGCGCCGGCCATTTTTGTTTGGGATGTAGCGCTCCTCAAGGAGTGGCAAATTCGCCTGAAGCGGCTGGTCTTTCTCTATGAGTGCCTGCTGGATCTCCCCGTGGCAATGTACCGGGGTGAGGTCGCTCCCTTGGTGAATGCCTTTGTTGAGGTGCACGGGGGCGATCGCGTGGTGACAATGGCCAGTCCTAGCCCGCGCTTTCGCGCCATTTGTCAGCAATTGGCCTATCCAGTGGAGATCCTAGAGCCAGAACCCTTTGTCACGTTACCTGCCAATGCCGATTTGAAGCGATTCTTTCGTTATTGGAAGTTGGCAAAACCCCGCTTGGGACTATAAAAGATGCTGGCGATCGCCCGATCCTTTGAGAAGATGCCTTGGCAGCCGCGATTCTCCCTGTTGGATCGCTATATTCTGCGGGAGATGATTCGCCCCTTTGTCTTTGGTTTTGGCATTTTTACGGCGATCGCTGCCGTTATTGGTACAGTGTTCTACCTCATTCGCAATATGGTGGAGCACAACCTTGGCATCCTCAGTGCCCTTCAAGTCTTTTTTCTGCGTTTGCCCACCTTTGCGGTGCTGGGCATTCCCATGGCGATGCTCTTTGGTTCGCTCCTTGCCTATAGTCAACTCTCCCGTCGCAGTGAACTGATTGCTTGCAAAAGCTGTGGGGTGAGTCCGCTGCGTTTAGTGCGACCGGCGCTCCTAGCGGGGTTCTGTGCCTTGCTCTTTACCTTTGCCCTCAATGAACTGGTGGCTCCCCCCATGGCCTACCGCGCCATCAAGACCTTGGAAGTGGCGATTCAACGCCCCCAACCTACCTTTCAAACCCGCAATATCTTCTACCGTCGTTTTGCTGGGGGGCAGCTTCAGCAACTCTTTTTTGCCCATCGTTTTGATGGCGAGGTCATGGGTCAAGTGACGGTGTTGAACTTTGAGCAGGGGCAATTGCGAGAAATTATTACGGCGCAGGAAGCCCAGTGGCAGGGTTCGGCGTGGCTGTTTCGGCAGGGCACCTACCACCACCTGACCCGCGATCGCGACTATGACGTGGCCGAGACCTTCTCAGAACGAACATTTGCCTACCCCCGCACTCCCCTTGATTTGGCCATGGAAACGCGGGCACCAGAGTTTATGACCAGCCGCGAAATCTATCAGTACTTGCAAGTTTTGGCGGAAAGTGGCGATGCCAAACGTCTGCGGCAGTGGCGGGTGCAGTTGCAGGAAAAGCTCTCCCTTCCCGTTTTGTGCCTGAGTTTTGCCGTTGTCGGTGCCGTTTTGGGCATCAGTTCTCCTCGCCAAGGACAGGGGCGTGCCTTTGGTCTCAGTGTGGCGATTATTTTTGGCTATTACGTTGCTGCCTTTATTTTCACCGCCTTTGGCGAGGGGGGAGCAGTGTCGCCCATCGTGGCCAGTTGGTTACCGAAGGTTGTCGTCAGCGCGATCGCCCTCGGCATGCTCTACCACGCCAATCGGCACTAGTAGGGAATCTGCCAATAGCGACAGGCCGCATGGGCAAGGGTCATCACGCCCACAGGGATAGCTTGTTCATCGACATCAAACTCCGGGTGATGCAGGGGATAGTTCGGGCGATCGCGAAACCCCACCCCAAGGCGAAACATCGCACCGGGGGCATGCTCTAGGTACAGGGCAAAATCCTCTGCCCCAAGGGACGGTTCCGGCAAAATATGCACATGGGGGGCACCCACCACATCAGTCGCCGCCTCCGCCAGCAGTTGCGATAGGTAGGGCGTATTTTCCACCCCCGGTACGCCCCGCCGATAGTGGAGTTGGTAACGGGCACCATAGGCATGGCAGACATTGGCCACAATTTGCTCAATCCAGGTCGGGAGGGTGGCACGGGTTTCTGGATGGAGCGATCGCACCGTTCCCTGAAGCGTCACCTGATCGGCAATGACATTGGCAGCCCGTCCCCCTTGAATTTTGCCAAAGGTGACCACCACGGGTCGCAGGGGATTCTGCGTGCGGCTAATGGCCTGTTGCAAAGCACTGATCACTTGAGCGGCAATCCAAATCGCATCTACCGCTTCATGGGGGCGGGCACCGTGGCCCGATTCTCCCAAAATCGTTAACTCAATGTCATCGGCAGCCGCCGTCAACGCCCCATAGCGTACCGCTACTTCCCCCGCTGGAATGGTGGGAAACACATGGAGCGACAAAATGGCACTCACCTCTTTCATAGCGCCATCGGCAATCATCCAACTCGCCCCTTGGGCAATTTCTTCCGCTGGTTGAAAAATAAACCGCACCCGGCCGGGGAACTCCTCCTTGAGGGCTGCTAACACCATTGCCGTGCCCAGACCCACCGTGGTGTGGACATCGTGACCACAGGCGTGCATCACCCCGCTATGTTTTGAGCTAAACTCGAGTCCAGTGCGCTCTTGAATCGGCAGGGCATCCATATCGGCGCGAATGGCCAAGAGCCGCTGTTTTTTAGGATTCCCCGCCAGTTCCGCAATCACCCCCACTTTGCCCACATCCTGCTGTACGGTTAAGCCGGCGGAGGAAAGTACCCCCGCCACATAGGCAGCCGTTTGATGTTCTTGGCCACTCAATTCGGGGTAGCGGTGCAGATGGCGACGAATTTCAATGAGACGGGGGGTGAGGGTTTGGGTAATCTGGCGAATCCGAGCAAGCATAGCGCAGCCGTGGCGATATTTTTGTATCCTATCGAATCTCAGGAATTGCCGGTTGCCCACTCCTGATAGGGGTGCTCCGCTAAGTAGGCATTGGTATAGCGGGGGTCGTCGGTCACCTCAAGGCCAATCCAAGGGGGTAGAGTCAGGGGATAGTGAGCACGGGGCAATTCAATTTCTGCCAAAATCAGGCCAGTACAGGCGCCAGTAAATTCATCCACTTCCCAACACAGATCACCCGCTGGAATACGATAGCGGTTTTTCTGGATGATGGGTTGTAGGCACAATTCCGCGAGGAGTTCCCTTGCATCAGCAACGGGGATAGCATACTCATACTCACGGCGTTGGCCACCGCTGGCTTTGCCCTTGATCGTGATCCATGCCTCCTCCCCCGCAAGACGCACCCGCACCGTGCGCTCAGGAACTGTGGACAGGTAGCCTTGGGCAAATTGGGACACACTTGTGACCAGCGATCGCCATTCTTCGCCTATGACAAGGAACTTGCGCTCAATTTCGATGCCCATTGCCTAGACCGCTGTGGTAAATGAACCGTGGAGACCATAGGGAATGTGGTGTTTCAAGCGCAATCGTGCCACTGGCCCGGCGCTAATGGCTGCCGCATCAAAGATGAGTAACTGCGATTTGTGGCAACTGGCATCATACACCACCTGCAAAAGCCAGCCATCTTCTTCCCCTTGGGCACCCTGCCAGAGAAAGTCACCCTTTTGCAGACCCCGCGGGACAAAAATGGGTTCACTGGCAAAGCCACGCGGCGCCGCCGACCAAAATTGTTCCTCGCCCGTCTGGCGATCGCACCGCCACAGAGCCTGGAGAGGCGCATTGGTTTTCGGATCATGCCCTGCCGCCAAATAGGTGTAGCGATAGGGTTGCCCCACCTTGGCCGGATGCACTACGGGAAATTCACAGGGGCGATCGCTCACCACTTGCCAATCCACCGCCTTGGTTTTGGGGTTCAATTGAATCCGCCACAGCAGGCTTGAGGGCAGCGCCGCAAAATTCACCTCCCGAAAATCCATGCCCGGTTCGAGATTGGGAAAGTGGCTGTAGGCAATGGACTCCACATGAATTTCATCCCCAGCTTCGTAGGCATTGGCATGGTGAAAGACAAAACAGGCGGGCATCGTCAACATCTGGGGAGTCCCACCCCGACGAGGCAGCAGCCAAACCCGTGTCGGTTCCTGCGCATGGAATTGAATGCACTGGGCAGCGCCCCGCAGTCCCAGCAGATAGGGCAGCGGATTTAACCGCACTGGATTTTGAAAGACAATGGCGTAGTTGGGGGTCAGGGCAAAGTCATGGATAAAAGCAAACCCCGGAATCTGAAATACGGGTTGCGAGACACACTGACCACTGGCATCAAATTCATAGAGTGTAATGCGGGTGCTGAGGCCGGGCTTGACACCAAAATTCACGAGCCGCTGCGTCTGAGGATCAAAGCGGGGATGCGCTGCAAAGGCATCCCTCTCCTTGAGGAGACCCCCTAGGTTGTCGAGGCCAATGGTTTCTAGGGTCACAGGGTCAAGGCAGTAGGGCAGACCGGCTTCCCAGAGCGCCAGTAATTTGCCCCCCCAATAGATCACATGGGTATTGGCAATGTTTTTGACCCGAATATCGAGGAAATTGGCCAGCCAGCCCCCCGGTTTTTGGGTGCCAAAGACACCGCGATAGAGAAGGCGATTGGCCTTTTCCTCCGCCAAAAATCCGGCGGTACGCACGTAGCGATTGCGAAAATGCACCCGTCCCTTCTCAAAGCGAAAAGCACAGATCATGCCGTCGCCATCAAAGGGATGGGCTAAGGGCACTCCCCCGCGCTCCAACCGTCCAGGGCCATTGCGGTAGAGCGTTCCCACCAAATCCGTGGGCACCGTACCTTCGACATCCTCAATCCAATAGTCATATTCTTGGGTGAGAGATTCGGTCCCCCCCCGCCAATCCGCCATCGTGTAGGGGCGATCTAAAACTCCAGTCATGAGACACTTGGCTCCAACTCAACAGTGACAGAGGATTGAGAGGCGGGCGCCGGCACCTGCTGCGGCAACCAGTTCAACAGGGGTAGGGGCAATAGCGTACTCAGGTTGGTAATGAGCACCAGCAACCAGAGGCGATCGAAGTTATGCTCGGTAATCCCCAGCCAGTGGGTCAGCAGTGCCCCCAACTCATGGGAGACCAGATTGGCAAGGTTGCTAATGGACATCAGCAGCGCAAAGAGGGTGGCCTCAATCCCCGGCGGACACAGCCGCGCCGCCAACACGAGTACCGGCATAAAGGCAATCTGCCCCATAACTGCCAAAATGAGGCTATCCCCCAAGCTAAACCACTGGTCACTAATGCCCCATTGGCGATTGAGGTGGGTGACCAAAATCAAGCTAGAGAGTCCCAAAAGGGCTGAGAGAATCGTGCTCCAGAAAAAAATGGTACGAATGGGCAGCGTTTTCAAGTAGCGCTGGAAAATCCACACCCCCAAGAGGGAGGCGATGCTAGTGACAAGGCGCACCCGCCCCAAAAACTCCGCCTCAAAGCCCAATTCATTCGTTGTGAAGAAAAAGAAGGCTGATTCCGAGCCGGGGGTGGCTTGCCAGAGGAAGAGAAACGCCACCGGCAACCAAATCCGTTTTTGCATCATTGCTTGGCGCACACGGTTGATGTGCTCCCAAGTCTGACGCAGTTGAGGCCGAGCCGTAACCCGTGCTTCGGCGATCGCCCAGGCAACCCCCGACATCAAGAGCGGAAACGCCGCTGTAATTTGAAAGACGGTACGCGGACTAAACCACTGCAACAGTTGGCCACTAAAGTAAGCGGTGAGGATGCCCCCCACGGCAGTCGCTGCCCAACTTAGGGATTGCAGCGTTCCCATTTCAGTCGCCGATTCTTGGCGTGCCCGTTCCACCACCAGTGAATCGACAATCACATCACTGAGGGCGATCGCGATCGAGGCTGCGAGAATCGCTGCCGTTGCCTGCCAAGGGGTAGCTACCCACGTCCCCAAGCTCAACCACGCCCCACAGCCCAGCAAGCCCGACAGAACCAGATAGGAACGGCGACGAAATCCCAAAAGCGGCACACTATCAGAAATGAGGCCAAACACCGGCTTAATGACCCAAGGCAGCGCAGCCACACCCATTAATGCTGCCACTTCCGCCGGCGACAGCCCCAACTCATCCTTAAAGAAAAAGCTAATGGCCAGCCGTGCTAAGCCCAACACCCCTTGGACAAAATACACCAGCAAAATGGCTAAGAGTTCGCCACTGGGTTCTTGCCCAAAAAGGAGCGTCTCCTTGAGCCACTGAAACCAGCGTTGAGGTTGCGAAGGTTGAACTAACATTACCAAATGTTAAGCAACAGCATTGCCTCCATCATATCCAGACAAGCTGAAAATTGCTAACACGGGTACTCTTCATTGGCTCCTAGACTCGCAAGAGACGCTAATGGCGGTTATTTGGCAACCTCCAGTTGATCGAGGCGCAGCCAAACTGTAGGGGTGGGCACTGGAAATTTAATCTGCGCATAGTCACCGCGAATCTCCACCACCTCGCCCCGTCCCTCAAAGAGATAGGGGGGATAGCGATGATCACTGGCTAGGGCCTCAACACTGTTGGCCAATTTTTCAGCAACGACCTTTACCAAATCTCCCTTTTTAATCGCCATAGGAAACCCTAACGCTGCTCAGCCCACATTCTATCCTAAGGAGAATCGCCAAGGGCTTTAAGTCTGTTGATGAATCCAATTGCCAAACCTTAACCAAGGGGAAACGCCACCTCAGTCCTTCACTGCCATTCATCGGGCACTGCCAAAACAGTAGCCCCTAGAAAATGAGCAACAAAAAGAACAGGGGTCTGAACCAAGACGAAGTTCTTTGGCGATAGACTACGCTTAAGCACCACACTACCTAAGGAAAGCCTTGCATGGACTGTATTCCAGTGATTCTATCCGGGGGATCAGGCAGTCGCCTTTGGCCCTTATCGCGCCAAGCCCACCCCAAACAGTTTATGCGTTTAACAGCCGAAGGGCAGAGTCTGCTACAACAAACGTGGCAACGGTTACAGGGGTTGCCCCATCTTCATCCCCCGGTGATCGTGGCCAATGACGCCCATCGCTTTCTTGTGGCAGAACAATTTCAAGAGCTAGGGGTGACACCAACGCGGATTTTGCTTGAACCCTTGGGGCGCAATACGGCTCCTGCGATTACCCTTGCTGCGCTCTACGTCACAGAAGTCCTCGCCACCGATGCCATTCTTTTGGTGCTACCAGCGGATCATTTAATTCAGGATGTTGCCGCCTTTCAGCAGGGGCTACAACGGGCACTGGCACCCGCCACCAAGGACTGGTTAGTGACCTTTGGCATTACCCCCACCTCTCCCCATACAGGCTACGGCTACATTCGGCGGGGGGAAGCTCTCAGTGAGGCCCACACCTATCGGGTGGCAGAGTTTGTCGAAAAACCCGATTTG
The DNA here is from genome assembly GCF_031583225.1 of Thermosynechococcus sp. PP555. NCBI lineage: Bacteria > Bacillati > Cyanobacteriota > Cyanophyceae > Acaryochloridales > Thermosynechococcaceae > Thermosynechococcus > Thermosynechococcus sp. PP555. The sequence goes on from NZ_CP134168.1 coordinate 2,101,611, forward strand.
GCAACGGCAGAGGCTTATCTAGCGGATGGCCATTACCTTTGGAATAGCGGTATGTTTCTCTTCCGCGCCCAGAGCTTCTTAGCAGAATTGGCACAGCAGCAGCCAGACATTTTGCACCATTGCCGCTTGGCACTGCGGGAGGGACAGGAGGATTTGGACTTTATCCGCTTGGCCAAAGCACCCTTGAGTCAGTGTCCCAGTTTATCGGTGGACTATGGGGTGATGGAAAAGACGCAAAAAGCAGCGGTGGTGCCCCTAGAGTGCGGCTGGAGTGATGTGGGGTCTTGGTCGAGTCTCTGGGAGGTGACACCCAAGGATGAATTTGGCAACAGTTGCCGTGGCAATGTCCTTCTCTATAGCAGCAAAGAGTGCTTTGTTCACAGTCAGCATCGCTTGGTGACCCTACTGGGGGTGGACGATCTGATCGTTGTGGAAACAGCCGATGCCGTTCTCATTGCCCATCAGAAGGCAGCACAACAAGTCAAACAAGTGGTGGAGCAACTGCAAGCGCAAGGGCGCCCGGAGGCGGACAACCATCCCGTCGTCTATCGTCCTTGGGGGCACTACACTGCGATTGATGCTGGTCATCGCTTTCAAGTGAAGCGGATTACGGTCAAGCCGGGGGCGAGTCTTTCGCTGCAACAGCACCATCACCGCGCAGAACATTGGATTGTTGTCAGTGGTACAGCGGAAGTTACCTGCAATGGCAAAACGTTTCTGCTGACGGAGAATGAGTCCACCTATATCCCTGTGGGCGCTGTGCACCGCTTGGCCAATCCGGGGAAAATTCCCCTTGAAATGATTGAAGTGCAGTCGGGAGCCTATCTTGGCGAAGATGATATTGTCCGCTTTGAGGATCGCTATGGTCGCGAGACAGGGCGATAACCGCTGGGCAAACCCTTAGACCGCTAGCCAAGCGATCGCCACCCCAAGGGCGGAACCAACGATGACTTGAATGGGGGTGTGCCCCAATAACTCCTTGAGGCGGGCTTCTGCCAATTCGTGCCCATCTTGGAAAAATTCATCAACAATTTGATTGAGAATGCGGGCTTGTTTACCAGCGGCTTGGCGCACCCCGGCCGCATCGTACATGACAATGCAGGCAAAGACAACGGCGATCGCAAACTCAATGCTATCCCAGCCCCGCTGCAGCCCCACCCCAGTCGCCAAAGCAGTAACAAGGGCGGAATGGGAACTGGGCATGCCCCCCGTTTCCACCAGAACGCGGAAATTGAGCTTGCGGTGTTTGGCAATGTCAATCAGTAACTTGAGCATTTGGGCGATCGCGCTGGCGGCGAAAGCGACCCAGAGGACATGGTTAGCCAGTAGCTCACGAAGACCGTCCATCATGGTTACGGACAAGGACAAACTCTGCGCCCATCCTAACCCACTTCGGGATCGTTAATGACTGCGGCTGGTAATGTAGTCGGCGATCGCCTGCAAAGGAACGGCGGCTGCCCCATACACAGCCAACTCTGCCTTCGCCTCTGCCACCAAGCGTTCAGCCTCTTGGCGAGATTTTTCCAGACCCCACAGGCGCGGGTACGTCATTTTTTGGGCGGCCACATCTTTACCAACGGTTTTACCGAGGACATCGCGGGTCGAAGTAATATCCAAAATGTCATCCACAATCTGGAACGCCAAGCCAATATTTGCCGCATAGCGCGACAGGCGAGCCACATCAGATTCATTCGCCCCCGTCAGTAATGCCCCAGAAACCACAGAGGCCTCCAGTAATGCCCCCGTTTTGTGGGAGTGGATAAAGTGCAGCGTTTCTAGACCAATGTTCGGCTGCCCTTCACACTCCAAGTCCACCACTTGACCGCCCACCAATCCCGTTGCTGCCACCGCATGCCCCAACCGCGCCACAATTTTCAGCAGATATTCTGCGGGCACGTTTTTCGTTTGTTCCACCACATATTCAAAGGCATAGGCCAGTAAGCCATCCCCCGCCAGAATGGCAATATCTTCGCCATAGACTTTGTGATTTGTGGGCTTGCCGCGACGGTAGTCATCATTGTCCATAGCCGGCAGATCATCGTGGATCAGCGACATCGTGTGGATCATCTCTAGGGCACAGGCGGTGGGCATGGCCATTTCCACGGTGCCCCCCATCAGTTCACAGGTGGCCAAGCAGAGAATTGGGCGCAGCCGTTTGCCCCCTGCCATCAGTGAATAGCGCATCGCATCGTAAATTTTCTCTGGGTAGGCAACGGGGATCGATGCTTCGAGGGCCGCTTCCACAAGGGCTTGGCGTTCTTTGAGGTAGGCCTTGAGATCAAATGTGCCGGCGGGATGGACTTGGGGGGGATCAGCGGAAATCATGAACAACTCCTCAGGGTGCGGGCGGCATAGAGGTCAACGAGAGCAGGGGCTTGTGCCAGTTGTGACGGCGACAATAGCTCCATACAGTATTGTGCAACAACATGGCAACGGTCATCGGACCGACGCCCCCCGGAACAGGGGTAATATAACTGGCCACAGCACAGGCAGCCTCATAGTCCACATCGCCCCAGAGACTCGATTTGCCGTCGGGGCGTTGAATGCGATTAATCCCGACATCAATGACCACTGCCCCCGGCCGAATCATGTCGGCAGTAATCCGCCGCGGCTGTCCCATCGCTGTGACTAAAATCTCAGCACTACGGGTGACACTGGCAAGATCACGGGTGCGCGAGTGGGCGATCGTCACCGTTGCATTGGCAGTGAGTAACATCAAGGCCAAGGGCTTGCCGACCAAAATACTGCGACCCACGACCACTGCCGAGCGACCTGCAACATCAATGCCATAGGCGACCAAAAGCTGCATCACTCCAGCAGGCGTACAACTGCGCAGTCCCGGTTCATCGCGCACGAGCCGACCGAGATTTTCGGGATGCAGGCCATCCACATCTTTATCCGGATGAATCGCGTATAGCAGGGGACGGGGATCAAGGTGGGGTGGTAGGGGTAATTGCAGCAGAATGCCATCCACCCGTTCGTCCTGATTTAGCTCAGTAATTCTGGCCAATAAATCCGCTTCTGTAATGGTGGCCGGTAAATGGGCACCAAAGGATTGAATCCCGACGCGGCCACAGGCTTGTTCTTTGGCACGGACATACACGGCACTGGCGGGATCATCACCAACCCGCAACACGGCCAACCCAGGCGATCGCCCCCACTGGGCTTGAAACGTCCGCACATGATCAGCCAACTGGCGTTCAATGGACTGGGCTAAGGATTTGCCATCAAGGCAGGCAGCGGAGTTTGCAACCAAAGGACACCTTAAAATTGATCAATCACGAAAGTCTAGGGTTGAGTTGCCGAATGCGTTTCCATCGGTTGGCAACAACATCGAACTAGTTTACCTCAAACAGGGAACACCAAGGCTAGCATTGATCAAGTTCTCTCTGCTAAGCCACCGTAGATAGGGAATTGCGCCAGAAGAGTTAACGAATTGTGCCAAAGGCTTAAGAATCGCTAGGGGCGATCGCCCGAAGGGGAGGTTCGCTCCACTTGAATTTTGGCAATGGCAGGGGTAGTACACAGGTAGGTCAGCACATCCTCCGCACTCATCAGGCGCTTGAGCACCACTTGGCCAATGGTTGAGGCCGGGTCAGGATGGCTGGGCTTCACTTCTACCATGAGAACCATCTCCTCCACTTGGTACAGCCAGAGCTTTTCCTCCCCCTCTAGAATGTAGAGGCAGGTACGGGTGATCACGGGCGATCGCCGCCACGCTTGCTCATTCCAGAGGCCTTGGGGTTCCCACACGCGGCCAATCTGCCACCCCTCAGTGAGGAAAAAGTATTTCATGCCACAGGCGGCGATTCATTCCCTTGGGCACTGGCGGTCTCCTCGGGTTCCATGGAATTAAAACAAGCTGCCGCTATCAGCAAAAATGGCGTTCCTGGCAGGAGGGGTAAAATAAAGCCGATAACCCCAATAATTCCAAAAATCACACCAAGAACCATACGTGCTGTATTACGGATGCTTTTAGTCACAGGCATTCCCTTCGAGTTGCAATCGGCGAGGATGATTCACCTCTAACGTAGCCTGAACCTTGCCTTTTCACAAGTTGCTGGTGCTAAGCTTTATCGAGAATCGCATCCCGCAGATCCATGCCGTCCATTTCTGCTTTGTAGAGGTTTGCCCCCTTAAAGTTGGCACGGCGGGCATTGGCCTTCGACATCTTGGCCGCAATGAGAACCGCATATTCAAAGTTCGCTTCAATGAGACTGGCACTTTCAAGAATCGCTTCTTGCAAAATTGCGCTCTTGAGATCGGCCAAGTGCAGGTTGGCCTGAAAGAGATTGGCACGGGTGAGGTTGGCATAGGCAAGGGTCGCTTCCACTAGGCTCACTCGCCGCAGTAGCGTGCCCACCAAGTTGGCTTGGCGCAGATCGGCCATGGCAATATTTGACTTGTAGAGATCAGCACCCGCTAAGGTAGCCCGTTGTAAACAGGCCCCCTGCAAATCCGCCTCAATCAGGTCACTCATGTAGAGGTTTGCTCCCGCCATGTAGGCATCCTTGAGGAGGGCATGGCGCAGATCCGCACCTGCTAAATTGGCCTGATCAAGATTGGCATTGGTGAGGTTGTACAACTCCAAATTGGCGCCCGTTAAATCTGCCTGTCCCAGATCAGGGCGAATATCACTGTTTTGCTCCCGCCATTGATTCCAAGCGGTAACCCCCTGCTTGAGAAGCTGAAGATGTTGGGGATTGGCCACGGCAGTTATCCTTGGGCACTCGGATCAGTGTTTTGATAACCGTAAAAATCAATGCGATAGTCAACAATTTTCACGCCAGTTTTTGCTTCAATCTCAGCAATGAGAGAGGGGGGTAGCTCAACATGAACGTCAATAATTTTGTGGCTATCGAGACAATTGACATGGCTGTGACTATCACTGATATTGCCGTAAAGGCGCCCATCGGCACGCTCAACGCACTCAATAATGCCATGCTCGGAAAGGGCTTCGAGATTCTGATATACAGAGGTATGGCCGATGTCTTTGCCGGCTTGATTCAGGCGATCGTAGATCTGCCGCGCTGAGAGGTGATCCTTGGCATCCCAGAGCAGTTCAAGAATGGCACGCCGCTGCCGACTCAGCCGCAATCCAAGCCGCTGACAGCGATCGATCGCATCCTCAAGGGAACGAATGGGGGGTAGGGGACTGGGAGCAGGAGACGTGAACACGGCGCTATCCTAAAAAATAAAATTCAAACAGCAGATTTTGCTTAGCTAAGTAGCCTATTGCAGTTAAATCGCAGTTTTAGGGTTATCCATTTGCTAACCTGTAGTCACTATGATAATCAATCCTTTGGTTATAATCAAATTCGCTCCTTGTCAAGGCTGTCAGCCGCTGTTTGAGACAGCAAATAAAACCCCAGAAAGGCAAACATCATGGCAGCGATCGCCTTGACCACTTTCACGGGGATCAATGTGGCAATCCCACTGCCCAAAAGCACACCGAAAAACGTTGTACACACCAAGCCAGAGGCCACGCCTAGAAAGACAGCGGTAGCGGAGCGGGCATTACTCCCTAAAGTAATCGCCACCAGTTGACTCTTGTCCCCCAGTTCTGACAAGAACACAATCGCAAAACTCACGGCGAAGGATTGCCAGTCCATCCAATTTCTCCAAAGATGTTGCTGCTATAGGGCAGATTAACGGTATGGGCAGTTGCGGTCAACGATCGCTAGTGGCGCAGGGTGGCAGGATCAGCTTAAAACTAAGGTACAATTCTTAACACCAATTCTGCTTATAGCCCTGTTCTAAATGGCGGAGGTGCGCATCTTGAATACCACTACTGACGGATCGAGCGCGATCCCACCGGACACCACTTCCTTGAGCAGTCTGGCACAGGCTTGGGCAAAGCGCTATATTACCAACCTCAACACCACCGCCCTTGCGGAGGATGATCCAGCGGTGGTTGCCCCTCGGCTCTTGACCGAATTGCCGAATGCCAGTGTCAAGGCTTGGCAGCGCACCGAAGGCTTCTTGGCCGCAGAGATGATTCGCCATGGCATCCCAGCGGAACTGGTGGATCCTTGGAGCATCTCCAAAGACATCCATGACATTTATCAGCGCACCCTCAAACTCTACGAAGCCGGCAAGGGCACCCAGCAAATGACCGCCAAGCTGGCTAGTGCCATCAGTGAGATTCGCCGCCGCTATACTGCCGTCGATCCGCGGGTGATTGGCTTTGTCAGTATGCAGTTTCACCACACGGGGGTATTACTGCTAGAAGTGGCACCAACGAGCCAACGTGCGATCCTCAGTAGCTTCTTCAAAGTCATTGATGATCACCTCTACATGCCCTTGCACCGTGCCTATAACGCAGCAGCCAACTACGACTACAATGATCCGGCCTTGGCTTTAGTGCGCCATCTGTTGCCCCAGAGCACGGCGATCGCCACCGCTATTTGTGATCGTGTTGCCGAACTCAACCCCCAGCACCGCTGTTTTAGTGGCCCTTTGACCCAAGCCAGTGTGCGTGTTTCCAGTATTCGCGATGTCGAGATGTTCCAGATCTACCTCTGGGTATGTCTTTTGGAGCAAAGCCTTGAGGCGCTGCAACGAGAACTCTTTCCTCTGTGTTTGATGCTTTATCCTTCGCTGAATGTGATATGGGAGCTAGTGTTTCAAATGGTGCACCTTTTGGGTAAGGAAATACAAACCCGTGCCGCTGGCTATGATACAAGTGTTTTTACCCCCTACTATCTATCTCTCCGAGAAATGTTTGATCCCAAGATTTTTCAAGGACTCCTATGATTCCCAATTTGCAGCAGGTTTCTCTCTCCCCCATTGCCATTGCGGGGTCTGGTCTGTGGGCGATCGCCCTGTACTGGGGCTTTTATCCCACGGGGCAAGCCTTAATACAGCGTTTAGTGACGTGGCTAGGGGGTGAAGCAAACCAAAGTGCCGAATTCTGGGCAGGGATGGTGGGGCTAGTTCCCTTTATTCTGGTGGGGACGGGTTGCTTTATCCTCTGTAGTTTGGGCTTGGGGCAAAGTTGGGCCTTGAGTTTAGGCCTGATGGCAACCATCGGTGGGGCAATCTACGAACTTGGCCGGCGGGATGGCCAACAATCCTAGGTTGGGTTGCGGGGGAGAATCCGCTAACATTTAGTTAATCTTTATGGTGTTTCCTAGAGAGGAAGCGCACTTCGTTGCCCCTGAGAATACTCGCCGGTGATTCAATGAAAGCGTCTGCGGATGCCAGTTCTACCCAAGAAACGACACCGCCGCTCAGTTTGCTCCTGTTTGTTGCCAATCGTCCGGGCGATGAAGAGGAAACCGCTGCTATTCAAGCCCACATTCAGCAACTACCCTCGAACTTTGGCTTTGAATTAAAAGTGGTGCCCATAGGTGAGCAGCCCTATCTCCTAGAGGAGTACAAGCTGGTTGCCACGCCTGCCTTGATTAAAGTCCGTCCTGAACCGCGTCAAACCCTCGCTGGTCGTAAGCTGCTGCAAAAAGTAGACTATTGGTGGCCGCGCTGGCAGCGGGAAGTGGCTCTCGGCCTACAGGCAGATATGCAAAAGTCGGCAGCGGAGCAGTCCGATTGCTCGATGGAACTCAGCCGCCTGAAGGATGAGCTGTTTCAACTGCGCCAAGAGCGCGATCGCCTTGCGGAACAACTGCAATTCAAAGATCGGATTATTGGCTTGCTGGCCCATGAGTTGCGTAACCCCCTCACTGCTGTTGGCATTGCCCTTGAAACCCTCGAAGCCAACCTTCAGGAAGAGAGCACTCAGCAACTCCATATTGAGGACATCCAACGTCTGTTTCACCATGCCCGCAGTCAAACCCAGATGATGGGACAACTGATTATGGATTTACTCTTAGCGGCGCGCGGACCCCAAGATAAGCTGCAAATTATGGCACGGCAACTGGATCTGCGACAACTGTGCCAAGAAACGGTTGAGGATGTGCGCCTCAATTTTGAACGTAAAAAGCAGCACTTTACCACCGACATTCCTTTGGATTTACCCTTGGTTTATGGCGATGGCGATCGCATTCGTCAGGTCCTTGTCAACCTGCTGGACAATGCCTGTAAATACACTCCTGCAGGGGGCAAAATCCACCTGAGCGCCTTTCACCGCATGACTCAAAAAGTACAAGTTACCGTCTGTGACACTGGCCCCGGTATTCCCATTGAGCAGCAGGAAAAAATTTTTGGCGAGACGGTTCGCCTCGATCGCGATCGCACCATTGAAGGCTATGGCATTGGCCTTGCCCTTTGCCGCCAAATTATTCGTATGCACTACGGCCAGATTTGGGTGGACTCCCAACCGGGAAAAGGCAGTTGCTTTCACTTCACACTGCCCGTTTATAGCTAGCGCTGCCCTTCCTTGACCATGCGGGCGATCGTTTCAGCGCGCAGATAGGGATCAGGCCCAAGGGGCAAAATTTCGTAGAACTCATTATCCGGCAAGCGCATCAGTTGGAGCGACTCCTGCTCGCGATAGATCACATAGACTCCCGGTGGCCATGTTTTGGCACTGCGCACTGGCACAGGAATGTCACGGCGCTCTTCGCCAACGCCGGCAAGGCGTACCACCTGTGTATTGGGACGATAGACCACCTTATCTTCACGGGTGCGCCGAAATAAAAAGCGATCCAAAACCTTGGGTAGAATCTCTGTTTCTGTGCCCCCCAATTGCAAATTCAAATCCAGCAATTTGTCTTCAAGGGTAAGTTCAATGATGTGGGGTTCAGGGACGAGGGGTTGGGAGTGAATCTCAGTGGTCTCTTGGGGCGGTTCGGCGTTAGGTTTCACCTTCTGGACAATTTGGCTGATGTATTCCAGATCCACTGTCGTGATTTTCTTAAAGGTGACAAACCAAGAGAGGAAACTGATCGCCACTGCCGGTTCCAGTGTCGTAATCAAGGCTGCTAAATCCAACTCATCGAGACGAATCGCCTTGAGGGCAGCCTCAGTTTGACCCAAGACAACGGCTTGATCCCCTGCACTTAAGTGCTTGAGACTGCCGTAGAGCAATCCCAAATCAATGGTTTCTTGACAGCCTTGGGTGGAAATGCGATAGGTGATGTCGTAGAGCCAATCCAGTGTCACCAAGTCATGGTTGAGCATCCAGAGGGCAAAGTTAAAGGCCGTTTGGGGAAAGGCAGCTTGGGCAATGCTTTTGACAATGACTTGGGCGCGATCGCGCTGGAGCAAGGTAAGTAAGGCTGCTTGCTTGTCTGCCTTGGTTGTCAGTTCATGGTAGCCAAGGAGCGCTTGGAACAATTCCTGATCACTGGGCAGTAATCGAATGGCTGCTGGAGGAGTCATAAGCTTTAGTGTCGCAGATTCGTGTGACCCATTGCCCCTCACCCTATGATGAACGATCCAAAAGGCAACCCTAGCCCTTAATTCCACTATAGAGGGTGGTTAGAATATCTATGCTATCCCCCTACCTTTGCTTCCAATTGGCGCACTCGCTTGAGGAGATCCGGCAGCTGCTTCACTGCGGCTGAAACCTTGAGGTAGAGGGTTTGATCCATGGCCGGAATCCCCCCCATGCGGCTATCTGGGGGGACAGAGCTACTGATGCCGGATTTAGCAGAGACAATGGTGCGATCGCCAATGGTCAAATGACCCGCTGCCCCCACCTGTCCCGCCAGAACGACATGATTACCAATGTGGGTCGAACCCGCTAAGCCCACTTGAGCACAGAGAATCGCGTTTTCACCGATGGTACAGTTGTGAGCCACCATCGTCAGGTTGTCAATCTTCGTGCCATTCGCCACAGTAGTCTCCCCAAGGGTGGCGCGATCAATCGTTGTGCCGGCACCAATTTCGACATCATTGCCAATCACCACGGTGCCCACTTGCGGAATTTTATAGTGGCGACCATCGGGCAGAGGCACATAGCCAAAGCCATCACCGCCGAGGACAACACTATTTTGCAGAATGACGCGATCGCCCAATTGCACCCGCTCCCGCAGGGCACAGTGGCTATAGATACGGCAATCGGCGCCAACCACCACATCATCGTAGAGCGTGCAATGACTATCAATTATCGTGCGATCGCCAATGCGCACGCGATCGCCAATCACGGTATAGGCACCAATGGTCACCTCAGCTCCCAACACCACATCGGCGCCCAGAATTGCCGTCGGGTGAATTTTGGCGGAGGGTTTGGGTTGCGGATAAAACCATTCAATACATTTGGCAAAGGCAAGGTAGGGATGGGGCACCCGCAGCAGGGGACAGGCTGCCTCCCCTTGAAAATCGGGACGGACAAACACAGCAGCCGCTGCCGTGGTCTGCAATAGAGCGGTGTACTTCGGATTGGCCAGAAAAGAGATATCCGTGGCTGTTGCTGTTTCTAAGGGGGCTACCCCCAACACGGGGCGATCGCCCTGCTCTGGACAATCAAGGGTTGCCCCAAACCGTTCGGCCACCTCTGCCAACCGCATCTTGCCGTCCTCATCATCAAACTTGAGTTTTAGCTCAGTCTATCAGGTCTCGTTTGTGAAACCGATCAAGAATTTAGCGAAATCGTTCATACTGAACATTTTATCCTTTGCACGGGTGATATTCATTGAGTGGCAACTTTGTCAATGTGTTTGTTATATTTTTTAACACGTATGCCCGATAACATGGAGTAAGGAGTACATTCTATGGAGCAACGCTTCCCCGAACTGAATGTTGACCTCAGCTTTGAACAGGAGTTTCAAATGCGGGTGATGGAGGAGCAAGTGAGTGCCATGAGCCTTCAGGAAGCGCGTGAGCTACTGTTGCAAGCCTCTCGCCTATTGATGATGAAAGACAACGTCATTCGCTCCTTGGTCAAACGCGCTGCCTAGGTCACACAGGTGTGGGACGGACCTCTTTCTCCACCTTGCTTCCGCCGTCGAATCAAGTAGGGGATAGTGGCCTACCACGCACGGGGCTGAAACTGCGGGTCGTTGAGAATCGTCACCCCATCCCCCGACTGCGCCAACACAAACAAACCTTGCCGATAAGCGTAGCGAGCCACCTCGGGCGGCACAATCATCCCTGCCACGGCACCCAAGAGTTTGGTGCCACGATACTGGTGAGCTAGACGGCGAAATTTCGCAATCCGCTCTAAATGTTCATCAACATCCCCTTGGCTAAGTTTTGTTTTCACTTCGATGAGAACGGCTTCATCGGTGTTAACGACCAACAGATCAATTTCTAAACTCTCGTTGCCGTCTTGAAGAATCACATCACTGTAGAGTTGAGAAACAGCAATTCCCCGACTCTGAAATAAGCGCAACACAGCTGGGCGGACTTGCCACTCCACAAACTCCCCAAGGCGATTGCCCAGTTTGCCAATTTGTTGGTTGAGCTGCCGTGCTTCTTCTCGGAGCAACCGTTCGGTTTCTTGAAAACGCCGGTCAGTCTCTTGGAACCGCCGATCTGTTTCTTGAAATTGTCGCTCGGTTTCCTGAAATCGGCGTTCTGTTTCCTTTTGAGCCGCCAGTAGCTCTGCCAATAATCGCCAAACATCTTCAGGGGTGTATACCTGTGTCATTCTGGATTGATAATTGCCAACAAACTGGTGCGTACGCCTTACCATCATAACTTAGGAAACAATACAGAAGCTTGGTAGCTTCAACGCTTCAGTACGAGGGAAAAAACCCAAAAAGGACTTTAGTTCCAGAGGATATAATAAGAATGAGGGCTGACCTTGGTGAAAAAAATAAGCGGTTAGAAGAAGCCTACTGTAAAAATTATTTGCGATCGCTCCTAAGAGGTATTGGTATATGACTCGTCCACTGCTGCTGAGCGTGGTGTTGCTGGGGATATGTTATCCCTTGGCCACGTTGGCGACTCCCCTGCCCCCGATCTTGAATCCCATTTCCCCGACCACCGGCTTTGAATCCTCGGAAATGAACCGCCTTTGGCAAAATCACTGGCGTTCTAAAGACCGCCGTGAGGCCAGTACGATGCTGCAACCATCCGCTGACAAGGTGCTACAAATTGAAGTGGATGGCCAACTGCTGACGCCCAGCCAAGCTCAACAACTCCTACTGCGCCAAGAATAATCCTGCGGGACTTAAACTATTAGCGGGAACATTTCACGTACTCGCTATGCCCCTAACCCGTCGTCAAACCCTCGGCCTCCTCGTCGGCAGTGCCGCTACACTCTGGTTGCGATCGCGCCCAGCCGTGGCTGAAGGTGAGCCGTCAGAAATTTATACGCTGCCGCCTTTGCCCTACGGCTACGATGCCCTAGAGCCAGTGATTGATGCGGAGACGATGCAGCTACACCATGACAAACACCATGCGGCCTATGTGAAGACGCTGAACAAGGCACTGACGCCCTACCGGCAATGGCAGGGGCTACCCATTGAGGATTTACTGCGCCACATTCGCCAACTACCCACCGCCATCCAACAAACCGTGCGCAACCACGGCGGCGGCCATGCCAACCATTCCCTCTTTTGGCAAAGTATGGCACCGAATGGGGGCGGTGAACCCACGGGGGAGTTGGCCACAGCAATTGCAACCACCTTTGGCTCGTTCTCAGCGTTTCAAACCCAGTTTCAGCAGGCAGGTCTGAAGCACTTTGGCAGTGGCTGGGTCTGGCTTGTGCTGACGCCCCAAGGAAATCTGGCCATTACCACCACACTGAACCAAGATTCGCCGCTGATGCAAGGGCAAGTGCCGATCTTGGGCAATGATTTGTGGGAGCATGCCTACTACCTGACCTATCGCAACCGTCGCGATCAGTACCTAGAGGCTTGGTGGCAGGTGGTTAATTGGCCTTGGCTGAGCGATCGCTACGCCCAGATGCGCGCTCTTTTGACTTAGTAAGCAAGGCCTGCTCATGGCGATCGTAGGCATCAATAATTCGCTCGACAAGGGGATGGCGAATCACATCCCCCTTGGTTAGATAACAAAACGCGATCCCTTCGACATCTTTGAGAATTTTCGTGGCCACACTGAGGCCAGAGGTTTGATGTTCTGGTAGATCGGTTTGTGTCAAGTCCCCCGTCACCACCAAGCAGGAGTTAAAACCAATGCGGGTCAACACCATTTTCATTTGGGCAGGGGTAGTGTTCTGGGCCTCATCGAGGATGACAAAGGCATTATTGAGGGTACGCCCTCGCATATAGGCCAAGGGAGCCACTTCAATCACCCCCCGCTCCATCAGGTTACTAATTTTCTCCGGCTCCACTAGTTCGTAAAGAGCATCGTAGAGGGGACGCAAATAGGGATCAATTTTTTGCTGTAAATCTCCCGGCAAAAAGCCGAGCCGCTCCCCTGCTTCCACCGCAGGCCGTGTCAAAATCAACCGCTCATAAGTACCCGACAGTAGCGCTTGGACGGCTAGAACGGTGGCCAAGAAGGTTTTGCCGGTGCCCGCTGGCCCAATGCCAAAGGTGAGTGTGTGGCTGCGAATGGCTTGAATGTACTGGCGCTGGCGAAAGGTTTTGGCACGAATAATGTCGCCACGACGGGTGCGAGCCAGAATATCCTGTTGCAGCTCTTGGAGGGCTTCCCGCTGCTGGGTGTCGTAGGCATGGCGGACGGTGAGAATATCTACCCCAGACACAGGACGCCCCTCGCGCCAGAGGGTACCGAGGTCTTGAATCAGTTGTTGGCAGAGTTGGATTTGAGCAGGGGTACCAGTGATGTAGAGATCCCGCCCCCTTAAAACAAGGGTCGCCCCTGTTTGGGCGGCAAAGATGCGCAGGTTGGCTTCTTGCTCACCGACAAGGGCGATCGCACTCTCAGTGCTGTGGAGGTCAATCGTGAGGCTTTCCCTCGTGGTCATACCCAAGGCTTAGCGATTGCGCTTGCGGGCGGCCTCCTGTTTGCGTTTGCGGCGCAGGCTGGGTTTCTCGTAACGTTCACGCCGTTTGACTTCCGAAAGAATGCCCGCTTTTTGGATTTTTTTCTTGAATCGCCGTAGAGCGGACTCAATGGATTCGTTTTCACCTAAACGCACTTCAGACACGCGCTAACTTTGCCTCCTTGATGATGGATAAGAACGACGACGGGATCGTCGGGGGCGATCGCTCCCTTGATGATCTATTTTAGGTGTACTTTTGGCATCGTCATAGACATCTAAGTAAACCTGCTGACCGGCGGCTTGGGCAGCAGCCTGTAAAACCGCTCGAATGGCATGAAGATTGCGACCGCCACGGCCATAGACCCGTCCCTTATCCTCGCCAGCAAAGGCAAGGCGTACCCAGATGCGAGAATTGGCAGGGGAAAATTCCGCATGCAGCCGTAGGGTTTCTGGTGCTTCCATAAAGGGTTCCAGCAGGAAGCGAATCAAGGCAGCGTAATTGGGGGCAGCCGACTCAGTCATTGCCTATTTTTTGGCAGTTTCAGGGAGAAGATTCGCTTTGACAAACAGCCGCCGCACGGTATCTGTGGGTTGTGCGCCCTGCGCCAAACGCCGCTTGATAGCCTCTTCCTTAAGGCGCACTTCATCACGGATCGGATCGTAGAAGCCCAATTCTTCGAGGGCACGCCCATCGCGGCGATCCGTATTATTCATGGCCACAATCCGATAGGTGGCGTTCCGTTTTTTGCCGTAGCGTTTGAGACGCAGTTTAATCATGTCAGCCTATGGAGATAAAAGGGGCAGATTTTTATCGACAATTTTCTAGTATAACGGACATCCCAAATCGGGTAAAGTAGATTGCGGTTCGAGTTGAGCACTGCCGATGACAAAGACAGCATGGTTATTTCCCGGCCAAGGGTCGCAACATCCAGAAATGATGGCGGATTTGCTAACGGCCTATCCCCCAGCCGAGGAGCGGTGCGCACAGGCAGCGGCTATTTTGGGGTGGTCGGTCATTGAGTGCTGTGCAGGTCGTATCGGTAACTTAGATCAAACCCTCTATACCCAGCCGAGTTTGTTTCTGGTGGAGAGCTTGCTTGTGGATGCCCTCAAGGAACGGGGGGCAAAAGCGGACTTTGTTGCGGGGCATAGTCTCGGCGAATATGTTGCCCTCTATGCGGCGGAGGTTTTTGACTTTACAACAGGACTGAAGTTAGTGCAGCGGCGAGCCGAACTGATGAATGCCGCCGGGGGGGGCAAGATGGTGGCCTTGATTGGCTTTGACCGCGAGCAGTTGCAAGAGGCGATCGCCAGCACAGCCAATGTGGTTCTGGCCAATGATAACCATCCGGGGCAGGTGGTGATTTCGGGGCTGCCGGCAGCGGTGGACGCGGTGCTAGGCAAAATTAAGGTGAAGCGAGCGGTTCCCTTGAATGTGAGTGGGGCTTTTCATTCCCCGTTTATGGCGGAGGCCGCAGCCACGTTTGCCACGCTGCTGGAGGAGTACACCTTCCACGAGGCGATCTTTCCCGTTTTGAACAATGTCGAACCTGAACCGACAACAGATGCAGCGGTGATCAAGGCACGCTTGCGATCGCAGATGACCGGCTCTGTGCGGTGGGTGGACACCTGTCATGCCCTTGCGGCAGCGGGGGTGACCCAAGCCTTTGAAATTGGTCCCGGCAACGTATTGGCAGGCTTGGTTAAACGCACGACCCCAGAGATCACCGTTACCAGCATTGCCACGATCGCTAGTTTGGAGAGCCTTGGGTGAGTCGCGATCGCGAGCCGCTGATCAGTTTGCTCCTCTACCATCTTTTCAAATGGTCAGTGGTGAGTCCACTCCTGCACACCTACTTTCGCGGGCGCATCTATGGTGCCCATCAGGTACCGCTGCGAGGGCCACTGGTGGTGGTAGCCAATCATGCCAGCTACTTTGATCCACCCCTGATTTCTAACTGTGTGCGCCGACCGGTGGCTTGGATGGCCAAGGAGGAATTATTCCAGATTCCCATTTTTCGGACATTGATTCGGTGGTATGGTGCCTATCCTGTGAAGCGGGGAGCCGGCGATCGCCGCGCATTGCAGGCCGCCCTCAAAGCTCTAGAACAGGGTTGGGCAGTGGGGGTCTTTTTGGAGGGCACGCGCACGAAAGATGGGCGCATCTATGATCCGAAATTGGGGGCAGCACTCATTGCCGCCAAAGCTCAGGCGCCTCTATTGCCCGTCTGCCTTTGGGGAACCCAAGAGATTCTCAAAAAAGGTGGATTTCCCCGACCGGTTCCGATTACGGTGCGCATTGGTGCCCCCATTCCCCCCCCGGCTTCGGGCGATCGCCCTGCCCTAGAAGCAGTCACACAGCACTGCTGCGAAGTGATCCACCGTCTCCATGACTTGGGTCGCTAGAGCAGACCATCCTTAGCGGCCATCAATTTCAGGAGATCCACCACACGGCAGGAATAGCCCCACTCATTGTCGTACCAAGCCACCACCTTAAAGAAATTGGCATTGAGTTGGATCCCGGCTGTGGCATCAAAGATACTGGAGCGGCCATCGCCAATAAAATCACTGGAGACAACCGCCTCTTCGGTATAGCCGAGAATTCCCTTGAGATCCCCCTCAGCCGCTGCCTTCATTGCCGCACAAATCTCGTCATAGCTCGTGGCCTTCTCGGTTTTGAAAGTTAAATCCACCACCGACACATCGGGCGTAGGAACGCGAAAGGCCATCCCCGTCAACTTGCCCTTGAGTTCGGGCAACACCAGTGTCACCGCTTTAGCAGCGCCGGTAGAGGCGGGAATAATATTTTGGCCAGCCCCGCGGCCGCCGCGCCAATCCTTCTTACTAGGACCATCCACCGTCGGTTGGGTTGCGGTGACAGAGTGCACCGTGGTCATCAAGCCCTCAGCTAGCCCAAAGGTTTGATGTAGGATCTTCGCCACCGGTGCCAAGCAATTTGTGGTGCAACTGGCATTGGAGACAATCACATCCACCGCTGGATCAAAGGCCGCATCATTAACACCGACGACAATTGTTTTCACCTTGTCGGCATCCTTGGTGGGGGCTGAAATCACCACTCGTTTCGCACCGGCCTGAAGATGCTGCGAGGCGCCATCATAGCCGGTAAATAGACCGGTGGATTCAACAATGTAGTCGGCGCCAACCGATCCCCAAGGCAGTTCTGCGGGATTGCGAATGGCCGTACAGGGAATGAACTTACCATCAATTTCAATGCCCTCTGCCGTGGCCTTGACGATCCCCGGATAGATGCCGTGGGTGGAATCGTACTTAAAGAGGTAGGCAAGGTTATCCGCAGGCACGAGATCGTTAATGCCGACAAACTGAATATTGTCGCAGGCGAGACCCGCCCGTAGCACCAAGCGGCCAATGCGGCCAAAGCCATTAATACCGACTTTCAAGGTCATGAAAACTCTCCCAAGGCAATCAACTAATAACGGGGTAGGGTTGGATCCACTGCCGCAGCATAGGCATCAATACCACCGACAATGTTTTTCACATTACGGAATCCCTGCTGAATCAACCAGTGACCCATTTGCGCCGATCGCACACCGTGGTGGCAGAGTACCAAGGTTTCCCGATCTGGATCAAGGAGCTGGCAAATTTGGGGCGACCATTGGGGAAACGCACTCAGGGGCAAAAGGGTGAAATGGGGGAGGTGAACAATCGCCCACTCCTCTGGTTCCCGCACATCAATGAGTTGCAAGGTATCCGCCTCTGTGGCTAGGCGTTGCGCCAATTCCACCACTGTGATTTGTCCTAGCATGGCTTCCCCTTGATTCTAGGGGGATAGATCGGGGATCGTACTAAAGTCATCCTTAAGATTTACCTGCCGGCGGTAGGCTTTGGTAGGCCACCTCGATCGCCGTCGGTTGATGAGCCACTTGGGGCACATCTAGTACTGCCGTATTCACCAAGTTAAAGAGGGGATTGGCCAAGATACCCGCCAAGGAGGTGGCAATCACCGTCATCACTAGACCCACCTGCAACGGACGCATGCCAAAGGTTGACCAAGAAACCTCGGGATAATTTTGCACAGCTAGGGACATTTCTTGGGGTTCCTTGACCACCATCATCTTGACAACACGAATGTAGTAGTAAATCGAGATCACACTCGTTAATAGACCCAGCAGCACCAGACCATAGGCACCGGCTTGCCAACCCGCCCAGAAGAGGTAAATTTTGCCAAAAAAGCCGGCCAAGGGAGGAATCCCGCCTAAGGAAAGCAGGCAGAGGCTCAGGCCGAGGGTCAGCAACGGGTCTTTTTGATAGAGGCCGGCATACTCACTAATTTGATCGGTACCCGTGCGCAGGGAGAAGAGAATCACACAGGTAAAAGCGCCAAGGTTCATGAAGAGGTACACCAGCAGGTAAAAGAGCATACTGGCATAACCTGCCTCAGTGCCAACGACAAAACCAATCATCACAAACCCCGCCTGGCCAATGGAGGAGTAGGCCAGCATCCGCTTCATGCTGGTTTGGGCAAGGGCAACCACATTGCCAAGAATCATGCTCAGGATCGCCAACACCGTAAAGATGAGTTGCCACTGATCGGTGACACTGGGGAAGGCCAAGGTCAAAAAGCGAATGGCAAGGGCAAACCCAGCCGCTTTGGAGCCAACGGAGAGAAAGGCAACCACAGGTGTAGGGGCACCCTCATAAACATCGGGCGTCCATTGGTGAAAGGGCACTGCCGAAATTTTGAAACTAATGCCAGCAATAACAAACACTAAGGCCACCACCAGACCCAAGGATTCCCCAGAGAGAGCTTGGGCAATTTCTGGTAACTGGGTGTGCCCACCGGAGAGGCCATACAACAGTGACGATCCATAGAGGAAAATGGCAGAACTGGCCGCACCAATCAGGAGATATTTCAAGGCGGCTTCGTTGGAGCGGCTATCGCGCTTGGTGTAGCCGGTGAGCAAATAGGAGGCAATACTCAGGGTCTCTAGCGCCACAAAGATAAACACCAGTTCTTGGGCACCGGCAATGAACATGCCACCCACCGTGGCCGTCAACAGAATCGTCATAAATTCGCCGAGGGAACTGCCGGTTTGCTCAACATAGCGAATGGACATGAGAATCGTGCCCAAGGCTGAAAGGGCAATCAGTCCCCGGAAGAAGAGGCTGAGGTGATCAGAAATAAAGCTGCCAAAGAAACTGACGGTGTCGGGCTGAGTCCACAGGGGAATCATCGTGGCGATCGCTCCCCCTAAACCGACAATGGCAAAGTAGGGGGTCCAGCGATCGGCTTGGCGTCCCTGAATCAAATCTGCTAGGAGGACAACAAGCAGCGTCACAATCACGATGGTTTCCGGCAAAATGGTGCCTGCATTCAGCTGTCCGGCCAGTGTCACCAAATCCATAACTCTTTACGCGCCTTGATGGAATCCCCCATATCTACTCAGAGAGTTTTAATGGGACTTAAAATACCCTACCAGAAATGGTAGGGCGGCGGTACAACTTTTTTACTACTTAGTGCCTACAGTTCTGTCAGTAGAGCTTTATAAAGCCTCTCTACTACTCTTACGCCCACCCTTGCTCTGATGAGTTTCGGGTTTACTTTGAGCAGCTTTAGTCGATCGCAGTATTCCCCTAACTCTTTGCCTATCGTAGTTTTTGGGCGGCTCGCTTTCGGCTCGAGCCGCGTGAACACGTACTGCCAGATGGCGTTACGGCATAGCTGGCTTCCTCCCGGGATCCATCTTTCGCTTTTGCCGCTGGAGTCTTCGACCAACCCAAAGCCGAGGAACAGCTTGAAGGACTTGATGGATCGGTTCCTTTTGGTCCGCTTGCCCTTCTCTGTAGTCACCCATTCGATGATTTCTTGCCCGTCCGGGCTTAAAAAGTTCCCGAACGGGTATATATGGGCTAATAAAATTCCTTCCACTCTTCGCCCAAATCCAAATTGGGCGAACACCGCTCTATACTTGTTGAACTCCGGCCTGCTAGCTAGCCGGATCATTTTTTTTTCGATTGCCTGTATGTGCTCTTCCAACTCACAGAGTTGGCTTGCCTGAAACGTCGTAAATTCGGAGATTCCGGTTCCTATTGAATTTTCCAGTAATTTACTGTACCTAGTTCTTGCTGCTTGGGATAGCTCCCAGCCGGCGATGAACTTCCACAGCGCCCCGTTGGTTCTTACTGCTGCCACCTCTGGGAATTCGTGGGCTAGCTGCTGGCGCAGTCGGTTTTTAATTGGAACCGACCGGCGTTCTAAATGGTTGATTTCAAGGCAATATTGCCTAATCTGATAAGCTTCCGAGAATAAATCAAATCGCAAAAACCAATCTGGTTCTTGCAGGTGCCGCAGCCCGTAGCAAGCGAGCGCCAGAGCGTCGGCGTGGTCGTTTTTTCCGGGCAATCGGTAGGCTTTTCGAGTTGCGTATAATTGCGCATGGCCGACCCAAAGGACTTTTACCCCCGATTGATAAAGATATTCTACCCATAGCTTGCTGTAGTGGACTCCTGTCGGTTCCAGCACAGCATGAGTAGGCTCAAAACTGAGCAGCGTCTCAATCCCTTCCTTATTTGGGAGAAGATCGATAATTTCGCTTCTGTGCTTGCGCAGCCAGTCTCTGGGGCTTTCGGGCAATTCTGTCAACAAACAAACGGATACCCGACCCCGACTGACGTCTAGGCCAATTACTCTATTCATTGTTCGGTTCTTAAGCTAGGGACGTTTCCACTCTTCCCCCCTGACGAAGCCCTAGATTGTCCCGTGGTGTCACCCAAATCTACTCGAAGGCCTACGGGGGCGGTAGGGGGCAGCTGCCGAGACCAAGATATGGAAAGGTCTAAGACCCTTATCTTATCGAAGTCCTCTGGCAGGTGCCTGTCCCTACCGACGGACCGGGGGTGGAAGCCGATCCGCGATCGCCCCACCCTAGGGGCGATTTCGTCTCCCGGCTTCTAGGGAGACTCGTCAGGCGGCAAGCAATCGCCAAAGGCTAGTCGGTTAAATCTGAGAAGATTTCTTCCTCAAACTGCTTTTTGATTTCCATTAGTTTCCCCAAACCCACTCTGGCTAAACCCTCATATTCAACGCAGTTAATCAGGTTAATGGCGTTGCAGTTTTCAAGCATTTGTTTTAGACCTCTCGCCTCGGCCCCCGATACGCGGCATTGCGAGCCGTTCTCTAGGCGGCAAACTGCGTAGAAGTCGTCCTCGTCGCAATCTCCATAAAAGGAGACATCGGTTAATTTTGTTAGGTTTAAGTACCGGTCGTCATCGACTCGGTACCAGGGCGCTAAATGAATTTGTACGGCCATAGGGATACTAGCGATCGCGAGTTCTTAGCTCCGATCGCGCGATAGTTGCCAGATTGTGCGAATGCATAGCCACTGCCAAGCATGGCGTTGGCTAAATATCACCTAAGCTGATATACGCTTAGGTTTATAAGAGCACTCTAGCTTAGATTCTTTATTCGGTCAAGCGGATAATGCAGAAGGATGAAAATGTACTTACTCTGAAAAAGTTGCGGCGGAGATCGGGGTTGACCCAGACGCAGTTGGCTAACCATCTAGGACTGCGTCAGGGGACGATTTCAGATTGGGAATGCGGTAAAACCCAACCGCGTTTGTCTCCCACCGAAACTCACAACCTCTGTCAACTGCTCGGTTGTACGCTTGATGAGTTGAAGGAGGCTTTTGAGAACACTAGGTCTATGCACAAAATAGAGAGCGATCGCCAGTGAGCCAGCGATCGCCGCTAAAGTAAAGGGTAAGTTGTTTCCTGATACCACCATTATGCTGCAGCCTCACTACCTTTTAAGTCGGCAACTAAGCCGCAAACAACGCTTAACTCAAGATTTGACTTTATTGATCAGCCGTTCTCGCGACGGCGGACTCCGTATCGAGTTTCTGGAAGCCACTTTCTTGCAAGCCGGTGAAGGCTTTACACTGGCTCGTCAAGAAATCGAGGAACTGTTGGAAAAGCTATGGCCAAAAGATGAACAGACTTGAGCAACTGTCTTTCTTCGACAGCCCTTCTGAGGGGAGCGCGATCGCCCGTGCCTCCGAGTTTTCTACAGGTGCGCAAGCCTCGCCCCCAGAGGGTTCCAACAGTTTTCCACAGTCTTATGTAACCTCTCCTGTACCATTTAGTCAGCGGTTACATAAGACATCACAGATTCTGCTGACTTATCGGCGCAATGGCATTGTTTACCAGCTGGAGAAGGTTTACTGCGGCAAGCCCAATTGCAGGTCTTGTCCGCATGGACCCTATTGGTACGCGTACTGGAAATCGGGCGGAAAGACCCGATCCAAGTACATTGGAAAACGCCTAGCTTCCCAAGTAATCGAATCAGCTCCTGCCAATTAACCGTTAAGCCCCACGGCTGGCCGCCCAAAATCGCACTTAATATTAATGGCGGCCAGCGCTGCAACCGTTAACGTTTGGCCGTGATCGGCGGCGATCGCCCCCCCCTCCTGCCCGCGACTGCCCCTGCCTAGAGCAGATCCACCGCCGCGGCCAAGTCCTCATCGAGGACATCGCAGTAGCGCTGGACTAGCTTCAAATCACTGTGGCCGGTAAGGGCTTGGATATGTCTGCTATTTAGTCCCAACTTGGCTAGGTGCGTGATTGCGCCTCTCCTGACTGAATGGGTGCTGTAGCCCACCCAGCCCAAGCGCAGACAGGCGCTTTTGAAATGCCGTGCGTAAATCTGCAATCTCAATGGTCTGTCTGGATTGAAATGTGACGGAAACAGCCAGATAGACCTTTTATGTCTATACTCTTCCAAAATTCGCTTTAGCCGACGACTGATCGGCACCTCTCTTGTCTTTCCATCCTTGCGGATCCTACCCGGTATTACGATCACATCCCTAGTTCGGTTACCTTGGTAGCAATGATCTACCTTTAGCTGGCAGACTGCCCCTGCCCGCTCGGTTGTGTACCAGCAAATTGCCAGAATAGTCCGGTAGGGCTGCTCCAATTCTTGGAAAAGTTGTAGGAACTGCTCTTTACTGAGAGGTTCTGCTTTGCCAAATCTGTTTAGCTTCACAGTTCAAATTTTCCTTAATTTGGTTGTAAAATTGAACCAGAAACCCTTGATTTTGCTTTTGCTTG
This sequence comes from Thermosynechococcus sp. PP555, assembly GCF_031583225.1. Classification (NCBI taxonomy): domain Bacteria; kingdom Bacillati; phylum Cyanobacteriota; class Cyanophyceae; order Acaryochloridales; family Thermosynechococcaceae; genus Thermosynechococcus; species Thermosynechococcus sp. PP555. The sequence continues at coordinate 2,124,460 of NZ_CP134168.1, forward strand.
GCTCTGAAGCTCAGTCCTAGAGAAGCTTCGGGGCTTTTAGCTTAAGTTCAAATTTTCCCAAAATCTGAACTTGATTAAGATTGCTTCCTCTCCCGAAAAAACGCTAATAACCTAACTAAAATTTTAGGTTAGTTTCGGGTGAAAACTATGACAGCATTTGCTCCAACCGATCTACCTTCTTCGGTTAATACGGTCGAGAAGCTCGCCGTGTGGACCGCAATGGTCTTGAACCATTTGAATCCGAACACCACCGCGATCGAGGCACCAAACACCGCCGTTCGGGTTGCCACGAGCGGCATCTTTTACATTGTTGATTCGGATCCACCCCGCTGGCGCCACGTCGGACGCCAATCCATCCCCCTCAATGCAAATTGGCAACGTGGTAGCGCCAAGATCTGGACATTCGCTGAGGATTTATCCAGCGCGGCTATCCCTGCAGAGTTCAAGAGCTAGAGCTAGAGCTAGAGCTAAGGAGATGGCCATTGTTTGCCCCGCCGCCTCTGCCGCTAGGATTTGTTGGGCCACCTCCGCCCGTAGTTCCGGCAGCCCCGACTGCCATACCAATGGTGCCGTTCCCGCTTATGAGTCCTAGCGGCTCTCCTTTTGAACCCCCTTCTAGCAATCCAATCTTGCTCGACCCGGTTGAGTTTACGCTTAGCCGTGCGCGGGATCTAGGGTTCGAACCCGACAAACTTCTAAAAGACTTACTTACGCCTGATCCGTCAACCGCAGAGCGAGATCAACGCCAGCATCAGCACTTAGAGAATTACGCTCGCGGCTATGCCCCCTTTTACGGGGAGCGGGTCGTCTTGCTGGTTCCCCCCTTTCGGGGGGGGCAGAGCTATGGCGTGTTATACCGAGTTAGGTACAGGTTCCGTCATCAATACATTCGTTCGTGCCGTCCTGGTTCCATCGAAGAAACGACATTAGAAGCAATTCTAAGGGGTCGCATACTGGGATTCCGGCTAATAACAAGGCACCCAGTCAATTGTCCTAATTTACCCGGTGGTCCTTATTATGCGACCCATATTTGGGTTGCGGATAGTCAAACCAGTCCCACTAGTTTGGTCGAAGAGAGTTTTTTATGTTCGGTTTCTGGTGAAGGAGTCTACTGGTCTGTTCTATCGATATCCTCGATAACACGCGCAGATGGTCAAATAGATACCGGCGGTGATCCACCTGCCACTATCCCGCAGCAGGGTCCCAAGATGGCGCCTGCGGGTTTTGCTCCTGCGCCTCCAGTTCCTTCCCCTGCTGCTGACCCAGTAAGCCCTACTATCCCCGACTTTATTCCTCGTACGCTGCCTCCGGGGATTCCTGATCCTGAGTACCCCGCAAAACCCAAACCCGCAGAACCTGACCAACCAGAGCCTGAGCCTGAGCGACCTCCGGCAGTCTTCCCCGGCACGCCACAGACGTTCCCTCTGCCGGTGGTACTGCCTGAGACTGCGCCTGCGCAGCCACCTGAAGAATCGCCGCCGCCTCAAAATCCGCAGCCACTGGAGCCGGTAGAGAAACCTGAGCATCCAGAGCAGCCGCGGGAAAACCCGCCGGAAAACCCGCCGGAAACTCCTAGCCAACCCCGGCCAATTCCCCTGCCTCCAGTTCCTAAGCCCCCGCCGCAGACCCCTGAGCCGCAGCAGCCTGAGAGGGACGTCCCGCTGGGGCCCCCAAGTCGGCAGCCCCTAAACCCAAATTTGCCTCCGCCGGTAGTCCCCGCCCCCGCACCCACCCCACCTAGCACTCCTTCAACTCCCACCCCCTCGGAACCGCCAGATCCTGCGCCGGCGAGGGTTCCGCTTGCCCCTCCGTTGCCTGAAATTCCGCCGCAGCCCCATCCGCTAGAGCAACCCGCGCCGCCCTTAGTGTCTCCGCGCCCCTCTGAGCAACCGCCCCCTGCGGCAGTTCCCGTTAAGCCGACCCCGGCGGTGCCCTTCCTGCCTGGTCTTATCCCCGGCTGGACTCCTGATCCGCCCGGCGTCCCGATCGCTCCCCCCAACCCAGTCATTGAGCCGCCCCCCACTGGCACCCCTAGCCGTCCCCCGGTGGTAGAGCCGCCAAGGATTCCAGTATTAACCCCGCCGGCATTGCCACCGTTTGTGCAGCCTCCCATTACTGGCCAGCCCCCTTACTGGCCGCCGGTAATTTTTCCCCCCATTACCACGCCCGAGACTCCTCTGGATCCCCCACCAGATCAGGGGGAAGGTGATTCTATTTGTGATTGTTGCGTGGAGATTATGAACAACAAATGCAATGAACTCAACATCTACATCAGAAGCTACTTTGATCGGCTGTTCGATCTGGTCATTAAACAGGGTGGCAATAACAACATCTGCGAAGAACCTTGCATAGACCAAATTCTTGAAGACTTGGAAATTATAAAAGCTGAATTAGAAGACTTAAAAGCACGGGTAGGGCCAGGGCAAAACTTATTGCCAACTCCTTTAACTGTCCCTTACGTGGCGGAGACAGCTGCAGAGGACGTGCGCGAGCTGCGCACTTTAACCCTTAACGTCGTAAATCCTCCGCCGGAGGCGCTGCCCTTACTGACCCGAAGTGCTGATTTAGGTCTTTCCGATAAGCCTTTGGTGAAACCGGTAAAACGTACATACAACCTTCTGGGGGGCGATCGCTGGCAGTGGGATAGCAATAATCAGGCTGCAGGCTGGCAGCTTAATCCAGAAGCTTTGATCCTGCAGGCCGTTGAGGACCACTACCAACCCGAACTCAGTGGGGATAGCGATCGCCCGCAGGTTCAAACAAGCATTCAAAGCATCACTGTAACCAATATCCTAGAATTAATCGCAGCGACGTTGGCAGTGCCACACTTCCGCTCCGGTCTCTGGAAGTACCCCGCAGAGGTCCAGGGCGGTTTAATTTCCCTAGTGGAAGACTTTCCGCCAAACTCCGAGCTTAGCTACCTTAAAGCCAAGCGAGTTTTCCAAGACGTGCAAGATTATGGCCAGTGGTACTTAGAGCAGCTGGACGCAGTCTTCGGTCATTGGCAGCAAGTTATTGAAGTCGAAGATACGGACGCCACCGAACCCGGTCAGCAGAAATCGCGCATAGTCATCCCCAACCTCTCGGAGGCGGTCACTGAGTTACTGGGGCAATTAATAGTCGCCAATATTAACTTAAAGGCCTTGCTTAAAATGGGGAGTAGCACCCTTATTGAAACGATCGGGGCGCGCAAGGAAGCGATCGCCACCCAGTTTAAGACAGACGCGATCATTGACTATTTGGCTTTCCCTACTAAAGAAAGGGTGATTGAGTTGCCGGTTTTGGCAACTTTACCCGACGAACTGTCGCGCGACGCTCAGCCCTCCCAAGACTTACTAAGGCGCTGGGCTAACCTTGAGAACTTCCTCCAGCCCAGTAAGAAAAAAATCCCCATTCTAGAGTTTGCGGGCGGCAAAACCAACTTCCAGACTGCCCTATTGGACTTGCTCCAAGCCGCTGCCATTGTTAAGGCTCACCTAACCCGCAAGCTACCGAAAACACAGGCCGAATTTGTCAAACAAATTAAAGATATGCTCGGCCTACTTAACCAAGAAGAACTTGCGGAAGATTGGAGGCGATTTATAGAGCAAGTGGAACAGGGCTTCTCAAGCGATCCTGACCTTTGGCCCAATACTCTTCAAGGCAAGCCGTACGGCAGAAGCCCAGAAGAAAGGCCCCGTATAGTAGATTTGCAGAAGGATAAGAATAATAATGGCTCTCCCTAAAGCACCCGCAGTGGCACTTTCGGCTATCAAAAGCAAAGCCTTAAGTGAAGCTATTATCCGCCTTCAAGGCAGCGAGTCTTCAGTGAAATCTATTAGCCTCGGCGTTAAGAGAGAAACCGGAGGCTCCTCAAATTGGTTGTCCAACGCGTTGAGTTGGGCTTTGGGGCAGCTTGGTGGCTTTCTCGTTTGGGGAGCTGGCGCTCTTGCCCGTGCTTTTTCCTTCAGCTTGACTAGCTTAGTATCTTGGGTCCAAGCGGGCACTTACTTCATCTGGACCTTCAATTGGAGCATGACGGATCAAGAAATTGCCCAGCAGATAGAAAGCGCCAAAGTTGGCATAGCCAGCCTTCTCGGAGGAGCAGCAGGCGAGCTCGCGGGTTATCTTACCTGCGGGGCTACCGCAGGAGGGCTTCTCTACGTCTTTAACCCTCAAATGGCGGCCTACGTACTTAAAGAGCTGGGCGAAGAGGGCTTGGAAGAATTCTTGGGTTACATTTATTCCCTAGCCAGCACAACATTTCAGACTAGCGCCTACTTCGCTTTTGTTAAGCTTTACCAGTCAAATCGCGCCTTATTTCATTTGTGGCGGGATTTGGCCGGCACTGCCTTAGATAGCGTCGTGCCTGGTCAGCTAAGTTGGACAGAATATGTAAAACAGAGACAAGCCGACGGAGGCTACCTTTCGTTTGCGGGGTTTATCGAAGAGTCCGTTGAGACGTTAAATCCAGTAGCTGCTGCCTTTTTCGAGGAATTTTTCGAGGAAGTTTTCGAGGGGTGCTTTGAAGCCTTGTACGTAGTCGGTGGGTCTGCCGAAGCTTGGATTGCCGAGCAAAGAGTGCAGCAGCAAATCCAGGCACAGCAAAAGGTTGTGCAAGTGATTCCCAACCGCGAAATAGAGAAGGAATCTGTGATCCTAGCGGGCGATACCCAAAGCCTTAAACCCGCCATTACCTCCGTCTTGGCAACCTATCAGCTCGTTGAAAACCGCGATGTGGGGGCGATAGTTGGCCAGCCAGTGCCGGATTATCTTGCGGCTAACCCGCAAAGTCTCCGGATAATCATCGAGATGATGAGTGTTCCTGAGCCACCTTGGACAGATCTACAAAGGGGCGGCCGTCGAGCCAAGCGCGTCACTATCGCCGTCCCAGATTTGGACAGAACCAAACTGGACTGGGAAAAAATAAAATTCGCCGTTGGGGGCGAGAATGGTTACCTCTATGGGCGCTTTCGCGCCACTGCTTTTCTAAGCAACGGTCGGCAAATGGCTGTTTATTGCGCTAGCGAAGAGGAGGCTGAGCAGTTAATGGCTAGGCTCCTGACCCTATCCCAAGCTGAGCTGCTGCGGCTCTCAATAACTGAAGAAAAGCGAGAGGGTGAATTAGCAAAGCGGCCTGGGCTTCTGAAGCAAGTAGTTCGGGTGTATCCGGCCTACTTCACGATCCTCAATCGCCGCGAGTACTTTGCCCCTAGGGAGGGGGAGACCCGCCAAAGTCTGCGCCAAAACTACCAAGATCGGAAGGTTAGAATTCCGCTTTACCCTAAGCAAAAGCCTGATTGGGCCGATCAGGCGATCGCGGATCTTTTGCGCTTTGGGACTGTTCGTTAAATTTTTTTAAGACTAGGGGTTAGGCAATCAGGTGAGGCTGTGAGTGTTTTGGAGAGTTGCCTAACCCATAGGGGGGCACAGTTTTTTTTTGGGGCGCGCCGGCACTAGGTTCTGCTTGCCGAACCCCAATTGATTTCAGTTGCAGGGGCAGTTACTGATGGTGGTGTCGAGTTCTGTACTGAACCATGCCCGCAGATTTAACCTTTAGCCAGCTTGCCAGTGCGTTGCCTTCTGGTAGCGTCTTAGAAGACCAAAACTACGGGGTAGTCCTAATCCCTTCCGCGATTTCCGGCGATACCATCGATGAGCTTAGCGATAGCGGTGTTGTGGAGACGCTATTTAAGCTTATCCGCGCCGCAGGCTCAGCTCAGACGGCCGCTAATCAAAATGCGCCCGCGGGCCAGCGGCTCAATGCGTTTCCGCCCCTAGTGCCTTCGACTCCCACAATTGCTGCGGACGGGCAAATCCGCACTCGAATGACCGCTAGCATTGTCGCGGAGATGCCGGTAGACCCGAATGCGGCAGTCGGGCCACAACAGTAATCTGAATTTGGCTTAGTTGGGTTAGGAGGGAGTCCGCTATGGGACGGATCAAGAGGGCTTGGTATTACCAGAGAAAAGCTGATGCTGCTGAACGTCGGGAGCAGGCCTTGCGAAACCGGCAGCCCAGTGAGAAGCCTTATGCCCCACTGGAAAACAGGAAAGAGGCAGTCTATGCTTCGTGCCTGTTGACTAAAGCGGGCAGCAACAACTCTAGAAGCTCACTAGTCTTTAAAGTCAAGTATCCAGAAGTGGGTGGACTTACTGCCGTAAAGCTGGGCCTGTTCGAAGTTTCCGAGTATAAGGAAGCCCCCTCCGTGCGCAAGTCGGCTATTTACCCGACTACCGTTCGCTGGTACCAAGGAACCGCCACTCCCACTCGCAAAAGAACACAGTGGGGGACTTCTTGGATCCAATACTACGAAAACGCTCAGGGAGGAAACCAATCGCACTATTCTTCTCCTATTTCGGCCAAACAAAGCCACGTAACTCCTGCAGAGCAAATTGCAACATTTAACTCGATCTTTGAGGGTGCGGACAAACAAGCCCTCTTGGGCGGCAAGAATGGCCGAGCTTATCTCATTATGGAAAGGCTACGCGGCTATGGAACCTCAATTTAATGACCAGGGTATTGACTTAGAAGAGGCTTGGCGGCTCGAACACTTATTTGCGGTTCCTGCTATCTGGTATCCCTGGATGAACGAAGAAGAGTGGGAAGAAGAAGTTCGAAGAATGCTAACTCGTTCTAAAGCTACCCACGATTTCATTGACGGCAAAATCGATCCGGAAGATTTCGCGTGCGTTCTGGCCGAGACCGGGGTGGCAGAGCCTTACGAGCTTGCAAGCCGCTGGGAGGAAGGCTTTTCGTTCCTAACTGCCTCTTATCTTCTCTGAAATTAATTTTGGTTAGGGTGAATTGACCGTGAGCGGGCCTTACGTAGCGAGTAACTGGCGCCGCGCCAACTGGCAGTTGCTCGCGCGAGTTAGCGGCGACGCGGGGTGGAGCGAATATCCCGACGAGAATGGAAGGCTTGGGGTTTACTCGTTTGCTACCGAAGCCAATATTTTGCTGGTGGGTGTTGGCTCGGTGCTTGCGAGACCACACTGGCAATACGGCGGGATGCTTCGGGGAGGCTATCCAATCGCCGGTCAGCGCGATCGCCAGTTCGGGACCTTTGCTGCCTTCGCGGAGTATAAGCTCTACCTACGGCAGTACCGCATTGTTTACCTGCCCCCTACCTATGACGGGACTTATGTTTGGGAGATTATTCCTCCTTACTGGTTCGGAGACTGCCAGTACGAGATCTATCAATGGGCTGGAGAGTATTTCGTACCAGATCAGGCTTACATCGATAACCCTCCAGACGTTGGGAGCCCGTTCTCTAATGGGGGCGGAACGGGATCGACTAATAGCGACTGATTTTGGAGAGGAAACGCATGGTAGTTGGATACTGGGAGCTACTTATGGAAGATCAAGTAATCGAGCTGCTAAAAATCCTCTCCAGACTGGATACGCGATTAGAGCAGCTAGACTCGGATCTGAACGAAATTAAAAACGATGCGAAGTTTAAGCAGCTACTCATAGTTATCCTCTTGAGCTCGATGCTCGGAGTTAACCTACTTAAAAGCTACACCTTTCAATCAGTAGAGGGTTTGTTAAACGATGGTTCACCTACTGTGCCTTCCAACAGAAATTCGCGATAACGGGCTAATTCGATGGAATCTTTGGCTAGTTAATGGCGATCGGCGGGTGGATCGGGTCAATGTGTATTCCGGTGCTCCTAGTGCTCAGATCCTGAACAGTGGTAGTTCTGACTATCCCGGGTCTTTAAGACCTATTCCGCCTGGGAAATACCGCCTCGGCCCAATAGAGTACCGTGCCGAGGGTTGGGGACCTGGAATTGGCCAATACTGGGTAGATCTGCTGCCTATAGCAGGCACCCGCACTTATGGCCGTTCCGGCTTTGGCTTGCATCTAGATAGCAATTACCACACGCCTAACGGTCGTGGCTCTGCCGGGTGTATTGTGACGCCCCACCAGCGCGATTTAGACCGCATACTAGGGTGGCTGCGGTCTCAAGCTCGGCCAACATACTTGGAAGTCCATCACACGCTAGATATAGGGGAAGTTAGGAGTAAATACACTGTGGATAGAGTCCGCAGGGCTTGGCTGGAGTTAATTAGCTGGTGCGAGGGAACGTCCGGCCCAGATGGATACCGAGTCTGCTTTACCGGTGTCAAGTTCGACGGGTTTCAAGACCACCCCCGAAAGGTTCACTGTGCAGGCAGATTGTGCAGTGACGCGGCGGGGAAGTACCAGTTCCTGTCTTCGACTTGGGATGAGTGTCGGAAAGCCCTACAGCTGCCGGACTTTTCTCCAGACAACCAAGATCAGGCTGCACTCTACCTAATTGATAGGAGAGGAGCCTTGGAAAATATCGATAAGCTCCAAGTAGCGAACGCCCTAGACAAGCTATCTTGGGAATGGGCTAGTTTGCCCAACAGTCGGGGAATTGGCCGTTATGGCCAACCTGTTAAGACCTTAGACCAAATCAACGCCAAGTTAAGTGAGCTGCTTAAGAAATAGCGACTCGGAAACTCCTGGGCAATCTTATCACCCAGATTTTCATTTCATTGTTTGCCCGCGATCGCCTTCTGCTTATGAGTGGGATTAGTTTTTACCAATCTCGGCACTGGCAGAGGTGGTATTTTGATTTTGGGTCAGAGCAATAGCCGCAAAGAGCCGCGATCGCCATCTAGCTCAGCTGCCACCCCCACCGGTAATGCAGCATTGACCCCCTCATGGCCAAAGGGCAAGTCACTGACAATGGGAAGCCCCAAATCCGCCAAGCGATCGCCCAAAACCTCAATCACGCGAAAATTGGGTTGGGTGGTGGGATCCTCACAGCGACTAAAACGACCGAGGGCAATCCCCTGAATCTGATGCAACACACCACTGCGGCGCCACTGCGTCAACATGCGGTCAATGCGATAGGGGGCTTCACCCACATCCTCTAGGGCTAAGATCACATTCTCAAAAGAAGGACAATCAGGCGTCCCCAGTAAATGAGTCGCGACTGTTAAATTCCCCACCAAAAGACGACCCTGCACCACACCGCCCCCCCAACCCGTTCCCAAGAGCGGCTCTAGGGGTTTGCCCCGCACCAGATCAAAAAGCCGCTGCTGACTCCAAAGGGGTTCTGCCGCCAGCGTGGTGAGTACTGGGCCATGGACACCGGCCACCCCTTGGTTAGCATAGCTCCACAGCAAAGCCGTAATATCCGAAAAACCAATCAGCCATTTCGGCGATACCGCTGGCCACTGCCACTGCTCCAACAGACGAGTCGCTCCAAATCCGCCCCGCCCGCAGAGAATACCCTTAATAGAATCATCTTGCAATAAGTGCCGCAGGCGATCGCGCCGCTGTTGATCGGCACCCGCAAGGTAGCCCCAGCCGGCAAAGGCCGCCTCATCGACAATCACCTCATAGCCCTGAGCTTGCCAACAGGCCACTCCCTGCCAAAAAGGTTCCCTTTGGCGGAGGACACCACTAGGAAAGGCGACGGCAAGGCGATCGCCCGGCTGAAGCGGCGGCGGTAATGTTGCAAAGACGGTCACGTTAGAAAAAATTAGAATTGCGGTAAAACTGCAAGCGCCCCGTGCCGATATTTTGACCTATGGCGCGATCTCCCCCCCGAGGAAAGGCTGTCACAGCAAAAAGATACGTCCCATCCCATTGGGGATTGCGCACAGGAGCAACCTCAACCCGCAGGTACCACCCCGGTGGCACAGGGGGATCAAAGGTCACTGTGAGCAGCGCTGAATGGCCATCAAAGGTCACCTTGCCCAAGGGAATCGGCTGGCGGGAGCGATCGCCGATAAAAGCACGGGTACGTTGGGGCAAAAAGTAAATCGTCTCAATGCCGGGCAGTTGTTGAATGTCGAGCCGGGCAAGGGGTTCGCCTGCGGTGGTCGGTATCTGCACAATGAAGTTGTAGGTGGTATTCGTTAGCCACACTTGAGGATAGCGGGTATTGGCTTCAACAAAAATGGGTGGCTGATCAAAGGCCACCCGACCATCGGGAAACTCAACCCCTAGGCTCTGAGGGGGCAAAGCAGCTATGCCAACAAGGGCGATCGCGAAGGGTCGTCGCATCCCTTATTTACCCCGCGAGGGGGGTTCTGTGCCGTGGGCGATCGCGCTACTACAGACCCAGTTTTCCGGCAGGCCGGGGTAACCGCGCCGCAACGCCTCTGGACAAATGGTATAGATCGTCAGTTGGCAATCAATCAATTGCACACCATACTTCTCCGTCTGCTTCAGAGCCTGCTTGAGAATCGTATCATTGTCGAACTCCATTGTGCGGTTGCATTGCACGCACACCATGTGGTGATGGTGGTGCGGAGACATTGTATTGAGTTCGTAGTGCTTGTGTCCCTCGGCCAGTTCCAACTCCCGCAGAATACCCATCCGTGACATCAACTTCACAGTGCGATAAACGGTGGATAAACTAATGGAGTGTCCCTGTTTACGCAACTCATGGTGCAGGTCTTCAGCACTCAGGTGGTTGCCCTTAGGCAGATTCTGGAAAATATTGAGAATGGTTTCTCGCTGTGGCGTCAACCGCCAGCCCTTCTCGTTCAGTTCTGCCTTTAAGGCTGCTGCTGTATAAAGTGGCATAGGAGATTCGCCTGATCTGCCGATATTTGGTTTGCATGATAGCCGACAACAAGTGTCATTTGCAACAACCACAGCTTATTGAGAATAATTACAATAGTTTTACTGAACTTTCTGCAAATGAGTTGCAACGCCCAAGCACAACCCAAGCAATCATCAATGGGTTCAATGGCGCAGAACCCAGTTCAAAAACCAATCCTTAATTTGTTTGCCGCTGCGGCTTGGGTCGCTGGAACTTCGACATCGGGGTAAAGTCTTCGACGGGCACATCCTTGAGTGCCTGACTCATGAAATCCCGCCAAATGGGTGCCATAAAGCCACCCCCCGTTGCCCCCTGCCCGAGGGGCGCATAGTTGTCATTCCCTGCCCAAACCGCGGCTGAGAGTTGCGGCACATAACCGACAAACCAAATATCCCGCTCAGAAGAGGTGGTGCCTGTTTTCCCTGCGGCGGGTCGGCCAATGTTGGCACCTGTGCCTGTCCCACTGGTGATCACACTTTTCATCGTGTCATTGATGGCTGCGGCCGCCCAAGGATCCAGCACCAGTTTGGGGCGAGGGGTGTGATCCAAGAGCAAATTGCCATTATTATCCGTAACTTGAATAATCGTCGTGGTGGGGGATTGCCAGCCATTGTTGGCGAATGTGGCATAGGCAGCGGCCATTTCCAAGGGCGTCAGATCCACCGCCCCCAGAGGTAGAGAAACCACAGGAAGCATGGGACTGGTAATGCCAAGGGTACGGCAAATTTCAATAACGCGCTCAATACCCACCTCTTGGCCAAGAACAATGGCAGGAATATTGCGGGACATGGCCAAAGCCATACGCATAGACATCCCACCCATAAAGGAGCCATCGTAATTTCGCGGCACATACCACCCACTGCCATCGCGATACCTAACGGGTGAGTCGTTAATTCCAGAATCGGGCGTATATTTGCCACTGGCATAGGCAGCATAAAAGACAAAGGGCTTAAAGGCAGACCCCGGCTGACGCATCGCTTGGGTGGCGCGATTAAACTGACTGCGGTTGTAGTCCACACCGCCGACAAGGGCTTTGACATAGTGCGTTCGTGGATCTACCGCCGCCAAAGCCAACTGATCGGCGCGCACACCACTGCCCCGTAGGGTTTGATAGCCGCGTTGGATTGCCTCTTCGGCCATTTTTTGCACCTTGACATCAAGGCTACTTTGTACCCGCATTCCCCCACGGATGACCGCTTCACGACCAAACTGGCGGGTCAACTCCTGTAACACAGCATCGGTAATCCAAGGACTGCGACTGCGCTGGAAGGAGGTAATTTCCCCCAGCTTGATCGGTTCTTGGGCAGCAGCAGCGGCCTCTTGGGGGGTGATCCAATCCAATTCCACCATCCGATCCAGCACCAATTGCTGCCGTTCTTTGGCGAGGTCAAAATCCACAAAGGGGCTATAGGCCTCGGGCGCTTGGATAATGCCAGCCATCATGGCAGCTTCGGCAAGCGTGAGATCAGCGGCATTTTTTTTGAAGTAGCTTTGGGCGGCGGTTTGTACGCCGTAAGTGTTATGTCCCCAATAGACTTGATTGAGGTACATCTCCAAAATTTCATCTTTGCTGAAGATCTGCTCGAGGCGCATGGCCAGGACAGCCTCAGCCACTTTACGACTAATGGAGCGATCTTGAGACAAAAAGAGATTTTTCACCAATTGCATCGTCAGGGTAGAGCCACCCTGTACGGTACGCCCCGAGGTGAGGTTGACCATTAAGGCACGGGAAATACCAATGGGATTAATACCGCGATGCTGATAGAAGCTACTGTCTTCGATCGCCATCACAGCCAGCTTCAAACTGGGCGAAATTTCGCTGAGGGGAACGACTTCGCGGTTTTCTTCATCGTGAAGGCTGACAAGGAGGGTGCCCTTAGCATCGTAAATGTGCGTCGTTTCACTGGGAATGTAGCCCCGCAGCGATCGCACATCCGGCAAATTCCGAAAGCTAATCGCCAAGCCCAGCAGCCCCCCGCCGATTGCCGCACAACCAAAGGTCATCCCGACAAGGAAGGTACGGTTAGCAATTCGCAGGACCCCACGCCAGAAGTTTTCATCTTGGGGGCGGGTTTGGGAGGGGTGTTTGCCAAGGGTAGTGGTGGACACGACAGTCGCTTCCTGACGCCAATTATTTTTTGCTTCGTATATGATTTTTTTATTGGGATAAAAGTAAGGGATAGCAAGATTGCCGCGCGATCGCAATTGATTGCTATCATAGCCATCCTAGACCAGAAAATGTCCTCGCCCAAATCGAATGCCCAATCCAATGCCCAATCAAGTGATGTCTTCAGACCTTGAGGCCACAATTGCACGGCTGCAGCGCGGCGTTGTCGAAACCTTTCCCCATGTCCCTGATTCCACCAAACCCGAAGAAAATCTCTGGGTCTATTTGCGGCAAATGGAGCGCCCGCTGCGAATTAAGCTTGGCATTGATCCCACGGGCAGCGAAATTCACCTCGGTCATAGCATTGTCCTGCGCAAGTTACGCCAGTTTCAGGATGCGGGGCACTGTGCCGTGCTGATTATTGGTGACTTTACGGCTCAAATTGGCGATCCCACAGGGAAGTCGGAGGTGCGCAAACAACTCACCCCTGAGGAGGTGGCAACCAATGTGCAAACCTACCTTGAGCAAGTGAAGCCCATTTTGGATTTTGAGACCCCCGGCCGCTTAGAAATTCGCTACAACTCGGAGTGGCTCGCCAAGCTGGACTTGCGGAAAATTCTCGAGCTACTGGGAACGATGACTGTTGGCCAAATGCTGGCCAAGGAGGGGTTTGCCGAACGCTACGCCAAGGAAACGCCCATTTTTCTCCATGAGTTTCTCTATCCATTGATGCAGGGCTATGATTCAGTGGCGGTGGCGGCAGATGTGGAACTGGGGGGTACCGATCAAAAATTTAACATTGCTGTGGGTCGCGATTTACAGCGCCATTTTCGCTTGCCCACCGTGCAATTTGGTCTGCTGATGCCGATTTTGGTGGGGACGGACGGAGTACAGAAAATGTCGAAGTCCCTTGGCAACTATGTGGCGCTTACGGAGTCGGCAGCCAGTATGTACTCCAAGCTGGAGAAAATTCCCGATGCCTTGGTGAACCAATACATTGAGTTGCTCACGGATTTGCCCTTGGACAGTTTACCCACCAATCCCCGCGATCGCCAGAAGGCCTTGGCCCTAGAAGTCGTGAGTCAGTACCATGGGCGCGATCTCGCCCTGCAAACCCAAGCGGAACTAGCCGCGATCGTCACCCAAGGACAAACGGCACAGGCGGGATCGATTCCAGAGTATTCCCTTGGGGAGTTTCAGTTCCCTGTGAAGCTGACTTATGTGCTCAGTCACACCAAACTCTGCCCCAGTAGCAGCGAAGCGCGGCGACAGATCCAAGGGGGTGGGGTGCGTCTCAACGGCGAAAAAATTACGGATGTGGACTTTACCCTCACGGCACCGGAACCCTATGTGAACCAAGTGCTGCAAGTGGGTAAGAAAAAATTCCTGCGCTTTGTACCTTAGGTGGCAGTTGGCATTCTCTGCCAGAATGAAGATGAGGTGGTGCAGAGAATGTGTAGGATGAGCGAGCAGGAATTTCAAGCCAAGGTACTCAGCGAGTTGCAGGCGCTGCGTGTAGATGTGGAGAAACTCGGCACCGATGTTGAAAAACTACAAACGGATGTCGAAAAGCTCCAAACTGATGTGCACAAACTGCAAGGGGATGTGAGTGAGTTAGCCACTCAGGTGAAAAATCAAGAGTACAAGTTTGAAGTTTATCAACGGGGAACCGATGCCATGGTGCGGATGGCAACAACGATCATTATTGCGGCGGCATCCGTTGTTGTTCTGGCGAGTCTTTCCCCGGCGATTACAGCACTTGTGAGCGCGATCGCCCACCAAGGGAATTAACTACAACGATGACCCTAGGGCTGGTTCCACAATTCGTTAAGATCTTCTTATTTATTGGCTTGATGCTCTTGAGTACCAGTTTGGCTGTGATTTTTCCCCTGAACCCCGTCGCAGGACTCAGTAGTGGTGTGACCAAAACCGTTTTAGACAATGGCCTCACGGTTCTGATTAAAGAGATTCCCACCGCCCCTGTGGTGAGTTTGCAGGTGTGGTATCGCGTGGGTTCGCGCCATGAGCCCAAGGGGGAAAATGGGATTGCCCACCAACTGGAGCATTTGATGTTTAAGGGCACCAAGAGCCGTCCCGTCCAGTTTGGTCAGTTGTTTTATGCCCTTGGCAGTTCTTCCAATGCCTTTACCAGCTACGACATGACCGCCTACCACCATACGGTGCGCGCTGACCAACTAGAACCACTGCTGATTCTCGAGGCGGATCGCCTGCGCAATACCCTGATGACCCCCGATGCCCTTGAGAGTGAAAAACGGGTGGTGATCTCGGAGCTGCAAGGCTATGAAAATAGTCCTGAATATCGCCTCAGTCGAGCCGTGATGGCCGCCCTCTATCCCCATCATCCCTACGGCTTGCCAGTGGGGGGAACGGCCAGTGATGTGGAGCAGTTTACGCTGCCAGCGGTGAAGAGTTTTTATCACCAGTACTATCGTCCTGATAATGCGGTTGTGGTGATTGCTGGCGATGTCCGTCCCCCAAGGGCACTGGAACTGGTCAAGAAAACCTTTGGGCAGATTCCTCGGCCAACCGACCCTCTAAAGTCTCCTTCATTACCGCCGCCAACGGCAGGTCAAGCCCAGCGAATTCGCCTCACAGAACCGGGAAGTGCGCCGCTATTACAGATTTTGGTACCCATTCCAGCGATGACCCATCCAGATCAGGCGGCCTTGGATGTGCTGGATATGCTCCTCAGTGGCGGACGCAGTTCGTACTTGTATCAGGAATTGATGGAAACGGGTCAAGCCAGTTCGGCCTACTCCTATGTGGCCGCGTTACAGGCGGGGGGCTGGTTTGAAATTGGCGCGATCGCGGCCCCGGAGCAATCCCTTGAGACCATTGAGCAGACCATTGGCCAGATTCTCAACCAGCTGGCAGAGCGTCCCTTGAGTGCCGCTGAACTGCAACGCGCCAAACAACAGCTCAAGGCCAACTTTATCCTGCGCAATCGCGACATTGATGCCCAAGCCAGTCAACTAGCCAACGATGAAACCCTGACGGGAGATTACCGCTTTAGCGATCGCCACCTTGCGGCCATTGAAAAAGTCACGGCTGCGGATGTTCAACGAGTGGTGCAAACCTACTTTGGGCGCGATCGCTGGATTGTGGGGGAATTTATTCCCAGTGAATTTGCCGATGTTGAGCTTTCAGGTCGGCCGGGTGCCCAAACCACCGCCCATAATCTTGTCGGTGAGCCTGTAGATCCGCAAACCATTGCCGCCTATTTACCCCAAGGGAGTGGGCAGGCTGCCCCTGAGGTCAAAAGCAACGGGGTGGAAACCTTTACCCTGAAAAATGGCCTGCGGGTGCTCTTACTCGTGGATCGCAGTACACCAACGATTACGCTGGCGGGGCGCATTGACGCTGGAACGGCCTACGATCTCTTGACCCAACCGGGGGTGGCTCACCTGACGGCTGCGAACCTGCTCAATGGCACGCGGCGCAAAAATGCCCTGACGCTGGCACAAACCCTTGAGGATCGTGGCATTAGCCTAGAATTCAGCGCCTTCCGCGATGGAGTGGATATTGAGGCCTATGCCTTGGCCAGTGAGCTACCCATCCTCTTGCAAACCCTTGGTGAAGTGCTTCAAGAAGCCACCTTCCCAGAGTCGGAGTTTCAGCTCAGCCGACAACGCTATCTCACGGCTCTGAGTCTTGAGGCGGATGATCCTGTGCGCTGGGGGCGCCGCGTCCTGCAAGAAACCCTCTATCCCGCCAATCATCCCCTGCATCCCTTTGCCACTCCTGAATCTGTACAAGCAATTCAACGCCCAGACCTGTTGAACTTTTATCGTGCCGCCTATACCCCCGATCACACGATTTTGACCCTCGTGGGAGATTTTGACCCTGTGGAGGTGCGATCGCGCCTCAATGAAATTTTTGGCTCGTGGCAACCCCAAACGGATCCCCTGTCCCTAACCTTTCCTGCAGTTTCACCGCCCGAGCAAACCCTCTTTAAGAATGCGGTGATTGCCGGTAAGAGCCAAGCGATTACCTATCTGGGGACGCCGGGGATCGATCGCCGCGATCCTCGCTTCTACGCAGCGATGCTGATGAATCACATCCTAGGGGGAGACACGCTGGCCAGTCGCTTGGGCACAGAGATTCGCGATCGCCAAGGGTTGACCTATGGCATCTACAGCTTCTTTAGTGCCAGTCGTCAAGCAGGGCCTTTTATCATTCAATTGCAAACCGCCCCTGAGGATACCGCCAAGGCCATTCAGGCCACCTTGCAACTTCTCAGGGATGCCCACCGCCAAGGATTCACCGCCGCCGAACTCGGAGCCGCCAAGCGCAGCCTCAGTAATACTTACCTTGTCGAATTGGCCAATGTGGATGTGGTGGCGCGGACGCTTGTAGGGAATGCCAGCGTGGATTTACCCCCAGAAGAACTCCAGCAGTTTAGCGATCGCCTGCAGCAGGTGACCTTGGATGAAGTTAATCACACTCTGCGGGATCTGATTGATCCAGAGCGACTGGTGATTGTCACTGCCGGTCCTAGTGTTTCCTTTAGCCCCTAGAACGATGGCCAGCTTAACCTTAGGACTTTACCACCTAGAACAGTGGGCCAACCAATGGGTGACGGCTCAACTGAGTGATCTCACCGTGATCAGTGTCGGTATTGTGTTTCTGGCGGGACTGCTCACAAGTCTGACTCCCTGCACCCTTTCGATGCTGCCAATTACTGTCGGGTACATCGCCGGCTACGCTACAAAGCAAAATAGCTCCGTCTTGCGCCAGTCTCTTGGGTTTGCCCTTGGCCTCGCAACCACCTTAACCCTGTTGGGGATGATTGCTGCTGTTGCTGGTCGCATCTATGGTCAGGTGGGCTGGGGGTTAACGATCGTGGTGAGCTTGGTGGCGATCGCCATGGGCTTAAATTTGCTCAATGCCTTGCCCCTGAGCTTTCCCCGCAGTCGCTTCCTAGAGGAACTGCCGGCTCGGGTTCCTGCGGGGTTGCAAGCTTATACCCTAGGGGCAACATTTGGCCTTGTGGCAGCACCCTGTAGTACGCCGGTCTTGGCAACGCTGCTGGCATGGGTGGCCACAACCCAAAAGCTAGTGGCGGGGGCTGGTCTGCTGTTGGCCTATACAACAGGGTATGTCGCGCCGCTGATTTTAGTCGGAGTATTTAGCGGTGCCTTGCAAAGGCTCTTGGCACTGCGGCAGTGGTCGAGTTGGATTACCCCTGTGAGCGGTGTGCTCCTCATTGCTTTTGGCGTCATTGCTTTAGCCATTCGTCTTTAGTGCTCAAGCCAAAGGGGCAGTGGTTGGCCGATGGCGGTAGCCATGCAAGCACCTCTGGACAAAAATATCCTCTCAGCTCGGCAATTTTCTCAAACCCAGTCTCCACAACGCTTTGAGCAATTTCTAACAGATTTGGAGGTGCTTGAATTTTCCCGAAATTCAGTTCCAGAGTGACTTTCACGTCCTGTGACCCTACGGATCTAAAAATTTTACAAAAACAAAAAAATGATCCCGTCTAGGTGCTTGAAAATGACCTGTGCTATAGTAGTCGTAGAGCACCTTCTAGGAGGGTGCCGTGCTGGGATTCTTTCCCAGCCGAATTAATGGAAACGCATTTTGGCTAAAGATTCAATAAGTCGCCAGTTTGTGCTGGGATTCTTTCCCAGCCGAATTAATGGAAACCTAGTCGTACACTTTTAGAAGTTTTGCCACTACCACGTGCTGGGATTCTTTCCCAGCCGAATTAATGGAAACATCTTTCTTTGGATACCCGTTTTGTAGTTAAAGCAAGTGCTGGGATTCTTTCCCAGCCGAATTAATGGAAACGATACCGCTTGCAGGAAGATCAATTACAGATCTCATAGTGCTGGGATTCTTTCCCAGCCGAATTAATGGAAACTCGGGGATTGTGTACCCCGCAAGGAATTCCCGCTCGGAAGTGCTGGGATTCTTTCCCAGCCGAATTAATGGAAACTCGTGGAATAGGTATCGAAAAGAGTTTGAGTTATTGTGTGCTGGGATTCTTTCCCAGCCGAATTAATGGAAACCAACCTCTGAATATTTGAAATACGCAAAGAAAGAAGATGTGCTGGGATTCTTTCCCAGCCGAATTAATGGAAACAACCAATATCCACTTGATTAAGTCTTCTTCGGGCGGCGGGGGGTGCTGGGATTCTTTCCCAGCCGAATTAATGGAAACTATAGAAAAGAAAATATCACATGTAATTGTAAAATGTGGTGCTGGGATTCTTTCCCAGCCGAATTAATGGAAACGCATCTGTATACCAATTAATCACCGCCTCGCGTTTGTGCTGGGATTCTTTCCCAGCCGAATTAATGGAAACTTAATCACCGCGTCTGTTGTGAGATTCAAAATATGTGCTGGGATTCTTTCCCAGCCGAATTAATGGAAACATTAATAGGCACAAAAAAATCCCCCCTCCCTTGGCGTGCTGGGATTCTTTCCCAGCCGAATTAATGGAAACAAGAAATGGGCAAAAAATTTTCAGAAAAGTTTAATGTGCTGGGATTCTTTCCCAGCCGAATTAATGGAAACTCGGGGATTGTGTACCCCGCAAGAAATTCACGCTGTGCTGGGATTCTTTCCCAGCCGAATTAATGGAAACTAGATACTTTTGAAAGTCTTTATCAAGATTTTTTTGGTGCTGGGATTCTTTCCCAGCCGAATTAATGGAAACTGATACACGCGGAAGAACAGTGCTAATAAACTGGGGGTGCTGGGATTCTTTCCCAGCCGAATTAATGGAAACGAGACCCATAAGTAATTTCCTCTTGAGTAAACTACGTGCTGGGATTCTTTCCCAGCCGAATTAATGGAAACGAACGTCTAGATAAACATGATTGTTTTCAATGATTTTTGTGCTGGGATTCTTTCCCAGCCGAATTAATGGAAACCTAGGTTTCCAGTTTTCAGGGATTTGTCCCTGAGCAAGTGCTGGGATTCTTTCCCAGCCGAATTAATGGAAACGGGTAAAGTAAAAGCAATTCATCGTAAATTTCTTGATGGTGCTGGGATTCTTTCCCAGCCGAATTAATGGAAACTGCCTTCAAGAAAGCGATAATTGTAAAATCGAATGTGCTGGGATTCTTTCCCAGCCGAATTAATGGAAACGGGTAAAGTAAAAGCAATTCATCGTAAATTTCTTGATGGTGCTGGGATTCTTTCCCAGCTGAATTAATGGAAACAGTTTATCGTGATAAAAGATATCTAGTTCTGAGCTGTGCTGGGATTCTTTCCCAGCCGAATTAATGGAAACGTGTTTGACCGCCCATAGCGGTCAGCAAAAGATAGTGCTGGGATTCTTTCCCAGCCGAATTAATGGAAACTACTCAACTAAAGCGGTAAAATCCCGCTGAACGTGCTGGGATTCTTTCCCAGCCGAATTAATGGAAACAAATGCTGGCTGATTATGTAGATATTGCAACTAAGCGTGCTGGGATTCTTTCCCAGCCGAATTAATGGAAACGTCTGAGCATTTTTTCACATCGCCTTTATAAGTAAGTGCTGGGATTCTTTCCCAGCCGAATTAATGGAAACACGATCTCGCGCCGCCTTCAAATCCCGCTCAATTGTGCTGGGATTCTTTCCCAGCCGAATTAATGGAAACCCGCAATGTTTTAAAGAAACAGAATTATATTTTTCTTCGCAATGTTGGCCATAAGAGCTAATGCATCTTGTCTAGGAAACCCTCAGTCGAGCTCGGAGAAACACCGCAAGGCCGGATTAAGACAATGGGTGTTTGCTCATCGGCATTACCGGCGGGGTTTTTCTTCAGAGCAGTCGTGAGGAAGTGAGGGGAGACTCCTTGGCTAGCGGCAAGCACCTTGACTGCCCCTAGGTCGTTAACATCCACAATGGCGATGCCCAAACCCGTTTTTGCTGCTAGATCCTCCACGACGGCTTGGGGGTTAACAGGTCCCATAACAATAAATTGATCGTAGGGGGGCAGAGTACCTGTCACATCGTCAATGAGGCGGGCTTGTTCGCCAGCCAATTGATAAAATCCGCCCTTGTGGCCAAAGACTTTGGCGATCGCCCCCCCCAAAAAGGCCAAGAGTACCCGTAGCGCTCCCACTTCCTCCACTAGCGCTTGCATGCCACAGGCGGTGGCCAAACTTGAGGTGGGCAAGAAAAACTGACACACCCGCGTTGCTACCCACCCCGGTTGCATTTGTGCCGGATCCTTGAGGCGACCTTGGATAATGGCAAGGGGTGTTTCCCCAATGGCAACAATGTCTCCAGGTTGGGCATGGGGCATCACATAGCGATTGAGCACCTCTAGGGGAATATCCAACGGCGTCAGTAAATGGGTGCGAATGGGGAGTACCTGACATCTCTCCGCCTGTCGCCACACACCTGTATCTCCCGTGGCCGGAAACTTGAGGGGGATAAATTCATGGTGGGTTTTGGCAAAGCGACCGTGGGGGCCATAGGCAATGTAGTGAATCTTGACCCAAGCAGCCTTGACCTCGCTCACGCCAATTCCCTGCAAATCCACACAAATCTCGACATTCGTTTGCTTGGTGGACTTGACGATATAGGCAAACCAATAGCCATCGGCACGGGGGGGAAACTCTGGCTCCGGGTGGCGGGGGATGACCTGCACATCCGTCTGAATCATATCGACACGGCCATCGGACAATAGCACCACCTCTGCCCGTAAGTCTGGCACCATCACCTCAAGGCCACGGTGGGGGTTGCTCAGTCCCAATAGCCCGACAAAACGGTAGTGGGTTGGCTCATAGATTTCCAGATTCCAAGTGGCACCGATCACTTCAAGGGGATGGGCTGGCCGCCGCCGATACCGCCATTCCAAGGCCAAGAAGATCAAAGCCGCAATGGCTCCGAGGACTGCTGCACCACTGCCAACGATCGTCTGAATCATTTCTTGGGCTCTCCCACCGCATCTCTTGTATTCGCTAGATTACTAGCAGTGAGGTATCTTTTGGAGTCATTGATTTTGCAGTGGCAAGAAGTTCGCGGCAATTGGTTGTATATTCCCCCGCGCCCCTTGGGGTGGATTCACTTTCTCGGCGGCGCCTTTGTGGCCACCGCACCCCAAGTAACCTACCGCCGTCTGTTGGAGCATCTTGCCGAAGCCGGCTATGGCATTATTGCCACGCCCTTTGTGAACACCTTTGACCATGGGGCGATCGCCCTCGATGTGCTAAATAAACTCGACTATGCCCTTGATTGGTTGATCTATCGCCGAGGCTACCCAGCGGCATTGCCCATCTATGGTTTGGGACACAGTATGGGCTGCAAGCTCCACCTGCTGATCAATAGCCTCTACGATGGCGATCGCGCCGGCAATCTCTTCATGGCCTTCAACAACTACCCCGCCAGTCAATCCATTCCTTGGATAGAAAACCTTGCCCCCGTGGGTGTCGAATTCAGTCCCAGCCCGACAGAAACCGAAAAACTGATTCAAGAGCGCTATCCTGTGCGCCGTAATCTCTTGATCCGTTTCCAAGAGGACGATATTGACCAAACAGCCCGCCTGCGCAGTCTCCTCAGAGCCAAATTTGGCGATATGGTCACTGCCTTGAAGCTACCGGGGAATCACCTCACCCCCCTCAGCCAAGGACTCAAGTGGCAAGTCGGCGCAGAATTTTCTCCCCTAGATGCCGTCGGCCAGTGGATCAAGCAAAGTCTCTTTCCCGAAATGCAGATTCTGGAGGAGTGTCTGTTGGAGTGGCTCAATCCCCTAGGCACTGCCCGCCGTTCCCGCCCGTAGCGTGGCACAATCACATAAGGAACCCTTGATGAAAAAAGGACTTTGCCCGTGACTGTTGCCCCCTCTGCTGCCCTCAGTGCTGCTGCTCGCCCCGATTCCCGCGGTCGCTTTGGTCGCTTTGGTGGCAAGTACGTTCCCGAAACCTTGATGCCCGCCCTCAGTGAATTGGAGGCGGCCTTTGCCCACTATCGCCAAGACCCTGATTTTCAAGCCGAATTGCAGCAACTTCTGCAAGACTATGTGGGTCGTCCTAGTCCCCTCTACTTTGCCGAACGCCTCAGTGCCCACTATGCCCATGATCAAGCCCAACCCCAGATCTATCTAAAACGGGAAGACCTCAACCATACGGGTGCCCACAAAATCAACAATGCCCTCGGTCAAGTGCTCCTTGCCAAGCGCATGGGCAAACAGCGCATTATTGCGGAAACGGGTGCTGGTCAGCATGGGGTAGCCACGGCAACCGTCTGTGCCCGCTTTGGCCTCCAATGTGTGATTTACATGGGGGTACAGGATATGGAGCGGCAGCGGTTAAACGTGCTGCGGATGCGTCTATTGGGAGCAGAAGTGGCGCCCGTCAGTGCCGGTACAGGAACCCTGAAAGATGCCACCTCCGAAGCGATTCGCGATTGGGTGACGAATGTTGAAACCACCCATTACATCTTGGGTTCAGTGGCGGGGCCCCATCCCTACCCGATGCTGGTGCGGGAATTCCATGCCGTCATTGGGGCAGAAACGCGGCGGCAGTGCCTTGAGAAATGGGGCGGGCTGCCCGATATTTTGCTCGCCTGTGTTGGCGGCGGCTCCAATGCCATGGGACTCTTCCATGAGTTTGTTGAGGAACCGCAGGTGCGCTTAATTGGTGTTGAAGCTGCGGGTCAAGGGGTGGACACGGGTCACCATGCTGCCACCCTCACCAAAGGGGAAGTGGGGGTACTCCACGGTGCCATGAGCTATCTCTTGCAGGATGCCGATGGTCAGGTGGTTGAGGCCCACTCCATCAGTGCCGGTTTAGACTATCCGGGCGTGGGGCCAGAGCATAGCTACCTCAAGGACATTGGTCGGGCAGAATACTACAGTGTCACTGATGCTGAGGCCGTGGCTGCCTGTGTGCGCCTAGCTCAGTTGGAGGGAATTCTCCCTGCCCTCGAAACCGCCCATGCCTTGGCCTATCTGGAAACGCTATGCCCGCAATTGACAGGGCAGCCGCGCATTGTCATTAACTGTTCAGGACGCGGCGACAAGGACGTGGAAACGATTGGCCGCTATTTTGAGGCACAGCAAGCCCCCTGAGCTAGAACTCCGCATTCCCCGGTGTACGCGGAAAGGGAATGACATCGCGGATATTGTCCATGCCCGTCATAAACTGCACCAACCGTTCAAATCCTAAACCAAAGCCGGCATGGGGGACACTGCCATAACGGCGTAAATCCAAGTACCACCAGTAGGGGGCAGGGTCTAGGCCTTGGCTCACAATTCGCTCCTGCAGCACGTCAAAGCGCTCTTCCCGCTGGGAGCCACCAATGATCTCGCCAATTTTGGGGGCGAGGACATCCATTGCTGCTACAGTTTTGCCATCGTCATTGAGGCGCATATAGAAGGCTTTGATGGCAGCGGGATAATCATAAACAATCACGGGGCGCTGGCAGTATTCCTCAGCAAGGTAGCGCTCATGCTCCGATTGCAGGTCTAGCCCCCAAGCCACGGGAAATTCAAAGGCGCGGCCACTTTTTTCTAGGACTTGAATGGCTTCTGTGTAACTAAGGCGGGCAAAGGGTTGAGTTGCCATCTGTTCGGCGGTGGCCATGACGCTATTGTCAATGCGCTCCTGAAAGAAGGCCATATCCTCACTGCAGTGGTCAAGGACATGGCGAAAGACAAACTGCAAAAAGGCCTCCGCCAGTTCCATATCTCCCATCAGCTCACAGAAGGCCATCTCTGGCTCCACCATCCAAAACTCGGCAAGGTGACGCGAGGTATTGGAGTTTTCAGCGCGGAAGGTGGGACCAAAGGTATAGACATTGGTAAAGGCTGTGGCCATAATTTCTGCCTCCAGTTGGCCACTGACGGTGAGGTAGGCACGACGACCAAAAAAGTCTTGACTGAAGTCAATATTCCCCTCTGGGGTTTTGGGTGGCTGCGCTAAATCCAGGGTGGTGACGGTAAAGAGTTCCCCAGCCCCTTCGCAGTCACTGGCGGTAATGATCGGGGTGTGTACCCACAGGAATCCCCGCTCCTGAAAGAACTGGTGAATGGCAGTGGCACAGGCATTGCGCACGCGCATCACCGCGCCTAGGGTATTGGTTCGCGGTCGGAGATGACCAATGGTGCGTAGAAATTCAAAGCTGTGGCGTTTCTTTTGCAGGGGATAAGTTTCTGGATCGGCACCGCCCCAAAGGTGAATCTGCTGGGCATGGAGTTCAATGGTTTGGTTTTTGCCGGGAGAACGCACCAGTTCGCCACTGAATTCTGCGGCAGCCCCTGTGGTCAGGTCTTTAATGGCTGGCGTTGCTGCTGCCACGGTGTTGGGAATGACCACCTGCAATCCGGCTAGGGTTGAGCCATCGTTGACGTTGACAAACGTACATTCCTTGAGTTCGCGTTTGGTGCGCACCCAGCCCTTGACGGTGACGCGATCGCCCACTTGACCTTGATGAAGAATGTCCTTAATCCGCTGCTGCATGGGTCTTGTTCCTATAACTGCACAATGGTTACTCCCCGGCCACCCTCTTCAGGAGGCGCAAGGTGATAGCTTTGAACGCTGGGGTGCTGATCTAAAAATTGATGCACAAACTGGCGGAGGGCACCACTGCCGTGGCCGTGGATAATCCAAACCGTTCCCTGCTGGCGGTTGAGAAATTCCTCTAGGAGAGGTTCCGCCTCATGGGTGCGCTTGCCCCGCAGATCGAGGGTACGGCTCTCTGTGCGAATGGCGGGTGCTGGGGTGCGAGAAGGGGGTGGGGGGGGAGCTTGAGCTGGGTCGGACTTGGGTTTAGATGGTGTGCGTACCGGTTCGCCCTTGAGGGACTCTACGGCGTGGGGCGGCACAGTAAATTTCACGGAACCCACTTGGACGACAATATCCCCCTGCTGGCTGACACTGAGGACTTCGCCCACCTGTTGCCATTGGGGCAAGCGAACGCGATCGCCCGGTTGAGGAATAAAGCCAACGGGCGGAGGTGGTGGTAAGTAAGTTTTCTCAATCTGATGCAGCGCCGTTTGGGCAGCTTGTACCTGTTCGGGACTGTTGGCGCGTTGCAGTTGAGCAATGACTTTGGCAATTTCCTGCTGTGCTCTACGAAGAGCTGTGCGTACCTCTTCTTCCAATTGTTGACGAAGTTGCTGCTGGCGTTGTCGCAGTTCCTGCGCTTTGGTGGCAATTTCTTGGTAGAGGGCTTCAGTATCGCGAAGCAGGGTTGCCGCAGCGGTGGTTTTCGACTCCTGCACTTGGCGTTGTGCCACTAGCCCGCTAATCATCTCGTTGACACTGTTGCTGTCACCGCTTAAAAAGGCCTTGGCACCTTCAACAATACTGGGATGTAGCCCCAACCGCTGGGCGATCGCTAGGGCATTAGACTGTCCCGGTATGCCCCACAGCAGCCGATAGGTCGGGGCAAGGGTGGTCTCATCAAACTCAACGGCGGCATTTTCAAAGCGGCTGTCCTGATACTTGAGGGCTTTGAGTTCGCCATAGTGGGTGGTGGCAAAGGTGAGACTGGCGTGGTCTGCCAGATAGCGCAACAGGGCGATCGCTAGGGCTGTACCCTCACTGGGATCCGTGCCGGCCCCCACTTCATCGAGGAGCACCAACGTATTGCCCCCTGTCATCTCGAGCTCTGTGAGAATATCGCGGATATTGCAGATATGACTGGAAAAGGTGGACAGGTTTTGGGTCAGGGACTGCTCATCCCCAATGTCTGCCCAAATCCCTGTAAACCAGGGCAACTCTATGGGCGCTGCCGCTGGCACATACAACCCTGCTTTTGCCATCAGTGCTGCCAAGCCCAAGGCCTTCAAGGTTGCTGTTTTGCCGCCGGTGTTGGGGCCAGTGATTGTCACCACCTTGGTGGGGGGGGGCAATTCAATGTCAATGGGCACCACGGTCTGTCCTTGCTCATGGTGCTCTTGCCACACCAAGAGGGGATGCCGCAACGCCTTCAGGTGCAGCCGCGTGTCACTGACAAACTGGGGTGGGTTGCCCTGCAACCAGAGACTATAGTGGGCACGGGCGACCGCCATATCGAGGGTGGTCAGCACATCGAGCAGATACCACAAATCATCACTAATCGTGGCCAACTGATCCGAGAGGGCTTGGCAAATGGTGCGTTCGGCCTCAGCCTCTTGATGGGTAAGTTGTTGCAGGCGGTTTTGCAGGTCAATGGTTTCTTGCGGCTCAATGTAGAGCGTGGCACCACTGGCGGAGAGATCGTGGACAATTCCCGGCATCTGGTCTTTGTGGGTGGCTTTGACTGCCAACACATAGCGATCGCGCCGTTGGGTGACCACCGCCTCTTGAATGGCACTGGCTCGCTGCTGCAGAATCTGCTGCAGTTGCTGCTGGATCTGGGCACGGCACTGCCGTTGCTGCTGGCGAATCTCAGCCAATTCTGGACTGGCGCGATCGCTCACTTGCCCTTGATCAGTAATACAGCGGTAGATTTCTTGAGCCACCTCAGGATAGGTGCGAATGCCGGCCACCAGTTGCTGAAGCGCCGTGAGTTGCGCGTGTTCCTCAATTTGACGCCGCTGTTGCCGCGCCGCACTCAACAGGTGGGCGATCGCCAGTAGCTCCATTCCCTGCAAACAGCCTTGGCGATCCAGCCGCGCCAGCGCCGGTTCAATATCTGTGACTTGGCTAAAATCGAGGTGCACTTGGTGCACCGTTTCCAGGGTAATCACCTCAGTGGTTTGAGCCAACAGCACTTGACTGGCTGCTTGGGTGCCCCCTAGAATCTCTCCCCCCTGCAGCTGGCGCATCCCCCGTTTGGTAGCAGCAAACGTTGCCAACTGCTGACAGAGACGCGGCCACTCCAGCCGCCCTAGGGATTTGTCTAGTGCACTAACTTGTGACGTGAGAACAACCAATGTTCGCTATCTGCTGAAAACACTACTTTCACTGACTGTAGCACTGCTCACCAATCCGTGCAGCGGTTCTAGAGAACCATCCCCGACGACATCTCCGCATCCACGGCATCCTGCAGTTTCAGCAGGGTACTGGTGAGGGCTTCAGGATTGAAGTAGGTCCATTCGATGGCTTGGGCGATCGTTTGCAATCGCTCGGTAATACTCGTGAGATCTCCAAACAGATTTTCGCGCGGCAAGCCCGCAAAGAGTGCCATCGCGCCTTGGTTGACCGCCCACTTGCACTCCGATTCATGGACACGGGTGCGCAGGCCACTGAGGAGAATGACATTCATTTCTGGATAGCGCTGGCGATACTGGCGACAAAAATCGTAGGGATTGGTTTTTGGCATTCCCAAATCGAGGAGCAAGAGGCTGACTTTGCAGTTGAGGGACTCCACATGGGCAATAATTTTTTCTAACTCAAAGTGGGATGTTGCCCAAATCGTCGAAATCCCTTGGGAGTTCAATAATTCCCGCCACATTTCCCCTTGGGTACGCGAAGAGTGGGTCATCAAGACCGTGACTTGGCCATTACTCCCATGGGAATGATTGGTGTAGGGGTGGGGACTCGGCGCATCCCGCAGGTCAATGTACTCTAGTTCTGACTCACCAATGGAAATGCGATCGCCGTGTCTGAGGAGATGGGGAGCGTGGATACGGTTATTGCCGATAAATGTCCCGTTCATGCTTCTGAGGTCGGTCAGCCGATAGCGATGATCCGCCTGCCGCTCAATACAAAGGTGATGCCGCGAACACCAGCGATCGGGTAGGACAATATCACAATCTTTACTTCGACCAATTTGCCAAACGGGTAACTGATCCAACACAATTGAACGTTGCATGTAAACGGAGTGCAATAATAGTCGGGGTGTTGGTGCCGCTAGAATCAGCTCACTGGGACGCATGAACCCCCACTGCTGTTCACCAGAACGGCTGGGTGCTTGTAGGTGTGGAACGTAGGTATTGGGGCGATTGGCTGAGGCGTCCATAGCAGCAGCTAAAAAACACTAAAATCATCAAACTTATTTTTATGCTGCCTATCCTAGCGTTGATGAGCAGCGAGGGACTACCTCCATCTTAGATGTCAATAGAATGGCAATAGCACCCTCTAGGTTGCTAAAACGTACTCGTTATGAGTATGATAAATAGACAGGACAGTTCGATAACTGTCAAAGGAGACCACTATGACTGCAACAATCACACTAAAAGAGCAAGTGCTAGCCACCCTGAAACGGGAACAGGCCAATGCGGTTGTCCTGTATCTGAACTATAAAAAGTACCACTGGCTAACCTATGGCCCCTTGTTTCGGGAGTTGCACCTGCTGTTTGAAGAACAGGGAACAGAAGTCTTTGCCATGATTGATGAACTGGCTGAGCGTAGCTTGATGCTTGATGGCCAGCCAGTGGCAGACCCCGCAGACTATCTCAAAGTGGCAACGGTAACCCCCTCAACCGGCCAACTCACGGTCAAGCAAATGATTGAGGAGGCGATCGCTAACCATGAGCTGATCATTACCGAGATGCACCAAGATGCAGAAGTGGCCACTGAGGCGGGCGACATTGGTACGGCTGACCTCTACACCCGTTTGGTGCAAACCCACCAAAAACATCGCTGGTTCCTTAAGGAGTTTTTAGCCAAAGGCGATGGCTTGGTCAGTTAGTTGCGAATTGGGCCGTTGTAGTCAATGGTGGTGCGACCATCGGCAGCCACAGTAACGACAGTTTCGATACTGGGCAGGGATGCGGGCACGCCATTGCTGACTCGATGGCCCAAAATCCGAAACGTGTAGGAGCCGTCGGCATTGCGCACATAGGGGGCTTCACGGACAGGCCCATGCAGGGACTGATCGGCTCGATAGCGACTTAATCCGCCATTGACACGTTCTGCGGCTTGGCGGGCATAGTTGCGGGCGCGAACGAGCTCGACAATGTTGACAGGCTCAGGATTAGTTGCTTGGGCAATGGCAAAGGGGGCGATCGCTCCCCCAAGGGAAAGACTCAGCATGAGGCTAGCAATCAGCGGCTGGGTCATCAGGCTTCTCCACTCAGCGGTCTTTATCTAAGATAGCCAAGGGGCTTTGCTAACCCCTAGATAGCGGTCTTGATGCAACAATTATTTGCTTTCCGTTTGACAAGGCGTGACCCTCGCTTGTAGTAACTGGTGCGCTTGCTCCTCAGAGAGGGGTTTACCAAAGAGAAACCCCTGACCCCGCTGACAGCCCAACGCCTGCAAGCACTGCTTTTGGGAGAGATGTTCAATGCCTTCGGCAACCACTTCTAGTTGCAGGGCTCGGGCGAGGCTAATAATGGCACGAACAATTTCTAAATTTTGGAAATTGGTTTCGATGTCCCGGACAAAGGACTGGTCAATCTTTAGGGTATACAACGGCAGTTGGCTAAGGCGGCTGAGGGAGGAATAGCCAGTGCCAAAGTCATCAATGCCACAACGAATATCAAGGGCTTGGAGCGCCTCCAATTGCTCTTGGGCAAACCTTGAATCGGGCATGATCACTTCCTCGGTAATCTCCAGAATCACTTGCTGGCCGCGAATCCCATAGAGCGGCAACAGATGCTTGAGCAAAGGAACCATTTGGCCAGAATTAAAGAAAGCACTGGAAATATTGACACTGAGGGTGAAGTCGGCAGCCCGAGAACCCAGTGTCTGTTGCCATTGGTAGAGGTTGAAAATTGCCTTTTGCAGAACCCATTGATCCAGTTTTGTGGCTAGACCCAACCCCAGAGCCAAGGGCAAAAATTCTGCCGGACTGATCCAACCGTTTTCGGGATGCTGCCAACGAACTAATACTTCAAAACCAACAAGGCTGTCCTGACTGAGGCTGACAATGGGCTGGTAGAAGAGCGCTAGTTGCTCCTGCTCTAGGGCACGGCGAAATTCCTGTTCCCGTTGTAAGCGGGTGTAAACCGCTTGGTGGTGCTCCGATTCAAAGAGTTGCATACCGTTGCACCCTTGCCCCTTGGCAGCATACATGGCAATATCAGCATCCCGCAGCAGTTCACCGGCAGTGCGGTAACGAGAATTAACAATGGCGATGCCAATGCTGACGCTGACACTTACTTCAGTGCCCTTGAGCACATAGGGTTCACTAATGCAATGGCGCAGGCGATCGCCATACTCATAAATCTGCTGGAGACCCTCAATGTGTTCGAGGATGGCAATAAACTCGTCTCCCCCCAATCGGCCAACGGTGTCCTGCTGGCGCATACTCGACCGAAGGCGATGGGCAATTTCTAGAAGTAACTCGTCGCCGGCATCATGACCCAAGCTATCATTGATGACCTTAAACCGATCCAAATCCAAAAACAAAACGGCAAAGGGCGGAATGTCACCGCGGTGGTAGGCAGCCAGCAGTTGATCAATTTTTTCTGTGAGGAAGGTGCGATTGGGGAGATTCGTTAAACTATCCTGGCAAGCCAGTTGCCGCAATTTCTCCTCCGCTAGCTTGATGTTGGTGATGTCCAAGCAGGAACCAAGGTAGCCAATGCAAGTGCCGTCTTCGGCATAGCGGGGTGCCGCTTGCTTGAGTACCCAGCGATAGACACCTTGGCCATTGCGCAGGCGGTGCTCAATTTCATAGCTTTGCTGCTGCTCAACGGCAAGACGGATGGCCTGCTCTGTGCGCTCCCGATCCTCAGGATGGACAAGGTCTAACCAGTTCCAGCCAAGGATTTGGTCTAAGGAGGCGCCCAAGACGCGGCAAATGGTTTGGTTGGCAAACTCAATGGTGCCTTTGCTATCTGCCAGCCAGATCATCAAAGGTGAGGCATCGGCCATCTGGCGAAAACGGGTTTCACTTTCCACTAGGGCTAGCATGGCTTTTTTGCGTTGGGTGACATCCACCCCCACCGTGGTGATCAGGTAACTGCCATCCCCTTGAGGTTCAGCGGTGGCATTGAGGGAAATCCACACCTCATGGCCGTCGCGATGTTGAAAGCGATATTCGGTGTGGGCACAGCCTTCTTGGAGTAATTTCTCGCGAAACGGACGATGATAGGCTTCCCAGTCCTCGGAGGGAACCCGCGATCGCCAAAGATTCGGGTCTTCTTGAAAGTCAAAGGGGCTGTAGCCGAGAATGCGCAGGTGCCCTTGGGAGAGATACTCATAGCGCCAAGAGCCATCAGGAAAGAGCCGTATTTCACTGACAAAGGCATCAGCGCGATCCAACAGTTGATTGAGCTTTTCTTGGGCGGCGTGGAGTTCCCCATTGACTTTGTGCAAATCGAGGGTGCGGGCAATCACCTGCGCCTCAAGGTCCGTTCGCTGGGCTGCAAGTTGCTGGGTTAGCTGCCGTTGTCGCGTGACATCCACTGCCGTCAGTAAAATGAACTGTTGGTTGCTGTTGGGCAGTTGCAGCGGCAGGGAAACCATCTGCCAAATACGCTCTTGTTTGGCGCGAGTGCGGATGCACACATCCCCATGCTCAACCCGTGCCTGCGTTATAAGGCAGCGTTGGAATTCTGTGGCCGCCCACTGGCGTTGCGCTGCTTCAGGAAAGGCAATTGCCAACCACCCCTCCCATGTGAGAGTTTCCTCTGGGCTGCTGCCGGTTTGCTCTTGCCATGCCCGATTCATCAACCACAGTTGACCATCCGCCGCCACCAACGCCATCGGCAGCGGTGACAAAAGCAGGCTGTTGCGGAACACCTCGTCCATTTCAGTGTAGGCGCGCCAAAATGACTGCCGCTCCTGCTCTACTTGGTTCAGATGCTGAGCCTCAATAACTAAAAGAGTGACCAAAAAAGCGATGATACTGATGATCTGCACCTCTTGGGCTAAGCGCTCCGAAAGCCATAGGCGATCGTGGTGCACCCATTGAATTACCCAACCAATGAGGAGGGGACCAAGGATGATCCAAGGCAACAATCGCCGCAAAAGTAGGCCACCTATTTTTTGTGAACTGAAGTAACGCATCACCCCTCGGGAGGGATGCCATTCGATAAGGCAGAGGTTCAGCAGCCCAAGAAGAACACAGGCGAGGATTTGGCCAAGGATAGAGGTACTAAGAGACAGCGGCAATTGGTACAGACCGGCCAATACCTCAAGGAACAGCAGACAGGCACTTGTGATTGCCCCACCTTGGCCGAAAATCACTTGCCAACTTGACTCCCCCATGACCCCCCACAGGGCCACCCCTAGCCCTATAAAGGCCACAGGCCGTAGCAAACTGGTGTAGGCCGGCAAAGATAGAGCTTGCCACGGAGCAGTGATTTCCTGAGCATTGAAAACTGCTACGGCAATTGCCATCCCCATGAGAACAAGCACTAGGCCACAGAGCTGGGGGAGGCATGCTAATTCTCGATCTCTGCTCCTGGATCCCATGAGGGTGATGGCCAATGCGGTTAACCCAAGGGCGATGGCAGCAAAAACATCAATACCGACCAAGAGAGGCGAGTGGGAAGTGATGGCAGCGAGAACCCACTCTATAAAAACAGCTGTTGCTACCCCTAGACTCAACAGAGCAACCACTCGTAAGAATTGGGGATTGGTCATAGGCAGGGGTAAAACTGGCTAGGGACATCGTACCCCGCAGGGCAGTAGCTTTTTTAGTCTAGCTCCTCAATCTTGGGGTTGAGGCCAAGGGGTATGTAAACTAGTGTTGTAGGACAACTCTTTAGGCGTCCTGCAGGAGGGGGTATGCAAACAACTCACCACTACACTCAGGAGTATATCAATCACCTCACCCCCCAGGAGGTGGCTGCCTTGGCACGACGGCTTGAGGAGGATGATTACGATACACCCTTTGCTGCCCTTGAAGACTGGCATCTGCTGCGCTCCATTGCCTTTCAGCGGCCAGAGCTGGTAGAGCCTTATTTGTATCTTCTGGATTTAGAAGCCTTTGACGAGTCCTAGGGCAGTTCCCCATTTATTAGTGGGGGTGGGGGGTGGCATTGCTGCCTATAAAATCTGTGATGTGATCTCCACGCAAGTAAAGGCGGGGTGGCAAGTGTCTGCCATCCTTTCAGAGACCGCCTCGCAGTTCATTACGCCGTTGACCCTTTCGACCCTGTGCCGGCGATCGGTACTCACAGATGCGGATTTTTGGCATCCCCAAGCGCCGCGACCGCTACACATTGAACTGGCAGAAAAGGCAACGCTGATGTTGATTGCTCCCCTCACGGCCAATACGTTGGCAAAGCTGGTGCTGGGTTTGGCGGATAACCTACTGACCAGTACGGTGCTGGCCTCCCAAATACCCATCTTGGTGGCACCGGCCATGAACACGACCATGTGGGAGCAACCGACAGTACAGAGCCATTGGCAACAACTGCAACAACAGCCCCGTTATCATTGCTTACCCCCGGCCTATGGCCGCTTGGCCTGTGACAGCGTCGGTGTGGGGCGGATGGCGGAGACGCAGGAAATCATTGCCTATTTGGACTCCTTGGCCTATACCCACGGCAAACGAGACTTGGCGGGGAAACATCTGCTGATTACTGCCGGTGGCACCCGCGAGTATTGGGATACAGTGCGCTTCATTGGTAATCCGGCAACGGGGAAAATGGGGATCGCTCTGGCAAGGGCAGCCCTGCATCGCGGCGCCAAGGTGACTTTGATCTATGGGGCGATCGCCGAGCCGATCCCAGCCCAGGTACGCGCTATTGAAGCAATCAGTAGCGAAGCAATGTGCAAAGCTGTCCTTGAGGTGTGGCCAGAGGCCGATTGGCTGGTGATGGCTGCCGCCGTTGGCGATGTCCGCCCGGCCCAACAGTGGTCGGGAAAGCTCCCGAAATCGGAGTTGCCTACCGCCTTACCCCTGAGTCCGGTGCCCGATATTTTGCAAGCGGTGGCTCAGATGCGCCAACCCCACCAACGTCTGATTGGTTTTGCTGCCCAAACGGGGGATATTGTAACGCCCGCCCGCGAAAAGCTAGAACGCAAGGGCTTGGATTTGATAGTTGCCAATGCGGTGGATCAAGCCGATGGTGGCTTTGGCAGTAGCGAAAACGCAGCGGTGGTTCTGGATCGGCAGGGGCGATCGCGCGATCTTGCCAAGGTACCAAAGTTAATTCTGGCCCACCAAATTTTTGACGTTGCTCAAGAATGGCTGCCATGAGTGATGGCCTCACGGTTGTCCCCTTGCCGCTCCAAATGCAGCGGGCGATCGCTGCCGCTGAAACCCTCGACTCCCTCGCCACAGTGGTACAGGAGCTTGTGGAAAATGCGCTTGATGCCGGGGCGAGTCGCATTCACCTCCACTGGCGCCCTTCAGCATGGCATCTTGAGGTCACAGACAATGGCGAAGGGATTCGCTGGGCAGATCTCACCCAAGTGGCTCTCCCCTACACCAGCAGCAAGTTGCCCCCCAGCGGGGAATTGGCGGACATCACAACCTTGGGATTTCGCGGTCAAGCCCTCCGCAGTTTGGCGCAAATGGCACAGTTAACGATTTGCAGTCGCCATCGCGAGGCGGAGACCGGTTGGCAAGTGAGTTATGATGCCCAGGGTCAAGTGCGCAGCCAGCGTCCTCTGGGAATGGCCGTGGGGACTCGCGTGATTGTCGAGCAACTTTTTCAGGACTGGCCGCAACGTCAGCAGGGAGCAAATCCGAAACAGGTACAGCGGCGGCTTCAGGAAATCGCCCTGTGTTTTCCCCAAGTGGCTTGGCATCTCCTTAAGGATGGCAAGCGCTGGCACCACTGGCCGGCAGTGGCGTCTTTGGGCGATCGCCTGCTGCAACTCATCCCACAACTCCATCCCCAAGATCTGCGCCAAATGAGCGATGCCCAAATTGAACTGGTCTTGGCGCCGCCGGATCGCCACCATCGTCCCCGCCCTGATGGCTTAGGGGTGGCTGTCAATGGCCGTTGGGTGGAACTACACAGTGATCCCTCGTGGCAGCAGGTGATTCTTGAGGCCTTTGGTTGCGGCCTACCTCGGCAGCGCTTTCCCCTGTGTATTGCCCATCTCCATTTACCCCCAGCGGCGATTGATTGGTCAGCAGAACCCCAAAAGCGCACGATCTATCTACGGGAACCAGAGCAATGGCAAGCCCTCTTGGTAGAACGCATTGGCCAACTCCTTGCCTGCCCCTCAATCCCCCTGAGTGATGCCAGCAGCTATCAGGTGCTCAAGGCGGCTGAACCACCAAACCGCTATCGGACGCTGTTATCGCCCAATTCAGCTCAAGTTTCCTTGCCAAGCCTGAAAGTGGTTGGCCAATTGCACAACATGTACATTATTGTTGAGCACGCCGAAGGCATCTGGTTGATTGAGCAGCACATTGCCCATGAACGCGTGCTGTACGAGCAAATTGAAACAGATTGGCAGGTGGTGGAGCTAGAGCAGCCGGTGTTGGTGGACTCCCTCACGGAAACGCAAGTGCAACGCCTTCAAGACTGGGGGTTAGCGATTGCCCCCTTTGGGGTACAGGTTTGGGCAGTGCGCCGTGTGCCTGCTCTCTTGCGCGATCGCCCAGATGTCGTGGCGGCTCTTATTGAACTTAGCCAAGTGGCGGATCTGACCGCTGCTAAGGTGGCCGTTGCCTGTCGCAGTGCCATTCGTAACGGCACGCCCCTCACCCTTGCGGAAATGCAAACCCTTGTGGATCAGTGGTACCGCTGCCGTCAACCCCACACCTGCCCCCATGGTCGCCCCATCTGTCTGCAACTGCAAGAATCTAGCCTTGCCCGTTTTTTCCGTCGCCATTGGGTGGTGGGCAAAAGTCATGGCATCTAGCCAAATGAGCAATCCTGCAGAGGAGTGAAGGTGTGAAGATCTGCCCCTTGGCGCAGACACTGCCGCAGGTGCATCAGCAGCCGTCCCAAATAGTTACAGCCTTGGCGATCGCTACCACAGCCCCAATAGCGATCTACGGGCGAATCCTCCACCAATTCTTCATCCCCAGTTGCTAAGAGCAGTTCCCGTAGGTCGGGATGGCTGGTAAATTTGGCCACAAGGGCACGCCACATCACTGCCTGTTTTAGTTGATCCCACTGAGGATGCACGGGGTAACGACCACTGCGACCGAGTTGGGCAGCGGCTTCAGGAGTTGGGGCAGTGCGAATGGTATGACCAAAGGCTTCATGGGCAGTGCCAAAGAATTTATGGGCTTGGTAGTAGTGCTCCGCTGTTGGCCAGTAATAGCCCTCGAGGGTAAACCCGTGGGGAGAGAAATTGGAAAAACTGCCGTAGGCATCCTTGACGCGATAAAAGTAGATGGTCATTGCCAACCGCGTTCCTACACCCCTGTGATCAGCTAGCATTCATCATGGCTGAGATCATCATCCCCCAAATGCAACTCTTTTCACTAGGGATACAACCTGTTCAAAACAGTTCAATCTGAAAGATGACGAACCCCCTATCTTCGAAAGGGGCGATCGCCAAACTTGAGACTCTAGGGGCGGATCCTTGCTAAGATGAGCCTCATGGGTACGTTGAGACCGATTTTGTTTTGGGGTTTGCTATGAAACGTTTTTGGGCGATGGTTTGCGCACTTTTCCTGAGTGTGTCACTGCTCCTGACCAGCTGTGCTAATGTGCCCACGGGGCTAACGGGAAATTTCCGTGAAGATACCCTTGCGCTGATCAGTAGCCTGCGCGAAGCGATCGCCCTACCAGATAATGACCCCAACAAAAAGGCCGCCCAAGCAGAGGCTCGCAAAAAACTCAATGACTTCTTTGCCCTCTATCGTCGCGATGACTCCCTGCGATCGCTCTCTTCCTTTATGACGATGCAAACTGCCCTTAACTCCCTCGCGGGTCACTACAGTTCCTATCCCAATCGTCCCCTCCCGGAGAAGCTGAAAGCCCGCCTCGAACAAGAGTTTAAGCAAGTTGAACTCGCCCTTGATCGCGAAGCCAAGTCCTAGTCCCAATGGGGGATAAGCCCTATACCAAGATTCCTATTGCAGAGTGTGGGGAACCCCTAGCGCCTATTCCACCTACCTTTCTGCGGCTGCAACCCCATCCCTATCAAAGCCGAGGTGCCCCCTATGGCAAAGCCTCTCCCTTTTGGTTGCGGGTGGGGGTCATTGCTGCCCTTGAGCGCGCCCAAGCGTTCCTAGAACCTTACGGCTGGCAACTCGCAATTTTTGATGCCTACCGGCCAATTGCGGTACAGCAGTTCATGGTGGCGCATACCTTTGCTACCCTCTGTCAAGAACGGGGGTATGATGCGCAGCAACTTGAGCCAGCGATCGCCCGCGAGATTTGGCAACAGGTTGATCAATTTTGGGCGGTGCCCAGTTCAGACCCTCAGCAACCACCCCCCCACAGTACCGGTGCTGCTGTTGATCTCACCCTCGCTGACCCCGCAGGCCATCCTTTTGAGATGGGGGGTGTCATTGATGAAGTTTCTGAACGTTCCTTTCCCGATTTTTACGATCGCCATCCTGAGCAGGCTAATGCCGCCTGCTTTAGCCAACGCCGCAAAATTCTCTACCAAGCAATGCGCTATGCCGGTTTTCAGCGCCATCCTAACGAGTGGTGGCACTTTTCCCTTGGGGATCAGTTGTGGGCTTGGCAAACGCAGCAACAGACTGGCCAGCGGGACATCCTCGCTCGCTATGGCCGCGTGGATCTTTGAGTCTGGGCAATGCCTTAGAGCTTGTTGAGATTCAACCCCGCTTCTTTGGCAAATGCACTCAGGCCTTTGCGCTCAAGGGTTTTAATGGCTTTGGTAGAGAGGCGCAGCCGCACCCAACGGTTGCCTTCTGGCCACCATACCCGTTTCCATTGCAAATTCACTTCTTGCAGTTTTTTCGTCCGCCGGTGGGAGTGGGAAATGGCATAGGCGTTATTGGCTTTTTTTCCAGTTAGTTGACAAACACGGCTCATTGGTTTCCTCCCCAGCAAGGCAGATGGTGCAAAATAATCAGGATTTCTAGCCTAGCATATTCAATGGTGCAGGGCACTGCCTATTTGAAGGTCTCCTTAAGAACAGTCCGTGCGGCTAAGTGATTGCGGGTGGTGGTTAAAATTTCTGCTTCCCGCAGTAGGCGATCGTAGGTGGATTGTAGCTCTAGAAGACGTTGCTGCTCCTGAGCGACACCGCGAAAATTACTGGCAATCCA
The DNA here is from genome assembly GCF_031583225.1 of Thermosynechococcus sp. PP555. Lineage (NCBI taxonomy): Bacteria > Bacillati > Cyanobacteriota > Cyanophyceae > Acaryochloridales > Thermosynechococcaceae > Thermosynechococcus > Thermosynechococcus sp. PP555. The sequence continues at coordinate 2,163,031 of NZ_CP134168.1, forward strand.
ATAGGACAATTCAAGGGCAGCCGTGGGCACATCGGGGGGCAGCTCCATGGGTTGTTCCGTCAGTTTTGCTGAGAGGCGCACCACATCCTCAAGAAGTTGCCGCACTTCCTTGGCCAAGGGGCGCAGATCAATGCTGGTGGGTTCATCCTCAATCCACTCCACCAGTCCAACGCGGTAGGGTTTTTCGCGCACGTAGTCCAAGATGCGAAACCGCTGCTGACCCAAGGAATCAATGAGCATGCGGTCATCGGGAAGCCGTTCGTAGCGACGCACTTCCGCACAACAGCCCACCGTGGCTGGCCGTCCCGTTTGTGGATCCCACATCACGATGCCAAAGCGGCGATCGCTCTCAAGAATCGTATTCATCATGATGCGGTAGCGAAATTCAAAAATGTGGAGTGGCAGTGGTCGCCCCGGAAAGAGCACAACATCCGGCAAGGGAAAAATGGGGAGTTCGCGAACGGCAATGGACGAAAAAGCCATAATGACAGCGCACAGAAGCCAATGCTTCTATCGTACCGTACTTTGCAGGCTTCCTAGGATGCGGAACCGGGGACTTGAACCCCGAAGTCCTTGCGGACACTAGAACCTGAATCTAGCGCGTCTACCAATTCCGCCAGTTCCGCTCGTGATAGATTTGGTCAGCGGTCTTCTATTATCTTGGGTTTGGTGGAGTTCTGTCAACTCATTATTTCATCTTGCCTCGGAAGGTGAGCACAAAGGGCTGACCATCCAATTGACCATTGCCCGCCAAGTTGAGAATGGACTGCTGACCGCCATAACGGAGATTGAGGGTGCCATTGGCATCGGCCATACCAGAACTAGTCAAGCGAATCCGCAGATTGTAGGCATCCTGCTGAATGACGTTGCCAGAAAAGCCAATATAGTTGCCATCCGCCAGTTGCATATTGATATCCGCCACCTTTTGTGGATCAATGGCAATGCTCATAAACGTTACTTTTTGATTCGGGCGACCACTGATGCGAAATAGACCCTCGCCCATATCAGCATAGAAGGTGGTGCCTGCGGGTTGGGCTGGCTGAGCGACCATTGTGGGCATTTGGGGGGCGATCGCGTAGGTGTGCGCCCCAGCGCTGAGGGCAAGCAGCGTTGCTGCAATAATGCTCTTGCTCACGGGAAGTTCCTATAGGTTCATGCTTATCATGACGCTCAAAAAGCGTGAGTGGCACCCAAACAGCCGCATCCTGCAATAAGACTTCATATTGTTCAGCTCGGATCGGTTCGCTCGATTTATAGCCGCTCAAGGGGTGTCAGGCGGGGATCCACCACCCTTTGCCCGCGACGTGGGAAACGAATCACCAAGGAGAGCTCCGGGCCAGTATCAAAGACATGGGTAATTTCCCCTTCGCCATAGACAGGATGGAGAATGCGATCGCCCACCCGCCAACCAGAGGCAGCAGCCTTGCTCAACCGTGCGGGGGATAGCTTCGTGACAGCAGCCATTTTGGGTCGTCGTTGAACATTCCCTGTCAGCAGTTCTGGGGGTAGCTCTGTCAAAAATTGCGAAGGAATCGTATCTTCACTGCCACCGTAGCGGCGACGGCTTTGGGCAAAGGTGAGAAAGAGTTGTTCTTGGGCACGGGTGATGCCGACATAGCAAAGGCGGCGTTCTTCTTCGAGAGCCATGGGGTCGTTGAGACTGCGGAAGTTGGGAAAGAGTCCCTGCTCCATGCCCACCAAAAAGACAACGGGAAATTCTAGCCCCTTAGCGGCATGCAAGGTCATCAGGGAAACGACGCCCTCTCCCTCCTGCAAGGTATCCAAATCCGAGGCAAGGGCAGAACTGTTGAGAAAATCGCTGAGGCTTGCCCCCTCGTTTTCTTCGCTAAATTGCTGGGCAGCGTTAACCAATTCCATTAGGTTTTGCAGTCGCTCTAGGCTTTCGTCAGTGCCTTCGTTTTCGAGTTCGCGGCGGTAGCCTGTCTCTTCAATCACGGTTTTCACCAGTTCAGGCAATTCAATGTCGTCCACTAGCGATCGCAGGCGGGTCATGAGGGTCACAAACTGCTGCACGGCACGACTGGCTCGCCCGGCCAAGGGCGTCATGGATTCGGTATCGGCAATTAAATCCCACAGGGAAATGCCAAGGGTTTGCGCGGCGTCACTGAGGCGATCCAAACTGGTTTTGCCAATGCCGCGTCGTGGCACGTTGATAATTCGCCGCAGACTCACGGTGTCTTGGGGGTTTTGCACCAGCCGCAAATAAGCGAGAACATCCTTGACTTCCTTGCGCTCATAGAATTTGAGACCACCAACCACGGTGTAGGGAATGTTGGCACGCACTAAGGCCTCCTCAAAGGGGCGCGATTGGGCGTTGGTGCGGTAGAGAATGGCAAACCGTCCCCATTGGGGTTCGAGGGATTGACTGCCCAAGGCTTTGATGGTTTGGACAACAAAAGAGGCTTCATCGGTTTCAGTGTGGCAACACTCGCAGTAAATGGGAGCGCCTTCTCCTTTGGTGGGACGCAGCACTTTAGCAATGCGTTCGTTGTTGTGCTCAATGAGATGATTGGCGGCCTGCAAAATGTTGGCAACAGAGCGATAGTTTTCCTCTAGCTTGATCATTGTGCGGCTATCGTCATCGGGCAGGCGATCGCCAAAATCCTGCTGGAAATTCATCAGGATAGTGAAATCAGCGCAGCGAAAGGAATAAATGGACTGATCGACATCGCCGACGACAAAAATCGAGCGATCGCCCCAATTCTGAAACTGTTGCGGTGGCGTACCATTGGTGGCCAATAGCCGAATGAGATCGTATTGGGTGCGGTTGGTGTCTTGGTACTCATCCACCAGAATATGTTGGAATTGCTGATGCCAATACTCAAGGCGCTCGGGGTGCTGTTGTAGCAGCTGCACCGTTCGCAAAATCAAATCATCAAAGTCAAGGGCGTTATTCTGGGCAAGGGTTGCCTCATAGCGACGATAAACCTCGGCGGCCACCCGGCCAGCGGGCGATCGCTGTTCCTGCTCCAATTGATCGGGGCTTAGCCCTCGGTTTTTGGCATGGCTAATTTTGTAGCGGATACCGCGCGGATCATGCTGGCGCTCATCGAGATTGAGTTCCGCAGTGGCAATTTCCTTAATCAGGCTTTGCACATCTGACTCATCAAAAATGGTGAAATGCCGCGTCCAGCGATACCCTTGGGGATGTTGATAGGCCTCTATTTCCAAGCGCAGGAGTCGGGCACACAGGCTGTGGAACGTGCCAATCCAAAGGGGCTTCGTGTACGTTTGATAGACTCGCGATCGCACCCGCTGTTGTTCGAGGGGAGAGAGATCCAGCCAGTCCCGCCCGTAGAGTTGCTGAGCCACCTCTTGACCAAAGAGAGCTTCAATCCGCTCCTTCATTTCGCGGGCGGCCTTATTTGTAAACGTCACCGCCAAGATATTTTCTGGTGCCACCTGATGCTGGCGAATCAAATGGGCAATGCGATAGGTGAGCGTGCGAGTTTTCCCGGAACCAGCGCCTGCCACCACCAACATCGGGCCACAATAGTGCTCCACCGCCTGCCGTTGTGATGGATTCAGTCCTGCGAGAAAATCCCTACTCATTTGCTGCTACGCCCATTCGCCTAAAGTTTTATGATACCTGCTATAACCAGCCAACGGGTTGGCACCCCCATCCGCCAGTACTGCGGGCATCACGGCATCAGACGGCGATGGGTTGACACAAATTGATATTAAAGGGGATTTTGGATTATGAGTTGAGTAATTCCCGATGAGTTTTTACAAACAGCGCACATCACTGAAGCTGATCTCAAACTCGAAATTGCCATTCTACTATTCCAGCAGGGAAAAATTACTCTGGGCACGGCCCGCCAGCTCTTCTTCTTGATGAGTCAAGATAACACAATCACTGCGGCGGGGGTAGGCAACGCAGGTTAAGACGAATCCTGCATCAATACTCAAAGAATCAGGGGAAGTTTCTGGTGATCGCGCCCCTGTTGTTCGAGGCAGCGGTTAATGCCCGTCACCGCCTCGTTGTACATGGCAATCTTGGCCTCTAGTTCCTTCAGTTTGGCGGCATTGTGCTCAATGCTTTCAGCCGCTTCTTTTTCTAGGGTTTTGCCGAGGTGCTCCCGTGCCTGTTGCTGTTGCTGGAGAATCTCTTGGCTATGTTGCTTGGCGGCAGTGAGGAGAGGCTCTGTAATCGCGGTGGCGATCGCGGCTCGATAGGTCACTTCAATGGTTTTCTTGATCTTGTGAACAAAGTCCATTTTCAGGAGTTCCCGCAGTTCGGTTTCCGCCTCAAACATACTCGAAGCATCAAAGGTATTGCAGGCTTTGCGCAGCACCTCCCGCAGTTTCATCACCCCTTGGGTATCATGATAGAAATCCTCGCGCTCCCGCACATAGCGATCGCACTCAATGCGTGCCACCGTCGTAATACTAGTCAGTACCTCCTCCTCCAGCTTGGCCAACATTTGATCAATGCCGCTGTCATTCCCCAGTAGGCGAAAGAGTTCGCGATAGTAGGGCTGCTGGTAAATCTCCCGCCTCAACTGCTTAAAGAGATTTTTGATCACCTCTTGGGAAGACTCGACGAGGGTTTTCTTGAGACCATTGGCCAAGTAATAGAAGGCCTCCGCCAAAATCCCCATAACGGGAACAACGGAGTTGGTGGGATGACTATCAAGGGCCTGTTGATAAATAGTAGCCACGGAGAACTGGCGCAGGAGTTGCTCGAGGGAAGTGACAAGGTTGTTTTTCAGCCGTTTATAGTCCTGCTCTGCCTCTGGAGACTGGCCGCCCTTGATACGATTGAGAAACTGATCAATATGCCGATAAAACTCATCCCCGGCGATTTTCAGTTCTTGGCTAAGATCCAAAAGCTTCGTCTGCTTGAGGGCTTCAATGTCATTGGGTTGCTGTTTTAATTCATGGAGTTCTGGCTGATATAAATTGCTGAGGTTAATGCAGACATTTTGCAGATCGCTAACCAATTGCTCCAATAGTTGCGGGTATTTTTCCTCCCGTAGATAGCGGCTGATGTCACTGCAGAAAATTTCCACTTCGCTATCTTTAATCATGTGTTGGATTAGTTCGTGGCCATAGCGTTGCAAAATGAGTTCATAGCTCTCAAGGGGTGTTTTGTCTGTGTCCAGTTGAATGCGAAACTTGCTGGGCAGTTTGTAGGAGAAAATACAGTAGCGCAGAAACTCGGAGATAAATTTCGGGGCATCGGTGCGTTGTTTGAGCTTGCTGATTTCATTGGCAAAGAGAGAGTCTAGCCCATAGCGATCGCGATCGCTACATTTGAGCAACTGACTACCATAGAAGCCCAAGAGGCCACTGGTGCGATAAACGCGATCCGGGGGTGAGTAAAAGGACTTGGCGATCGTATTGTTGACCTTCTCGCGCAAATCGGCATCAAACCACGTTTGATCAATGCGGTTAATGATATGAAACACGCGATCGCGCAGCCCCGGATTGTTCTTGATATTTTCCAGTAGCTCAATTTCCTCCTGAATAATTTCCCCAGAGGCAGCAATTTGATAAACAACAATCACGGCTGAAGCTTCTGGATCATTGATACAGCGATAGGCTAGCTCAGCGTGCTCCTTGATCGGTGCATCAATGCCGGGGGTGTCAATCAAAACATTTCCCCCTGCCAAGAGTGGGTGATGGCAGTAGTACTCAATTTTTTTGAGAACGGCGCTATTGGGGCCCTGACGGGCATATTCTGATGCTTCCGCGATCGTGCCAAAGCCCAAGCCATCCATGGAGAAGGAATTATTGACCGTGGGATGAATGTGGGCAGCATTTTGTTGGCGACCTTGGAGCAGCAATTTTAGACCATTGGCTTCCCGTGCCCGTTGGGATCGCCCCTCACCCCCCTCCTGTTCAATAATTTGGTTGGCAAACTGAATCGCCTCTTGAATCGAGCTGGGATTATTAATATCAATGTTGCCTCCTAACCGCAGGCGATCGCCAATATCCGTGACTTGTTTTTGAATTTCCCCCTCGGTGTAAAACGTCAAAACAGCTCGCTCGCGATCGGGTTCAGCATAGGCGACACGGCAAATGGTTCCCGTTGCGTGACCTTGGGCACTGTAGAGGAGTTCGCGCTCCAATAGTGCATTGATCAGCATTGATTTGCCAGCACTAAAAGGCCCTGCAAAAACAATCTCAAATGTCGGCGAAACCGCCTTGCGCAGGGAAGTTTGAACTGGCGTAATATCAAAGGAGCGCAGCTTGGGTTCCGCATTCAATAGGTCAAGGAGGCGATCACAATCCGCTTGCAAATTGGGGCAGGTGTTGAGGAGGTCGCTCATAGCAAAGAAGCACAAACTATTGTCAGCAACAGCCTAACATAGCTCTCCTAGCCTCCCCTAGGTGGTGGATGTTAATTTTTTTTGCGATTTTGCTCCCCTCTAAACCCGAGAACCCCTCAGGTTACAATGAGAATCCATCTTACCCATCACACTCTATGGACAGCGTCCACTGGCAGCAGGTTCACTACTACACTGACATCCTCTACCACAAAACGACGGGCATTGCCAAAATTACGATTAACCGTCCCCACAAGCGCAATGCCTTTCGTCCCCAAACTATTGTGGAAATGAGTCAGGCCTTTGAGGATGCCCGCAACGATCCCACGATTGGCGTTGTCTTGCTCACCGGGGCAGGCCCCCACACCGATGGTAAGTATGCCTTTTGTGCGGGTGGTGACCAACGTATTCGGGGTGAGGCAGGCTATCTGGATGATCAGGGAGTAGCACGGCTGAATGTGCTGGATCTGCAACGGCAAATTCGCTCCCTGCCAAAGGTGGTGATTGCCCTTGTGGCCGGCTATGCCATTGGCGGTGGCCATGTGCTGCACTTGGTCTGTGACCTCACCATTGCTGCTGAGAATGCCATTTTTGGTCAAACGGGGCCACGGGTGGGTAGTTTTGATGCGGGGTTTGGTGCGAGTTATCTTGCCCGCATTGTCGGCCAGAAAAAAGCCCGTGAAATTTGGTTTCTCTGTCGGCAATATACGGCTCAGGAAGCCTTAGCGATGGGTCTAGTCAATGCTGTTGTCCCCGTTGAGGAACTGGAGGCTGAGGGGATCCGCTGGGCGCAAGAGATTCTCACCAAAAGTCCCTTGGCCATTCGCTGCTTGAAGGCGGCCTTTAATGCCGATTGTGATGGTCAAGCCGGCCTACAGGAATTAGCCGGCAATGCAACCTTGCTGTACTACCTCACTGAAGAGAGTGCCGAGGGCAAAAACGCCTTTTTGGAAAAACGTCCCCCCAACTTTCAGCAGTTCCCTTGGCGCCCCTAAGGGATGCGCTAGAGTAGGAGCATGTGGCATTGGGAGAGTTCCATGTGTATCTGTGTTAACTGCGCCCTTGTGGATCGCTGTACCACATACTATGCCGTTGAGGAGCAGCACCAACAGCCCCATCTGACCCTCACGCCAGACTTTGACCCAATTGAGCCGACGATCAATATCAACATCCGTACCCAAGGGGAAGAGATTCTATTGGAGTGGGATGTGGTTGGTTGTGCCAGTTTCGTCGAAGAACAGGGACGGTGGGCAAAACTGCGTCCGGGAGAATTGATTCCCACCTAAATCTGATGGTTAGCCGGCAAATCGCGGCAATTTGATGTTCTCTTCTAGCGGCACTCATGGGACAAAGCCGGCTAAGACAACAGCTTGATCTATTTCTGCACGCACCACAGGTAGAAATCAGCCTGTTGGTTTTGATCCTCATATGGGTACTTTTAGTGGTGGTCGATCTTTTCTGGGTACAGCCCGGCCACCCTAATTTTTTTCTGATCTTGGCGGATTTGCCCCTACGGCTGTGCTTTGTTGTTGAGTTATGCCTACGCCTTGCGATCGCCCGCAAAAAGCAACGATTTTTCCGCCACTACTGGCTTGATCTAGTCGCGATTTTACCGATGCCGCCCCAGTGGCCCCTGTTTCGTCTGCTGCCCCTTTTGCGCCTACCCCGTGCCTCGATTTTGATCAATCGCAACCTACACTACATTTCTCCCCAGATTTCTGGTCTCTACGGTGCCCAAATTTCAGCACTGTTAATCATTGTGTTGATCATGCTCTTTGGGGGACTGGCTTTTTATATTATCGAAGGAACCTCAAACCCAGACATCGAGACCCTTGGGGATGCCCTGTGGTACAGCTTCTTTTCCTTAGTGTCCGCCGAACCCATTGGTGCCTATCCCAAAACCCATGCCGGGCGGATCATTACCCTAGTGGTGGTTTTGTCGGGGCTGACCTTGTTTGCAGTGTTTACAGGGGTGGTGTCTGCCTTCATGGTGCAGCGGTTGCAATCAGTCATGAGCATTAAGAACTTTGACTTGGATGAGTTGCGCAACCACATTATTCTCTGTGGCTGGAATCGCAGTGCCCCCCTAGTGTTGCAGGAGTTGCAAACCGATCCCCAAACCCGCCATGCACCGATTGTCATTGTTGCTGAACTGGAACAGTTGCCCTTGAGTGAGTTGCGGAGAGTAGATCAAAATCGCCTCTACTTTTATTCGGGAGACTATACCCGCATTGACGTTTTAGAGAAGGTGCAGATTTACCACGCCTCCCGTGCCATTCTCTTGGCGGATACCAGCCAGCCCCGCAGTGATCAAGACCGCGATGCCCGAACGGTTCTCGCTGCACTGACCATGGAAAAACTCAATCCAACGATTTACACCTGTGCCCAGCTTTTGGATCGCAATAATAATGTGCAACTTCAGGCGGCAGGGGTGGAAGATGTGGTGGTGGCTGATGAAATGGCGGGTCATCTCATTGGCAATGCGGTGCGCAATCAAGGGGCGATGGATGTCTTTGCCGAACTCCTAACGGTACAGGTGGGCAATCAATTTTATCGGCTGCCTTTGCCGTCAACGCTGGCAGGCAAAACCTTTTGGTATGCGCAACGACACCTCAAGGAGCAGTACGATGCCCTCTTAGTCGCTGTGGAACGTCGCATTGAGGGGCGTCGCCAGACGGAGATTAACCCACCAATGGACTATGAGCTGCAAGGGGGGGACTATGTGGTTGTGATTGCGCGGCAGTATCCACAGTGGGGATAGGGTGATGGAAATTGCCTCCCAAGTAGAGCTGCCCTTTCCCCGCGAGCACGTCTATCGTACCTATCGCGATCGCCTGCCTGAGTTAGTCAACTGGATGCCCAATGTGCGTAAAATTGAGGTGCAAGAGCGCAGGGAACAGCCTGAGATCTTAGAGATGGTTCTGGTCTGGCATGGGGGTGGCGAAATTCCGGCAGCGGCTCGGGCACTGCTGAGTGAGGCAATGCTCTCGTGGACGGACTACACCCATTGGGACGATCGCCACTATCTCACCCGCTGGCGCATTGCACCCCATGCCTTTACCGAGGCCATTGACTGCCAAGGGGAAAATCAATTCATTGCTGTGGGTGACTCAACAATTATCACTAGCCGAGGTCATCTACGCATTGATCCAAAACGCATTCCGGGGGTACCCTCCTTCCTAGCTGGCATGATTGCTCGCGCTGTGGAGGAGTATCTCGGCCAACGCATCGAACCCAATTTTCAGCAGTTGGCAGCCAGTGTCGCAGGATTTTTGCGTGCTCAAGGATAACAATCAGCGATGAAAATCTTGGAGCAAACGGACTATCGCTTGCGCTTGCGGGAACGCCCTTTGCTGAGTTGGTTTATGGGTGGGGTGTTTGCTCTTGTACCTACGTTGATGCTCAGCTTCTTTCCTGTTGCAGAAATTCACTGCCAACGCCAAACCCTACCCTATGAATGTATTGCCACCACAACCTCCTTCGTGAGCCAAGAGCGGGTGAAAATTCCGCTTCCTCTACTGCGACAGGCAAAGTTGGAGGACTACATTGACAGCGAAGGCGATCGCATGTACCGCGTTGTTCTTGAAATAGCGGGCAACTCAACCATATTAGGCGTTGCCTCCTCGGAGCCGGGCGATCGCGCCGCCATGGTGCAGCAAATTAATCAGTTCTTAGCCAATCCCAATCAAACCGAACTTTCAGCGCGTGTGGACGATCGCTGGCTCATTGGGATCATTGCGGGGGTGTTCTTTCTGGTAGGGATGAGTTTCATTTCTTTCGCATCCGTCTTAACACTGGATTTGGATCGGGGCAGTGGCACCTTGACGATTCTCCATGCAAATTTTTTCCGCCGCACTCAGAAGGAATTGCGCTTGCAGGACATCAAAGAAGTGGCTATTGAGGAGTTGGTGGATTCTAATGGCGATCGCTTCTATCGCGTCGTGGTGCACCTCACTTCTGGCGAGACAGTTCCCCTGCGGCAGTACTACAGTAGCGGCTATGACAGCAAGAAAAAACTCGCTAATCTCCTGCGGCGGTTTCTCTATCTGCCACCTCTATAAGTCGTCCTGCGGGTGTGGCGGTGGCCTGTTGATTACACTGAAGATGATGGCATAATGCATTCACGGTCGGTGGGGTTTTGCCCTCAATTATCACTATGCAACCAACGGATCCAACAAAGTTTACTGATAAAGCATGGGAAGCCATTGTTAAGTCCCAAGATGTGGCACGGGAATATCGCAGCCAATATCTGGAAACAGAGCACTTGATGATTGCCCTCCTGCGGGAAGAGGGACTGGGGCAACTGATCTTTGAACGGGCTGATATTGACACTGAATGGGTTCTCAAGCGACTGATGGACTTTGCCAAACAGCAACCCCGCGTGCCAACGGGAAGCGAACTCTACTGTGGCCGCAGCTTGGATGCTCTCCTTGATGAAGCCAATCGTCTGCGCCAAGAGCAAGAGGATCAGTTTATTTCGATTGAGCATCTTGTCCTCGCATTTGTGGGCGATCGCCGTATTGGTCAACGTCTGTTCCGCGCTTTGAATTGCGATCGCGAGCAGTTGGCGGCCACCGTCAAAGCCATTCGCGGCGCCCAAAAAGTCTTAGACCAAAACCCCGAAAATAAATACGCTGCCCTTGAAAAGTACGGTCGCGATCTCACCGAAGCAGCCCGCCAAGGTAAACTAGATCCGGTCATTGGCCGCGATGAGGAAATCCGCCGCGTCATTCAAGTGCTCTCGCGCCGCACTAAGAATAATCCCGTGCTCATCGGCGAACCTGGAGTTGGGAAAACGGCGATTGCCGAAGGTCTTGCCCAGCGGATTATCAATGGGGATGTACCAGAATCGCTAAAAAATCGGCGGTTGATTTCCCTTGATCTGGGGAGTCTGGTGGCGGGTGCCAAGTTTCGCGGTGACTTTGAAGATCGCCTCAAGGCGGTTCTCCATGAAGTGACCCATTCCGACGGTCAAATTGTTCTCTTTATTGATGAATTGCACACCGTGGTTGGTGCGGGTGCCAATCAAAACGCCTCGATGGATGCCAGCAACCTCCTGAAGCCGATGTTGGCGCGGGGCGAACTGCGCTGTATTGGTGCCACCACCCTAGACGAGTACCGCAAGCATATTGAGAAGGATGCTGCCCTCGAGCGTCGCTTCCAGCAGGTGTATATTGGCCAGCCCAGTGTTGAGGATACGATCTCAATTTTGCGGGGTCTCAAGGATCGCTACGAAATTCACCACAACGTCAAAATTACTGACTCGGCATTGGTGGCAGCGGCGATGCTTTCGGATCGCTATATTAGCGATCGCTTTTTGCCCGACAAGGCCATTGATCTCGTGGATGAAGCGGCGGCCAAACTGAAAATGGAAATCACCACCAAGCCCGCTGAACTCGAAGCCCTTGAGCGGCGCCTGCGGCAACTGGAGATGGAAAAACTCTCCCTCAAGCAGGAGGAAAGCCTACCCCTGAGCCAAGTGCCACTGCAAGCCACCCGCGATCGCCTGCAGCGCATCGAAGAGGAAATTGCCCAACTGCAACCGCGACAACAGGCCATGCAAGCCCGCTGGCAAGCCGAAAAAGACCTCCTAGAGCGCATCAACAGCCTCAAAGAAGAGGAAGATCAGGTAAAGCTGCAAATCGAGCAAGCGGAGCGGGACTACAACCTCAACAAAGCTGCTCAACTTAAATATGGTCGCCTCGAGACGCTGCAACGGGAATTGGAAAGCACCGAAGCACAACTTTTGGAACTTCAGGCCGAAGGTGGCACCTTTTTGCGCGATCAAGTCACCGAAGCCGACATTGCTGAAATTGTTGCCAAGTGGACGGGAATTCCGCTGCAAAAATTAATGGCCTCAGAACGGCAAAAACTCCTGCAACTGGAACAAGTTCTCCATCAGCGGGTGATTGGTCAAACCGATGCCGTGGCCGCCGTGGCCGCAGCGATTCGCCGAGCGCGAGCCGGCATGAAAGACCCTGCCCGTCCCATTGGTTCCTTTCTCTTTATGGGTCCCACGGGGGTGGGCAAAACAGAACTGGCCCGTGCTCTTGCCGAAGCCCTCTTTGATGATGAAAATGCCCTTGTGCGCATTGATATGTCGGAGTACATGGAAAAACACGCTGTCTCCCGCATGATTGGCGCACCACCGGGGTATGTCGGCTTTGACAGTGGCGGTCAACTGACGGAAGCGATTCGCCGTCGTCCCTATGCCGTGGTTCTGTTTGACGAGGTGGAAAAAGCCCATCCAGAAGTCTTTAATGTGCTCTTGCAGGTGCTCGATGATGGCCGCGTCACTGATTCCCAAGGGCGAACGGTGGACTTCCGCAATACCGTGATCATTATGACCAGCAACTTGGGCAGCGAGCATATTTTAGATTTGGCCGGGGATGACAGTCGCTATGAGGAAATGCGCCAACGGGTACTCCAAAGTGCGCAAAAGTATTTTCGCCCCGAATTTCTCAACCGCATTGATGACTTGATCCTCTTCCATGGCCTAGGGCGGGCTGAACTGGCACAGATTGCTCAAATTCAACTGCGACGGGTGGAGAAACTCCTTGCGGATCAAAAAATTCGCCTGCGCCTCACCCCGGCAGCGCTAGATCATTTGGTGGCGGTGGGCTTTGATCCAGTCTATGGGGCACGTCCTCTGAAACGCGCCATTCAACGGGAATTGGAGAACCCCCTCGCCGTGAAGATCCTTGAAGAGGTCTTTGCACCCGGCGATACGATTTTGGTAGATTTGGTCAATGGTGAGTTGACCTTTAGCCCTGCCAACCTCGCAGGTGCAGGCGATCGCGACACCGTCACCGCCTCCTCAGCCTTCAGTAACCGACTCGACAACCGACTCGACAGGAAAGAAGCGTGAAAGTTATTACCATTTATCACAACAAGGGTGGTGTGGGGAAAACTACTGTTGCTGTCAACTTAGCAGCTGCCTTTCGTTGTCGGGAAAAGCGGGTTTTGGTTATTGACATGGACTCTCAAGCCAATACGACCTTTGCCACTGGCTTAATGAGTTTTCTGTTTGAAGAGGAGGATACACTGCGGGATGCTCATATCTTCCATGTGCTCAGATATGCCGATGAGTATCCCATTGAAAAAGTGGTTAGGAAATCCCAGTCTTTTAATCACCCAGAGATTGATGTTGTCCCTGCCCATATTGATTTAGTGAGCATTGAAACCCGTGATCTCCTGAAGGAGATTGATGCCATTCATCTACAACTGCTTATGAAGTTAGAAGCACTCAAGGATGCCTACGATATTGTCATCATAGATGCACCGCCAGCTTGGGATCTCTACGCCGAAATTGCCCTGATTGCCTCAGATTATCTCATTATTCCCTCAGATTTTAAGCCCTTTGCCAATCAAGGCCTAAAGTACGTCATGTCGTTTGTGAAAGATATTAATCGACGATTTGCAGACTTGCGGGTCAAGTTGGGTAAAAAACCCTTAGATATTGTGGGAATTTTGCCCTCAAAAATTCATGGCCGAACTAAGAATTCAAGTAAGTTTATTGCTGTTCAAAAAGCAATTACGAATAAGTATCCTCTGAAAATTCTAGAGACAATTATCACCGAATCTGTTGACTTATCCAATAGCCTCAATCGCGTGACTGCCAGTGGCGATAGTGAAATACCAGCCCCCCAATCTATTTTTCGCTTTAAGCCCAATTCAAATTCTGCCCGTGAATTCAATGATTTGGTAGATGAACTCAATTGGATCACTCAGTCCTAGTCAACCCTAAAATGCAATGGTCAATAGCAAACGTATTCAATTGACAGCGATTGAACTGAGCCCTGACCTTGTGCCCGCAGATCAGGGAAGGATAGAGGAACTGGCTAGTTCAATTCTCAAAGCAGGTATCTGTTTTCCACCGCTAGTGGTGCGGCGTTTGGGCGATCGCTTAGCCTGTCATCGCTTCAAACTCTTGTCAGGTCATCAGCAGTATTATGCTGCCCAAAAAGCCAATCTTAAAGAAATCAATGCCCTGATTATTGAAGAAAATGATACGCCAGAAATAGAAACTGCAATTCTCAGTCAAATTCAGTCTAACTCCACAATTTCTGAAGTAACAGAAGCACAAAACCAAGAACAAACTACAGAGCCTTTAGCTTTTGACTCACCAGCGAGCAACTCCAACGGAAATCTTACCAAGACACTCCTTCAGCAGCTTCTAGAGCAAAATCAAGCTATTTTTCAGTCCCTAAAAGAAATGGAGGCAGCCCTAGTAAACATCAATGCCAAACTAGATAACTTACCACTGCCACAGGTGTCACCCCCCACACCAACAACAACACTATCAGGCTCCTCGGTAGATCGCAACCAACCTCAGTTAAAAATACGCTTGCTTAATCAAGGCTCCAGAGCCGAAATCCAACAGTGGCTTATAAATGCAGGAGTAGGTGAAACAAGCCGTCGAAAATATATCAAAGAGATTATTGAGTTTCGTACTCAATCTCCCTTTCAGTCTCTCATTCACCTTAAAGAAATTTTGAACCTGAGACCCCAGACCCTTACAAAACTCGAAAAGTGCCCCGTACCAGCAAGTTTGAGTTTTCTTCACTAGGCCGTGCCAGTTAACCATTGGCCACCGCATAATCCAACTGTTGCTCCCACAGCAAGGGCGATCGCTGGGTGCCATTTGAGGCGCGTAATTGCCACAAGGGAAAAGACCAAGAGCACGCTATTGAGAATGAGACTGACGGGCTGATTGAGGTGGACAATGGCAGGCGCAAGGTTAATGGCTGCTGACAACACCATACCCACCACCGCAGGATAATGAATGCCTGCTGCCTCAGCCAATGCAACTGATCGATGAAGACTTGTTTCAGTTTGCCCAAGAATTAGTGTAAAAAATGTGAAACAAACCTTGACAGAGTTTTGGTACTGATTTGAGCATACTAAGCATGCTAGTGGTAAAACTCTTTGCAAGGATTTGAAATATGCTTGACAAGATGTTTAAGGCACTGACACATCCCAAGACGATGGCCACTATTGGCATAGTGGGTCTAATTCTTACCGCGATTGAAGAAAAGAGAAGTAAAAATAGAGGAGATATAAAAGCTGCAGAAGAGGCTAAGAAACTACAGGAGTCTCTTATCAAGGTGACATCGCGAAGTTTAAGCAAGGTGTTTTGGGGCGATAACACTTTTTAAGGATTAATTAGCCTTGTAGCTTCAGCTATCTTCGAGTACTTTCGGGTTCAGTAGTAAACTGTATCTCTACAGGATCATTGACCTTAAGTCCCAGTTCAGCGGCGCGGCCACCTGCCAGTTCTAAAACGGCATCGACTGGAACCCCAGATTCGTAGGTGGGGCAGGGCAGGGTTTTGCAGGGGGGCGCTGCGGGGGCGATCGCTACCACTTTACCGTCCCTAAGAAAAATCAAGTCCAAGGAAATGAGACAGTTTTTCATCCAGAAGCTAGCCACTTGAGGCGGAGAGATGGGAAACAGCATCCCGCGATCGGGGGGTAACTCCGAACGAAACATCAAGCCCAACTGCTGCTGTGCCGGCGTGCGTGCCACTTCCAACTGAATCCATGTATCGTGAATGCGCGCCTTGGCCGTAATGGGTAGATATTGCGGAATGCCGCGAACCACTTGCGGGGGTGCGGCCGGATCCCCTTGGCTCAGACTTTGACAGCCCAGCAGTAACCCCAACGTGACCAATCCCAGAACCAGCCAGCGTAACTTAGGCTTCACGGAGAACATAGCCCACTCCTCGCACTGTGTGAATCAATCGTTTTTCGCCATCAGGTTCAATCTTCAACCGCAGATAGCGAATATACACTTCAATGACGTTGGATTCTCCCAAAAAGTCATAGCCCCAGACATTTTCTAAAATTTGCTCACGGGTAAGGACTTCGCGGGGATGCTCCATGAGAAACTTCAGTAGTTCATACTCCTTCATCGTTAGATCGATCGTGCGTCCATTGCGCTCCGCCCGCCGCGTCAAGAGATCAAGGGTCAAATTATCAAATCGCAACACCTCACTTTGGGTGACTGGCGGCTTCAGATAAAGCTGAATCATTTGCAAAAAGGGCTTGGGACTATAGGGCAGCAGTAGGTAATCATCGGCACCCGACTCCAGCACCGCCACCCGATCCTCTAGGCGATCGCTCTCCAGCATCAGTAGAATTGGCAAACTAATCCCCTGCTGGCGCAACCGCTGGCACAACTCCATACTGTTGAGCCGCCCCAAATAGCGATCCATGATGATCAGGGCAGGCTGCCATTCTGCGCAGGCCAAGTGACATTCCTTTTCCGTTGTTGCAATCACGGGGTCATAGCCTGCGGCTTGGAGGTCTTGCCCCATGCGCTGTGACAAGGGGTTGTCAGCGCAGACCAAAAGTAAACGTGAAGGGGGAGAATTTAGCTCCATCTCAATCATCCCTACTATGAAGATCTTACTTTCAGCTTATGCCTTGTGGGAAAATGTTCAAAAATGCGCCCGTAGCTCAGCGGAATAGAGCACTCGCCTTCTAAGCGATTGGTCGTTGGTTCGAGTCCAACCGGGCGCGTCTAACCTGCTATCGTTGATGGGGAGCGTATTGGAGTGCAAGAATCCTCGCAATGAGTCCTAAATATCGCCGCGTATTGCTCAAATTGAGCGGTGAAGCCCTCATGGGCAACCTGAACTACGGCATCGATCCAAAAGTGGTGCAGGCATTTGCCAGCGAAATTGCTCAGGTGGTGCAAGCGGGAGTTCAAACTGCCATTGTGGTGGGGGGTGGCAATATCTTTCGTGGTATGAAAGGGGCAGCGGCTGGCATGGATCGGGCGACCGCAGACTACATTGGTATGATTGCCACTGTCATGAATGCCCTGACCCTGCAGGATGCCCTCGAACAGATCAATGTCCCTACGCGGGTGCAAACTGCCATTGCCATGCAGGAGGTGGCCGAACCCTACATTCGTCGCCGTGCCATTCGCCATCTGGAAAAGGGACGGGTGGTCATCTTTGGAGCCGGGTCAGGAAATCCCTTTTTTACCACTGACACAACAGCCGCCCTGCGAGCTGCCGAAATTGATGCCGAAGTGATTTTCAAAGCCACTAAAGTCGATGGCGTCTATGATGCCGATCCCCACAAAAATCCGAATGCGCGTCGCTACCGCAGTCTTACCTACACCCATGCCCTCACCCATAACTTGGCGGTGATGGACAGTACAGCGATCGCCCTGTGTAAAGATAATGATATCCCCATCATTGTGTTTAGTTTAGAAACGGCCGGTAATATCTACCGCGCCTTGACTGGGGAACCCATTGGTACGATGGTTGGAGGCTCCTGTGAAATTAGCTGATGTCGAAGAGCGGATGCAAAAATCGGTTGAAGCAACCCAGCATGACTTTAATAGTATCCGCACGGGTCGCGCCAACGCGGCGTTATTAGACCGGGTAATGGTGGATTACTACGGCACGGAAACCCCCTTGCGCTCCTTGGCCAACATCTCTACCCCCGATGCAACCACGATTTTGATTCAGCCCTACGATCGCTCCACATTGGCCAGCATTGAAAAAGCCATTCAACTCTCTGACTTAGGATTGACGCCCAACAACGATGGCTCCAGCGTCCGCCTCAATATTCCGCCCTTGACCACAGAGCGACGCAAAGAACTGGTGAAAACTGCCGCCAAAATTGCCGAAGGGGGCAAAGTTGCCATTCGCAACATCCGTCGTGATGCCATTGATCACATCAAAAAAGAGGGTAAAGCCGGCGAACTCACTGAAGATGAAGTGAAAGACTTGCAAGAGAAAGTGCAAAAGCTCACCGATAAATACATCGGTAAAATTGATGCCCTGCTCGCCGAGAAAGAAAAGGACATTATGACCGTATAGGCTAGGTGCCCGGCAAGTGCCGCAGTTCGGGACTCAGGTGCGATCGCTCCGCAAGGGCAAGGAGCAATGGCCCACGGGAGGTATATTCGACAATACTGACACTGGCTACTGGGGCAGCAATGCGATCGCGAAATCGTCCCACATCAATACCCAGAAGACCACAGAGCATAATCCGAATGGTGGCCTTGTGGGAAACCAGCAGAACATTGCCGTCGGGATACTCCCGCTCAATTTCTAAGAGAACGGCATTACTGCGGTAGTAGATGTCAATCCCCCGCTCACCCCCTGTGGGCGCATTCCAGCCCGGATCCGCCAGCCAGCGCACATAATCATCGTGGAACTTGGCATTCACCTCTTCCGGGGAGAGGCCTTCCCACTGACCATAGTAAATTTCCCGCAGACCATCGCGAACCTGCATTTGAAGACCCACGCGATCGCACAAAAACTGTGCCGTGGTTCGAGTGCGCAACGTTGGACTGACAAAGACGGCTTGCCAAGGCAACTGAGCATAGTGTTCGGCAAAGGCCTCAGCCATCGCTAGACCGGCATCCGTTAAGGGTGGATCCAGTTCTCCACAGTAGGCATTGGCGCGACTAAAGCTAGTTTGCCCGTGGCGCAAGAAATAGAGTGTTAAGACCACAACCTTCACCCCATACCGCTAGGGGCAGCATAGTCGAGGGGCACAAAGCTCGTCAACGCTGAGTCGTGTCCAATACACTCAATGTAACGCCTTGGTAATAATGCCCCAAAATTTGGTCGTAGGTGTAGCCCTGTAATGCCATACCGTAAGCCCCCCATTGACTCATGCCCAAGCCATGACCGTGACCCCGGCCAGTAATTGTAAAGGCCACTGGCACACTTTGCCCCCTTTGACTGGCCACGTTGCCATACTCTGGCGTAATCGTCAGTAGGGTACTGCGCAATCCCAACACCCGCCGTAGTTCACTACCTGAAATGGTGCGGCTACCTGCTGTGCCCACCACTTGCACTGCCATGACTCGCCCTTGGGGAGTCAATTGCAAGGGGCGAAAGCCAACGATGGTACCAATACCGGGGAGGCGTTGTTGCAGTTGTGCCGCCGTGAAACGCACCGTCCACTGAAAGTTGGGGGAGATTTGGTCAAAGTCAGGGGTACCGCGCAGGTAGGGAACGGCATTTTGCCAAATGTGCTCTGAATTTTCGGTGTGACCCCCTGAGGAGGCATGGAAGACGGCTTCAATGATTTGGCCATTGTAGGTGAGCACTTGACCGCGTGTGGCGGCAACGGCAGCTAGGGTACTGGCGGTTTCTGAACTGACCCCCGGATACACCTGATGGGTGACGGTGGCACCGACATCAAAAAGACTACCGGGACGACGGCGTTCGCGATCGCGCCGAAAGAGAACAAAGGAACGGGAGGCCACCGCTTGAGCTTTGAGGGCTTCCAGCGGCCAAGAGGGATACATTTCCTTGCCCACGACACTGGGCAGATACTCCTCTAAATCCACGAGGTTGATGGCGATAATCCCCTCACTGGTACTCACCAATTGCAACCGCCCGCGATACCAGCGATCGCCCACCCGCACGAGGCCATGGTCTCGAGGTTCGAGGAAAACTTGCCGCCCCTGCACACCCCCTGCTTGTACCCCCGCCCCCGTGAGCACAGCCGTAATATTCTGCTGCGGTGCCACTGTCAGCACCCGACCCGCCTCATCCCGTAATTGTGCTGGGGTGGAGCTACTGATTGTTACTTGGCGTACCCGATCTAAAACCGCGACCCGCAATTCCACTGCTGCGGCCGTCAGTTGGAGCAGCAGGCTGATCAAGCAGCCGAGACCCAGCGACTGCGACAGAAGACGCCAACGTACAATGAGGTAAAGCATATTCTACTCCTCAGGTAGGCGGCAATGGTGACGATGCCTAGCGGTGTTCGCGCAGACCACTCCAACCAATGGTAATAAAGCCCACTGCCAATAGAAAACTACGAAGTCCTACCCTGAGACGATTCAGAAAGGCTTCCTGTTGCGCCCGATTCACCGCTTCCTGTTGTTGGTTGCGGATGCGCTCCCGTGCCTGACCCGCTTGTTTATCAAGGGCTTGGGGGTCTTTTTGTAACTGCTCGAGAATCGCCTGTTGATCGGGGGGCAGTTGATTGCTTTTCAGGAGTTGCTCCAGTTGACCGCTACTGGCCAATTGTTTAATTTGCTGCTGTTCCTGCTCAACCCGAATTTCTGCCTGTGCCGCCTCTTGATTGATTTGGTTGACCGCCTGTTCCGTAATTTGCCCCGTAATCGATAGGTAGAGGGGAATCCCCAGCAGGCAGAGCAATCCTAGCAAACTCGAGAGGACAAAGACCCAAAATCGCCAATCCTTGAGGGCAGGTTCCCCCGGCTCCGGCTGCGTCGTACTGCCAGAAACCGCTTGAATCCAAAAGCCAGTGTAGATAAAGACAAACCCAATCAAGGGGGTGGCACCGCGCTCAATGAATTGGTTAACGACCGTGAGTTGCCACTGGCTATTATTGAACTGGGGAGTAATAAAGAGAATGCTCCACTCGACCAAAAAGGTGAGGAGCAGGATGATTCCCACCAATTTTAGGAACTGAGCCGCCAAGGGGACAGGTCGCTTGGTTGATTTTGAAGCAGTCATGGACTGTGAGTGACTCGTCAACTACTGCATCAACCTTACTGGATTTTGGGGTCGTTGATGCATCTTGGACGCATTGACTCGCCTGTGGTGCTGCTATCTTTGGCTACCGCAACCTTGGTATACTCCAATTGTGCATGGCGCTGATGCGGCTGGGCTGCTTCTCCCCAGTATTGCTCGTTTGCCATCCCTTTGCGCATTGAGGCACAACAAATCCATGGTCATTGTGGCAGTCTTAGCGGCAGGACGAGGCACACGGATGAAATCCTCGCTGCCAAAAGTTCTCCATCCCCTAGGTGGGCGATCGCTGGTGGGCTGGGTTTTGCACCAAGTTCAATCTCTGCAACCGCAACGGCAGTTTGTGATCATTGGTTATGGAGGCGACACAGTGCGGGCTGCCTTAGCGGATCAACCCCACGTGGAGTTTGTCGAGCAGCGGGAACAACTGGGAACGGGTCATGCGGTACAGCAGCTTTTGCCGTACCTCAAGGACTATGAAGGCCATCTTTTGGTACTCAATGGCGATGTGCCCCTCTTGCGTGGGGAGACGCTGGCGAAGTTGCTTGCAGTCCACCAGAAACACAACAATGCGGCCACGATTTTAACGGCACAAATTCCCAACCCCCAAGGCTATGGCCGTGTGATTTGTGACAGTCAGAATATCTTGAAGCAAATTATTGAAGACCGTGACTGCACCACAGCCCAAAAGCAAAACCGCCGCATCAATGCTGGGGTGTATTGTTTCCACTGGCCCCAACTGGCTGCTGTGTTGCCCCATCTCCAATCCAACAATGATCAGCAGGAATACTACCTCACCGATGCCGTCAATGCCCTCAGTCCTGTGATGGCGGTAGATGTGGAAGACTATGAGGAAATTTTGGGCGTTAACGATCGCGTGCAGTTGGCGGCAGCCTATCAAGTGCTGCAAAATCGCATCAAAACTGCTTGGATGCAGGCGGGGGTGACCCTGATTGATCCGGCCAGCATTACCATTGAGGACACCGTGGAGCTGGCTCCCGATGTGGTGATTGAACCCCAAACTCACCTGCGCGGCCAAACCCGTATTGGCAGTGGTAGCATCATTGGCCCCGGCACTTTGATTGAAAACAGTGTGATTGGCGAACGGGTAACGGCTCGCTATGCCGTGATTAGCGACAGTGAGATTGGCCATGATACCCAAGTGGGGCCTTTTGCCCACATCCGCCAGCAAAGCCTGGTTGCCGATCACTGCCGCATTGGTAACTTTGTCGAGCTAAAAAAAGCGCAGTTGGGCAGTGACACCAAGGCCTCTCATCTGTCCTACCTAGGCGATGCCACCTTGGGCGATCGCGTCAATATCGGGGCAGGAACCATTACCGCCAACTACGACGGCGTGCGCAAGCACCCCACCCATATCGGTAGCGGCACCAAGACCGGGGCTAACAGTGTTTTAGTGGCTCCGGTAACCCTCGGCGAAAATGTTACGGTGGCGGCGGGTTCAACGGTGACAGAAGATGTACCGGCTAATGCCCTTGTCATTGCCCGCTGTCGTCAAGTGGTCAAGCCCAACTGGCACCCCAAAGCCTAGCCCGCCCCACAGCAGGGTTCAATGCCCAGCCGCCGCAGGAGCAGATCACTCACCGCATTAGCAACCGCAAACTCGCTATAGAAGCTTTGGGAAAAATCAAACTCTTGCAACTCCGTGACCAGAGCCAAGAGAATGCCGCCAAGATCATGCTCCCCTTCCAGCCGCTGACGGCGGTACACTTGGGCGGCTCGCTGGGCGATCGCTCGATTCACAGCTTCTGGCAAATACTCGGTGTTGAGCCAATCGAGAAGAGCTGCCTCCAACCATGCCGCATCCGCAGTGCAGTCACCACAAGGGGGAAGCTGAATCGGCGGAATCGGGGTACTCATGGCAGAGTCCTAAACTCGTCTGATTATGTTCATCTTATAACTTGAACTAAGCAATGGGCGATACTGGATTCGAACCAGTGACCCCTTCCGTGTGAAGGAAGTGCGCTACCACTGTGCTAATCGCCCTAGTTCAGACAATTCTTAATCATATCTTGGATTGCAGGTTTTTGTAAATTGCCTTAAACAACGCTGCGGCAAATTTCATCAAAGGTTGCGGCGGGATCCGCTGCTTGTAAAATCGGACGGCCAATTACAAGGTAAGAGGCACCAGCAGCAAAGGCGGCATTGGGCGTCAGCGATCGCGCTTGATCCCCTGTGGCAGTACCAAGGGGGCGAATCCCCGGACAAATTCTCAAGAACTCCTCTCCGCAGCGTTGTTTTACCCGTGCCGCCTCCTGAGGAGAGCAGACAATGCCCGCCAGTCCCGCTTGATGGGCTAGATCAGCCATGCGTTCAACATAGGTGGCCGGATCAAGGGGAATCTGGAGTTCTTGCTGCAGGGTGTTTGCGTCAATGCTGGTGAGCAAGGTCACCCCAATGAGTTGGGTGGCGCTTCCCCCTAGAGCCGCCTGCGCGCTTTTCAGACCCGCTAATCCCGTTGCCGCATGGATAGTCACAAAGTCCACGCCATAGGGGGCGATCGCCCGGGCTGCGGCGGCCACCGTATTGGGAATATCGTGGAGCTTCAAATCGAGAAAGATACGCTTCCCCTGATCCTTGAGGACATCGAGAATAATCGGCCCGCTGGCACAAAAGAGTTCTAGCCCCACCTTCCAAAATTGCACTTGGGGCAGCGTATGAATAGTGGCGATCGCGACCTCCAAATTGGGCACATCCAAGGCCACAATAATTTTGCTGGCAACAGCCTCTTGAGAATTAAACAAGTCTCTTGGATCTCCTCAGACGATTCACAGGGGACGGCGCACACAGCGCAACAACCACAGCGCCACAATAATACCCGTCAACTGAGCGGCAATCGTATTCACCTTCGCCTGAATCACAAAAATCTCCAACGGCTCAATCAAGACATTAGTGGCATAGACCGCCGCCCCTTGGGGAATTG
Organism: Thermosynechococcus sp. PP555; assembly: GCF_031583225.1. Classification (NCBI taxonomy): domain Bacteria; kingdom Bacillati; phylum Cyanobacteriota; class Cyanophyceae; order Acaryochloridales; family Thermosynechococcaceae; genus Thermosynechococcus; species Thermosynechococcus sp. PP555. Next base: position 2,186,747 of record NZ_CP134168.1, read on the forward strand.
ACAGCACCTTGAGCAACAACATGCCCACATTCCACTCTGCGGCAGCCACCGTAAAAATCATGCCCGCAATATTTACCCAGAGACCAATATTCAAACTGCGGATCACGTGCTCCTTGGTCGGGCGTTTTTCTGGGCGATCCAAGCGTCGTCCCAGTTGCGGATAGCGATAGCAGCAGTAAATACTCACGCCCAAAAACACTAGACCAATAATCGCCAGCACTAAGCCCAGTGTGGGACTATTCATGCCATTTTGCGGACGATTGATATTGAATTGGCGACTAAAGATAACAATGATAATAATCAACAGCGAGACAAAGCCAAGGACGACCTGTGTCCAAAAGCCAATCCAGCCAAAGCGTTGCAGTTCACGGCCAAGACGGTGGAGAGGCTGGGTCGTACTTCGATGGGATGGTGGGGGGGCATTACTGGGAAGACGTTCCATGGTCGGGTGAGGAAGAGGGCTTAGGCTTGATCATAGCGAACGGTCATGAGGTGCCGCCAAGTAGGAACACCAATCGCTCCAACTGCCCGCATAGAGCTTGGTTTGATGCAGGCCAGCGATCGCCAGCCCCAAAATATCCACACAGGCCGTTACCCCCGATCCGCAATAGACAATAATTTGCTCAGCCTCAGCCAAAGGCTGCCAGTGGGCTTGCAGTTCCGCCACAGATTTCAAGCGCCCCTGTGCATCGGAGATGGCCTGCCACGGATAATTCACTGCTCCGGGAATATGACCCGCGATCGGATCAATGGGTTCAATTTCACCGCGATAGCGACGGGGTTCGCGGGCATCCACAATCACTGTCTGGGGGTCAGCTTGAGCAGCCATCACGCCAGTCCGATCCACCACCCACTGCGAATGAGGATGGGGCTGGAAATTGCCCGGTCGAGGCGAGGGAACCTCAGGGGTTGTCGGATACCCGGCTTCGACATAGGCGCGATAGCCACCATCAAGCACCGCTGCGCGATCGTGTCCCAGCCAACGTAAGAGCCACCAGCAGCGAGCGGCATAGGCAAACCGCGAATCATCGTAGGCCACCACCAAGGTGTCTGGGGTAATCCCCATTTGATTGAGCCGTGCTGCCAACTTCTCTGGATCGGGTAGGGGATGACGCCCGCCACGCTCTTGCCGAGGGCTGGAGAGATCCTGCTCTAGGTCGAGATAGTAGGCTCTTGGAATGTGCCCCTGATCATACTCCCGTTGCCCGCGGGTGATGTCCATGAGGTCAAAGCGGCAATCCACAATCACCACTGTGGGATCGGCCAAATGCTCAGCCAACCAAGACGCCGTTACGGCATAGGGGGTCATAGCGGCCGTGGGTTTAGGCGCGCCATTTCACTTTGGGCAGAATGTGATTAACATCCACCCGGTCTTTGTACTTGATGGCAAAGTTCAGCAGGGAGTCGAGGAGCGAATCCGACAGGTAGTGGGGTTGCAGTCCCAAATCCAGCAGTTTGGTGTTTTTGGCGTTGAAGTAGTGCTCTTCTTTTTCAACACGGGGGTTTTCGAGGTGCTGGATTTCCACCTTGAGGCCGAGGGCTTTACCCGCTTCTTGGACTTTGTGGGCAAGGTCACCGACACTAAATTGTTCTGTGAATTGGTTGAGGACGCGGAATTCACCCGGTGCGGCGGGGTTGTTAACGGCCAATTCGATACAACGCACGGTATCGCGAATATCCAAGAAACCGCGAGTTTGCCCGCCCTTGCCATAGACCGTCAGGGGATGACCAATGGCAGCTTGAATACAGAAGCGATTGAGGGCGGTGCCAAAGATACCGTCGTAGTCAAGGCGGTTGATCAACAGTTCGTCCATGCCCGTTTCTTCGGTGAGCACGCCATAGACTACCCCTTGGTTCAAATCGGTGGCGCGCAGTCCCCAAATGCGGCAGGCAAAGTGAATGTTGTGGCTATCGTGAACTTTACTGAGGTGATAGAAGCTACCGGGCTGCTTGGGATAGGGCAATGTATCCTTGCGACCATTGTGCTCAATGGTGATGTAGCCCTCTTCAATATCAATGTTGGGGGTGCCGTATTCACCCATCGTGCCTAGTTTGACAAGGTGGCAGTCAGGGTTGTGGGTATGGATGGCGTACAGCAGGTTGAGGGTGCCGACAACATTATTGACTTGGGTAAAGACGGCGTGCTCCCGGTCAATCATGGAGTAGGGGGCGGAGCGTTGTTCGCCAAAGTGGACGATCGCCTCGGGCTGAAACTCCAGCATGGCACGCTCAAGGAAGTGATAGTTACAAATATCGCCAATATAAAGGCCAATTTTCTTGCCAGTGAGATCCTGCCAGCGTTGCAGACGGTGCTGAATGGGGGCGATCGGTGTGAGGGTCTCGACACAGAGTTCGGCATCCCAGTGGCGCCGAATCAGGCTATCCAAAATCGCCACATCATGGCCACGATTTGAAAGGTAGAGGGCTGTCGCCCAGCCGCAATAACCATCACCGCCAATTACGAGGACTCTCATGCTAACCGTGCTGAAATCGATAATTACTCCGCCAGCCATTGAATGGCTTCCATACCACGTTACCAGTAATGGGGACATCGGTGATCCATTGGGTTAGAATTCGGGGGCGCGAGTTTGACTCTCAGAAAAGATATGTAATTTAATGGTTTGTCCCGCTAAGTCAATTTGCACAATATCGCCAGAAAGAAAATCCAAGGCTTCTAATAGGGCTTGTAATTGCGGTGTGCTGGCACCCGATTCTTGGTAGAGGCGATCGCTCAAATGGCTGAGGCGCTGCCACGTGGTATAAAGCCGAGCAATAGTGCTTTCCAGTTGGGCGGCCTGCTGCAGGAGATCGGCAACGGTTTGCAGTTGCTCAAGGCGCTGGGCTTCGATCAGGACTTGTTCCAGATCCACAGGGTGGGTCTTGAGGGCTTGAATTTGGGGAGCGGCCTCAAGATAGCGGCTGAGTTGGCGAGCCGTCGCCGTGATTTCCTTAACCGTTTCCACACTGGGATCGCTGGCCAGTTCTTGGGAGAGTTCCTGCTGCTGTTGGGGGGGGAGCTTTTCTAATTCTTTGACTAAGGGGGCAACGTAGCGGGGGGCAAGGGTGCGATCGCTGGCCTTTTGGCGCACCACTGGCGGTAGGAGATCAGAGTGCAGAGCCGTCCATTCCGCTTGGAGTTGGCGCACTTCACGGTGGGTAATGCGATCGCCCGCTGCTGCGGCTTGGGTAATCAGGGCTTGCACCTCAGGATCCGCTGCGGCGGTCTCCAAAAAGGCGCGTTTACTAAAGCGAGAAATGGCTTCGGGGGGCAGGGGACGTTCCTTGAGCAATTCATCGGCGCGATCGGCCAACTGAATCAAATCATCGGCACGGCGTTTACTAATTTCGTGTTCCTGGAGCCACTGCTGAAAGCCAATACCCCGCTCATCCCCTTGATGGCGATAGCGATCGCGCACCGCCCGTAGAATTTGCCCCCGCCAGATCTCTGTTTGTAGATCAAAGCGCTCACACACCTGCCACGCTTGGCGCACCTGTTGAAGAAATTCCTCCTCAGAGAGGGGAGTATCCGCAGCCGGAATGGGCAAAACAAAGTCAGGCGTTGGCTCCATTGGTCGGCGAAAACCACAGCTTCAGCAGTATAGCCTATCCCAAACAATAGAGATAACCATCCCGTGCGGCAATATAGGCAATATAGACCTTGCCGTCCCAAACAACAGGTGAAATTCGCTGTCATCGGGAACCCGCGTTTGGGCTTCACACCATTAGCGGAGGGTCAAACTGGCTACCAAGCCTGCATTTCCCCAGAGGAGTAAGCGGTTGATTTGGCGACGTTTCACTGACAGACTCTGTCCCAAGAATTGACCACGCTCAAAACCCTAGTAGAAGAACATTTCACCGTGTACCCCATATGTTAGAAAGGGGCGTTGAATTGCTTAGGATTGAACTATCGCGTTGACGGGAACTCTGATGACCACAGTATTGGAGCCAGCGGTCACGTACCTCACTCCGGAAGCTTACTTAGCTCAAGAAGTGGTGGCAACGGAGCGCCATGAGTATCGCCAAGGAGAACTTTACACTATGCCCGGGGGCAGCGTTAATCATAATGAGTTGGTTCGTTCCTTAACTGTTCTGTTGAGTTTGGCACTCAAGGGACAGCCCTACCGCGTCTTTGTCACAGATCAACGCCTCTGGATTCCGGAAACGCAGTCGTACTACTATCCTGATGTCATGGTGACGCCGAAGCCGGTGCCCCTAGTGGCGGGACGCAACGATGTGGTGATGCAGCCGATTTTCATTGCTGAGGTTTTATCGCCTTCGACAGCGGATCGCGATCGCGGGACAAAATTTTTCGACTATCGTCAGATTCCAACCCTGCAAGAATATCTCCTGATTAGCCAAGATCGCCCCTGTGTTGAACAATATTTGCGGCAGGCTGAATATCAATGGCTGCTCACGATTTGGCAAGATATTACGCAGGAACTACTACTGCCCTCGTTACAGACTTCCTTAAAACTCAGTGATCTCTATGCAGACGTTGAGTTAGGTGAGTCCTAAAAAGAATTCCTTAATTGTCATGGCAAATTGTCATGGCGCGGCTTGTCAGTCAATATCTGAATAGTCCCAACCCCAACTAAGTCTTGCGCAAATGTCGATGTCCCCTATCACTGCTGATGCCTCCCCCAACTTTGGTCTCATCATTGTCGAGGGAGAGGATGTGGTGCGCCTTGGCCTTTGGACAGGAATTCAGCAGCAGTTGGGGATTGAGCCGCTGGTCTTTCACGATGGCCATGGTCTGATCACCTATCTGGAAAACACGCCCCTCGATCAAGAACGCACGCCTTGGATTGTTCTCTGTGATGCCCAACTCACAGTGAATGATGCCACTACCCCTTGGCTGTGGCAGTGGTTGAAGCAGCACTATCCTGCCCTGCGGATAATTCTCACTGTCCGACCCGCTGCCCTTGAGTTAGTTTCCCTTGCCCAACAGGCGGGTGTCGAAGGCATTTACCATCGCAATACGGCGCTGAGTGATCTCTTGGCGGCAATTCTGGCCATTGCCCAAGGGGAAATCGTTCACACCGTCACGCCCCCAAAACCCCCCTTGAGTGTGCTCTTTCCCAATCCGTGGGATCGTTGGCGGTATCAGGTTCTGCAGCAGGGATTGGGGGAAATGGAAGCGTGGTTACAGGCTTTGGATCAGTACTTGGGGCGATCGCGCCTCTCTGCCCTCGAACGGCTGGTGTGTGAAGGTCGCCATCGGGAAATTCGTGCCGCCCGCTGGTTAGTCTCCCGTTTCTTGCCACAGCCAACTCAAGCCCCTCCTGCGCCAGTAGTGTCCCCCGTGCGTCCGCAGATTGAGATCATTTCCCAATTGGTGGATCGCTGCTTACAACGGATGCAGTCGGATCTCTTGAACCTAACGTCGCGGCCTTTGGAGTTAGAGGTGCTCACCCTACAACAGCGGCGGGAACTGCTCTATACCATCCTGCGGCAGTGGGATCTCCTCGTGCGCACTTTACAAGCAACACCACCCAGTATTGAATTTCTGCACCAGCGGGGTAGCTCCCTACTGCAAGACCTGTGGGAACAGAGCCTGCGGGAGTTTTTTCGTCCCTATCGTTTTGCCCTCGGCAGTGACGCCGACCTGATTGAGCAATTGCTCACAGAAAGAGAAACTGTGGCCAGCGTCTATCTGAAGCCAATCCCCTTTGTGGCGGAGATGCTGGCTCATTTACTGGTGCAACAGCCCCTCACCCTCCATCAGCAGACCTATCGCTACGGCACCGCTGCCGCCTTGGAGATCCTCGATGCCCTCCTCGATCACTGGTTGCTCACTGTCGCCAATGGCATTGTTTATCCGCTGCTGAATCGGTGTTGCTATAGTGCAGTGATTCAACAGACATTTTTTCAGCCGCAATACACCTCAACGCGGGAAATGGAACGCTTTCGCAACGCTCTCTCTTGGCATTACCGCTGGCGGCGCTGGGTCAAGGAACCCCAAGATATCTTTGAAAGTCGGCTGGTAGTGTTGCGGCTAACGGAGCGAGGAATTCAGGAACTAGCGCTGACCGTCCCCCGTCAACAGGAACTGATGCAACTCGAGGGGATTCCCTACGCTCTAACCTTGGCGCTGGAGGCGCGTGATGCTTTAGCCCCCCCAGTACGGGCAGTGGTGGCTTGGGTCGGCAAGGGAGTGGTGTATCTGCTGACGCAGGTGATTGGTCGCGGTTTGGGGCTGATTGGCCGCGGCATTTTGCAGGGAATTGGTCAATCCGTTAGCAGTGGCTGGAGTCGTTCTGAAGCCCAAAAAACCTCATCCAAACCTTGAGCCGGCCTAATTCTTAAACGACTCCTAACCTTGAGATAACCTTAAGCCAACGAACACGGTGTTAGAATCTGGCTGGTAAGTAACTATCTCTGCCCCTTGGGGGATAGTTTCTATGAGATGTGCTAAAGCCTCTGTAAGAAAGCCTGATAGCTCAGCTTGCTGGCAGATGAATAACTTTAGCGAGCATCTCAGTAGGATCAATAATTGAAGGAGAATTCTGTCTTAGGGACTCGTTCTTTAGGACAAGTTCATTGAGGAGTGAAGGAGTAAGACGTTATGTCCCGCATTTTTCCGGGGTTGGTTTTGACCTCGCCTGTTTTATTGTTGGGTGTGCTGGCAGGTGCAGCGACAGCCGCTGATACCTCTTTGACCAACTTCAGTAGCACTCAGTTTCAAACCCCTACTGCTGGTACTGAATCCCTAACCACACTGCCCACCAGCACGACACTTGTTGCCCAAAATCGCCGCAGCAACCTCTCTGTGCCCTCAGTGGCTGAACTAGAAGCGGGGCGTGTCCCTACGACATCGAGCATGGGTCAAGTGACCTCCGTTAGCCAACTCTCGGATGTGCGCCCTACAGACTGGGCCTATCAAGCCTTAGCCTCCCTTGTCGAGAAATACGGCTGTATTGCCGGTTATCCCGATGGCACCTTCCGTGGCAATCGTGCCGCTACTCGTTATGAAATGGCAGCCGCTTTGAATGCCTGCCTCGATGTAATTAGCGATCGCTTTGCCACCAAGGAAGACCTTGAAACCCTGCGCCGCCTGATGCAGGAATTTGCCAATGAACTCGCCGTCATCAAAGGCCGCGTCACCAACCTTGAAGGCCGCGTTGCCAACCTCGAAGCCACTCAATTTGCCACCCTCACTAAGCTCAACGCTACGGTTATCTTCAACGTCTCCGATATATTGACGAACGAGCGGGCACTACGTCCTGGTCTAGGTGGTGTGCAACCCCCAATTGATGACAACACTGTTGTTAACAACCGCGTTCGTCTCAACCTCGATACCAGCTTCTATGGCAAGGATCGCCTACGGTTGCGCTTGCAAGCAGCTAATATTACTAGTTATGCCGGATTGATGGGCACCAATATGGGGCGCCTTGGCTATGATGGCAATAATAATAACCAATTTGAACTGCAAAAAGCCTTCTACAGCTTTCCAGTGACCCGTCGCGGTCAAATGATCCTAGATTTTGTGGGGGGTGAGTTCAACGACAATGTCAACAATTTCAACCCCTTCCTCCAATCCAGTGATACGGGTGCCCTCTCTCGCTTTGGGCGTTACCATCCCATCTACCGTGCAGGAAGTGCTGCCAATGCTGCGGGTGTGACCTTTAAGTACGACCTCATCCAAAATAAAGAACGGGGCACCGGCGTCACCCTCAATGTGGGCTACCTTGCACCCTTTGCCAACGACCCTGATCGAGTCGCGAACAATGGCCTCAATGGCTTCTTTGATGGTGCCTATGCTGCTTTGGCTCAGGTGGATGTGCGCCCCATTAAAAACCTCGCCTTGGGGGTGACCTACACCCACTCCTATGGCCTTGATCCCTTTGGGGGAACAGGTAGCTCTGGTTTCCGCTCAGCGGCAAACCCTTTGGGGGCTCCACCACCACCTAGTGTAGCTAACAACGTGCCTAACCAAGCAGCGGATGCGGTGGGCTTCCAGTTTACCTATCGCCCGATCAAGCAGTTGAATGTTGCGGGCTGGGCAGGGTATGCCAATGTTTATGGTGTTCGACCGAATGCTTTTGTGCCATTTGGCCGCCGTGAGGCTGAAATTGTCAACTGGGCCATTACCTTTGCTTCCCCTGACCTCTGGCGGAAGGGAGATCTGCTGGGTCTTGTTTTTGGCCAGCCCCCGCAGCTCATTAGCATCACAAACGTCCCTCCTACTTTTGGCGATGGAAGTTACACGCGCTTCAACTCCTATCACTTAGAGGGCTTCTACCGCTTTGCCGTGAGTCGCAATATCTCGATTACCCCTGGGGTGATTGCCATCTTCAACCCCAACAGCAACTCAAACAACGACCCCATTGTTGTTGGCGCTGTGCGGACAACCTTTAGCTTCTAAATCCGCACTGACCTGTTTCCCCCTCCCTGTGAGGGGGATTTTTTTATGTGGGAACGATAGAATAGGGGCGAGGCGTTGTCAATGGATTTGTGGGGTGAAATACTGGGCAATTCTCGGCGTCGGTGTTGCACTATTGGGAATGCCGTCAGCACTGGGGGGCACCAGTACGCTCAAGGATGCTCCCAAGGCCTTGGTCGATGAGGCGTGGCAAATTATCTACAGAAGCTATCTGGATCGCAGTTTCAATCGTCTGGATTGGCAGGCCATTCGTCAGGAGTTGCTCTCCCAATCCTATGGCGATCGCGAGGCCGCCTATCGGGTGATTCAACAAACCCTTGTCCGCCTCAATGATCCCTATACCCGCTTTCTGCCGCCCCAAGCGTACCGTCAACTGCTCCTGCAAACCCAAGGCCAGCAGGTGGATGTGGGTCTCACCCTCGTGGAGTCGGGGGAACTCTTTCGCATTCAGGCAATCCAAGCGGGGTCAGTGGCTGCCAAGGCGAATTTGAAAGTGGGAGATGAAATTCTGGCCATTAACGGTCGGGGGAGCGATCGCCTGACCTTGGAGCGAGCCAATCTGGCGTTGCGAGGGCCAGCGGGGAGTCAGTTGCGCCTACTGGTGCGCCGTGAGGGTAAACCCCAACCCTTTAGTGTCGAACTCACCCGCGCCGGTGAAATTCCGCGTACAGTGAATTTTCAGGTTCTGAATCATCCTCGGGTGGGTTACATTCGCCTCAGTGGTTTTAATAGCCGCTCCCAACAAGAGATGCAAGCGGCGATCCAAATCCTGCAACGGGAGAAAGTTCAAGGCTTCATTCTGGATTTGCGCCACAATCCGGGGGGACTCCTAGAAGCCGGCATTGAAATTAGCCGCCAATGGCTCGATTCTGGGGTGATTGTGCGCATTCAGCAAAACCAGCGAGAAGAGACGATTCGTGCCCGCCAACGCGCCTTGAGTCAGTTGCCCCTCGTGGTCTTGGTAAATCAGGCCTCCGCCAGTGCCAGTGAAATTTTAGCCGCTGCTTTGCAGGATCAGGGGCGCGCAACCGTGGTGGGGACACCAACTTTTGGCAAGGTGCGGGTTCAAGCAGTTCATGAACTGGGGGATGGCTCTGCCCTCGTGGTAACAGTAGCTCGTTATCTGACGCCAAAGGGGCGCGATATTGCCGCAGGGGGGATCACCCCCGATGTACTGGTGACGGTCGATCCCAGTAGTGATCTGGAATTGCGGCTCAATCCCAACTTGGTGGCACGACCCACGGATCCAATGGTGGCCAAGGCCTTAGAATTATTGAGCACTAAAATCAGTAACACCCGTCATGTCCAGTGAGGCTCTTGTTGTCCCTTCTGCTCCAGCGATCGCGCCCGCGCCCCATCCCCTGCGGTTAGGCGTTTTAGCTTCTGGCAATGGCTCCAACTTTGCTGCTCTCGCCGAAGCGATCGCCCAAGGGGAATTGGCTGCCCAAATTCAAGTTCTGATCTACAACAATCCCGATGCCTTGGTGGCAGAGCGCGCCAAACAGTGGCAGATTCCCAGTGTGCTGCTCAACCATCGCCACTACCCCAGCCGTGAAAGTCTGGATGCGGCCATTGTCGAAACCCTCAAAGCCTATGGGGTCGAGTGGGTAGTGATGGCGGGCTGGATGCGGATTGTGACGCCTGTCCTCCTCAATGCCTACCCCCAGCGGGTAATTAACCTGCATCCCAGTTTGCTCCCCAGTTTTCGGGGATTGCATGCCGTTGAGCAGGCCTTGGCAGCAGGTGTGAAAATTACTGGGTGTACCGTCCATCTGGTGGAAGAGGAAGTGGATAGTGGCCCAATTTTAGTCCAAGCAGCAGTGCCCGTTCTCCCCGATGATACGCCTGCCACCCTCCACGCCCGCATTCAAGTCCAAGAACACCGCATTCTCAAGCAGGCGATCGCCGACATTGCCGCGCGGCAATCACAAGCTTCCTGCTGATCCTTGGCTAATAGAAGGATCTCTCAGGGCGAGGGTCCACCCGCTTTTCTGATTGGCTTGGGAATTGCGTCAGCATCCTTTTCTCGGTGGGGAGCATTGATTCGGATTAGGATTGGGGATGTATCCGTGAGCAATTGTTAATCCAGTCATGACGCAGGCATACACCCCTGAAGATGTTTGGCGGTTATTGGGGGAACTATTAGAGGCTCAGAAGGAAACCGAACGCCGCTTTCAAGAAACAGAGCGCCGCTTCCAAGAAACGGATCGGCGATTTCAAGAGACTGACCGACGGTTCCAAGAAACGGAACGCTTGCTGCGCGAAGAAGCGCGCCAACTCAACCAGCAACTGGGGAAACTGGGCAATCGCCTTGGGGAATTTGTGGAATGGCAGGTGCGCCCCGCCGTGCTGCGCTTATTTCAGAGTTGGGGAATTGCCGTCTCTCAACTTTACAGCGATGTCATTCTCCAAGATGGCAACGAGAGTTTAGAAATTGATCTGCTAGTCGTCAATACTGATGAAGCCGTCCTCGTCGAGGTGAAAACGAAACTGAGCCAAGGGGATGTGGATGAGCACTTAGAGCGGATCGCGAAATTTCGTCGTTTGGCACACCAGTATCGGGACACCCAGCTCTTGGGCGCCGTAGCAGGAATGATCGTACCCCCTGAAGTAGCTCGCTATGCCTATCGGCAAGGTTTGTTTGTGTTGGCGCAATCAGGAGATGGGGTGGCGATTCTCAACGATGTGCAGTTTCAGCCCCGTACATGGTAGGTGACTCTAATCGCTCTAATTCAATTCTCAAGCGTCCTAAGGATGATTCTGGAGCCAGTGTTTGAGGGTAGCAACAAAGCGATCGCACTCCTGCGGCAGCGTAAAGTAATGCACACAGGCTCGCACCGAGGCAGGATAGAGCAATTCCCGCACCAAGATATTCTCTGCCTCAAGGTCTTGCACCAATTGGCGATGCTGACCATTAGCTAACTGAAAGGCCACCAAGCCCGACGGCGGCGGCACGGGACTCAAGCAGGTCAAACCCACCATGCCCTGTAACTGTTGCCAAAGATAATGACTCAGCTCACAAATGCGCTCATATCGCGCTTGGGCAGTCCCCCATTGATCATGCACCCGCAGGGCAGTGGTTAACCCCGGTACCAAGGAAAAGGCGGTTGTGGCCACTTCAAAGCGACTGGCATCCTCCTTCCAGCCGGCGGGTTGGGCATCACGGGTTTGGTGAATGCCGCGCCAGCCAATAAAGGTGGGTTCCAATGTGGCCAAGCGATCGCGCCGAATGTACAGCCCGCCAAGACCCGCAGGGCCACAGCACCACTTGTGTCCTGTAAAGGCATAGTAGTCCACCCCCAAGGCGGGTAAATTGAGGGGCACCATACCCACACTTTGGGCACCATCCGCTAAGACTTGGATGCCGCGACGGTGGCAAAGGTCAACAATTTTCTCCAACGGCAAAAGTTTCCCGGTATTCCACAGCAAATGACTGAGGACGACCAAGCGTGTGCGGGGATGGAGTTGGGCTTCAATGGCGGCCACCTCATCGTCACACCAAGGCCAAAAGGCCACTCGATCCACCACCACCCCCAACCGCCGCGCCAATTGTTCGGTAATCGCCACTACCCCCGGATGCTCACAGTTAGAAATCAGCAGGCGATCGCCCGCTTGCCAGTTGATCCCCCAGAGAACGATATTGCAGCCAGTGGTTACAGAATCCGTGAGGGCAATGGTCTCGGCGCTCGTCCCCAAAAGCTGTGCCAGTTCTTGCCGCAGGGTTTGCAGTTGTTGGCTCAGCCACGGAAAGACGCGATTGGCAAAGGGGCCTTCCTCTTGAATGTGGCGATCGCTCTGGATGATGGCCTGCCATGTGTCTTGGTGCAGCGGCCCTTGTCCCCCATAGTTGAGGTAGATCTTATTCAGTAGGGCGGGGTAGGTGTCGTGGTAGGTGCGCAGTGTCTCTAGGTTCATCGATAGTGATTGCAGAGCGATAGATAGATGCTACCGCAAAGGATTTAAGATAAAGATCTGTAGCAAGTCCCCTTTTCATTCCCCCACTCAAGGGGCGGCACTTGCAAGCACGGCTCGGTAAATTAATCCTGTCAATTAAGTCATGACAAAGGCATACACTCCTGACGATGTTTGGCGATTACTAGGGGAGCTGTTAGAAGCTCAAAAGGAAACCGAACGCCATTTCCAAGAAACAGAGCGCCGCTTCCAAGAAACAGAGCGCCGCTTTCAAGAAACAGAGCGCCGCTTTCAAGAAACAGAGCGCCGCTTCCAAGAAACGGATCGGCGATTTCAAGAGACAGATCGGCGATTTCAGGAGACGGATCGGCGATTTCAAGAGACGGATCGGCGATTTCAAGAAACGGATCGGCGATTTCAAGAAACGGAACGCTTGTTGCGGGAAGAAGCGCGCCAACTCAATCAGCAACTGGGGAAACTGGGCAATCGCCTTGGGGAATTTGTGGAATGGCAGGTGCGCCCCGCCGTGCTGCGCCTATTTCAGAGTCGCGGCATTGCCGTCTCTCAGCTTTACAGCGATGTCATTCTCCAAGATGGCAATGAGAGTTTAGAAATTGATCTGCTAGTCGTCAATACCAATCAAGCGGTTCTCGTCGAGGTGAAAACCAAACTGAGCCAAGGGGATGTGGATGAGCATTTAGAGCGGATCGCGAAATTTCGTCGTTTGGCACACCAGTATCGAGACACCCAGCTCTTGGGAGCGGTAGCAGGGATGATCGTGCCCCCTGAGGTGGCTCGCTATGCCTATCGGCAAGGGTTATTTGTGTTGGCGCAGTCGGGAGATGGGGTAGCGATTCTCAACGATGCGCAGTTTCAGCCCCGCACATGGTAGCCCGTGCCCAAGAATTTGAGCAGACAACTTTTCAGCCTCCGTTATAGCTGCGGATCAGCGGGTGCCAGTGTTGCTTTTGCGGCTTGAGAACGGGCATCGAGCCATTGTTGCAAAATGAGGGCAGCAGCAATTTGATCCACTAAGTCCTTGTGGTGACGGGGCGATCGCCGCCGTTGTTTGAGGATTTCCTCCGCTTGAAAGGAGGTTAGCCGCTCATCCATATATTCCACGGGCAAGTTCAAGGCCGCGCCAATTTTTTCCGCTAGATGTTGCACTTGCCGGGCTTGGGAACCCAGTTGACCATCGAGGGTGTAGGGCAAGCCCACAATTAACTTCTCCACCCCTCGCTCTTGGCAAATCTGGCGAAGCTGCGCCACATCACTGGCAAAATTGCGCCGCTGGATGGTTGTAATGCCTGTGGCCAACTGCCCCAAGCGATCGCACCCTGCCACACCAATGCGCTTGCGCCCCAGATCCAAACCTAGAACGGAAATCATCCTTGAGTGAATAAGAACAGTTCTCCTACAATTGAATCCATTCCCGATTTTTTCTTGCCCTCCAACGATCATACCCCGCTGTACCCACCCATGACTGACGCGACCCCCGACTACAAAGACACCGTCAACCTGCCCCAAACCACCTTTGAAATGCGGGCAAATGCAGCCACACGGGAACCCCAATTACAGGCCTTTTGGGCACAGCATCAAATTTATGAAACGCTGCAGCAAACCAATCCGGGTGAGGTCTTTATTCTCCACGATGGCCCCCCCTACGCCAATGGCGCTCTCCACATTGGCCATGCCCTGAATAAAATCCTCAAGGACATCATCAATAAGTACCAACTGCTGCGGGGACGTAAGGTACACTACCGCCCCGGTTGGGATTGCCATGGCCTGCCCATTGAACTCAAGGTACTGCAAAACCTGAAACCCGAACAGCGTGCGCAGCTAACCCCCCTGACCCTCCGCCAACAGGCCAAGGCCTTTGCCCTCAAAACCGTGGCCGAGCAAAAGCAGAGTTTTCAACGCTATGGGGTTTGGGGCGACTGGGAGCACCCCTATTTGACCCTCACTCCCGACTATGAAGCGGCACAAATCGGTGTCTTTGGCGAAATGGTGCTGCGGGGCTACATCTATCGCGGTCTCAAGCCCGTCCACTGGAGTCCTAGTTCTAAAACCGCCCTCGCCGAAGCCGAACTAGAATATCCCGAAGGCCACACCTCCCGCAGTCTCTATGCCGCCTTTGAAGTGATCGAACTGCCGCAAGGGCTAGCCAAATCGTGGTACAAAGCCCTCGGCCAATTAGGCGTTGCCATTTGGACGACAACCCCTTGGACCATTCCGGCCAACTTGGCGGTGAGTGTCAATCCGGATCTCACCTATGCCCTTGTTGAAGTCAAACCCAGTGCCCGCTACAAATATTTGATTGTGGCCAAGGATCTGGTGGAGCGCCTTAGCCAAACCCTTGCTTGTACCCTCAAGGTGGTGGCCACCGCCAAAGGGGCTGACTTGGAAAATGGGCGCTATCGACATCCCCTCTTTGAGCGCGAGAGCAAAATTGTCATTGGCGGCGATTATGTCACGACTGAATCGGGGACGGGTCTGGTTCACACGGCCCCTGGCCATGGCTTAGAGGACTATGCGGTGGGTCAGCGCTATGGCTTGCCAATCCTGTCGCCCGTGGATGAAAATGGCTGCTTTACAGCAGAAGCGGGACAATTTGCCGGTCTCAATGTCCTCAAGGAAGGGAATGAGGCGGTGATTGCGGCACTGCAAGCGTGTGGCGCCCTCCTCAAGGAAGAACCCTATGTCCACAAGTACCCCTACGACTGGCGCACGAAAAAACCAACCATCTTCCGCGCCACGGAGCAGTGGTTTGCTTCCGTTGAAGGCTTTCGCGATGCCGCCCTCAGGGCGATCGCCGAGGTGAAGTGGATTCCTGCCCAAGGGGAAAACCGCATTACGGCAATGGTGGCGGAGCGTTCCGATTGGTGTATTTCGCGGCAGCGCAGTTGGGGCGTGCCCATTCCCGTCTTTTATGACAAAGCCACGGGGGAACCCCTGCTGACGGCAGAAACCATTGCCCATGTGCAAGCCATTATTCGCGATCGCGGGTCTGATGCTTGGTGGCAACTCTCCGTTGCGGAATTGCTGCCTGAATCCCTACGAGATCAAGCCGATCGCTACGAAAAGGGCACCGATACGATGGATGTCTGGTTTGATTCTGGCTCTTCCTGGGCGGCGGTTCTCGGCGATCAACAGGCGGATCTCTACCTCGAAGGCTCTGACCAACACCGCGGCTGGTTTCAATCCTCATTGTTAACACGGGTTGCCGTTAAAGGCCAAGCCCCCTACAAAGCAGTCCTCACCCACGGCTTTGTCCTCGATGAGCAGGGACGGAAAATGAGCAAGTCCCTCGGCAATGTCACGGATCCCCGCGAAGTGATTGAGGGGGGCAAAAACCAAAAGCAAGACCCTGCCTATGGTGCCGATGTATTGCGCCTGTGGGTGTCCTCCGTGGACTATGCCAATGATGTCCCCATTGGTAAAAATATCCTCAAGCAGTTGGCGGATGTCTATCGCAAGATTCGCAATACGGCTCGCTTTCTTTTGGGGAATCTTCACGACTTTGACCCCGATCAAGATGCCATTCCCTATGCCCAACTGCCCGCCTTGGATCGCTATATGCTACATCGGCTGCATGAAGTCTTCAGCGAAGTAACGGCGGCCTTTGATAGCTTTCAGTTCTATCGCTTTTTCCAAACGATTCAAAATCTTTGTGTTGTTGATCTGTCGAACTTTTATCTCGATATTGCCAAGGATCGGTTGTACATCAGTGCTGCCGCGAGCGATCGCCGGCGCAGTTGTCAAACGGTTCTGGCCGTTGCCGTTCAAAACCTCGCCCGTGCTATTGCCCCAGTGCTTCCCCATTTAGCCGAAGATATTTGGCAGCATTTGCCCTTCAAAACCCCCTATCTTTCGGTTTTTCAAAGCGGCTGGGTACAGCTTCCTGCCCAGTGGCAGGATCAGGAGCTAGCCAGTGAGTGGCAACGCCTGCGGCAACTACGCCTAGAGGTGAATAAGGTGCTCGAACAGGCCCGTGCCGAAAAGCTCATTGGCTCCTCTTTGGAAGCCAAAGTGTGGCTCTATGTTGCCGATCCACAGTGGCGCGATCGCCTTCAGGACATGAATCCCAGCGATGCCCTCAGTGGCAATGGGGTGGATGAACTGCGCTATCTCTTTTTGGTTTCCCAAGTGGCGATCATGGCACAACCCCATGCCGTTGACGTGCCCTATGTCCTAGAAGAGGAAGGGCTGTGGATTGGCGTCGATCATGCCAAGGGTGAGAAATGCGTCCGCTGCTGGAATTATGCTGAAAGTGTGGGACAATCGGCCTTGCATCCCCAGTTGTGCGATCGCTGTCAAGCCGCCTTAGAAGGGATGTTTTAGATCATTGAGCGAAAGCATGCTAGAGATTGATCGTATCTACCAAGCTGATGCTTTTACCCTCTTGCCCCAGATTGAAAGTGCGAGCATTGATCTCATTATTTGCGACGGCCCCTACGGTGTAACCACCAATCCATGGGATCGCATCTCTAACATCCAAGAGTTTAACCTCAAACTCATCACTATCTTTGCTGAAAAATTGAAAGAGGGAGGAGCACTCTACCTTTTTGGTAAACCTGATTGTATTGACTTTATTGACTACCGTCCATTTCTTAACTTACAGGCAAAAATTGTCTGGTATCAGCCCAGTCGCCTAGCTCAAGGACGGATCAACTACACAAATAACTATGATCTTATTTGTTACTTTATTAAGGGCCAGCGTCCCAAAACCTTTAACTTAGATGCTATTCGGGTACCACAGCTAGTAGAGCTAGAGCACCGTCGTCGTTGTGAGCGGGTACCATCAGTGATTAATGGTAAGTATGGCAAAACTAAATTCAATGAAGAAGGTAAAAACCCAGGAGATGTCTGGGGAGATATTAAACAGCTCACGTATAAATCAAAAGAACTAGTAGCTCGCGAAGCACTCAATACCATTCAAAAGCCAGAGCAGCTGATTGAACGCTTAGTCAAGGCAAGCTCTAATAAGGGTGACTTAGTGCTTGATCCATTTGCCGGTGTCGGTACAGCCCCTGTAGTTTGTAAACGCTTGGGAAGGCATTTCATTGCTATTGAGCAAGATCAAAAGTTTGTCCAAGCAGCAAACGAGAGATTACGTGAGGCAGAGTATGAAATCGCGGGGAGGCTTTTTGATTGGTGAAACAGCAAGTTTATCGTCAAATTGTTGATCTGATCCGTCAAGCGTCTCAACTTGCTCAAACAATTGGTATTCGCAACCTACTGCAGCCGGGGTTAGTTAAGGAAATGATTATTGCTGACCTGCTAGGTCACGAACTATAGCCATTTCGAAAGGAGATGAGATATTTTCAAGAGGGATAGGCTATACTCAAAGCGTCATGAATGTTACTCAAGAATATGAGCTATAGCTTGGACTGACGAGAGCGGGTTGTCTCCTACATCAAGCAAGGTGGCAAAATCAGTGAAGCCACTCAAATTTTTCAGGTGAGCCGCGCCACTATCCATCGCTGGCTGAAGCGAGAGGACTTAGCCCCCACAGTTGTCCCCCGTCGTCCTTGGAAGCTGGATTGGGCGGCCTTAGCAGCCGATGTTGCTGCCCATCCCGATGACCGTTTAATCGACCGTGCCCAGCGATTTGGCGTCCAAACTGTGATCTGCGGGGCGCGAACCTAATGGATGCCAATTTGTTTAAGGCGAATTTAGCAGGTGCCAATTTGGAGGGCGCTTATCTGGCGGGTGCGAATCTCTTTGGCGCCAATTTGGAAAGGGCAAACTTGAACCGTGCCAGTCTCTATCTAGCGATTTTGGTCAATGCCAATTTGGCAGGGGCACAACTGGTGGGAACACGCCTCACCCTTAGCAACCTTGTCAATGCCAACCTTAGCGGTGCCAATTTGGAGAATGCGGTCATGAAGGGGGCAAACATGATTGATGTGAATTTGACGGCTGCAAACCTGAAGGGGGCAGATCTCGATCGCGCAAATTTGAGTGGGGCTAATTTAAGCCAAACGATCTTCGATCGCCCCCCAGCCCCTAGGAAGTAACCTGTGCCTGTTTCAATGCTGCCGCAAGTCGCGGTTGATCCCAGCCCCGTTGGTGGAGAATTTGCCACGTGGCCATTAAATCGGGACCGTGGACAGCACCCGTGAGGGCAGCGCGCAGCGATCGCATCGTTGCTCCCTTTTTCACCCCTGCGGCTTTGCTGGCCTGTTGAATCAGGTGTTGTCCCATCTCCACCGTCAGCTTTGGCTCTGTCGGCAAGTGTGCTAGTAGGTACGCCAAAATCGTCGCACTCTGGGGTTGACTCAGTTGAGCCATTGCTTCAGCATCAAGGGTGATGGTGGGTACAAAGAAAACTGCCCCTTGATCAATGGCCTCCTTGAGGGTGTTGAGACCCGGTTGAAGGAGTTGGGCAAGGTCAAGCAACCAAGGGCGATCGCCCCCCTCATCAAAGGCATAGCCTGCCCCCTGCCATAAGGGAATCAGTTCCGCCAAAAGTTCTGCTGGCTCTAGTTGCTGAATGTACTGACGATTGAGCCAATTGAGCTTATCCCAATCAAAGCGGGCACCTGCCTTGTTAATTCGTTCAAAACTAAAGTGCTTCGCCGCCAGATCAAGGGTAAAGAGTTCCCCTATCCCTTCAGGGGGCGACCAACCCAAGAGTGTCATGTAGTTGGCCAAGGCGGGGGCTAAATACCCCATGGCTCGGAAGTCAGAAATGGAGGTCACCCCATCTCGTTTCGAGAGTTTTTGCCCCGCTGAGTTGAGAATCAAGGGAGTATGGGCAAAGTTGGGGGGAGTGGCGCCAAGGGCTTCATAGAGCAAAATTTGTTTGGGTGTGTTGCCAATGTGGTCTTCACCGCGAATGACATCGGTAATGCCCATGGCAATGTCATCGACGACCACCACCAAGTTGTAGAGGGGGTAGCCAATTTCGCCGCGGGGGGCAGCTCGCGCAATCACCATATCGCCCCCCAGATCAGCCCCCTGCCAACTCACTCGACCGCGCACCAGATCCTGCCATTCAATCTGGCGATCGTCCTCAATTTTGAAGCGAATGACGGGGGTGCGTCCTGCGGCATCAAAGGCGGCTTGCTCCTCTGGGGTCAAATGGCGGTGACGGTTGTCGTAGCGCGGGGCTTGTCCCTTGGCTTTTTGTGCGGCTCGCAGGGCATCGAGTTCTTCGGGGGTGCAGTAGCAGTAGTAGGCAAGTCCCTTGTCCAAGAGGGTTTGAATCGCTTGGCGGTACAGATCAAGGCGATCGCTCTGGAAATAGGGGCCTTCATCCCACGTCAGCCCCAGCCATTGCAAGCCCTCAAGGATATTCTCGGTATATTCAGGTCGAGACCGCTCGCGATCGGTATCCTCAATCCGCAGAATGAATTTCCCTCCCCGATGGCGGGCGTAAAGCCAGTTGAACACAGCGGTACGGGCAGTCCCAATGTGCAGATTTCCTGTCGGACTCGGTGCTAAACGAACACGAACTGTCACTGCTGACCTCGAATACAAAAATTGCCCTTTCGATCCTACCCCATTGGCTGAAAAGCTTCTAGGCAAGGGTATAGGGACGATTCAGCCGCTCCAACTGCTGCACCATCAGGCTGAGGAACAGTCCCACATCGGTGACCACGCCCACGGATTCCACAGAACCCCGATCCGCTAGTTTAGTGACGACCGCTGGGTTAATATCCACACAGACGAGCTTCACCCCGGCGGGGGTCATATTGCCGACACCAATGGAGTGCAGCATTGACGAGAGCATCAAAATCATGTTTGCGCCCTGAATCAGGCGGGCATACTCCCGCTGCGCCTCAATTAAATCCATGAGGGTATCGGGCAGTGGGCCATCATCACGGATTGACCCCGCTAGGACAAAGGGCACATTATTCTTCACACACTCATACATCACGCCACTGGTGAGGATGCCCTGAGCCACGGCGTTGGCAATGCTGCCACAGCGACGAATGGTATTGATCACTTTCAGGTGGTGACGGTGACCGCCCCGCACAGGAACGCCCCGCTGCATATCCACCCCCAAGGAGGTGCCCATGATGGCTTGCTCCATATCGTGCACCGCGATCGCGTTACCGCCGAGGAGTCCTTGGACATAGCCTTCACGGATCAGCTTGGCTAAATGCTCACCACCGCCGGTGTGGATAACCACTGGGCCGGCCACCACAATCACTTTGCCCCCCTGATCGCGGATGCGCCGCAGTTCCCAAGCAATTTGTTCCACCACCAGTTCGACGCGGCGTTCACTGGAGACCCCTGATCCCATGAAGGTGAACTCTTGGGTGCTGCGCTGGCTTTCCGTTTTCCGAATCGTGCGGATGCCTTCGACGCCCACGACCACGCGATCGCCCACCTCTAAATCCCGCAGAATGCGACACTCCGCCACCGTGCCTTCCGGGGTTGAGCGCACCACAATCGCCCCATCCATGCGTTGGTTTTGAACCCGAACCCACTCGCCGGCAACTCGTACCTCTGTGGGATAAATCGTGGTTACATAGAAGTCATCCGGGGCAACCCCCGCTTGGGTGACGGTTTCGAGGGTCGCATCACACACCTCTGAGGGCGGTAAAATCGCACCGAGGGTGATCAACTGCGCCATGATCGCATCCATGACCTCGGCATCGGGCGCCATGACCCGAATATCCGCTTGGGAGGGACTTTGCCGTTGTTCGCCAAGATTAAATTGCAGGACTTGGAAACTGCCGCCACTTTCCACAATTGTGTCTAGGACACGGTTCACAAGGCCAGAGTCGAGGAGGTGTCCCTCCAGATGAATGACCCGACTGGGAATTGTCGCCGTGGCATGGAGTTCTTGGCGCACGGGTTCGGTCACCCGCAAGGTCAAGCATTTAGCTGCACCCCCCGCTTTGAGAAATTCTGTCAGGGGCGTTTCCACCACCTCAAAGCCCACTTGGGCAAGGGCAGACTTCAATTCTTGGCTGGCACAGTTGAGAATCACCGTGCGATCGATATTGACGGCATTGCAAGCAAAGTTGACTGCATCAGCCTCTTTAACGGCAATTCGTTTATCCGCTGGTACCCGCAGTTCAATCAGGCGGTTGGAGTAGGCATCAAAGGCGGGAGGATAGTAAAGTAAGTAGCCATCCGTGAGCGGACAAAAACATGTGTCAAGGTGGTAGAAACGCTCATCCATGAGCCGCAGGGAGAGGACTTCAATATCCAGCCACTTCGCCAAATAGGCATGGGAATCCAATTCTGAACGGAAGCCATACCCTGCCCACAGCCAGCGACCCTCACGATCCAAGAGGGCATCTCCGGCTCCCTCAAAGGGCAGTTGCTTCGGTAGCTCAAAAACTTGATACCCCTGAGATTCAAACCACGCTTTGAAATAGGGTTCTTCCCCTTGACGTTCTGGATGATAAAAGCGACTGAGCACCACGCGATCGCCGAGCACCAAGCCCGCATTCGCCGTAAACACCATATCCGGCCAGCCCGGCTGCGGCTCAATCAGGTCAACCGTGGCTCGAGCATGGATAATTTCGTAGAGTTTTTGCCACTGCTCCTGTGCCCGATCGCGGGAGGACTTGTGGATATTTCCCTCCATCCAAGGATTGATCACATAGTCCACCTCATAATGGGTGGGAGGGCACATGAGGAATCGCAGGGTTGAACTCATAGGGGTTGTTTAGAAATCGTTGCAATTTGTGAAAATAGTTAGGTGTGGGCTACACGGCACCCATGACAAACTTTTATTCTATAGGCAGTGGGGATCTTGACGATTGGTTTTGTCATCAAACCTTGACATTACACCCATTGTCCTGTGTCTTTAAGCGCAACTCCATTTGCAAAGAGCAGGGGAAATCTGCGCTAAAATTATAATTTGTGCGATCGCGCACAGCCAACTGACACCATTTGCGAAGGGGAATGACCTTGACTGACGTGACTGACATCATTTCCATGACGACTGAACCCCGTGCCAATAGCCAACTCCTCGCCACGATTGAGGTTTCGGGGGCACACTCTCAACAGGTCTATAACCAAGTGGTCAATGATCTCCTTCGCCATACACAGGTACCCGGATTTCGCAAGGGCAAAGCCCCCCGGCAGCTTGTCTTGCAGCAAATTGGCAAAGAGCGGCTGCGCTATGTGGCCATAGAAAAACTGATTGAGGATACCGTCAAAGCCGCCGTCGAAAAGAACAACATCCCCTATCTAGGCAACCTCGAACTCCAAGGGGATATTACAGAGCTACTGAACCAATTTCAGCCGGGCGACAACTTTTCTTTCAGCGTCACGTTTGATGTCGAACCAGAAGTGACAGTCACAGCCTATAAAGGGCTAACCATTGAGTACAATCCCGTCACCTACAATCCCGAAACTGTCGAGAAGCTCTTGCAGCGGCACCAACGGGAGCACGCCACCCTCATTCCTGTCGAAGACCGACCCGCTCAGTGGGGCGATGATGTCACCCTAAAACTGGTGACCAAAGATGAAAATGGCGAGGTGGTGAAGGAACTCTCAGCAGATGAACTGCCCCTGTCCCTCGATGAAGAGCAACCCTTTTTGATTAAAGAAATTCCTGCTGCTGTTGTCGGCATGAGTGTCGGTGAAGCCAAAACGGTGACGGTGTCTGTTGCCGAGGAAGTCAAGGAAGGGAAAGCAGACATCCCCAAACAATTGACTGCTGAGATTGAACTTTTAGGGATTAAAGCACCGGAACTGCCCCCCCTAGACGATGCCTTTGCCGCTGAGCACAGTGAATTCAGTACGATGGCAGAATTGCGGGCCTATCTAGAACAAAACCATCAGGAGCGAGCTGAAAATCAAGACAAGAAAGCGAAAGAAGCTGCCCTCATTGATACCCTCATTGCCCAAAATCCAGTTGAATTGCCAAAAACCCTGATCCGCAAAGAGGCAGATGTGAAGGTGCGGACGACGCTGATGCAAATTCAGTCCCAAGGCGTTGATCTCAACAAGATCATGACCGAGGAACTCTACGAAAAAATGCGTCAAGAGGCAGAGCCGGGGGCAGCGAAGGAGGTACACTCCCGTTTATTGTTGAGGGCGATCGCTCGTCAAGAGGGCATTGAACCTAGTCCCGACGCAGTGGAGGAACGGCTGAACCGCTACAAAGAGGTGTTGGGCAACCAAACAGCCAAGGATCTAGAACGACTCCGCGAATTTGCCCACGATGAAGTGCAGCAGGAGGAAGCCCTCAACTGGCTCCTAGAGCAAAATACATTTCAGCCAGTGCAGTCCGACACAGCCACTGAGCAGCCCACAGCGACTGCTGAAGCGCCCAAAGATACCCAGACGGAGGCCGTTGCTGAAAAGCCATCTAAGCCGCAAAAACGCTCTGGGAAAAAAGCAAGTTCTGCCCCAGCCCAAGAATAGTTCGGCATAATGAAAGTGATGATCCCTACGGGGACAAACCGCTAGTTACAATTAATTACAAACGAACCGTCATTCTAGGCAACTATGCTGCAATCGCGTTACGACCATCCCCTCAGTGCCATTCTGCGCTCTCCAGCGCTCAACCTGCCGCCTACCCATGCCAATATTGTGCCGATGGTGGTTGAGCAGTCGGGGCGGGGTGAACGAGCCTTTGATATCTACTCGCGACTCCTGCGGGAGCGGATCATCTTCCTAGGGGGGGGTGCGGGCGATCGCCGCGGCATTGATGATGCGGTTGCTGACTCCATCGTGGCACAGCTTCTATTCCTTGATGCCGAGGATCCGGAAAAAGACATTTACCTGTACATCAACTCACCGGGTGGCTCGGTTACAGCCGGCATGGCCATCTACGACACCATGAAGCACATTCGCCCCGATGTGTGTACCCTCTGCTTTGGCTTGGCGGCGAGTATGGGTGCCTTCTTACTGTCTGGCGGTACCCCCGGCAAACGGATGGCGCTGCCCCATGCGCGGATCATGATTCACCAGCCCCTCGGAGGTGCCCAGGGTCAGGCAGTGGATATTGAAATCCAAGCGCGGGAAATTCTTTACCACAAGCGCAAGCTCAATGAACTCTTGTCACAGCACACGGGGCAACCCATCGAGCGCATTGAAGCTGATACGGAGCGGGATTTCTTTATGTCCGCTGAAGAGGCCAAGGCCTACGGTCTGATTGATCAGGTGGTGACGCGGCAGACCCTCCCTAGCCACTAAGTACACCCTACGTGCAACCCTAGAGGTTCCCTATGGCCAAATATGATACCCACCTCAAGTGCTCCTTTTGTGGTAAGTCACAGGAACAGGTGCGTAAACTCATCGCCGGCCCTGGGGTCTATATCTGTGATGAATGCGTAGAACTGTGTAATGAAATCCTCGATGAGGAATTGGCCACCGTTCCCAATGCGGCGGCTCCCCGTCGAGAGGCTACACCGTCGCGATCGCCCCGCAGCACACCCCGCAGTCGGCCCCTCAGCCAAGTGCCCAAGCCTCGGCAAATCAAGGAATTTCTTGATAAGCACGTGGTCGGCCAGCATGAAGCTAAGAAAATCCTCTCAGTTGCGGTCTATAACCACTACAAGCGCCTGAGTCTTTTGGATGGTGATCAGCGGGGCGATGACAACGTCGAACTGCAAAAGTCCAATATTCTCCTGATTGGCCCGACGGGTTCTGGCAAGACCCTCTTAGCTCAGACATTGGCGAAGCTCCTCGATGTTCCCTTTGCCGTTGCCGATGCCACTACCCTCACGGAAGCCGGCTATGTGGGGGAAGATGTGGAAAATATCCTGCTGCGCTTGCTGCAAACCGCCAATATGGATGTGGAGGAAGCACAACGGGGGATTATCTATATTGACGAGATTGATAAGATTGCCCGCAAAAGTGAAAATCCCTCAATTACCCGTGATGTGTCCGGGGAAGGGGTACAGCAGGCGCTGCTGAAGATGCTAGAGGGGACGATCGCCAATGTGCCGCCGCAGGGGGGGCGCAAGCATCCCTACCAAGACTGCATTCAAATTGACACGACGAATATCCTCTTTATCTGTGGGGGCGCCTTTGTTGGTTTAGAGAAAACCATTGAGCAGCGGGTGGGCAAGAAGGCAATGGGCTTTGTCCGCGATGGCGAACCCCTCCCCAAGGAAAAACGCTCTGCGGATATTCTCAAGCAACTGGAACCCCACGATCTGGTGAAGTACGGCATGATTCCAGAGTTCATTGGCCGTATTCCCGTGGTGGCCGTGCTAGAGCCGTTGGATGTGGCCGCCTTGGCAGAAATTCTTACCCAACCTCAAAACGCGCTCCTGAAGCAGTACCAAAAACTCATGCGCATGGACAGTGTGGAGTTGCGCTTTGAACCGGCGGCGGTAGAGGCGATCGCCCAAGAGGCCTACCGTCGTAAAACCGGTGCCCGTGCCCTGCGCGCCATTGTTGAAGAGATTATGCTGGACGTGATGTACGAACTGCCTTCCCGCAAAGACCTGCGCGAATGTACCATCACGCCCGAAATGGTGGAAAAACGCTCCACGGCTGAACTACTCCTGCATCCTTCTTCGCTGCCTACGCTTTCTGCTTAGAAGAAGACGTGGCTATCGGGCATCAAGCTCAACTCAAGGGGAACCGCATGGGGATCCGTTTCTAGGGTAGCGCGAATCAGACGGGCAACGGTGGCCGGTCGCAGCAGTTTCTGGCGATCGATTTTGAGGCTGACGGCATCCCAAAAGGGCGTATCCACACCGCCAAAGTAGAATAGACTAAAGCGAATACCATAGCGCTTGAGTTCTTCGGCCATACACTTGCTGAAGCCCACGACTCCAAATTTCGCAGCACAGTAGGCTGACCCCATCGCCATTGAATGTTTACCGAGGATACCGACAACGGTGCAGATGTGTCCCTGTTGTTGCTCTTTCATGAGTTCGGCAGCCTGTTGGCTGGTGTAAAAGCAACCCTTAAGGTTGAGATCCAACATCTGATCCAGTTCAGCCGCAGTAATTTTTTGATAGGGCTTGAGGAGGCCAGCCCCCGCCGCGTTGATCAATACATCGAGTCGTCCCTGCTCACTGCGGATGGCTTGCATTAATTTGCTCACTTGCGCCGGCTGGGTGATGTCACAGGGCTGAATTTGTGCGGTGACTGAGGAGGGAAGCTGCTCTACCAAAGCTTGCAGGCGATCGCTCGAGCGAGCCGCTAAGACCAACTTGGCACCCGTTTCTTGGAGTTGCTCAACAACGGCTTGACCAATGCCACCTGTGGCACCCACCACTAACACCACACGATCTGCTAAGACACTCATTTTGTTACATTTCTTTACGTTCATCCTTTTATCCTAGCGTTTCTTGAATTGCCCAGAACCTACCCATCGCTTGGGCAATCAAATTTAGAAAGACGAGCCTTTGTTCTGCGTATTAGGATTGAGCTGTTAAGCGTCTTGCCTAGGTGTGACGGAGTTGGGATGAATGACGCAGCAACCACAACCCCCCTTTACCCTTTGGTCTCGTCAGTGGGGATGGAGAATGATTGCCTTGGTGGTGCTCGGTGGAACGCGGGCGTGGTGGTTTGTGCACTATGAATTGGCTCCTGAAATTGCCCAACAACTACAACAGCGTCTCAATCGGCCAGTGGAAATTGGCGACGTTGAGCACGTCGGGCTGAATGTTGTTCGTTTTGGCTCCTCAGCGGTTCCCAGCTACACGTCAGAAGATGGCACTCCCGAGTTGGACAACGCGCTAATCAATGGCATTGAAGTCGCCTTTAATCCATGGCAGCTTCTGACAGGTCAAAAACTAGATCTCGATGTGACTCTCCACCAACCCCAACTCACGGTGGTTCAGGATGCCCAAGGGCGGTGGTGGCGCACAGAAGTTCAGCTGCCAGAGGAGGAGCCGAGCTTTTTTCAACTGAATCAAATCAAGGTGAAGGTGCGGGATGGCTCTGTGCTGGTTCAACCCTTTCGGCGTCCTGCCTACCTGCTGTACCAAATTCATGGCGGATTGACCCTGACGCCCGATCGCCAGAATTTTGCCCTCGAAGGTCAAGCGGAAGGACAACTGGCCGGGGGTGGCCAATGGCGATTGCAGGGGGACTGGAACCAACCCCAAGAATCAGGACAACTGGATTTGCGCTTCAGTAAGATTCCCCTTGGGCTCGGGAATGAGATTCTGCCAGAGACCATTCGTGTCCAAGGCGGCCAATTGGAGGGGCAATTACGGGTTCGTCTGCCTTTACCAGAAACCCCCGAAGTCACGGGTCAAATTTGGTTGCGGGATGGTACTTTACGCACGGCCTTTGTGCCCCAAGACATCAAGGGATTACAAGCCCATGTGCAATTGCAGGGCAATCAGGCAAAGCTGCACTATTTGCGCGGGGCGATCGCCAATGTCCGCTGGCAGGCTCAAGGCACCGTCGGTCTCCGAAGCGGCTGGAACATTGAAGCGCAAGTGCCGAGGTTTGATCTCGCCCCTACCTTAACGGCCTTGCAGATTACGCCACCGGTTCCCCTGCGGGGTCAAGTGGAAGTTCCCACCCTTCGCGTGCAGGGGGATCTGGAGAATCCCCAAGTCAGGGGTGAACTGCGCAGCCAAACGCCGCTCCAAGTGGATCAATTGCAACTGCAACAGGTACGGCTGCCGTTTATGGCGTCCCTTGAGCAAGGGGTTAGGCTGATGGAGGTTCGCGCCCAGTTGGTGGATGGCGGTGAGGTACAGGCAACGGTTGGGGTAGAACCCACGGGCGAGTTTCGTGGCCAAGCACAAGTGCAGCAGGTGAATCTGCAGGCGATCGCCCGCCGCTACGATGTGGCTCCGCCCGTGTCCCTAGGGGAGGGGTTTGCACAACTGGACTTTGCTGGCAATCTGCGTACCCCAGAGGCTTGGCAGGCCAATGCCGCCTTTCAACTACCGACGGCTCAGTATCCACTGCGGGGCACCGCCCGTCTGACGCAAACTCAACTGCTCGTTCCGGAGTTTCAAATGCAGTTTTTAGGGGGGCGTCTGCGGGGTCAAGTGCAAGCCGCCGCCGGTCAGTGGCAGTTGCAGGCTCAGGCTGAGAATATTCCCCTACGGCAGTTGAATCAAGAGTTACAAGGTCGTCTCAGTGGCCAGGCGATCGCCCAAGGACGGGTGGATCAACTAACGCTACCAGCAATTCGAGCTAGTGCCAATCTGCAAGTGGATCAAACCCCCACGGGTGATCCGCTGATTGCAGTTGTGAACTGGGATGGTCAGCAATTGCAAGTGCAAGAAGCCACTCTCGGTGCGATCCGCGCCCAGGGCACTATTGGTGTTGATTTAGCGGCCTTACAACCCACTGACATTCAATTGGGCATCCAAGCCAGAAATCTCCCCCTGAGTACCTTAAGCACTTTCTTGGAACCGAATTTCCCCGTTCCCCTCACCCTTGCCGGTACCACGTCCTTTCAAGGCCAACTCACAGGCCGCCTCGATAGGCTCCAGTTTCAGGGGGCACTGCTCACCCAAGGATTGGCGGTGAATGATTTGCGCTTTGCCCCTCAACTCACGGGCACGGTTACCTTGAGCCAACAACAGGGGGCAGCCCTCAATGTACAGGGGGGGGGCGATCGCTTGGCGTTTCGTTTGGATGCTGATGGCTTACCCCGCTCACTGCTGGTTCAACGGCAACAGGCGCAACTGATCGGCCAGCGCCAAGGGGAGAGCTTTGATCTGCGTCTGCAGCAGTTTCCTGTGGAATCCCTGCGGTTACGGCTCCCGGAACTCCCCGAAAAAGCCATTCTCGCAGGAGTGGCCTCAGGCAATCTCCAGTTGCAAAATTGGACGAGGGGGCAGGGTAGTTTTACCGTAGAGCGACCGGGGTTAGGGGCATGGCGGGGCGATCGCCTGCAAGCGCAATTCCGTCTGACTCGCGATCGCCTGACGATTCAATCTGGCCTTTTTACAAAAGGGGAAAGTCGCTATCAATTCACTGCCGATCTCCAGCCTCAACAATTGGGGGCGCAGTTGACGATTGCCCAAGGCAATTTAGCGGATTTAACGGGACTCGCCATCGTTCTCGGGATTGGCCAACCCACCGCTCGGGGGACTGCCGCAGATTTGGGCACACCCACCGCAGGGGAAGGTCTGCAAGTCTCACTGCTCACACAAATTCGCCGCCTTGCCGAAATTGAGATGCTACAAGCCCAAGCGGCTTTGGTGCGGCGGCCGGAGCTGCTGCCCCCCTTGGAGCAACTTCAGGGGACTTTTAATGGCCAAATCAATCTGAGTCAAACCCCGCAGTCGGGTCTGGTGGCCAGCTTTGATCTTAAGGGCGCCAATTGGCAGTGGGGAAATTACGCAGTTGATCAGTTTCTGAGTCGCGGTCGCTTTGCCCAAAATCAACTGGTGCTGACAACCCTCAATCTGCTTGTGAATGGTGGGCAATTAAACGTCAATGGCATTCTTGGCGGTAACCAGCAAAATGCCCAACTGCGGCTAGAGCAATTCCCTGTGAGTCTTGTGGCAAGTCTTTTGCCGCCGGGGGTGGATGTGGAAGGTAAGGTGAATGCCCAAGCGGTGTTGACTGGCTCATGGCAGCAGCCCATTCTCGCCGGTGAGGCGACCCTTGCGGAGGGTCGGTTGAATCAACGTCCCTTGGAGGCAGCGAATGCCACATTCCGCTACGCCCAAAATCGTCTTGCCCTTCAGGCGATCGCCCGCTTGGATACGCCAGAACCGCTCATGGTGACAGGTTCGGTTCCCTTGATCTATCCCCTTGACCCGCGACCCGTGGTGGATCCACAGTTAGCCCTAGATGTGAGTGTCAAGGATGAGGGATTGTCGTTGATCAACCTCTTTACCGATCAGGTGCAATGGCAACAAGGAAGGGGAGTTTTCCAAGCCCAACTGCGGGGAACGTGGGCGGAGCCGATGGTGAATGGCGTCCTGAGTGTGGATGATGCGGTGATTAAAACTCCCGCCTTTGAGGAACCGGTGACTAATCTCAGTGCGCGGGTGCGCTTCGATCGCGATCGCCTGCGGGTGGATGGCATTCAAGGTCTCTTTAGCCAAGGGCAAATTACCATGGCAGGGGTGTTACCAATTCAGACTCCCTTAGCCTCAGATGATCCCGATACTGCCACACCCCTCACCGCGTCCTTGCGACGCTTGCAAGTGAATGCCGGCAATATCTATCGCGGCACCGTAGATGGCACCCTCGTGATTACGGATACGCTCCTGAGTCCTGATTTGGGGGGCAGTGTCCAACTCAGCCAAGGGCGTTTGGATTTAGGCGCCATCAATGGTTTGGTCAATGGCAATGGGTTAGCCACTCCTGCTGACAGTCCCTTTGAACCCCTAGCTTTTGATAACTTGGTAATTAATATCTCAGATGCCTTGCGGGTGACGCGATCGCCCGTTCTCAACCTAACGGCCACTGGCAGTTTAACCCTCAATGGGGGTCTCAATAGTCTCCAGCCTGACGGCAAAATTCGCCTCACAGGCGGGCAACTGAATCTGTTCACCACCCTCTTTTTGCTCCAGCGGCGAGCGGATAACTATGTGCTCTTTACTCCCGCCAATGGCTTAGATCCCGAACTCAACCTCACCCTTGCTGCCACTGCCACTGAAGTTTATACCCCCGGCACCGTGACGCGACTCTCCGATGCGGGTTCCCTCACAGCCACCAGTCTGGGAACATTGAACACCATTCGGATCACTGCCCGCATCAATGGTCGTGCCAGTCAATTGCAAACCAATTTGCCTGCGGTGCTTGAGCTATCCAGTACCCCTTCGCGCAGCACGACCGAACTCCTTGCCTTGATGGGCGGTGGTTCAATTGCGGATCTCAACCAAGTGGGGGGAGAAGCGGCGGTGGCCAGTCTTGCCGGATCAGCTCTTTTCAATAACCTACAGGCATTGATTGATCAGGCCACGGGTAACCGCACTTCCTTTCGGATGTTTCCAGCCGTCGTGCCCCCCGATCGCCAGGCCCAAAGCCAAGCCCCAACCCTTGCCCTAGGGGCTGAACTGGGTTTTCAAGTGAACAGTTTTACCTCGGTTTCCCTCTTGCAGTTGCTCACCGCTCCCAATGATCCGACGCGGTTTAACCTTGGGTTTCAGGTGACAGAGCAGATTCGCCTTGGCGGACAGGTGAGCACCAGTGGTCAGGGCACAGGCTTTATTGAATTCCGTTACCGTTTTTAAGGTCGTCTAAGATCAATGTACTGCCAGCAACGCTCAAGCTTGGAAAGTAGCAATTGCGGCAGTTGCAGTAGCCTCGGTATCAATCTTGATGAAAAATTCCGCTAGAGCCTTATCTCAACGATTCTCGACCGCATGGCAGCGGTTAAGTCTGCGTTGGAAATTTACCTTGGCCTTGGCTCTTGTGGCGCTCTTTCCAGCCGTGATTATTACCGAAGCCCTGATTCAGGTCAGTAATCATAACTTCGATCGTCAACTTGAGCAGCAACTGCGCTCTAGTTTGCAGGATTTGCAGTGGGAAATTGATAACTTGGCCTATGAGTCTCGCATTCAAGCCCTCTTGATTGCCAATGGGATGTATGTGCAGCACGTGGGTCAACCCCTCACCCGTATGATGAATCCCTCCACTATCCGCGATCTGCTTGAGGAGGTGGATCCCACTGAGCGTCCCATGAATCTGATGCTGGTGAGCGATGCTAGTGGTCAGGTACTCGCCCAGCAAACAATGGTCTTGGCTAAAACGGGAGAGGCACTCCTCGACTTGACCCCCGAAACCCATTCCTACTATCGTCTCAGCTCACATCAAGCCAGCAGTATTGCTCACTTACCGATGTTTCAAGTGGCTCGCGATCGCCAGCAGATGATTAGCGGTCTGGTGCTCCTCAGTCGTGAGCAGTTACAAGAACTGGGCTTAGCCCAGCAGGCCAAGATCACATTGCGTCCTCAACCCATTGCAACTCTACCCGCCAAGCAACGGCCAGCCCCTGTCGGTACCTACCCCATTGCGGACGGCAATATTGGCTTACTGGCCTTTGCCGCAAAGCCTCTCTATGAAAACAACCAATTTCAGGGGCTAATTCTGACGGGCATTTTACTCAACAATATGCCGGATCTTGTGGATGCCACCACAGAATGGTCCACGGTAGATACGGTGGCAACAATTTTTGCCCAAGATTTGCGGATTGCCACCAATGTACCTTACACCGATGGTCAGACTCGCGCCCTTGGTACCCGCGTTGCTCGCGAAGTGGCCACTCAAGTGCTCAATCAGGGCAAAACGTTTTTCGGCACAACTGACATTTTGGGTTCTCCCTATGTAACGATCTACAGTCCATTGCAGGACTTTCGCCAGCAGCTCGATTTGCCGCATCCACCGCCCATTGGTATCGCCTTTGTGGGGAAGTCCCAAGCGTGGATTCATACCATGACCACCCAGAAACGGTTGGTGGCCTTTGCCATTACCCTTGGTGCCCTGTTGTTGGCCAGTGTTTGGGCCTATCTCACGGCCAATGCCATTGTCAAACCCATTCAATCCTTGGCGACTTCGACCCGCCGCGTGCAGGCAGGCGATTTGACGACACTGGTACAGGTGCACTCCCTTGATGAGGTGGGGGAACTGGCCAATGCCTTTAATGCCATGATGCGCCAGTTGCGGATCTCTTTTGAGGAGTTAGCCCAGAAAAACCACTCCCTTGAGCAGATTCGTGATGAACTGCTTGAGGCCAATGAACAGTTTGAGGCGGTACTCAATGCGGTACCGGGTACGATCTCGTGGATTAATGCCGAGGGGATCTATAAGGGGGTGAATCGCAAGTTGGCAGAAACCTTGAATTTGCCACCAGAGGCGTTTATTGGTCGTCCCTTGGGCTTTTTGCGTGAGGATAGAGAGTTGGCAGCCTTTATGCAGGAGTTTGTGGATTCTCCCGATCAATTTGCCTCACGCGTGATCTCCGTTAAGCGCAATGGTCAAACCGCATTTTACCTCGTGGCTTTGCAAAAATACATGCAGGGTACCCATACGGTTGCCGTCGGTATTGATATTAGCGATCGCATTCGCGCCGAGGAAGCACTGCGCATTGCTGAGGAAAACTACCGCAGTATTTTTGAGAATGCCCTTGAGGGGATTTTTCAGGCGTCAACAGAAAATCGGTTTATTCGGGTCAATGCCGCCATGGCCAGAATTTTTGGCTTTGACTCTCCTGAAGAAATGGTGCAGAGCGTCACCAGTATTCGCGACCAAATCTATGTGGAAGCCAGCACCCGTGATGAGATTCTGAATCATTTTGCAACTGGAGGAACAACGGGACATTTTGAATTCAAGGCCTATCGGCGCGATCGCCAGATCATCTGGGTCGAATTGGATATGCGGGCGGTCTGGGATGCCGAGGGCAAGGTTCTCTACTATGAAGGATTGGTGCAGGACATTACTGAGCGCAAACAGCGTGAGCAAGCGATGCAGCAGCAAATCGAAGAGCTAAGGGTGGAAATTGATCACGAAAAACGGCGGCAGCAGGTGGCAGAAATTACCGAAACGGAGTACTTTCAGCAATTACGCCGTGAGGCGAACTATTTGCGTCAGCGTCGCCAGCGCTAAGGCTAAACCATGACCGATATCCAAGCCCTGTTTGAGCGCATTGCCCCCCTCTACGATCGCCTCAATGATCAACTCAGCTTTGGCCTTCACCATGTCTGGAAACAGATGGCCGTGGACTGGCTCGAACTGCCTGCAGGGGCAACGGCTTTAGATCTCTGCTGTGGCACGGGCGATTTGACTCGTATGCTGGCGCGGCGGGTGGGGCGGCAGGGGCGGGTGGTGGGGTTAGACTTTGCGGCGGCACCCTTGGCGATCGCCCGTCAACGCAGTTGCCATTACCCGCAAATTGAATGGCTTCAGGGGGATGCTTTGGCTGTGCCCTTTGCAGATCAAACCTTTCAAGGAATCACCATGGGCTATGGGCTGCGCAATGTCGTGGATATTCGCCAAGCTCTCAGGGAAATGTTTCGGCTGCTGATTCCCGCTGGGCGAGTCGCCATTCTTGACTTTAGCCATCCCCAAACCCCCGCACTCCAGCAATTTCAGCAATGGTACTTGCAACAGTGGGTGGTGCCCACCGCCCGTCAGTATGGCTTGGCCGCAGAGTATGACTATTTGTGGCCGAGTATTCAGGCTTTCCCCAGCCCAGCCACCCTCTGTGATCTAATTCAAAACGTCGGTTTTCAGCACGTGAAACACTATCCCCTCTTGGGCGGGCTAATGGCGATTACTGTTGCGCAAAAGTAATCTATGTTACAAAATGTAGGTTTTAGCCCCGTGGGAATCTTCTAAGCTAGAGATAGAGCCTTTTTCTATTTTTTGATGAACAGTTGAGGAGTCAGGAGTGAGATTCGCTTTTAGGAATAGGAATGGGTTTGGGCAGTCTTGAGCAGGACTCCATGACTGTGAAAAAGGCGGTAGGCAAATTGGAGGGCAGGGCGTTATGTACAAGAAAATTCTCGTTGCCGTTGACGACAGTGAACTGGGAGAACAGGTCTTTCAAACGGCGCTGGATTTGGCACAGCACTACCAAGCCCGCATGATGCTGATTCATGTCCTTTCACCCACCAATGAATCCTATCCTGACCCCATCTTTACCACCCCCTTCGCTTCCGGGGTCTATGTGGGACTCCATGAGGAAGTGATGCGTACCTATGCCGAGCAGTGGGAAAACTTTGAGCAAAAAGGTTTGGATATGCTGCGCAATCTCACCCAAATTGCCACTGAAAAGGGCGTACCCACAGAATTTACCCAAGCCTTAGGGGATGCGGGTCGGGCCATTTGTGATCTGGCCAAAGATTGGGAAAGTGATTTGATTGTGCTGGGGCGGCGGGGTCTCAAGGGCTTGAGCGAGTTCTTCCTTGGCAGTGTCAGCAACTATGTGCTCCACAATGCCCCCTGTTCTGTGCTCACCGTTCAGCGCCGCCGTGATTGAGACGCCCGTTCGCATTAAGTTTCTTGTGCAACCTACCCGCCCCGATTGGGTGGTGCAGGCGATCGCTCACTTGGATACGATTTTGCTCGATCACTCCCACTGTGAGCGCAAAGCGGCTGGCGTAGCTATCAATCTCATGTTTCGCTATCCTTCCCACAAGCGATTGGTAGATGCCCTCACCGATATTGCCCAAGAGGAACTCGATCACTTCCGTCAAGTCAATCAGCAACTGGAACGCCGCCACATTGCCCTTGCCCCCCTCAGTGCACCCCCCTACGCCTCTCGCTTGAATGCCGCTGTCCGCCCGCAGGAACCCGATCGCTTTCTCGATACCCTATTGGTTTGCGCGTTGATTGAAGCTCGCAGCCATGAGCGGTTGCAACTGTTGGCTCAGCATTGCCCAGATCGGGAGTTAGCAGAATTTTTTGCCAGCCTTGTGACCTCTGAGGCACGCCACTATGGCACCTATTGGTACTTGGCCTATGAGTCCTTTGGTCAAGAGGTGCTAGCAGAGCGATTGCAGCAGTTGGCTGTCCTTGAGAGTGAGATTCTCAGCACGCCCTACCCCTTGCCTCGTATGCACAGTTAGCCTTAGATAGTGGGTGGCGTTGCCTCTTGCGCAGTGGTGGGCTGACCGACCGTAAGGCGCACCGTTTGACCAAATTGTTCTAAAACCACTGCGGGTGTGGTGTCATAGGCATCAATGGCGCGCACAAGCACATTGCCAGCGATCGTATCCCCCACCTGCACCGTACGGGTGACATTCTCTTTGGGCGAGCGAATAATTGCCTGTAGGCGACCATTTACGGCAGCCACACCAAAAACCTTCACCGCTTGGGCATCCACTGGAGGCGGCAGGGGTGATGGGGTGGGTGGAATGGCGGCAGCGGGAGTACCTGTTCCATTAGCCGGCGCTTGAGGGGAACCGTTACCCGCATTACCCGTAGCGGCGGGCGCACCGTTTGGCGTTTCACCCTTGGAACCCTCGTTCCTGTTGGGGGGAAGCAGCGGGGCGAAGGGATTCGCACGACCGACATTTGTCAGTCCCTCAACATAGGTTTTAGGGTTGGTAGGAGGAATTAATGCCGCAACCGCAGATGCGGTGACACTGGGGGGTTCGGGTTCAAGGTCTGGGGCAGCTGCTGCCGGTGGCGCCACCGCTTGATTGGGTTGATTGGTAGGGTCTATTTCAACTTCAGTGACGATAAAGCCACAGCCGCTCATGCCTGAGGCCAGCAACCCAATGGCAATGGTGATGATCGTGGCGCGCTGTTTCAACATTTGGTGTCTCACCTTTGGCTGATGATATTGGTGGTGCAGACGAACTCTATTGTTGCCTACTATAAAATGTACCGTTGGTCTGCAGTGGCTATGCATAGGCACTTGCCAAAGTGGTCTGGGTGGTGGAGAGTTGCTGTGGGGGCGATCGCTCGGTACACTGAAAAACAATTGTAACGTTATTTACGGAATGAATCGGTCATGAGTGCTAAGCCCGTCGTGATTGCTCCCTCCATTCTCTCTGCGGACTTCAGTCGTTTGGGTGAAGAAATCCAAGCGGTGGATCGGGCGGGAGCCGACTGGATCCATGTCGACGTCATGGATGGTCGTTTTGTTCCCAATATCACGATTGGGCCATTGGTTGTTGAGGCAATTCGCCCCTTGACCCAAAAGCCCCTCGATGTGCACTTAATGATCGTTGAGCCAGAAAAATACGTGGCGGATTTTGCCAAAGCGGGGGCGGATATTATCTCTGTCCATGCGGAACACAACGCCTCGCCTCACCTGCATCGCACCCTCTGTCAAATTCGGGAACTGGGTAAACAGGCGGGGGTAGTGCTCAACCCCTCTAGCCCTCTTGAACTCATTGAGTACGTCCTTGATGTCTGTGATCTCGTGCTGATTATGAGTGTCAACCCTGGCTTTGGCGGCCAGAAATTTATTCCAGCGGTTTTGCCAAAAATTCGGCGGCTACGGCAGCTGTGCGAAGAGCGCGGTTTAGACCCATGGATCGAAGTGGATGGCGGTCTCAAGGCGGAAAATACGTGGCAAGTTCTCGAAGCCGGTGCCAATGCCATTGTGGCTGGTTCAGCGGTCTTCAAGGCACCGGATTACGCAGCAGCGATCGCGGGCATCCGCCATAGCAAACGTCCTAGTCCTGAGTTGGTGACGGCCTAGGCACTGGCTGCCGACGGAGTTTGAAATCGCTGCCACGAAAAGGCTTTCAGGTGGCGATCGCCCGTCCGATGCAAAATCAAGTTGGCCATCAGCTTCGCTGTAATCGGGGCAAGTAAAATGCCATTACGGTAATGCCCCGTGGCCAAGTAAAGATTCGCCGCTGGCCCTTCCCCCAAAATCGGTAAATCATCGGGGGTGGCTGGACGATAGCCCCACCACGTATCAATCACCTCGTAACTGGCCAACTCTGGAATAACGGCGGTGGCACGATTCAGCAGTGCTTGCAGGCCAGCAACCGTAGTTCCCTCTTGGAAACCCACATCCTCACTGGTGGCACCCACCACCACTTTGCCAGAGCGACGCGGCACGAGATAGAGTTGATCGCCAAAGATCACATGGTTCAGTAGGGGTTGCCCCGGCGGTTTTAGGGCTAACATTTGCCCCTTGCGGGGGGTGACGGGTAGGGGAAGTAGGCTTTGTGCCCATGCGCCTGTGGCCAGAATGTAAATCCCCGCAGACCAACGCCCGCGATCGCTCTCCAAGGCTGTAATTTCCCCTTGGGGGGTTTGCTGAAACCGCTGGACACTAATGCCCTCAATCACTTCGATTCCTAGAATGCGAGCGGCACTCACCAAGACCTTAGCCAAGTTGCGCGTATTCACCTGCCCATCTTGGGGAAACCACCAAGCCCCTAGCACACTCTCCGCAAAGCCCGGTTGATAGTTCCCAAGTTCAGATGCATCGAGCCAGCGGCTGTCGGGTTCCATAGGGTGGGCGCGATCGCGCTGCCGCTCATCGGTCACGGGTGCCAAAATACCACAGAGCCAGTAGCCCGCATCCATGCCCGTCAGTTGCTCAAGCTTATCAATCCAACTGGGATAGAGATTGCGGCTCGCCGTACACAAATTCCACATGGCGCCTGCGGGCAAGCCTTCTGCTTGGGGGGCTAACATTCCCGCTGCGGCATGGAGCGCTGCTTCCCGAAACTGGCGGCTGAGAACGGTGGGTCGTGCCCCCCGCAATGCCAATTCGATGGCGATCGCCAGCCCCATGGTGCCGCCACCAATAATCAAAATGTCCCGCTGTTCATCCCCAAGGATCATTCTTGACGCTTCAATCCCAATTTACACATTTCTTTATCTTGGCATCTGCCACCCCTTAAGGGTAGCCCAAACCACCCACTTGAGGGGGAACGGCGCCTTGTTTTCCGCTCCTGAAGTCAACTCGTTATAATAAGGGCGATCGCGGTGGATTTGCTGCCGCTGTGTGGTAACTGTCCATGATCTCATCCGGCTCTCACTACCCGATCTTTGGTCCTGAAATTCGTTGTCCCCACTGTCGGCAAGTCATTCCCGCCCTGACCCTCACCGATACGTACCTGTGCCCGCGCCACGGTCCTTTTGAAGCTGATGCCAAAACGGGGGAATTAATGCACCTACAATCCGGCCGCATTTGGCGCCTCTGGG
The DNA here is from genome assembly GCF_031583225.1 of Thermosynechococcus sp. PP555. NCBI lineage: Bacteria > Bacillati > Cyanobacteriota > Cyanophyceae > Acaryochloridales > Thermosynechococcaceae > Thermosynechococcus > Thermosynechococcus sp. PP555. The sequence continues at coordinate 2,225,478 of NZ_CP134168.1, forward strand.
ACGGCGAATGGTATCGCCAGCATACCCACCCCGACGGGATTCGCTTTGAAATTCACGATGCCCTCGATCGCCTCTACACCCAAGGCTACCGCGCCACCAAAGTCATTATTGCCGAACGCTATCGGGATCTCTTTTGTGCCTACCTCGAACGCAGCACCCCTTGGCGAGGCTCCACGGATCCCCAAATGCTGCGCCTCTTTGGTTTGCCCGTTGAGTTTAGCCCCCCCGCTAGCCAAGAGGAGCGCTGGGATGTGATTAACTTTGATCTCGAAAAAGAACCCGGCGCCCCCATTCGCCCCCCCTATTTTCGGATGTTTGACTAGTGATGCTCACCCTCGCCGACTGTGGCGAACTGGAATTGATTGAGCGCCTGCGCCCCTATTGCCACAGGGAATTGATTGGCGATGATGCCGCGGTTCTGTCGCTACCCCTTGGGGAGCAACTGATTGTCAGTACCGATGTCCTAGTGGAGGGGGTGCACTTTAGTTTAGGCATGGGCGATACCCCTGTGACCATGACGCCAGTGGATGTGGGCTGGCGATCGCTGGCCGCCAATTTATCCGACCTTGCAGCCATGGGGGCATTGCCCTTGGGGTTAACGGTGGGTCTCGCGGCACCGCGCAACTGTCCTGTGGCAACAATTGAGGAGATTTATCAAGGCATGGCCGCCTGTTGTCAGGCCTATGGCACCAGCATTATCGGTGGTGATACCTGTCGCTCTAGCGTTCTCAGTCTCAGCATCACCGTCTTGGGCAGTGCGCCGCCAGAACGGATTATTTATCGCGATCGCGCCCGGGTGGGGGATGTCATTGTCGTGACGGGGGTTCATGGTGCCTCCCGCGCTGGTCTCGAGTGCCTTTTGTATCCGCAGTGGGCCAGTACTGTGTCCGCAGAACTACGGCAAGCGTGGATCCAAGCCCATCAACGCCCTCAACCTCGATTGGATATTGTGCAATGGCTGCGCCAACAGGTGCCCCCGCCGCGTCTGGCTGGCATGGATAGTAGTGATGGCCTCGCGGCAGCTGTCTTGCAACTCTGTCAAGCCAGTGGGGTGGGTGCGATTCTTTGGGCAGAACAAATTCCGATGGTGGGCTATAGCGATCGCCCGCAGGCCTTGAACTGGGCACTCTATGGCGGTGAAGATTTTGAACTGGTGTTGTGCCTTGCCCCAGACTTGGCTCAAGAACTTTGTAGGGCAGCGGGTGAGCAAGCCGCCATTGTTGGGGAAATGATTCCTGAAAAGAGAGTGCAACTCAAGCTCAATGGTGAATTATTGCCCCTGCAGCCCGATCAACTTTTTCAGCACTTTTAGGCGATCGGTTGAGTGGGCGGATTAGTTGCCTGAAGCAGGCATGGGTGTTGAGGTCGGGCACCGCCGTCAAGGAATATTACAAAAATTCATAAAGCTTAGGGGCGATCGCCGATAAATCCCCATAAATTTATACATTTCTTAAAAAAATACCGAGCTACCCCCGAATCGTTCTAATCTAAGTTAGCGCGTTAACTAAAAGTAAAGGGAGCCTCTTAGTAACCATGGTTGTCAAAGCAAGTGGTGGAAGCTCGGTTGCCCGCCCGCAACTTTATCAAACAGTCCCCGTTTCAACGATTATTCAAGCCGAACAGCAGGATCGCTTCCTGAATCGGGGTGAGCTGGATGAACTCGCTGTTTATCTGCACTCTGGGGCAAAACGCCTTGAAATTGCCACCACCCTCACCCGCAACGCCGACATCATTGTTTCCCGTGCTGCCAACCGCATCTTTGTCGGTGGTTCCCCCATGGCCTTCCTCTCCCGTCCCCAAACTGCAGAAGCCCCCCAATTCACCACTGGGGCAAGGGGCGAAGCCATTGACATGAAAGAAGCCATGAAGTTGGGAACCGCAACCTATGTGGACACCCGTGGTGGATTCCTAGAGGGCTTGCGCTCCGTCTTTAGTGCCTCTGGTGGTGGTGCACCCGTGGGCTTCAAGCCGATCAACATTGCCCGCTATGGCCCTGCCCGCATGGAAAAATCCCTGCGCGACTTGGATTGGTTCCTGCGCTATACCACCTATGCCATTGTGGCTGGCGATCCCAACATTCTGGCGGTGAATACGCGCGGCTTGCGGGAAATTATTGAGGCTGCTTGCTCCACTGATGCCACCATTGCTGCCCTACAGGAAATGCGGCGGGCGGCTCTTAGCTACTTTGAAAAAGACGCCGAAGCCAAGGGCATTGTGGAAACCTACTTTGAAGTTCTGATCAACGAATTTATTGCCCCTGCCCCCTCCGATAAAGTGCGGCAGCGCAACTCCACGGATCTTCAAGGTCTGCAACTACCCCAGATTTACTTCAATGCCGCCGAACGCCGTCCCAAATTTGTGATGAAGCCGGGGCTATCCGCTGCCGAGAAAAACGAAGTGGTCAAAGCCGCCTATCGGCAAATCTTTGAACGCGACATCTCCCGTGCCTACGGCTTGGGCATCTCTGACCTAGAATCCAAGGTGAAAAATGGCTCCATCTCCATGAAGGAGTTCATCCGCCAACTGGCCAAATCGCCCCTCTATCGCAAAAACTTCTACGAACCCTATATCAACAGCCGTGCCCTAGAATTGGCCTTCCGCCATATTTTGGGTCGTGGGCCTTCGAGCCGTGAGGAAGTGCAAACCTACTTTGCCATTATTTCCAAAGGGGGTCTTCCAGCCTTAGTGGATGCCCTTGTGGATTCCAAGGAATACAGCGACTACTTTGGTGAAGAGACGGTGCCCTATCTGCGGGGTCTGGGTCAAGAGGCTCAAGAGTGCCGCAACTGGGGTGCCCAACAGGATCTCTTCAAGTACAGTGCTCCCTTCCGTAAAGTCCCGCAATTCATCACCACCTTTGCCGCTCAGGATCAGCCGCTGCCGGATCAACACCCCTACGGTGCGGGCAACGATCCCTTGGAAATTCAGTTTGGCGCCATCTTCCCGAAAGAGAAGAAAAATCCCAATGCTCGCCCCCAACCCTTCAACAAAGACACCCGCCGCATTCTCATTACGCGCGGGCCAGGGATCAACAATCAGGTGAGCAATCCCGCAGCGCGTGGGGTCGCCCCCGGCAGCCTAGGGCCAAAAGTCTTCAAACTGGATCAGCTTCCCAGCATCAATGCCCGCATTGGCAAACGCTCGATCGCGACGGGCGGCGACAGCGTCAAATTTGCTGAAAGTTCGACCCAGCGGGTGATTCGTGCCGCTTATCTGCAAGTCTTTGGCCGCGATGTCTATGAAGGGCAGCGCCAAAAAGTGGCCGAGATCAAACTGGAAAATGGTGAAATCTCTGTGCGTGAATTTGTGCGGATTTTGGCCAAGTCAAACCTCTTCCGCAGCCTCTACTGGACACCGCTGTACGTCACGAAGGCGATTGAATATATTCACCGTCGCCTCTTGGGTCGTCCCACCTATGGTCGCCAAGAGATGAATACCTACTTCGACATTGCCTCGAAGAAAGGTCTCTATGGCTTAGTGGATGCGATCATTGACAGCCAAGAGTACAGCGAAGCCTTTGGCGAAGATACGGTTCCCTACGAGCGCTACATTACGCCCCAAGGTCTGGCTCTGCGATCGCTCCGCACTGGCACGATTGGTGAAACTGGCGTACCCCCTGAAAAAGAAGAAACACCTCGCTTTGTCGAACTGGGGGCGGTGACCGAACTGCGAACCGAGCCAGCAATTCAGTTCCGTGCCAATCAAGGGGTGAGCAAGCGCCGCGACCAAACCAAGGTCTTTAAGCTCACAGATCTCAATGACAAGCAAAATCTGCAACTAGTGATTCAGGCGGCCTATCGTCAGGTCTTTGAGCGGGATGTGGCGCCCTACATTGTCCGCGATGAATTTACTGCCCTTGAATCGAAGCTCAGCAACGGCGAGATTACCCTCAAGGAGTTTATCGAGGGCTTGGGTTGCTCGGAACTCTATCAGAAGGAGTTCTACACCCCCTACCCCAACACCAAGGTGATCGAACTGGGCACCAAGCACTTCTTAGGTCGAGCGCCCCTTGATCAAGCGGAAATTCGCCGCTACAACCAAATTCTGGCCACCCAAGGCTTAAAGGCCTTTGTCCAAGCCCTCGTCAGTAGTGCTGAATACGCTGAAGCCTTTGGTGAGGATACGGTGCCCTATCGTCGCTTCCCCACCCTGCCGGCGGCCAACTTCCCCAACACTGAGAAATTGCACAATCAACTCACGAAGCAAAGTGATGCGATTGTCGTGCCCAGCTTTGCACCCGTGAAACCTCGCCTCGATAACACGAAGCTGCCGCTCCTCAGTCGGGCGATCGCCGAACAAGAGGCCGAAGCGCGTCAAGCGGATCCCAGCAAACCCCGCTTTATCGAATTGGGACGCTCCTTCCGCAATGGCGATGGTCAATCGGTGGAAGTGGGGGTCGGTACCACCCGTCGCCGTCCTGCTCGCATTTTCCGCATGACCGTGGGTGCACCTAGTGCTGAAGTGGAACTGGTGATCAATGCCATCTACTGCCAAGTGATGGATGTCTTCAGCGGCCAAGTGCCCAGCCAGTTCCGGCGCCCTGATCTCGAGAGCCGCCTGCGCAACGGTGAAATTACGGTTCGCGAGTTTGTGCGTACCTTGGCCAGCTCGGAGATCTATCGCAACCGCTTCTACACCCCCTATCCCAACACCAAGGTGATTGAATTCCTCTTCCGTCACCTCCTCGGTCGCGCCCCGGCCACCCAAGCGGAAATTCGCCAATACAACAAAATCTTGGCGGATCAAGGCCTCAAGGCTGCTGTCGAAACGATGGTGAATAGCCCTGAGTACAGCCGCTACTTTGGCGAAGATGTCGTGCCCTACAAACGCTTCCCCACCCTGCCAGCGGGCAACTACATTGGCAGTGTCAAGGCCGAGGCCGACTTGGTGAAGCAGTCTTGGTCAAGCCTCTCGCCCTCGTTGGTGGGGATTCAGCCAAGCCACCGCGACTAGGGAACGCTGCCACTAACCACTGGTGAATCAATACACTAGCGGATGCTCTTGCAGGGGTGTCCGCTTTTTTTCTCGACAAGACCACATTAAAATATCTTAAAGATTCTCAATTCTGAAAAATCGGCAAAATCCTGTCCTAGTGAGGGCTGGGAGTCTTTCTATAGCCAGTAAAAAAATGATAGAGTACAAAAAATTCACATTTTAATTTCTTATCCATTACTGTTCTCATTGAGTAGGAGTGTCCGTTACTTTGGAGAGCCACAAAGAAAAGATACTCGTTGTTGATGATGAAGCGAGTATTCGCCGCATTTTAGAAACTCGGCTGTCAATGATTGGCTATACCGTCGTCACTGCTGCCGATGGCGAGGAAGCCCTGACCACATTTCGGCAGGAGCAGCCAGATTTAGTAGTGCTTGACGTGATGATGCCCAAACTCGATGGCTATGGCGTCTGTCAAGAACTGCGCAAAGAATCCGATGTCCCCATCATTATGCTCACTGCCCTTGGCGATGTCGCCGATCGCATTACAGGGCTGGAACTGGGCGCCGATGATTATGTGGTCAAGCCCTTTTCCCCCAAGGAGTTGGAAGCCCGCATTCGCTCGGTGCTGCGACGCATTGAGAAAACTAGCACCTCTGGTATCCCTAGCTCTGGGGTGATTCAGGTGGGCAATATTCGCATTGATACCAACAAGCGCCAAGTCTATAAGGGGGATGAGCGCATTCGCCTCACGGGTATGGAATTTATGCTCTTGGAATTGCTGGTGGGACGCTCGGGGGAACCCTTCTCACGGGGAGAAATTCTCGAGCAGGTGTGGGGCTACACGCCAGAACGCCATGTGGATACGCGGGTGGTGGATGTCCACATTTCCCGCTTGCGGGCTAAGCTAGAGGAAGACCCCAGTAATCCAGAATTAATTTTGACAGCACGGGGAACAGGCTATCTCTTTCAGCGGATTACTGAACCGGGAGAAGCAAGCAACAAAAATTCTTAACTGGCTTGAGGGTGGGCCATGCTTCAAAAACGCTGGCGCTGGTCAGAAGCTGTGGGTCTAGGTCTGACGGTTGTGGCCTTGAGCATTATTGCCTTTATGCAGCAGGATGCCCTGCGTCAGTTACAGGCTCAAACGGGAGAACAATTCACTGATGCTGAATATGAGCGCCAGAATGCCCAGACCATTACACAGATGCGGCTTTTGGCAAATCTCCCTTCCTTTGGTTTTGACAATTTAGTTGCCGATTGGGCGTTTTTGCAATTTTTGCAGTTTTTTGGTGATTCCGCTGCCCGCCAAGTCACGGGTTACGACGATGCACCTGCTTTCTTTGCGGTGATTATCGCTAAAGACCCCCGCTTTGCCCCAACCTATCCCTATCTTTCAACGGCAATTACGGTGTATGCAGGACAGCCGCAAACCTCTGTGGCCTTGATGGATCGGGGTCTGGCAGCGATGGATCCTGCCTATCAACCGACAGCTTACTTGGCATGGGTATTTCGGGCGATGGATGAATTGCTCTTTTTGGGCAAGGGGCAAGCGGCAGCAGAGTCCTACGATCGCGCGGCGGCTTGGGCAGAAATGAATCCAGATCCACAAGTCCGCGCCGCAGCAGAGTATTATCGCTCGTTGGCACAAACCCTACGGCGGGATCCCGATAGTCGGATGGCACAGATCAATGCCTGGATTTGGGCACTGGTGAATGCGGTCAGCGATCGCTCGCGACAAACGGCCATCGAGAATATTGAACGTCTAGGAGGTAAGGTCTCACGGCTGCCTGACGGCACTTGGCAAATCCGCCATCCTGAAGATCTGCGGTAACGCCTGTGGAACGCACGATTGCCGAAATCAATGAAAAGATTACAGCAGGCAAAGCCACCGTTTGGACATTGGCAGAACTCAAAGCCCGCCTTGAAAGCTTGAGCATTGCGGAAGCAACGCGCCAAGTGGATGTGATCACGACGGGCACGTTTGAACCCATGGAATCGTCTGGGGCGATGATTAACTTGGGGCCGACGGATCCACCGATTAAACTGCGGCAGTGTTGGCTCGATGGCATTCCTGCCTACAGTGGTTTTGGCGCCGTCGATCTGTACTTGGGGGCAGCCCAATCGCTGGATCCCAATTCCGAAGCGGGCGAAGCCGACAGTCTGCGGGAGCGCGGGGGGGGCCATGTCATTGCCGATTTGATTGCGGGTAAAGCCATTCCCCTACGGGCAGTGGGCTATGTCACGGATTGTTATCCCCGCGCCAGTTTAGAAACGGTGATTAGCAAAGAGACGATCAATCAGTTCTATCTCTATAACCCCCGCAATCTTTATCAAAATTTTATTGTCGGTGTCAATGGGGGCGATCGCCCGCTCTATACCTACCTTGGTCCGCTGCAACCGCAACTGGGGAATGCTGTCTATGCCTGTGGCGGTGCCCTTTCACCTCTATTGAATGATCCCTACTTGCGACTGGTGGGGATTGGCACGCGCATTTTTCTCGGCGGTGGCATTGGTTATGTGGCGTGGGAAGGCACTCAACACTTCCCCTTGCAAAAACGGTTGGCCAACGACACCCCCATTGGTCCAGCAGCCACCCTTGCCCTGATTGGTGATGCCAAGCAAATGGATCCCTTTTGGGTGCGCGGTTGCTATTTCAAACATTACGGTGCCTCCCTGATGTTGGGAGTGGGCGTGCCCCTGCCCGTCTTAGATCAAGACGTTATTGCCCGCTGTGCCATTCGTGATGAAGACGTGGTTGCCCCAATTATTGACTTTTCAATTCCCCGCCGCGTGCGTCCCACCTTTGGCATGGTCAACTATGCTCAACTCAAGTCAGGCAAAATCAAAATTGAAGGCAAAACTGTGCGCACTGCTCCCCTGACGAGTCTTTACTTTAGTCAGCGCATTGCCGAAGTCCTCAAAGACTGGATCCACAGTGGTCGTTTTACCCTCACAGAACCCGTTGCCCCCCTGCCGCGCGATCGCGTCTTTTTGCCACAGCAACCTTGGATGCCCGCTGCCAGCGATGATTAATGACATTAATGACTTTTGGCGGGTAGCAACCCTCCTTTCGCTATAATGGCCAATAGTTCAACCACCTTAGCCTTGGCAATTCTCCAGTCCCCGACCGAGTGATTCAGGCCACTGCTGAACACTTGCCGATGGGTGTTTAATAAAAATATAGGGTTCTGGATTCCAGCGATCGCGGACAGACGAAAAGTTGCATCCTTCACTCACTTAATTTCGTCATGCGTATTATTACGGTTGTTGTATGTTCTAGTTGTGTGTCAGTCTCAGCGTTAGGGTAGAGGTCAAGGGCTGTGCAGTATCTTGCCGAGGTGATTAAAAAAACGGGTTTCATGGGGACGAAATCCGAGTTGAAGTTGTTGATGCGTGAGCAGTCGGGCTACTGGCACCCTGTCCCCCAAAACGAAGAAACGATTCCCTTTGACAACAGTCGTGACTACGGCAATGGTGTGTTGGTCTTTGTTGAAATGGCCGCCAACCGCCAGATTCAAAACGTGGATGAAGCAACGCGCCGTCTCACCGGTATCTTGCACGGCTTCACACGGATGCGTGAGCGCTTCCAAAGTCAAGAGGAAGAAATTGAGGGCTGGAAGCAATCCCTCTCCTATCAAGCAGAAGCTCTGAACCAACGGGAACAGGAATTTGAGCAGCGCAGAGAAGAACTCCAAGAACTAGAGGCGCAACTGGCCGGCGCTGAAGAGCAGCTAGCACAACTCAACAAATTGCGAGAAGAATTGACCGCCGAGGAACAGCGGATTCAAGCAGAGCGCCAAGCCCTTGAAAATTTACGCCACCAAGTGCACCAAGAGCAGCAGCGCTGGGAACAACTTAAATCAAGCCACAGCGTTGGCCTATCCCCAGAGCAAATTCGCCAAGTGGACTCGATTTTGCGGCAGTTGGCAGAGACCCTCAACAGTGGTGGGCGTCCTCAAATCGCGGAATGTTTTCAAATTTTAGACCAGCAGCAGGCCTTGCTGAGTCAATACTGGCAGCAACTGGAGCAACTGGAGCAGGAGCTGAGTCAACGGCAAGCTGCCCTAGAGGAACAACTGCAAGCCTTCCATGCAAAGGAGGAGACGTGGCGCACCGCCCAAGAACAATTTTGGCAAGACAGTCGGGCGATCGCCCTGCAGGAGGAACTCTGCCGCTACAAACAGTCCGTGCTTGAAAAAGAACGTCACCTCCTTGCCCAACAGGAGGAAATGATCCAGCAAATGCGCCAAGCCATGGTCAGTGATCTCACAGAGGCCGTGGATGTGAATGCCCTGATGAAAATGCCCATGGAGGAACTCGAAAAAGAAGTCGCCAACCGCGGTAATGACCTCAAACGTGCCTCTGCCTTTGTCAACGATCAAGAAGAAGAGCTAAAAATGGCTCTGGAGTCCTTAGCAGAACTGGAGCAAAAAGTCAAAGACGCCAGTGATTTCGATCGCCTGCAACTGGCAGGAGAACTGGAGGACGAACGCCAGCGCTGTAATCTGCTCAATCAGGCGCTTGAAGGACAGCGGCAAAATATCCGTGAAAAAGAAGCGATCTACAAAATCCACAAACAAGTGCTAGAGGCGCGCAAAGATCCCGCCTCCCAACAGGGCATTAGCCTCATTCCCATCCTCAGTGAACTGGAGCGCCAGTTTCAAGAGTACAGTGTGGCTGTCAATCAACTCGCGGAAGAATTGCAGCAGGCCTATACTGATCTCGAAAGTCTGCGCCACGACCTTGAAGAGCGCCGCAAACTGCAACAGCAGCAAAAAGATCAACTCAGTCAAGAAGAACAGGCACTGATTGAAGAGCAACGGTTACTCGCTGCCAAGCGCGGCCAAGCGAATCTACTGCGGGAGATTTTACAGCCCGTTCAAGATCGCCTCAATCACCTGCGCCAAGGCCTAGAGGGACTAAACCAAAATATCCTCAATGGCCGTCCCAGTGCTCTCATTTCTGAATTGCAGCAGGTCGTCATGAATCTAGGGCAGGGGGCTTAGTCGCTAATTGCGCTGCCGCATCGCGTCTCGGACTTTGGTTTCTCCTGCGCGGTTATTTTGCTCACGGTACAGTTTCAAAGCCACTTGATAGGCACTGCGAGCCTCCTGCCGCCGCCCTTGCGCTGCCAAGGCTTTGCCCAAGCGATAAAATCCCTCGGGATCTCTAGGGTTGATCTGCGTAGCTTGACGATAAATTGCCGCCGCTTCAAGGGGGTTGTTCTGCTGCATTAACAACTCGCCAAAGCTAAAGTAGGTGGCTAGCCGTTCGCGTTGCAAAGTGATTAGGCGGCGATAGGTTTGAATGGCTCGCTCGGGTTGATTCGCCGCAACGGCCAGTTCAGCCACCTGTTGTAGCAGATCCGCATCCCGCTGACCCAAGTTAGCGGCGCGATCAATCGCTTGCCAGCCATTGCTAGGATCGCCGGCGGCCAGAAGTGCCATCCCCAAGTTGAGTTGAATCGAGGCATTGCCGGGGGCAAGGCTTGCCGCCTGTTGCAGACTACTGAGGGCTTCAGGAATATTGCGTTGTTGGAGCAGCAAAACGCCTAATCCCTTTTGAGCCGCCCAATTGCGGGGGTCAAGACTGAGGGCGGAGCGGTAGGCCTGTATAGCGCCTTGGGGATCCCCCATGCGGGCGAGAATCACCGCCAGTCCTTCGTAGGATTGGGCATTACGGTTATTCAGGCGAATGGCTTGGCGGTAGGCGGCAGCAGCCCCGTGGTTTTCCCCCATCATCCCCAGACTGTAGCCGAGGGCATAGTAAAAATCAGCGTTTTGTTGATCCAGCTCAATAGCGCGTTGGTAGGCACGGGCGGCTTCGGCAAATTGTCCCTGCTGGGCATAGATGTAGCCAATGGCAGAATGCACGCGGGGATTACGGCTCTCGCTCTGGAGCAGTTGCTGATAAATGGCCAAGGCTTGGGCATAGTTTCCTGCTTCCACTAGCCGTCGCCCTTCTTGCATCAGCGTGCTGACTTGGCTATTGGCGTGTACTGGCGATGCCATCCAAAGGCCAAGACTGGCAATACTAGCCCACAAAAGGGAATTGAAGCGCATCGTGAGTGAGTCCTCCTCGCAAACATTAACCCCAACTTAACGGTTGTTTACAGCTCTCTTAAGAGATACTGCAAATTCCGCCAAGGGCGATCGCCAAGGGTTAAGAGATCTAGTTAAGGCAAACTAAGGCTCTATTCTGGACAATTTTGACCCGAATGGCAAATCAAAAGGTAGGTGTGCGATGGCGAGACGATGCAACATTGCCCTTGTGGGCAGCTACAACAGTGGCAAAACAACCCTTGCAGAAAGCATTTTGCGCCTTACCCACGCCACGAGCAGTAAGGCCAGTAGTCTTCTAGATACCAGCCCTGAGGCTCGCGATCGCCAAATGGGGGTAGAACTGAATGTCGTTCATACCCAGTATGGAGACTTGGAGCTGACGCTTCTCGACTGTCCCGGCTCGGTGGAATTGCTGCAAGAAACCCTCAATGCCCTCGTGGGGGTGGATATGGCGATCGTTGTCTGTGAACCCCTGAGCGATCGCGCCTTTACCCTAACCCCCCTGTTCAAATTCCTCGATGACTGGCAGATTCCCCATATTCTTTTTGTCAACAAGATGGAGCGCGCCCATGACCCCTACATGGAGATCCTCGCGGCCTATCGCCAAGTTTCCAGTCGCCCCTTGGTACCCCACCAGTACCCCATTTGGCAGGGGGATGATCTCTTGGGCTACATTGACTTGGTGACGGAGCAGGCCTATCACTATCATGCGGGGGCAGCGGCGGATTTAGTTCCCTTTCCTTCGGAATTACAAGCCGTTGAACAGGCGGCGCGGGCGGAGCTACTGGAGGCTCTAGCCAACTATGATGACCACCTTTTGGAAGAACTCCTTGAGGATATTGCGCCGCCAGAAAGTGAAATCATGGCGGATCTGCGCTGGGAGTTGGGAGCCGATTTAATTGTGCCCGTCTTTTTTGGCAGTGCGCAAACGGACTACGGTGTGCGCCCCCTATTGGCAGCCCTTGATCGCGAAGCACCCGATGCCACAGAAACTGCTGCCCATCGCCAGATCAATGGTGAAGAACCCCTCGCCCAAGTGCTGAAGACCTTCTATCTACCCCAAGGAGGCGGCAAGCTCTCCCTCGTTCGGGTCTGGCAGGGTACCTTGACCGATGGTATGAGCTTGAATGGGGTGCGCGTGGGGGGTATCTACCGTGCCCAAGGTACACAACTGGAATCCTTGGGACAAGCCACAGCGGGGGACATCGTTCTCTTGGCGCGGCTAGAGGGCATTCGTACGGGTGAGACCCTCAGTATCAATGGTCAGGCGGTGCCTTTGCCCTGTGCCCCCCAACTAGAACCCGTCTATGCCTTGGCCATTACCCCCAGTAAACGCAGTGATGAGGTGAAGCTCACCAGCGCGCTGCAAAAACTCCTTGAGGAAGATCCGGCGCTGCGCTGGGAACAGCATGGCGATACCCATGAAATTATTCTCTGGGGACAGGGTGACATTCACTTGCAGATTGCCCTTGATCGCCTGCGCCGCAAATATAACCTACCGATGCAAACCCATCTCCCCCAAGTCCCCTACAAGGAAACCATTCGCCGCAGCACGAAAAACAGTCATGGCCGCTATAAACATCAAACCGGTGGCCACGGCCAGTTTGGCGATGTCTACCTCGATATTGCTCCCCTAGAACGCGGCAGCGGCTTTCAATTTAGTGAAACCATTGTCGGCGGCGTTGTGCCCAAGCAATATATCCCCGGTGTCGAGCAAGGGGTGCGGGAATTTCTCAACCAAGGACCGTTGGGATTTCCGATCGTGGATGTGGCGGTGACCCTCACCAATGGCTCCTATCACTCCGTGGATAGCTCTGAGCAGGCCTTTCGCCAAGCGGCTCGCCTCGCCATGCAAGCGGGAATTCCCCAGTGTGAACCGCAACTCCTAGAACCCATCATGGCAGTCCAAGTGTGGATGCCCCAAGCTTTTACGGCTAAGGTGATGCAGGCGTTGACGGGGCGGCGCGGTCAGGTTTTGGGCTACAGCAATAAGGAGGGTTGGCCCGGCTGGGAACAGATTGAGGCTTATTTACCCCAAGCAGAAATGCATGACTTTGTGGTGGAGTTGCGATCGCTGACAATGGGCACAGGTGGCTTCCATTGGCAATTTGACCATCTTCAAGAAGTACCGGAGAAACTGGCCGCGACGATTGTCCAGCGCCACAAAAAAGCCTAGGCTACCAGTTGAGCCGCCTTGGCCTGCAATTCCTGAAGTCGTGTGGCCATAATCTGCTGAATCTGCGCCTCCTGCTGGCGATCGCTCGCATCCAGATCATCAGCCACGGTGCCGGGAGCCGCTTGGAATTTCTTGAGTTGACGGTCAAAGAAACTATTGGGAAAGCGGCGGTACTCAACGGTCTGCTGCTGGAGTTGGGCAGTGTGGCAAAACTGGTGCAGCCAATGGGCATAGGCCACATCCTCAGCCCCATAGCGAAATTGGCGAAACACCTCCTCTTCGGGAAAGCCGCCAATAAACTCATGGACTTCGCGGCGCACGGCGAGATTGAGCACCAGCGTTTGCTCGAGGCTTTTGTGCCAGTAGGGATGCAGGCGATCGCGACAATAGACCCCCGTGCGTACCGCCCCAAAATACGCTGGGGCATAGGGTGCGGGTAAAGGCTGATTCAACACCGATAGGGCTAAAAACAGATGCTCAGGGCGGTAGAGATCATCGGCATCACAGAAAAAAATCACCTCCCCTTTGGCCAAGCGCACCCCCATGTTCCGCGCTGCCGCAATCCCAATATTCGTCGGCAAGCCCACCAATTGTAGGGGCACGGCATTCGGCCATCCTGCCGTCGCCACATCACAGGTGTGATCCGTTGAACCATCGCTAATCAGGATGAATTCCCCCGCAGTGGCGTAGGGGAAGTGCTGTTGGAGGTAGCGGCAACTGGCGGCAATGCTCTCAAGGGTTTCCCGAAAGACCGTTTCTCCCCGTTGGGTCACCACATTGTAGGCGGGCATCACAATCGAGAAGGAACGTAGGCCAGCAAGTTCCACAGCAAGTCCCTCAGTCACTCGCCCTCATTTTCTCCCTAGGAGCGGCTGCGATGCAAAAATTTCCCGAGGGGTTGACAAACGCTCAGGGCATTCGCTACATTAACTAATGCTGAGTCTTGCCCCCATCGTCTAGAGGCCTAGGACACCTCCCTTTCACGGAGGCGACGGGGATTCGAATTCCCCTGGGGGTATCCTCTATTGGCAACCTCAATGTGAACGGTCGATATTTGATTCGCCGCTCCCCTGCCAAAGTGCCACAATACGGAAAGTAGTGCAGGAGACAAAGGATGGACTGGGCAACGCGGGTGATGCGGGTCACGCCGTCGGTAACGCTGGCGATTGATGCCAAAGCCAAGGCAATGCGCGCAGCGGGAGAGGATATCTGTAGCTTTAGTGCGGGCGAACCCGACTTTGACACCCCTGCCCACATTCGTGAGGCGGCAAAAGCAGCGCTCGATCAAGGCAAAACCCGCTATGGTTCGGCGGCAGGGGAACCGGCCTTGCGGCAGGCGATCGCCACCAAGCTCAACAACGACAACCACCTGCCCTATCGCGCCGAAAATATCCTAGTGACCAATGGCGGCAAGCAAGCCCTCTTTAACCTGATGCTAGCCCTAATCAATCCCGGCGATGAGGTGATTATTCCTGCCCCCTACTGGGTGAGCTATCCAGAAATGGTGCACTTGGCCAGTGGCACGCCGGTGATTGTGACAACCACTGCGGAAACCGGCTATCGGATTACCCCTGCCCAGCTAGAGGATGCCATTACCCCCAAAACACGGCTCTTTGTCCTCAACTCCCCCAGCAACCCCACGGGCATGGTCTATACCCCCGAGGAAATTCGCGAACTAGCGGCAGTCATTGTGCGGCATCAACTGTGGGTGATCTCCGATGAGATTTACGAGAAGATTCTCTACGATGGGGCTGAACACCTGAGCATCGGTGCTGTCAGTGAGGCGGCCTTTGAGCGAACCATTGTCTGTAGTGGCTTTGCCAAGGCCTATGCGATGACCGGTTGGCGTGTGGGCTATCTGGCAGGGGCAACCGATGTCATTAAAGTCGCCACGAAAATTCAGAGCCACAGCACCTCAAATGTCTGTACCTTTGCCCAATACGGTGCCCTTGCGGCTCTAGAGGGAAGTCAAGCCTGTGTGGCCGAAATGGTGGCCGCCTTCCGCGATCGCCGTGCCTGTATCTATGAACGCATTTCTGAAATTCCTCGCCTGCGCTGTCTCAAACCCCAAGGCGCCTTTTATCTCTTTGTGGATATTAGCGAAACGGGTTTAAGTTCCGTAGAGTTTTGCGATCGTCTGCTGGAGGAAGAAAGAGTGGCCACGATTCCCGGTAAAGCCTTTGGCATGGATGATCACATTCGCCTCTCCTACGCCACAGATTTGGCCACCATTGAAAAAGGCCTGACGCGACTGGCAAAATTTGTCGAGCGGCTCTAAATCCACAACTGCGCCATCGGTAGGAGAAACCCCGGCATCACCTCACTACAATCAACCACCTCAGGGGAGTCCAAAACCACCACTTCCGCTTGGGGACGATAGAGTGCCACTTGACGGTCTTGGGAATTGATCAGCAGCCCCAAGCGCACCCCCAGTCGCCGATACTCCTGCATTTTGGCGCGTAAGCGGTCAATCGCATCCGAGGGCGATCGCAACTCAGCAACGAAATCCGGCACGATGGGGATAAAGCCCGTCAGATCAACGCCCTCTAGGCGGAGGCTAGCAATCCAAGAGACATTTGGGGAGAGTTTGCCGCCCCCCAAAGCTGTAAAGTCATAGCCCGTTGAGGAATCAAAGGCACGCCCCAGTTGCGTTTGCCGGTTCCAAAGCCCCACTCCACAATCAGCTCAAAATTTTGGGCACCTGTTTGCTCCCCCGTTGGCGGCATGACAATCAATTCTCCAGCCTGGGTCAATTCTAGGCGCAGATCAGGATTATCGCGGCAGAGCTGATCAAACTGCTCTGGGGTCACCTGCACCGTTGCATTGCGGACATTGAGCAGCAGCGGCGAGCTGTCCACGGCTGTCGTAGAAGTCATAACAGTTGGTTCAAGCCGAATAACTTGATCCTAGCGAAGGCGACTTAGAGATGGTCTTTGACGTATTTCCACGCTAGTTTGGCTGCACCGACGATGCCCGCGTGATTGCCAAGGGTGGCTCGCAAACAGTGGAGGTTATTGCGGGAGGTGGGCAGCACCCGCTCTTCCAATTCAGCAATCATCGAGGGAAAAAAGAGGTCACTGGCGGCACTAATCCCCCCACCAATAATCACCGCTTCGGGGGTGAGGACATACACAAGGCTCGCAATGCCAGCGGCTAATTCACGGCCATAGCTTTGCCAGAGGGCGATCGCTTCAGGGTCACCATTGTTGGCTCGCTCTGCCATCTCATGGGGTTCACAGCCCCAGCGCCGCCGCAGGGCTTGGGCAGAAACATGTTGCTCAAGGGAACCGCGATTGCCACTGTTGCAGGGAGGCCCTGTGTAGTCGAGGGTAATCAGCCCCAACTCGCCAGCGGCGCCATCCCGACCGACAAAGAGATCGCCATTGAGGATGATCGCACCGCCGACCCCCGTCCCCAAGGTCAGCAAAATTAGATCCTTAAACTGACTCCCTGCCCCTAGCCATGCTTCTCCGAGGCCGGCACAGTTGGCATCGTTACCAATCACGGTGGGCTTGCCCGTCAACTGTTCGAGGCTGTCGCTAATGGGCACTTCGTACCAGTCAAGGTTAATCGCACGGCGGGCAATACGACCAGTGGCATCCACAGGCCCCGGTATCCCCATCCCGATCGCCAGCGCCCGATCCTCCCCATCCAGTTCTTTAATCCCCTGCACAATGGCTTTAATCACCCGTTCTGGAAAGGGGGGCTGAGGGGTCGGCAACGTCAGGGCATTGAGGCAATCTCCCTTGGGACTAAAGCGCCCCATTTTGATGGCAGTGCCACCAAGATCAACACCAATCACGTAGGGTTCACTCACAGAGATTTTGTGGGTCTCAATTGCAGGCGATCGCGGGCATCGTCGCCCAGTTGAATCGTCACATCCGATGCTAACACACCTGTACTCTCCACCCGCACTTCACCAAATCCCAGCAATAGCTGCACCCGCCGCGCTGCCGCCAAATCCCCCTGCTGAGCAATGATCCGTGTCATCGGGAGCGGTTGGGGCAATGGCTCTGCCAGCAAAGGATCAGGGTAACCGGCGGTTTGCAGTTGCTGACTCAGACGCATGACCAATGATTCTGGCAGGGTGGTATTTTGAATCGCAATGCGCACCTGGGCAGGGGGGGTCAAACCCGTCTCGCGCGGATCAGCCGTGGGAGTATCGCGGAAATAGTGATCCGTCAGCCAAGCAATCCGTTGGTAATCGGGCAACCAATAGCTCACTTCCACTTCATCGGTGCTGCCATTAAAGTTCCCCGGCAACATCAGAAACTCCACCCGCGATCGCGGCAAGCTAGTGAGGAATTGCCCCAAGCTCATCAGTTCCTCAACCGTTAAATTGGTATCCAAGTTTTCGCGAATAATACTGAGAAGCTGGGGGGTACGGGCAAGGGTTTCGGGGCGAGCCGTTTGCTCCATTAGTGTCCGCAAAAACATCTGTTGTCGCTGCACGCGGCCAATATCGCCAAGGGCATCGTAGCGAAAGCGCAGAAATTGTAGGGCTTGGTTGCCATTCAGGTGTTGTCGTCCGGGCTGCAAATCAATGTAGAGGCGCTGACTGTCATCCCGATAGCGCATGGCTGTGGGTACATCCACTGTCACCCCCCCAAGGGCATCAATGAGTTTCTCAATGCCTTGAACGTTAATGCGCAAATAGCGATCGATGGGCACATCCCCCAGCAAATCACTCACGGTTTCCGCCGCCAGTGCGGGTCCACCGAGGGCATTGGCTTCGTTAATTTTGGCGTCGCCTCGGCCGGGGATAAAGGTCAGCGTATCGCGGGGAATTGACAACACCACTAACCGTTGCTGCACTGGGTCAAAACGCACGAGTAGCAGTGAGTCCGATAGCCCTTCAACGGAATTCACTAGGGCATGGTAGGTAAGGTTGGGGTCAGGCGGTTCATCTAAGTCGGAGGTTAAAACCTTGGAGCCAATGAGCAGTAAATTCAAGGGTTGATGGAGCCTTGCCCCTGTCCAGCGATCGCCCCGTTGAAACACCTGCCACTCCCGACTGCTGAGCGATCGCTGCATAAGCGGTGTACTCTGACTCAATAGCCCCCAGAGTGCCCCCAAGCTGCCGGAGATTAAGGCAACCCCTAGCCACAACACCAGTCGCCAAAATAAAACCCCTTCTTCAGGCGGAGCGGGTCGTCGTCGGTGTTGCCATCGAATAAACACTATTGCCTCGGCACACTAAAATTCCCTTAAGCCTACCATATAGCCCTTTTCTCCTATGACGTACATGAAGCGTCTTCGATACGGAGTTTCACCCTTTGGAGCCGGTGTCATCCCTGTAAAAAGAACTGTCAACAAGGTGGCAGGATACAATACTCAGATACCCAACCTATACGCAACCGATTGCGGCCAAAATGCAATTTATTGACCTTGCCGAAATTCATGTCAAAGCTGGAAAGGGGGGCGACGGCATTATTGCCTTTCGCCGTGAAAAATACGTGCCTGCGGGAGGCCCCTCAGGGGGGAATGGTGGCAATGGTGGGTCAGTCATTCTCAAAGCGGTACCCCATTTACAAACGCTGCTGGACTTTCGCTATGCCCATGTCTTCAAAGCGGACAATGGCCAACGGGGCGGGCCGCATAACCGTACGGGTGCCTGTGGTGCAGATTTAGTGATTGAAGTGCCCTGTGGCACCATGGTTTGGGATGCCGAAACCGAGGAATTGCTGGGAGACCTCACCACCCCCGGTCAAACGCTGCTGGTGGCTAAGGGGGGCAAAGGGGGTTTAGGGAATAAGCACTTCCTGAGTAATCATCAACGGGCACCAGACTATGCCCTACCGGGGCTAGAGGGGGAAGAACGGCATCTCCGGCTAGAACTCAAACTACTGGCGGAAGTGGGCATTATTGGCCTGCCCAATGCCGGTAAATCCACCCTAATTTCGGTGTTGTCGGCAGCGCGACCGAAAATTGCCGATTATCCCTTTACAACCTTGGTGCCCAATTTAGGTGTGGTGCGCCAACCCAATGGTGATGGAACCGTGTTTGCTGATATTCCCGGTCTCATTGCCGGTGCCCATGCGGGGTTGGGGTTGGGGCATGAGTTTCTCCGCCATATTGAGCGTACCCGTCTGCTGCTGCACTTGATTGATGCCACGGCTGAGGATGTGGTGGCTGCTTACCAAACCATTCGCGATGAGCTAGTGGCTTATGGTCACGGCTTGGCCGATCGCCCGCAAATTATTGCCCTCAACAAAATTGATGCCCTAGAACCTTCCCAAATTGCTGCAGTTCAAGACACCCTTACTGCCTATGCCGGTCAACGGGTTTTTGCCATCTCTGCGGTGGCGCGTCGGGGGTTAGAGCCTCTCTTAGATGCCATTTGGCAGGAACTGGGGGTGAGCGTTTCCCATCAGTATTCTTGATTGTGACGGGTGCTGTTGAGGAACCACCGAGGAAAAAAATGAACACCAGAAGATGCCTTGTCCGGGGCGCGATCGCCCTTGGAAGTAGTCTGATTCTTGGTCTGTGTTCGCCAACTCTAGCCCAGCCATCCCCCCAGCAATTTCAGGAACTCGCCAATCAAATTGATCAACTGCGGGAACAAGGTAATATGCAGGCTGCTATTCCCCTAGCAGAGCGCTTTGTGACCTTAGTGGAAAATACACTGGACAGCAACCATCCCCTTTTGGCAGCCAGTCTCAACGAATTGGCAAAGCTCCATGTTGAGCAGGGAAATTATGCAGCAGCACTCCCCCTCTATCAGCGGGCATTGGCCATCTATGAACGTACTGGAGGTTCCGAACAACTAGAAGTAGGCGTAACATTGAATAATTTGGCCAATCTCTACCGTGCCCAAGGGAACTATGATGCTGCGTTGCCAGTGTTTCAGCGGGCATTGGCGATCGCCACCCAAAACCTAGGGTCAAATCATCCCGAAGTGGCGGTGACGCTGAATAATATGGGTGTCGTCTACACCCAGCAAAAAAACTATGCCCAAGCCCATCGGCACTATCAGCAAGCCTTAACAATTTTTGAGCGCACCTTAGGCAAAAAGAATGCCTATGTGGCAACTGTTCTCAATAACCTAGCCGACCTCTATCGCGCCCAAAAAAAATACGCTGCTGCCTTGCCGCTGTACCAACGTGCCCTGCAAATTCGTGAACAAACCTTGAGTGCAGGCCATCCTGACATCGCTAACAGCTTGAATAATTTGGCAACCCTCTACTTCGATCAGGGCAACCATGGGGCAGCGCTTTCCCTCTATCAACGGGCGCTGGCGATCGCCCAATCCCGCCTTGGGGAAAGCCATCCCCATACCGCTGCTGCGCTAGGAAACCTTGCTGCGGTCTATTGGCAACAGGGAGATTTGAGGCAAGCCCTTGCCCTACTGAACAATGTTCAAGAAATCGAAGAAAAGAACCTCACTCAAAATCTGGTCGTTGGTGCTGAGGATTACAAGCGTAGGTATCTGGCTACCTTTCAAGACACGACGAATGCCATTCTCACGCTGCACCTGCAGAACCTGCCCCAAGATCCTGAGGCCACCGCCTTGGCTCTGACAACACTCTTGCGCCGCAAAGGGCGATTACTGGATTTTCTCAGCCAGAACCAAGCACGACTGCGACGGCAACTAGCGGCGCCAGATCAAGCGAAGCTCCAGCAACTCACCACATTGCGCACAACCATCGCTAAACTCGTTTTTGCTTCAGCAAAGCCAGCAGCTTTCTCCCAAGTGCAGCAGCTTCAAGCCCAGGCCAATCAACTGGAAGCCGAACTGAGTCTGCGCAGTGCTAGCTTTCGCGAACTCACTCAACCCGTAACCATCGCTGCGGTTCAACGAGCGATTCCGGCTAATGCTGCTTTGATTGAGTTTATTCGCTATCGCCCCTACGACTTGGGCAAACAGAGGTTTGGTGAGCCGCGCTATGGCGTCTATGTATTGCGTGCCACGGGTCAGCCCCTAGGGAGAGATCTTGGCACCGCTGCTGAAATTGATACCCAAGTACGCCAGACTCGCTTACGTTTGGCTGACCCTCGCTTACCCAAGGGTGAAGTTCAACGGGCAGCTCAAGTTCTTGCCGAGCGGGTGATGACGCCGATTCGTCCGTGGATTGGCAATGTGACTCATTTGCTCATTGCCCCGGATGGGGAGTTGAATACTATTCCCTTTCAGGCACTTGTGGATGCCCAAGGGCGCTATTTAGTGGAGTCTTACATGATCACATTGCTGACCTCTGGGCGCGAACTCTTGCGCCTTCAATCCCAATCTGTAACTGTTCATACTCCTTTGATTATTGCTGACCCTAGTTTCGATCGCTCCTTCGGCAATGCCCCTTCAGCAACGGTGCGCTCTCTTGATTTGCGGAGTTTGACTTTTGCTCCCCTACCGGGGACGACTGAGGAAGCGCAAGCACTGAGGGTGCTCCTTCCCCAAGCTCAGGTATTACTCCAAGCAGCAGCCACAGAAGCAGCGGTTAAGGCAGCAAATTCCCCTAAAGTTCTCCACTTGGCCACTCACGGCTTTTTTTTAGCTAATTCAGAAAACAAGGGCATCCTTGACAACCCCCTCTTGCGATCCGGGTTGGCCTTAGCGGGATTTAACCAACGCCAGAGTGGTTCAGATGTGGATGATGGTGTCCTTACTGCTTTGGAAGTGACCGGCATGAACCTCAGCGGCACAGAATTAGTGGTGTTATCGGCCTGTGATACGGGACGGGGGGAGGTGGTCAACGGTGAAGGGGTCTATGGTCTGCGCCGTGCCTTTACCATAGCCGGGGCGCGATCGCAGGTGAGTACCCTATGGAAAGTGGATGATCAAGTAACCCGCGATATGATGGTGGCCTTTTACCAAAATCTGCACCGAGGCATGGGGCGCACAGAAGCCCTGCGGCAAGTCCAGCTTCAGCGACTCAAGGATGAATCCCCCTACTATTGGGCGGCGTTTGTTTCCAGTGGTGATTGGTCTCCCTTAGCATTGCCCCGATGACGATGGTTCGTGCCATTCAATACCGTCTTGCACTGTGGTATGTGGGGGTAACGGCACTCCTGCTCCTCATCTTTGCCACGGGGTTCTTTTTCTATGTGCGGGGAACCCTGATCGAGCGCATTGATGACACCCTCAGCCACGTTGTTGAGGTGGTGAGTCGTTCCCTGATTATTGACACGGCCACGGCGGAAGCCATTGATTGGCAAACCAGTTTAGGCAGTAGTCCCCTTGCGGCACTGGAGGAGGATCACATTGACCTAGAGGGGTTTACTCCGGATCAGCAGTTGGCTTGGAGCACGTTTTCAGAACCCCTTGATCTGCCCTTGCATCTGAATCGGACAGCAGAAACGGTGCAGGTGGGGGAGGATCGCTGGCTACGGCAGATGACGGTGGCCTTAGTGGTGGGCGATCGCCTACTGGGCTATTTGCGGGTCAGCCATCCTTGGTTCGAGGTGACCCAACCGAGTCAAGCCCTACTCTGGGATCTCTTGGTTGGTATGACCATCACGCTGACACTGGTGAGTATTAGTGGCTGGTTTTTGTCACGGCTGGCGATCGCCCCCCTGCAGCAGTCCTATGCTTATTTGAAGCAATTTACCGCTGATGCTTCCCATGAATTGCGCAACCCCGTGGCCCTCATTCAAACCAATGTCCAGGTTGCCTTAGCCACTGCGGATCCGGAAACCCAACGCCAACAACTCCTAGTCATTGAACGCCTTAGTCGCCGCCTCAGTCGCTTAGTGGATGATTTGCTCTTTCTAACTCGTCAAGATAGCGGCATGATTCCCCTGCAGGCCCAGCCCTGTCACCTTGATGCCCTGCTTTTGGGGGTGATTGAGGAGCAAACGCCCTTGATTGAGCAAAAACACCTCCAACTGGCGTTGGAGCTTGCGGATCCCCAGACCTCAGAGACAGAGGCCTATCGTCTGTGGGGCAACCCCGATCACCTGAGTCGCTTGTTAACAAATATCCTCAGTAATGCCGTGCAATATACCCCTGCGGGGGGTCAGATTCAAGTGAGGTTGGATCAGCAGGGCAAATTCTACCGCTTGGTGATTGCCGATAATGGACCGGGGATTCCCGCCAGTGAACTGCCCCGCCTGTTTGATCGCTTTTATCGCCTTCAGGGCACAAAGTCCGAAGGGACGGGTTTAGGGCTGGCGATCGCCCAATCCATTGTCAAAGCCCACCGCGGTCAGATTCAGGTGACTAGCGAAGTCGGTCAAGGCACCTGCTTTACGATTCTGCTGCCAGCGGAAATAAAAGAGATCTAGATCACTGGTACGATCATCGCCAGAGTTATCCCCAAATCCGCCAGTTTTATTAGGATTGCCACCACTGTGGAAAAGAAATCGCGTTCGCTTGCCCATGTTGCCACCATTGTTGCCGTTGCAACGCTGTTGAGTAAAGTCGCGGGACTGGTTCGCCAGCAGGCGATCGCCGCCGAATTTGGTGTTGGCGCCGCAGTGGATGCCTACAGTTATGCCTATGTGATTCCGGGGTTTCTCTTTGTGCTCTTGGGGGGGATCAATGGCCCGTTCCACAGTTCGATCATCAGTGTGGTTCTCAAGCAACCGCCCGAAAAAGCCGCGCCCCTCGTGGAAACCATTACCACCGTTGTGGGTGCCCTATTACTGGTGCTGACCGCCATTTTGATGGTGCTGGCTGACCCCTTAATTCAACTCATTGCCCCCGGTGCCAGTCCAGAGATTCAAGCCTTAGCCGCAGAGCAGTTTCGGATTATGGCACCCTTGGCCGTGCTCTCGGGTTTGATTGGCATTGGCTTTGGTACCCTCAATGCTGCCGATCAGTACTGGTTGCCCTCGATGAGTCCCTTGCTGTCTAGTTTGGCAGTGATTATTGGCATTTGGTTCTTTGCCGATCAATTTGGCCCAGCAGTGCTCGCTTGGGGAACCCTAGCGGGAGGGGTGCTGCAATGGCTTGTACAAATTCCTGCCCAATGGCAAGCCGGCATGGGTACATTGCGATTACGTTTTGATCTCAATCGTCCTGAGGTGCGGGAGTTAATTCAACTCATGGGGCCTGCTACCCTATCCTCGGGAATGCTCTTGATCAGCGTCTATATCAGTCTCTTCTTTGCCTCCCAGTTGCCTGTGGGGGCTGCGTCGGCCTTGAGTTACTCCCAACTGCTCTTTCTAACGCCCTTAGGGATTCTCTCCAATGTGATCCTTGTGCCCTATATGCCCATTTTTTCAAAGTTGGCACAACCAGAACATTGGCCGGATCTCAAGGAACGCATTCGCCAGAGTTTGGTACTCACTGCCTTGAGTATGATGCCCCTCGGTGGCATGATGGCAGCTTTGGCATTGCCGGCAGTGCGGGTGGTCTATGAGCGGCGTGCCTTTGATTTTCAGGCCTCCCAACTGGTGGCGGCGCTACTATTGGTTTATGCCATTGGTATGTTTTTCTACCTTGCCCGCGATGTTATTGTGCGGGTCTTTTATGCCCTAGAGGATGGCCGCACACCCCTCTACATCACCCTCTGGGGATTGGGATTTAATGCCCTGTTTTGCTTTTTCTTTACCCAAGCCTTTGGCGCTGTTGGGTTGGCAATGGCCACGGTTGGAGTGAATACCGTATCGTTTATTGCCCTGACTTGGATTTTGCACCGTCGTTTGGGGGGGCTACCTTGGGGGGAGCTAATTGTGCCCTTGGTGGGAATTGCCCTAGCCAGTGTGCTCAGTGGTGGGGCAGGTTGGGGTGCCCTCAAAGGACTGGAATTGCTCTGGGGGCGGGAAGGCTTGGGGGTGCAACTGTTGCAGTTGGCGATCGCTGGCAGTGTCAGCCTGATTGTTTTTGCAGCGGCTATCTCGCCCCTAAATCTACCGGAGCTAGAGTTTTTCCTGAGCAAAGTACGGCGGTTTTTGCCCAAGCGATACCAGTCATAGATTGCATAGTATGCTAGTAGATCGGCCAATAACGAGCCGCGTTTTTCCCCTCTCCGTTGCCTCTTATCCCATCTGCCTCTGCCGTGGAGTACACCATGAAAGTTGTTTGTTCACAATCAGTTCTCAGTAGTAAGCTCGCCCCCCTGAGTCGCGTTGCGCCGAGCAATCCGTCGCACCCGATTTTGGCGAATATTCTCCTGCAAGCTGAAGGTGGCCGCCTCGGACTCTCCGTCTTTGATCTCAGTTTGGGGATGCAAATCTGGCTGGATGCAGAGGTGAAGGTGCCGGGGGCAATTACTGTTTCTGCCAAGCTCTTTAGTGAGATGGTGGCGCGAATGCCCAATCGCGATATTGAGATTACGGCGGAAGATACGCGGGTGATCCTCGACTATGGCAGCGGTTTCTTTGAGATTCAGGGGATGAGTGCCGAGGAATTTCCTGCTCTGCCCACGTTAGAGGATGTGACACCTGTAACCTTGACTGCAGAGGCATTGCGGCGGGGACTTCAGGGGAGTTTGTTTGCGGCGAGCACCGATGAAACCAAGCAAATTCTCACCGGGTTGCATGTGACGTTTGAGATCGATCGCCTTGAGTTTGCAGCAACCGATGGTCATCGCCTCGCCGTTACGCTGACTGAACAGCCTGTGCCGGAAGCCCTCTCGCCGATTACAATTCCGGCAAAATCCCTCAAGGATCTAGAGCGGCTGATGGCAAAACAAGACGGGGATGTAGCGCTGCGCTGTGACCCGACTCAAGTGGTGTTTGATATTGGCAACGATGCTCGCATTACCAGCCGTCTGTTGGAGGGGCAGTATCCCAATTACCGCCAACTCATTCCCAAAACCTTTGCGCGCCAAGTCACGGTGGAGCGATCGACCCTAGCAGATGCCCTAGAACGGGTGGCAATTCTTGCGGCTCAAAAGAATAACGTCGTCAAAATCAACATTGATGCCGAGGCTCAAGAACTCAAACTCTCGGCTGAGGCGCCGCAATTGGGCAGTGGCGAAGAGAATGTACCGGCTCAGATTTCTGGGGAGTCGATGGAGGTGGCCTTCAATGTCAAATATCTTCTCGAAGGACTGAAGGTGATGAATAGTTCAGAGGTGCAACTGCAACTCAACGGCGAAACTCAGCCTGCGATCCTCCTCCCCCTTGGGGAAGCCCAGATGAAATACTTGGTGATGCCGATTCAAATTCGCAGTTAGCGCAGGAAATTGCTGGTGAGCCAAAAGGTGACGAAAACGCCAATGCCCACCAGTTGATCCACATTGAGGAAGACCCCCGGCAGACCAAGCTGGTAAATGCCCACGGCGATCACTGCGCCCAATATCAAGGCAAGGAGGGTGATCAAAAAGGCACGGCCAAGGCGTTGTTCCTTGCGTTGCAGCCACACGAGGTTAAAGCCAACCCCCAGTGACAGCACCAATGCCAAGGTATCGGGATTGGCCTGAGACAGCCCGATCGCCATCAGAACGGCATAGACCGTTGAGGTAATGGCAATGCCCCGCAGGTTGGGGGTGTCTAACTGTTGCTGCCACCACTGAAGGGCGGGATGATTCGCAATGCGATTGGGCTTAGCTGGCGCCGGTTCATTGAGTTGCTCAGCATAGCGAATGCGCTCAGGCACTTTGATTTTGCCCTCTTGGCGTTGCCGCAGCCGATCCATCAAAATGGCATCGTAGGCTGCTTCAATTTCGGTACGCTGCCGTTCATCCCCCGGATGAGCCGCTAATAGCGCATCCCGTGCTTCCTTGATTTGCTCGAAAGAAGCGTCTTCCGGCACTTGCAGCTTTTCGTAGGGGTTGTCACTCATGGCAAATTGATCTTTGTTCATTGGCCATTCTTACGGGCGGTATCAACAGCGGACTGAAGGCTACCCTACAGCTTAACGATGCCGCACCTTTCCAAGGAGCTAATTTTGCTCGTTCAGAGAGATGGCAGAGAAAAACGCTGTAGCACAATCGCCTTCCCTCAAATTCTAACCACTTCCTAGGGAAAACGAGAGAAAGTAGCGCTCAAAGGGATACAACCGCCTAAATTGTAACAAATCATTTACTTTCGAGATTTTTAATAATTCTTTACAACGATGCGGGCGATCGCCCCCTAGGAGAAACGTTTCTTTTTTCAAATGTTTTTTGGCGCGATCGCTGGGCAGGTCAATTTTAGCCTTGGGTGCAATCGGTCAGGGAATGACTTGGCGGGGGGAGTTTTTGTATTTTTGTTTAATTTAACTAAAAAACTAACAGCAAAAAAATTAAAGATAACTTCTCAAAGAACCGCCAGTTTCCTGAGAGACTTCCAAAACTTGAAAAAGCGTTTGCTCATCCTCAAATCAGCTGAAATTTTATTACAAAAAGATTATTTTTCTAACCACTGCCGCTTCTAGCGATCGCTGGCCGAGAATAGCAGTTAGGTCATCGTGTCGCTCCATTACTTAGGAGGCAAGGTCAACGTGAAACTCGCAGTGTACGGTAAAGGCGGAATTGGCAAATCCACCACCAGTTGCAACATCTCAGTGGCGCTGGCGCGGCGGGGCAAGAAAGTCCTGCAAATTGGCTGTGACCCCAAACACGACAGCACATTTACCCTGACAGGCTTTCTGATTCCCACCATCATTGACACGCTCCAAGCCAAGGACTACCACTACGAGGATGTCTGGCCAGAGGATGTGATCTACAAAGGCTATGGCGGTGTGGATTGCGTCGAAGCGGGTGGCCCCCCGGCTGGGGCAGGTTGTGGTGGCTATGTCGTCGGTGAAACGGTCAAGCTCCTCAAGGAACTCAATGCCTTCGATGAATACGATGTCATTCTCTTTGACGTTCTGGGGGATGTGGTCTGTGGTGGCTTTGCGGCCCCCCTTAACTATGCCGATTATTGCCTGATTGTCACCGATAATGGTTTTGATGCCCTCTTTGCGGCGAATCGCATTGCCGCCTCCGTCCGTGAAAAAGCGCGCACGCACCCCCTGCGCCTCGCGGGTCTCATTGGTAATCGCACCAGTAAGCGGGATCTCATTGAAAAATATGTGGAAGCCGTGCCCATGCCCATCCTTGAGGTGCTGCCGTTGATTGAGGATATTCGCGTGTCACGGGTCAAGGGCAAAACCCTCTTTGAGATGGCCGAAAGCGATCCCAGTCTCAACTATGTCTGTGACTACTACTTGAACATTGCCGATCAAATTTTGGCGCGGCCTGAGGGGGTGGTGCCCAAGGATGCCCCCGATCGCGACCTTTTTGCCCTGCTCTCCGACTTCTACTTGAATCCCCAAGGGTCAGAACGGTCACTCGCAGCGGTCTAAAACTCCCCTAGAATACTCCACGGATCCCCTTCGCTGGAGTGAGTATGAACCCTGAGCAATTACGGCAAAGCGCACGCAGTAAGTGGCTGGCCTACTACCAAGAAAACCGCCATTGGATTGTCCGCTTGGCGATTTGGAGTACCTATCGCGGTCAACGGCGCCCCTCCTCAAGTTTTATTTTGGGGGTGCTGACGGCTTTGGAACCGCGCTTACTGGATGCTCTACCCGTCATTGTCGAACTCAGCAACGATCCCGATCGCATTATTTCTGCCTTGGGCTTGAACTTCAACCCCGACGAAGAACTGACCAACGGCGATAACCCTGCTCAACTGCTCCCCGAACCTCGCTTACTACCCCCTAAGCCCTTTGTCAGTAATCGGGCTGAAGAACACGGTGAGGAGGCTGCTCAAAGTCATCAAACCTAGTTCCAATCGTTTCTAAATTTGGAGGCTCTCCCTATGACTGCGACTGCTCCCAATGCCCTCAACTTTGAGTGTGAAACGGGCAATTACCACACCTTTTGTCCCATCAGCTGTGTGGCTTGGCTGTACCAAAAAATTGAAGACAGTTTCTTTTTGGTCATTGGCACCAAGACCTGTGGCTACTTTTTGCAGAATGCGATGGGGGTGATGATTTTTGCCGAACCCCGCTATGCCATGGCGGAGCTAGAAGAGGGAGATATTTCGGCGCAACTCAATGATTATGAAGAGCTAAAGCGCCTCTGCCTCCAAATCAAGCGCGATCGCAACCCCAGTGTCATTGTCTGGATTGGTACCTGCACCACGGAAATTATCAAAATGGACTTGGAGGGACTGGCGCCCAAGCTCGAAGCCGAAATTGGCATTCCCATTGTTGTGGCTCGCGCCAATGGTCTCGACTACGCCTTTACCCAAGGGGAAGACACGGTGCTAGCAGCCATGGCCGCCCGTTGTCCCACGCCCACAGCGGTGAGCGATCCAGAGGAACGCAACCCCATCCAGCGCCTTCTCAACTTTGGCAAGAAAAAAGAGGATCTCCAAGCTGAATCCCACCAGTACCACGACCACCCACCCCTTATTCTCTTTGGCTCTCTGCCCGATCCCGTGGTGACCCAACTCACCTTGGAATTAAAAAAACAGGGCATCAAGGTGTCAGGATGGCTGCCTGCCAAACGCTATACCGAATTGCCAGTGATTGATGAGGGCTACTACGTTGCTGGTGTGAATCCCTTCCTCAGTCGTACCGCCACTACCTTGATTCGCCGCCGCAAATGTCAACTCATTACGGCTCCCTTTCCCATTGGCCCTGATGGTAGCCGCGCGTGGATCGAACAGATTTGTACCACTTTTGGGATTCAGCCCCAAGGCCTAGCGGAGCGCGAAGCCGAAACTTGGGAAAAACTGAGCGACTACCTTGAATTGGTGCGAGGCAAATCGGTCTTTTTCATGGGGGATAATCTCCTAGAGATCTCCCTAGCGCGGTTTTTGATTCGCTGTGGTATGCGGGTACTAGAAATTGGCATCCCCTACATGGATAAACGTTACCAAGCAGCCGAGCTAGAACTCTTGACGAAGACTTGTGCCGAAATGGGGCATCCCCTCCCCACCATTGTTGAAAAACCCGATAACTACAATCAACTTCAGCGGATTAAGGCGCTCCAGCCCGACCTTGTGATTACGGGTATGGCTCATGCCAATCCCCTCGAAGCCCGTGGCATCAGCACCAAGTGGTCTGTGGAATTCACCTTTGCCCAAATTCACGGCTTTGGCAATGCCCGTGACATTCTAGAACTCGTTACCCGTCCGCTGCGGCGCAATCAAGCCCTTGCAGGGTTAGGTTGGCAAAAAATGGTGACCCACTAAAAAATGAACCCCCTCTGAACAGACTCGGAGGGGGCAATCCCTACTTAGAGGCCTTAGCGTCGCCGTGGGGGTTGGAGAATCTGGTTTTGCAGGTTAGGCGGCATACTCCCCGGTGTTGGCGAGTACTGATAGCCGAACCCCGCATTCTGGGTATCATCAACAATCTTCGGCGTCACCATCACCACCAGTTCATTGCGTTGACGCTGGTTGCTCTCGCGGCGGAACAACCGCCCCAACAGGGGAATGTCTCCTAGGATTGGAATCTTAGTCACCAACGAGCGATCTTGATCTTGGATGATGCCCGCCAGCATCAAGGTTTGGCCATCCCGCAAGCGAATCCGCCCCGACTCCATCCGCCGTTGCGAGATCAGTGTCCCTGTGGAACCCGGCGCCCCTGGGAAAATCACAGCATAGGTACCGCTGGGAGCACTTACCTCTGGAGACAATTGCAGCGTTATAAAACCATTATCGTCAATTTGCTCTACGGTGACATTAAAAATCACCCCCACAGGTCGCAGGATTGGGCGAATCTGTTGAGTCGCGATCGCCCCGCCGCCGCCAGTGGCTTGTTGATTAGCAGTGGATTCAATGCCAGAGAAAATTTCTTGGGTCAAATTGACTTGCGCAGCACTCCCCTCCTGAATGACAAGGGTGGGGTTGGTTAGAATTGTGGCATTGCCAGTTTCAATAGAAAGTCGAAGCTGCGCAAAAAAGTCGCTCAGTAGATTCCCCACGGGTGTACTGACTGGTGCGCCAGTGAGGGGGGCAGGGGTCAAACCACCCACGTTAGGCGTGGTGCCACGAATCACCGTTAAACCATTTGGATCTAAAATGGCTCCCCACAGGCTGCTGCCAAAATTAGTAATTAAGTCTGCATTGGCTGTGCGTCCTCGTAGCAGGTTCACATCAATAAACTTGACATTGACCATTACCTGCCGCTTACGGATGTCAAATTGCTGAATCAATTGCGTAGCAATTTCTACCTTGCGGGGGGTGCCAATCAATGTAATAGTGTTGGTGCGGGGGTCACCCACCACCTCTAGCCCCCGCAGGAGTGAGCTTCGACAAATTTGCCCAACAACGCCGCTCGCTGCTTCTGGTACTTGCAGCTGCTCACAGCCGGTTGGCGCCTGAGATGGACCAGTATCTGGCAAGTTTGCGCCATAAACTTCCAAAAGCTGCACTGCCCCTAGTTGCAGGTCACCCTCACGGGTACTGGTTGTACGGTTGAGAGCGGTTTGGGCGGTTGTCTGAGCTTGCCCACTTGTGGTACCGCCAGAGCCAATGGTGCCCCCCGTTTGAGCCAGAGAGCTAATTTGCCGTGTCGTTGAACCCGCCCCAAAGACGCGCATCTGATTGAGGCGGATGGTGCGGACAATGCGGTTTTGGGCATCGGGGGGTAAGGCTTGACCCACAAAGATAGTGCGGCCTTGGCGATTGGCTTTGAGGTTAGTGACCCGCAGCACATAGTTGAATACGTCTTGAACGGATTCATTCTCGATATCGAGGGAGATGGTGACGCCGCCCCCTTCCCCATTGCCTTCCGGAAAGACAACGTTCATATTGGCGGCACGAGCCAGCAAAGAAAGCACTTCCCGTACTGGAGCCTCCCGCAGCAGTAGGCGGGGAATCCGTTCATTGGTGCCCAGTTGAATCACGTCGGGGTCAGCATTGACTGGGCTAATCAGTATATCGCCAACAGGCGGTGGCACTGGGCGCGGTAGAAAAGGCGGCACCGCACTAGGGCCGGGGGGCATGGCCATGGGTTGACCACTGGGGGCAACCTGAGGGCCCGCGGGGCTTTGAGCCGTAATGAAGTTAATTTGCAGGCCATCGCGTCCTTCGCGGATGACTTCACCAATGGGAGCAGCACTAATGCCATTCACGGTGACGCGGATGGTTTTGGCGTCCAGTTGCACCACCTCGACGGAGGAGATACCGGGGGCGGGGTTGTCTTGGCGGAAGGCACCCCCTTGGGGCAGGCGCAGTTGGCTATTGGGAATATCTGCGATGGAGGCATTGCCGCGATTGACGGTGAAAACTGCTGGCCGTAGATTCCCCTGCACGTTGAAGAGGAGTTGAATGCCGTTGGGCGCTGTTACCAGACGAACTCCCGTGATTTCCGTTGCTGTGGCCCAAGTGGGGGTTTGACTGGCAGCAACAAGGGCGGTTGTGGCCACCCCTAAGCCGAGACGATGTAAAAGCTGACTCACGATGCTTGACTCCTCACGAATGCCACCAAATGTATGAAAAGAGAATGCAACTCACTCCCAAGACACTCTACGCTGCTTTTTAGCTTGCCATGCGCTATTGCTGCTGTTGTTGTTGCGGTTGTCCTTGCTGCTCACCTCCTTGGGGTGGGGGGGCCAAAGCGGCAATTTCCTCAGGGGTTAGGGGTACATAGGCCATGAGCTTAAATGTGGTAATCACTTCGCCGGGCTTATCAGCAATCAGTTCCATCGTTAGGTTGTTAATCACGAGGAAGTTCTGCTGCTGATCAATTTTTTGCATGATTTGCAAAATGCTGGGAAATGACCCTTGAATCGTAACGTTGGTTACCTGTTGTTTTAGTTTGGCATTTAATTCGGGGCCAAGGGAGCCATCTTGGACAATTCCTGAAGCTGCACTATCGGGTTCAAATGTGGTCAGTTGGGCACCGCTGGTCAAGATCAGGCGGTTAATGTCAAGGAGGAGGGTGTCTAGGGCTTCCTGTGTCGCAAAGAGCGATCGCACGTCACGATTTTGCTGCTTGGCACGCTCTAGCCCCGCTACCACATCATTAAGTTGCTTCAGGATCACTTCCCGCTGGGAGAGGTCATTTTCCTGCTGGGCAATTTCCTCCTGTAACTTGGCCGCTTCCTCCAGTTTGGGGGCAATGAGAAGACTCCCCAAGTAAACCGCTGCTCCCAAACCTACCAAGGCAATAAGGACACCACTGACGACGGGTGTCAGGGTAATGCCAAAGACCGTCGGATAATTGGGTGCGGGTTCCTCAATCGGCGGGCCGCCAAAATCGCCAGTTAGGGTCATTCCTGTACCACTCCTTTTTCTTTGAGAAATTGAATGCGCGCCACCAGTCCTTCAACGCCATTGGCCGCGAGTTCTTCAAGGAGTTCCGATGCCGGCACGCTGGCGATCGCCGTCTTGATATTGAAGGAAACCCTTGCGGTTGTCTCTTCCTCACCCTGTTGATTTGCCCGTTCCGCCTTCACCAACTGAGTGGCCTTGCCATCAAAAAAGGGAGAGCGATTTTGCAAGAGCAAAAGAAAGTCACTGACTGCATCAAAGGAGACGGCTGTGCCTTCAATCGTTAGCTCTTGGCCTGTTTGTCCGCCTTGGGTAATCCGTCGAATTTGTACTTCCCCTGGCGTTTGAGTTGCCATATTGCGTATCACCGCCGACCAAGGTTTGACCTGATTAAACACCGTGGCTAGGGCTTTGGTTTCTGCGGCAATCTGTTCCTGCTCTTTTTTAATTTCATCCATGCGTTGCAGGTCTGGAGAAATGGCTGCGAGGCGATCCTGAATGCTTTTTTGTTTAATCGTCAGTTGTTGCAGCCAGAGGTTGGCACCCACCGAGCCGAGGAGAGCTAGCCCCACAAAGAAGAGGGCAGCGACACCACCGATAATAATCGGCACATTACTCATTCCTGCCGCTGCGGTTGTGGTAGCAGCCATGCCCCCCACTTCGGGACGTTCTTTAAGGAGGTTAATCTCAATTGAGTACATCGGGGATGCTCCTAAGCGCCACGCAGACCAAGACCAATCACCGTGCCGAGGGCAGGGCGTTTTTCGAGGGGAATCTCTTCCGGGGTTTGCAGTCCCAGCAAACTAATGGGGTCAACCAAAGTGGTGGCATAGTTGAGCCGCTGACTAAAAAACTCATCCACTTGACCAATACTGGCACCGGGACCGGCAAGCAGCAACTGCGAGACCTCTAGACTTTCCCCTTGGTTGAGGTAAAAGTCAATGGAGCGGCGGATTTCGTCTGCTAGATCGGAGAGCACTCGCAAAATAGCGGCACCACTGGGGTTGAGTGCTCCGGTCACATCCATCGGCTCTAGGGGAACGGTCAGATTCTCAATCAGGTCAACGCCCATCGAAGGCGGCAAGTTCATGGCGCGGCTAATGGCTTCTTGCATCCGTTCTTTGCCAATGGGCACTTTGCGGTTGAACTGGGGAATGCCATCTTTGACGATGCTAATTTCTGTGCCCTCGTCGCCTATATCAATAATCGCTGCTGCTTCGCCCACAAACTGCTGTAGTGAATCCCGCAGGGTACGCATGAGGGCAAAATTGGTCACTTCAAGGGCGGTGAGTTGTAAACCGGCTTGGGTAAAGGCATTGATATAGGCATCGGTCACTTCGCGGGGCGTGCCCACGAGCAAAATTTCTACCCGCTCAATGCCATCTTCATCAAGGGAGGTTCCCAGTTTTTGATAGTCAACATCGGCCTCTTCACGGGGAAAGGGCAGGTAGAGGGGCGCTTCCTGCATGAGAACCACTTCCCGCAATTCATAGTCGGGTAATTCCGCAGGCAGGCGAATCAGGCGAATCACGGCTTCATTCATGGGAATGGCACTGATCACCTCTTTTTGTTTGATGCGCTTATCCTCAATCCCTTGACGGATGGCATCGGCGACGGCGGTGGTGTCAATGATGCGGCCTTCTTCAATGGCGCCTTCACTCAAGGGCACTGAGGCCATAGCGGTCATTTTCAGACCCTGCTTTTGCCGCTGAAGCTGTACGATATTGACCCGCTCTGGGGTGAGTTCAATCCCCAAGCCCTGCTTTGGTTTTGCAAATAGATTTCCCAGCACAATATCACCCACCAGTGAACGGTCAAGTTTGCATTAGCGAGATGGTGTGAAGAGTGAATTTCAGAACGAGGCCACACCCTAACCTGACAGGGTTATGGAAACACCTGTGTTGCTAAGGCGATCATAACCAATGTGCATCGGCTCTTTCCAATGCATTGGTATGGTTTGCAAAGTGGCTTTATGCAAAACTTGAGCGATCGCTCTTGGGGAAAGTCACCAGCGATCGCCAAATGATGATATTAGTTTTTCTTGATTAAAATCAATTAGGGCTGAACAATCACTCGTGTGCCCACCTCAATTTTTTCAAAGAGGGCGCGAATATCATCGTTGCGCATCCGCACACAGCCATGGGAAACGGCTTGGCCAATCAAAGATTCATTCGTTGTGCCGTGGAAGCCAGCATAGTTGTTATTTCCCATGGGGGCAAAGACAATCAGGCGATCGCCCAAAGGGTTGCGACCCCCCGGCGGAACCAAAACCCCCGTAAAGGGATTACGCCATTGGGGATTGACGACTTTGTGCAGCACTCTGAAATTACCTTGGGGCGTTTCCCAGCCCGGCTTGCCCACGGCCACGGGATAGCTGGCTAATACTTGATCACCTTCATAGAGAAAGACGCGGCGCTCCCGCAAGCGCAAGACAATTTTGCGTTCCAAAGCGGGTAGAAACGGAGTTGCCTCACCAACGGGGGGAAGTGCCAAGGGCGCTAAGGTGGTCGGCAAGTACGGCTCTGACTCAGAAGCACGGCTCACCTTCAATTCTTCAGCACCCACAGCAGCCATAGGCAGGATAGCGATCGCCCCCAGTGCTAAACCCAAGGTTTTTCCTCTGACCCAGCCCAACATGAGAACAACTCCGATCTCTCTCAGGATGTTTAGAACAGAATTTGTGTTGGCGGTGCCGGCGCTGGTGCTGCGGGGGGAATGGCAGCCGGACGCGGAGCCGGTGCTGAGCCACCCACTTGAGGCACTCGAATGGGGGTTACCGCGACATACTCAGGGGCAGGCACGATGGCGGCACAGATGATTTTGGCGGTGGGCACACTGGCCTTTGGATCCAAAATCACTGCCACATCCAGACCTTCAACAATTTCCTTGCGGAAGGGGCGCTGACGGTGCTTGCGATCAAACACCACCACAATCTCTTCACCCCAAGGTTGCCGCAGGGTGACATTATCTCCATCAATGTTGGTGACAACGCCCCGCACAGCCTTCACCTGCTTGGCTTCGGCGGGAGAAAGTAAAACAGGGGTACAGGTTGCCATTGCGGCCAAGGCAACAAGAGCGGTACGACGCAGATTCAACACAGTTCAACTCCTGATGTTTTTTTGTCTTTGGACGATTTAAAGATTGAATACTGAAAACTGAATACTGAGGAGTGAATAATTACCCGCATTCTACGTACGCCAACCTTGGGGCGTCAAGGCTAGAGCATAAATCTTGATGTTTTCTTATGTTTTCTTCAGCAAATTCAGCTTACAGAAGCTGTATGCAGGCGCGAGCGATCGCCCAATCCTCTTGGGTCTGAACCACGAGAACCCGTACGGGAGCAGTCGACAGCGCAATGTCGCGATCGCCTTTACCCTCTTCGTTAGCTGCGCTATCTAACTCAATTCCCAACCAACCTAGCCCTCGGCAGACATCGCGGCGCACACCGGCGGCATTTTCACCAATTCCTGCTGTGAATACCAACGCATCCAGACCACCAAGAGCCGGCAGAAGGCTCGCAGTGCCCCGTTGCAGGGAGTAGATAAAACAGTCATAGGCTAACTGCGCTTGGGTATTTCCCTGATCAATCGCTGCCAAGATCTGGCGTAAATCGTTACTCACCCCAGAGATCCCCAACAGTCCCGATTGCTGATTTACCAAGCGATCGAGTTCTTCAACTGTCTTGCCCCGCCGCAGCAGATAGAGCAAAATCCCCGGATCAATGTCGCCACAGCGCGTCCCCATCATCACTCCCGCCGTGGGGGTAAAGCCCATTGTGGTCTCAACGGAAACGCCGCCCTTGACCGCCGTCAGGGAACAGCCATTGCCGAGGTGACAGGTAATTAGGCGCAAGGCTGCTAAGGGACGCTGCAATAGGGTGGCCGCCCGTTCACTGACGTATTGATGGCTAATGCCGTGGAAGCCATAGCGTTGAATTCCCGCGCTGGTCAATTCATAGGGAATAGGGTAGGTGCGCGCCACTGCCGGCAATTGCCCATGGAAAGCGGTGTCAAACACAGCAACTTGGGGTGTTTGGGGACAAATGTCGGCCATTAATTCCATTCCCAGTAAGTTGGCTGGATTATGGAGCGGCGCATATTCACTAAATTCGGTAATTGCTGCTTTCACCTGCGCATCCACGCGCACCGCTGCTTGGTAATGGCTACCCCCATGAACCACGCGATGACCAATGATCGTAATCTCTGCAAGGCTTTCTAGGAGCGTTGTCGAGCCAGTGGTGAGGGTGTCTAGGAGCGTTTTGAGCCAGTCCCGTAGGCCTGCAATTCCCCCCTCTGGATGGGTTAGGCTGGCTTCGTAGCGCTGGTCGGCAGTTGTGATCTTGAGCCGCGCCACCGTTGGGTCTTGTCCCCAATCGAGCAGGCCTTGCCAAAGGGGAGCGGGGGGTGTGGCAGCCATTGCCGCCATTTCAGGTGCTAACCGATACAAACAGGCTTTGAGGCTACTAGAGCCAGCATTTAACACCAGCACCGTGATCATGGCAGGCCTGCAAAAGCATCGCCTCTATCCTAGCCAAGCGCCCGTGGCAACCGATGCAGCGCAGAACACCTTGAGGCGAAAAAGAGAGCCCTAGAATTGGGACAAGCATTGGGGAAGTCAGCGTGTTTTGGCAAAAGCTTAAATGGCGGCGACACGGTGTGTATCTGCTGTTGTTTCTACTGGGGCTATTAATTGCCGCCGTGGTGCTCACTCAATTGCGATCGCACCCAATTCTCCGCCCTGCCCTAGACCCGCTGCCTCAACATCCGCAAATCGCGGTACACATGAATCACTCCCAAGCCCACAGTTATCAAGAACCCTATCGCCCCTATACCCGTGAAGGGGAAGACCTTGAGGCAATCATGATTGAGCAGATTGCCAAGGCACAAAAGACGATTGATGTGGCGGTGCAGGAGTTTCGCCTACCCAATCTGGCCAAGGCCCTAGTAGCACGGCAGCAGGCGGGAGTGCGGGTACGAGTGGTGATGGAAAATACCTACACTGCGCCTTGGGCAACCTACAGCCCTGCGCAAGTGAGCGCCATGGATCCGAGAATGCGGGAGCGCTACAACGACTGGAAAGCCCTCGTGGATACCAATGGCGATGGCCAACTCAGTGCAGCGGAACTCAGCGATCGCGATGTGCAGACGATTCTCAACGAGGCCAAGATTCCTTGGATTGATGACACTGCCGATGGCTCTAAAGGCAGTATGCTCATGCACCACAAGTTTATCGTTATTGATAATCGCCAAGTCATTGCCACTAGTGCCAACTTTACCCTCAGTGATGTCCATGGCGACTTGGGACGACCCGATACCCGTGGCAATGCCAACTCCCTCTTGGTGATTGATAGCCCCGCGGTGGCACGCCTATTTACTGAGGAATTCAACATTATGTGGGGGGATGGTCCCGGTGGTCAGCCCAACAGTCGCTTTGGGGTCAAAAAGCCAGTGCGTCCCCCTCAACGGGTGGCTGTGGGCGATGCCATGGTCACGGTGCGCTTTTCGCCAACCCCGCGATCGCAACCCTGGGCGGCCTCTACCAACGGCCTCATTGGTCAAACTCTGAATCGCAGTCGCCAAAAAATTGATATGGCGCTCTTTGTTTTCTCCGATCAGGAGTTGTCCTACGTGCTTGAGGAACGCCATAACCAAGGGGTTAGCATTCGTGCCCTCATTGACTCAGGATTTATCTACCGTGACTTTAGCGAAGCCCTCGATATGATGGGGGTAGCGATGGCCAATACTGCCCAAGCCCGTCAAGGCAACTGTTACTACGAAGCCGGCAACCGCCCGTGGCAAAACCCCATTCAAACGGTGGGCACCCCCCTCCTACCAGAAGGCGATAAGCTGCACCACAAGTATGGCGTGGTTGACGATCGCACGCTGATTGTGGGTTCCCACAACTGGTCCGAGGCGGCCAACCGCGGTA
This sequence comes from Thermosynechococcus sp. PP555, assembly GCF_031583225.1. Taxonomy (NCBI): domain Bacteria; kingdom Bacillati; phylum Cyanobacteriota; class Cyanophyceae; order Acaryochloridales; family Thermosynechococcaceae; genus Thermosynechococcus; species Thermosynechococcus sp. PP555. The sequence goes on from NZ_CP134168.1 coordinate 2,264,601, forward strand.
ATGATGAATTCTTGCTGGTCATCGAGCATCCTACGGTTGCAGCTCACTACGAACGGGAGTTTGAGCGGCTCTATAGCAATAGTCGTTTGGGGCTGCCGCAGCATATTCGCGATCGCATTCAGCAGCAGTTGACCGCCTGTGGTGGTAAGATTGCCACCCGACCTGCCCCCTCTTCAGGAAATCGTGCCAGCACGCCGACTACACGGGTGAACTTGAACACGGCCACCGCAGAGGAACTGCAAACCCTACCGGGCGTCGGCCCCAAACTGGCGGCTGAAATTATCCGTGCTCGCGAGCAAAAGCCCTTTCAATCCTTGGCCGATCTAGATGCTGTCCCCGGTGTCGGGCCGAAGCTCCTCGAACGCTTGCGCGATCGCGTGACGTGGTAACGCCCTAGTCAGTCACACTTAATAAACCTAATAAGTTACAAGGGTGGTAATCGGCACATCGGGCAACTTTTGTCGTCCCCCCAAGTCCGTCAGCTCGACGATAAAGGCAAAGCCATGGAGTTCAGCTTGCGCTTTTTGGATCAGACCCGCCGCTGCTGCCGCTGTGCCTCCAGTGGCAATCAAGTCATCAACAATGAGTACCCGCCGACCTGGCTCTACAGCATCTTGGTGCATCTCGAGGCGATCGCGCCCATACTCTAGTTCATACTCCACCGCATAGACGGGAGCACAAAGTTTACCCGGTTTGCGTAAAGGAATGAAGCCTGCTCCCAGTCGATAGGCCAAGGGGGCACCAAAAATAAAGCCCCGCGACTCGATACCAGCCACATAGTCAATGCCCTCGTTGGCGTGTTTTTCCACCAATTGGTCAATGACGTAGCGCAGCCCCGCCTGATTTTGCAGCAGTGTTGTTAAATCCCGAAACAAAATGCCCGGCTTAGGGAAGTCTGGGACATCACGAATCAGGGATTTGAGATCCATAGGTAGTGTGTTTCCAATCAGTTCAGAAGCATCCTATCTTAGATCTTGTCTAACGCCAAAAGTAGTGGGCAATAAAGATAAGCGCCAATCCCCAGAGGGCAGGATGCACTTCCCTCCCTTTGCCTGCCGCCCATTTCACGATTGGATAGCTAATAAATCCCACTGCTAGCCCCTCACTGATGGAGTAGCTCAAGGGCATCACCAACACCACTAAAAAAGCAGGAATTGCTTCCGTGAGATCAGACCAAGGAATGTCTGGGAGCGATCGCGCCATAAAGACACCGACAAGCACTAGCGCTGGTGCCGTGGCAAAACTGGGAATCGCGGTTGTGATCGGCAAAAAAAACAGTGAGAGCAAAAACAATCCGCCAACCATTAAAGCCGTCAGTCCTGTCCGGCCGCCCACGGCAATTCCGGCTGCCGATTCAATATAGGTGGTCACGGTGGAAGTGCCAAAGAGGGCGCCAACAATTGTCCCCACCGCATCTGCCATAAAGGCTCCCAAAGCGCGGGGGAAATGTCCCTGCTGATTGAGAAACCCCGCCTGTACCCCCACCGCAGAGAGCGTGCCTACGGTGTCAAACATATCGGTAAAAAGCAGTACCAAGGTGACCAAGAAAAAAGACCCCAACTGCCGCGGTTGCAATTGTCCAAAACCCGCCAAGGCTTGACCAAAGAGATGGGACGGCCATTGCGGCCATTGGATCAAACCTGTCGGCCAAGGGGCAGCCCCCACTAGCCATGCAGCTAAGGCGGTGATCATCACCCCCCAAAAAATCGCCCCCCGCACCCCCTTAGCACAAAGAAAGGCTGTCAAAAGAATCCCAAGGGCAGCGAGGATGGGTGGCCATGTCTGAAAGGTGGTGAGTTTTGTTTTCGTGGCGGCATCAGCGATGATAATTCCCGCATTGCTAAGGCCAATGTAGGCGATAAATAGCCCCACCCCGGCAGCGATCGCCACCTTCAAGGACATGGGAATCATATTTACAATCAGCGATCGCACCCCCGTCAAGGTGAGCAGCACAAAAACAATGCCCTCTAGGAGGACAGCACTCAACGCCAATGGCCAAGGCAGCCCCATTTGCCCCACCACCGCAAAAGCAAAAAAGGCATTGATGCCCATGCCGGGGGCCAACGCAATCGGGTAATTTGCCCAAGTCCCCATCAGCATGCTACCCACTGCCGCAGACACGGCGGTTGCAATCACCAACTCCGCCTGCAAATCTTGTGGTTGCTCGCGAAAAATGGCATTGGAAAGAATTTGTGCATTGACGGGCAAGATGTAGGCCATCGTTAGAAATGTTGTCAGTGCCGCCAGTGCCTCGGTAGGGAGTGAGGTGTGTGCTTGCTGCAAATTACACCAATCCCTAAAGCGTGAGTACCCATGTCTCCTCAAGAGGTTGCTCCTTTGTGCGAGAGTTATTCAAGTTTATTTACGCTTTTATTTACGCTGAAGCCCAGTATGAGTGAATTTGATAAGGCTTGGACTTGTCCCTAACAGAGAGATTCGCCACTGCATATACTGGAGTACTCTTGAAATGGAGCCTTTTGGGAAAAGGTATAATAGGGAGCAGGACATGGATGTGAGCGAGATTACATCACCTCTCTCAAGTTTGCGGTTAAATTATATCAACTGTGTATAAAAGCCAAAAATTGAGGGCGTATTCAACTCAGCATCAGCAGCAACGAAGTTCTCGTAGTCAAGATATATTGATAGAGCAAAGGTTGGGGCAATAGAGGACAGGCCAATGATGAAAAAACTGGTGCGCTCACTGAAACGTCGCTATCCCCGTCCGGGGTATCGGCGGCGGCAGCGGGGGTTTACTCTGCCTTTGGTCTTGGGCATGGGACTGATCATGATCGTGGTTGCCCTAACCCTGCTCTCGCGATCGCAACTGGATGTGACCACTGCCAGCCTGCAAAAACAAACCCAGCAGGCCTTTGCGGTGGCTGAAGGTGGTATGGCTCGTACCCTTGGCTTACTCAATGGCAACTACCAGATTCTGCTGCGCCGCACCTATAACCCCGCTAACAATACGAACTTTAATCCTGCCCGCCCCTACCTGATCAGTCGCGCAGCGGATGCAACAAAAGTGGGTCAGCCCAATACCACGGGTTTGAATGTTCCTGCTGTAAATGAATGGACAGCGGCGAGCCTTGATTCTGATGCGCCCCCCTGCTTTACCCTCGATAACCTAAATACGATTGTCCTCAACGGCACAATTGGCACCCCTGTGCAGGGCAATTACCGTATTCTCTCCTATCTCTATGATGCGCCAACGCAAACAGGACACCTGTTGATCGAAGGTCGCTTGCCCAATAACTCGCCGGCGAATGCCTTCATCTTGCAAAAGATGGTGATTACGGATCGCAGCGTGCCCTCCAACTTCCCTGGCCTGCTGGCACAAAGCATTAACCTCGGCAACAATGATGTCTTTGGCACCGTCAACGGCAATGTGATCTGCACCAATCCTGCCAACTGTGTGGTTCCCCAAGCCCAGTGCCAAAATGGCCAGCCGACCCAACAGGGACTGCGCAGTGCCATCGGAGCGCTCAATAACGCGATTATTGAGGGGACGATCGCCATCAACAAGATTAACCTACCGCCTTTTCCTATAGCACCTGATGCGGTGGGTGGTTCCGTGCTAGGGAGTGTTCCCCTGACTACGCTACCCAGTTGGTTGCCATCCAGTCAAATTACCGACTTTCAGCAAGCCCTGCAAGCGGCAGGCGGCTACAGTCAAGGTGCCTACGCCAACTTTCCGATTCCAGGACAAGGCCGAAATCCTCCCCAAGACTCACAGGACATTACAGGTAGAACAACTGACCAAAACTTTCCCCGTCCGGGCGATCGCCCCTACGTTGACCCTGACCCCAACATTCCCTTCTTTATCCCTGATCCCCTACGCCCCGGGGAGCGAATTGTCAACCCAGAGAAAGTCTATTACGCCTATCGCATTCGCAACATTAACCTCAGTGGTAACGAGAGGGTGACATTTAATACGACGAACTATGCCATTCGCCTCTACCTCAGTCGCAACATCTCCCTCAGTGGTAATGCAGGGATTGACAACACCTGTAGCCCCAATAGTTCCACCTGCGGTACCGACGCTAATATGGGACTTCCCAGTGGTGTCGGCACGCCCGATCGCCTACGCATCTATGGCAATCCCCCAGACCCAACCAATGCGATACCTGACCAAGAATTCACCCTTAGCGGTGGCTCCACAGTAGGAAGTGTCTTTGTTTATGCGCCTGATGCGAAGGTAGGCATCAATGGCGGCAGTCGCGAGCCAGATATCTTCGGTGCAGTTTGGGCAAAAACGTGGAATGGTTCTAGCTCCAACAATGCTGAAATCAGGGTGCCCGATCGCCTACCGGAAGCCTTGGGAGGCAACTATGCCAATGCTTCAATTGTTGTGGCACGCACCACCGAAGCGAGCAACTGGAACCGCCTAGCCCAGTACTAAATTCGGAGGTAATGTTGATGACTCGTAGTAAGTTCTATTTCCACTGGCTGGTGCAGCAACGTTCCCAAGGCTTTACCCTTGCGGAGGTCTTGGCTTCCATTCTGGTGATTAGCCTCTTTACCCTAGCGGCGATGCAGGCCATTGTTGTCGCTGCCTTTTTCCAAGCGGATGCCCGTAAATTTGCCGAGGCCAGTCACTGGATTCAAGATGATCTGGAAAATATCAAAATTGTTGCCTACGATCTCTGCCAAACCAAGTTTGCCCAACGCAAGCTGGCAGCACCCGCCCAAGGCAATGACACCACCTTAACACTGGCACTCATTCAATCGGGTGAAAGTGACTACGATCAAGCCATGCCCCCAGAGTATCGCACCGGGGGTGCCTGTCCAGTAACTTCACCCACGGATGGGTTTCGAGTGGGCGATCGCGTTCTCATTGGTTCGGACTCGGGCACACGCCGTATTGTCTCTATGTCAGACAACACGATTACCTTGGACTCGCCAGTAGGGGGCTATCGGGGGGCGGGTACTCGTGTCTATGCCCGCTGTCGGATTCAAGCCGATGAAACCAATGGCATTGATGGTGGCTTTGGTGCCTACCTGCAAACCTTGATTCCGCCGATGAACAGCAGCAATAATAGTCGCCCCATTGTCAATGACACGTTTACGATGACGCGCACACCCACCACCCGTGCTGAGGCACCTTTCCAAACCCTAGAACTGGCCTATTCTGTGCGCAATAGTAACAACCGCGTCGTTGCTCAACTATCAACCGAGGTAGTGCCCAATGCGTTTTTCCGCTGTCCGTGAGCAGGGCATGACCCTGATTGAAATCCTGATTGTCCTGACGGTGGCAGCGATTTTAGCGGTGGCTGTCACGCCGAGCTTTCTCTATTGGCTAGAAACGCAGCGGGTCAACCAAGCTCTTGAAAGCTTAGAGGGGGCACTACGGGAAGCGCAGCGGGAGGCAATGCGACGCAACCAAGCCTGTCGAGTGACGATTAACACAGGCACCAATCCCACTATCGCGGGAGATCCACCCCAATGTCTGCCCAATGGCTCCCGCCAACTGGAAAATGTAACCCTGCGTCGAGGAACAGGGACGGCCTCCGTGCGATTTGGCTTTCAGGGGCGCACCAGTAGTACAGGCACTATTGTCATTGCTTCTACCAATAATCCCACCCTTCAGCGCTGTTTGGTGGTGTCCTTGGGATTGGGGATTATGCGCACGGGCAGTTACCTTGCAACGGATACCACGGGTATGACTGCCAACAACTGTCAAGCACGCAACTAGAGGGGCACAGATATGCAGGGTTGGCGCAGAAGCGATCGCGGCTTTACATTGACGGAGTTACTGGTGGCGGCTGCCGTTGGCAGTATTGTTGTGGCCATGAGTGGTTGGGCAATGGTGGCTATCCTGCAAAACAATCGTCGTGTTGAAGAGCAGGCAATTACCCGCATGAACCTGAGCCGCGCCCTCGACTTTATCTCCGATGATATTCGCTCAGCCATTCGCATCTCAACCACGGCACCCCCAGATTGGGTCATTCCCAGTGGTGGCTACCAGTTGGTGATGTTTATAGAAAAACCAGCGGATAACCTAGAGGAACAGAACGACGGCACCCTCGCCAGTACGACCCGTGTGGCCTATTACACCCGTCCCAAGACGAGCAATGTGGTGTGGCGAGGCCCGATGATTCTCTATCGCCAAAAAATTGGTGACTCTACCCCCAATGCGTTGATTGATGGCATTGCCAACACGAGTCCCAACTGCACCAATAACTTGCCGGGCGCTGTTGACAGTGGCACCAACAAAGGAGGGTTTCGCGTCTTCGTTCAGCACAATCGCAATGTCAAGCTCTGCATTGCTGGTTTGGTGGAGTCAACGGGTACGGTTTACCAAGCAGAAACCCTTGCCGCCGTGCGATCCGGATCTGCGACCCCCACTCCCTAGCGGCAGCAGCATTCCTTGAGAGGTACTTTTGGGAACACTGATAGCTTCTCCTCTTCACTCGGATAGAATAGGCTCAAAACGGTGAAAGTTCCTAGGGAACGGGATGACCTCCCCTTTACTTTACGTACCCCCTGTTTGACAAAAGGGTCATCGTTTTTCTATTGCTGCTGTTATAGGGATGCAACCATGATTTGGCTTTTTTATAGTCTGATGACTATTCTTGGCATTGGTCTGCATTTGTGGCGACAGCCTCACCAGCGTACACGGGCAGGGATCATCCATGTCAGCTTGCTGTACCTACTGGTTATTTTTGTGGGAATTGGGGGGGTGATGAGTGCGTTGGTGCATACGTTTGATGCTGCAGCGACGGCTCGCAAAATTGGCTGGTTACCGGGGAGTCCTTTCCAATTTGAGGTCGCAATGGCGAATCTGGCCTTTGGGATTCTTGGCCTGCTCTGCATTTGGCAACGAGGATTGTTCTGGTCAGCAACAGGGATTGGTTTCTCGGTCTATGTGTTGGGATGTGCCTATGGCCACTACCAACAGATGTTGCTGGGAAATTTTGCCCCCTACAATGCTGGCTGGGGGATTTGGCTTTACGATGTTGGCGTACCGTCGTTGATCTTGACATTGCTGTGGGGTCGCAGTCGCTGGAATGTGTCCCACCCTCATAGGAATGTGAGTAAATCCTAACACCAATCGCCCTCAGAGCTGGTGACCTAGTGATTTTCAACTTAACAGAACAGGCGCGATCTCAAGGGGGAGTGTAGGATAGGGAAGGCGTGATTGAAATCCTTTGGCTGCGTTGTCCCTATGCCTCGTCGTACCGATATTTCAAAAATTCTCATTATTGGTTCGGGTCCGATTGTCATTGGTCAAGCCTGTGAATTTGACTATTCGGGAACCCAAGCCTGTAAGGCGTTGCGCGAGGAAGGGTACGAGGTGATCCTGATTAACTCCAACCCCGCCACCATCATGACGGATCCCGAGACCGCCGATCGCACGTACATTGAACCCCTCACCCCGGAAATGGTGGAAAAAGTCATTGCCGCCGAACGCCCCGATGCCCTACTGCCGACCATGGGCGGACAAACGGCGCTGAACTTGGCGGTGGCTCTGTCAAAATCGGGAGTGCTGGATCGCTATGGCGTGGAGTTGATTGGTGCCAAATTACCCGCCATTGAAATGGCCGAGGATCGCAAGCTCTTTAAGGAGGCAATGCAGCGCATTGGGGTGGGGGTGTGTCCGTCGGGCTTGGCCAATACCCTCGAAGAGGCGCGGGCGATCGCCCAAGAGATTGGGGTTTATCCCCTGATTATTCGACCGGCCTTTACCTTGGGGGGCAGCGGTGGTGGCATTGCCTATAACCAAGAGGAATTTGAAGAGCTTGCTGCTGCTGGTCTGGAGGCTAGCCCGGTCTCGCAGATTCTCATTGAGCAGTCCCTGATTGGCTGGAAAGAATATGAGCTAGAAGTCATGCGGGATATGGCCGATAACGTGGTCATTATCTGCTCCATTGAGAACGTGGATCCCATGGGTATCCATACCGGGGACTCCATCACTGTCGCACCAGCGCAAACCCTGACGGATAAAGAGTATCAGCGGCTGCGGGATGCTGCCATCAAAATCATTCGGGAAATTGGCGTAGAAACGGGCGGATCAAACATTCAGTTTGCCGTTAACCCCGAAACAGGGGAAGTGATCGTGATTGAAATGAATCCCCGTGTCTCGCGCTCCTCAGCACTCGCTTCTAAGGCAACTGGCTTTCCCATTGCCAAAATGGCGGCGAAATTGGCTGTGGGCTACACGCTGCCGGAAATCCCCAACGACATTACCAAGAAAACCCCCGCTAGCTTTGAACCCACGATTGACTACGTGGTCACCAAGATTCCCCGCTTTGCCTTTGAGAAGTTTCCCGGCTCGCAGCCGGTGCTGACCACCCAAATGAAGTCCGTTGGTGAAGCCATGGCCATTGGCCGCACATTCCAAGAGTCCCTGCAAAAAGCCCTGCGATCGCTGGAAACCGGACGCGCCGGCTGGGGGTGCGATCGCCCCGAAAAACTCCCCAGCCTTGAACAACTGCGGGGGAAACTGCGCACACCCAATCCCGATCGCATCTTTGCCATTCGCCACGCCTTCCTCTTGGGGATGACCGTTGAAGAGGTTTATGAACTAACCGCCATTGATCCGTGGTTCCTGCGGCAGATGCAGGGACTGCTAGAAACGGAAAAATTCCTCAAGCGCAGCAAACTAGAGCAACTCACCGCTGATGATCTCTGGCGGGTCAAGCAGCAGGGCTTTAGTGATGCCCAAATTGCCTACGCCACCAAAACCACCGATGATCAGGTGCGGGCCTATCGCCAATCCCTCGGTGTTGTTCCCGTCTATAAAACCGTGGACACCTGTGCCGCCGAGTTTGAGGCCTACACCCCCTACTACTACTCCGCCTATGAGCGGCCGGTGGAGCAAATTAACCCCGATACCGGCGATGTTGAATTACTGCCCCCGCAATCGGAAGTGCTGCCCCCCCGCAAGCCGCGGGTAATGATTCTTGGCTCAGGGCCAAACCGCATTGGTCAAGGGATTGAATTTGATTACTGCTGCTGCCATGCTTCCTACGCGCTGCGGGCGGATGACTATGAAACAATCATGGTCAACTCCAATCCTGAAACGGTTTCCACGGATTACGACACCAGCGATCGCCTCTACTTTGAACCCCTGACGAAGGAAGATGTCCTCAACATTATTGAGGTGGAGCGCCCCGTCGGCATTATTATTCAGTTTGGCGGTCAAACGCCGCTGAAACTCGCCTTACCCCTCCAGCAGTACCTCGAAACCCATGGCGATCGCCTCGGAACGCAAATCTGGGGCACCTCGCCCGACTGCATTGATATTGCCGAAGACCGCGAACGCTTCGAGAAAATCTTGCGGGAGCTGAATATCCCCCAACCCCCCAATGGCACCGCTCGCAGTTACGCCGAAGCCCTGAGTATTGCCCAGCGCATTAGCTACCCCGTAGTGGTGCGCCCCAGTTATGTGCTCGGCGGTCGCGCCATGGAAATCGTCTATTCCGATGCCGAACTGGAACGCTATATGAACGAAGCCGTGCAGGTGGAGCCAGAGCGACCAATTCTCATTGATAAGTATCTGGAAAACGCCATTGAAGTGGATGTGGATGCCATTGCTGATGCCAGCGGTACCGTGGTGATTGGTGGGATTATGGAACACATCGAACAAGCCGGGATTCACTCTGGGGATTCTGCCTGTAGCTTGCCCACCCAATCCCTTTCTCCTACTGTGTTGGCGACCATTCGCAGGTGGAGTATTGCCCTCGCCAAGGCTCTCAAAGTGGTGGGGCTGATGAACCTACAACTGGCAGTACAAGGGGAGCAGGTCTATATTTTGGAGGCCAACCCGCGGGCATCCCGTACGGTGCCCTTTGTCTCCAAGGCGATCGGCATTCCCCTTGCTAAAATGGCTGCCCGCCTGATGTCAGGCAAAACGCTTGCAGAACTCAATTTCCTCGATGAGAAGATTCCCAACCATGTCGCTGTTAAGGAAGCGGTTCTGCCCTTTGAAAAATTTGCCGGTACGGATACGGTACTGGGGCCAGAGATGCGCTCTACGGGTGAAGTGATGGGGATTGACATGACCTTTGGTGCTGCCTATGCCAAGTCTCAACTGGCGGCCAATCAAAGGTTACCTTTGAAAGGAACCGTTTTTGTATCGATGAGCGATCGCGACAAGGCAGCGATTGTGCCCGTGGTGCAGGAGTTGCAGTCCCTCGGCTTTCGGATTATTGCCACCGAAGGAACCCGCAATGCTCTGCTTGAGGCGGGTCTGAGTAATATTGAACTCATCCTCAAGCTCCATGAAGGGCGTCCCCATGTCCTCGATGCGATTAAAAATGAGCAGATTCACCTGATTCTGAATACGCCCTCGGGTCAGGAAGCCCGTACCGATGCCCAATTGATTCGTCGCACCGCCCTTGCCTACAAGATTCCAATTGTGACGACGATCGCCGGTGCCAAGGCAACGGCTGCCGCCATTAAAACCCTGCAAACCTCAACCCTCGGGGTACGGGCACTTCAGGACTACCATCGGGCAGAATGCTAAACATTGGTTTTGGCAACTACGTCTCACCGCAGCGACTGCTGGCGATCGTCAGCCCCGACTCTGCCCCCATCAAGCGCCTAATTCTCGAAGCACGGCAGCATCATCACCTCATTGATGCCACCCACGGACGGCGGACTCGTGCCGTACTGGTCTTGGATGGGGAGATTGTCGTTCTCTCGGCGCTGCATCCTGAAACGTTGGTGGCGCGACTCAACCCACCCCCCTAGACGCCTCTAAAACATCAAAAAATAATCGTCACCCGCAGTGAGTCGGTGTAGAGGCCGGGGGCAACCCACTGCTGGGCAGGAATGCGACCGTAGATCATCAGTGTATTGAGGACATTGTTGCCGGGAATAAACGGCCCCCGTTGCTGTGTGCCCCCTGTGCCATCGCCCCAAATGATACTGCGATTAGCATCAAGATAGAGGTTATAGTTCAGGCGATCGCTCCCACTGCTCATTTGTCGCGGTGTAAAACTATTGCTGCCCCCTTGGCTTAGTTGAACCGTTACGGGGCGGTTATTAAAGCTACCAGCCCCACCCCCCACACAGACAAATTGGACTTGACCAGTGATATCCAGAGGAATGGGCGAAAAAGGATCATAGCTCCCAAAGTTTAACCCGGTCACACTTTGAAACTGACAACCCGTCCCCTGAGCCTGTGCGGCTGCCCAATACCCAAGGCAACTGAGGCCAGTGATGCATCCTATCGTGGCGAGTCGGGCAACGAACATGAGACTTCCCCTACATCAGTAAAGAGATCGTCACTGGGTGGCAGTGTCAGTTGGAACGTACAGCGCAGTTGCTCGTAGGTCACTTCAGCAGTGTAGGTTCCTGCTTCTAGGGTATCAAAGTAAAATTCTCCCCTTGGCGAGAGGGGCGATAGGATTGTTTCCTTGTTGCGTTCTAGGGTGAGTTGTCCCAAATTGGGAATGATTCGCTCACTGCCCCGCAAAATCACCACTCGTCCGACATAGTTGCGACTGGGGCGGACATCAAAGCGGGCGATCGCTCCCCCACGAAAAGGCGGTGCAATCAGTAGCTCGGTGCGGCCAATGGCAAAATCAATGGGAATATCCTGATCCTCGATCCGCAAGGCATTGCCGTAGTAGGGCAGCAAGTCTGGAATCAAAATTTTACCGCGACGATTCGTGCGACCAATTTCCTGATTGCTTAAGTAGGTGCGCACACCCCCCACATTGGGCACATCCACCAAAACAAAACTTCCCTGCACCGGTCGCGTGGCAAAAACTTCACCGCCAATTGTGACGAATCCCCCTTCCACCACCACTTGCGCCTGTCCTGTATCCCCTGCCTGCGCGTAGCCAATTTGGTAGCGGCTCCAAGGGGCATTGTAAGAAAATGTGCCACTGACAAAGACCCGCTCATTGGCCTGAAGCACCTGTCCCTGATAGCCATAGCCGACGCCCACCGGGAGCGATCGCGAGACGTTGAGGAAAGGAACCCCCTGATTTCCCTGTTGCAGCCAGCCAGTGTTAAGTGTCACTGCATTGTTCAGAAAGTAGTTAAACGTAACACTGATTTGGTTCACTGGCTGATCACTGCCAGAAAGGAAGCGCGAACCTTGCAGGTATAGACTGAGATTGCGGCGGAGTTGCACTTGAGCGAGAATCGTTGCCTGTTGCCGCACCACTTGATCGCGGGGATTGGTAAAAAAGTACTGACCACTGATTGTTACCCGCGACCCCAGATTCAGAGTGGCATTGGCAAAGCCCTCTAACTGCGGGCGATCGTCCCCCAAACCCAAGCCAGTATTGACATAGTTGCCACTGAGGAGGCGCACCCCACCACCAAAGGCCAGCCGCCGCCCCGGATAGTTGTAGCCAACAGCAACCCCACTCCCCAATTTTCCCTCAGTGGTACTCACCGCCGCCGCCACATCCAGCGTGCCAATGGGAATCGCCGTACTCAGGTTCAAGCCCGCATTCAAAAGATCGCCATTGCCTTCCAGACGTGCCCCTAGGGTCAAGTTATTCAAAATGCCCTGCCGATAGGCCGCCAAAAATTGCACCTGATCTCCGTAGCTGAAATTCTCCGTGCCAAAATTTTCCCGCTCGGCACCGGCAGCCACAATAAACTCCGATAGTCCAGGGCGCAATAACGTAAACGACTGGACAAAATTACGGCTAAAGACCTGTTGATTGCCCTCAGCATCCTTTATCACAATTCGCAAGCGATTAAAGCCCCCAAAGGCGGGCAAATTTTTGAGAATAAACGGCCCCGGCGGTAACGTCACCTGCCGAATCAGCAAGTTATTCAGGTAAATTTCTGCGCTGCTGGGGGTGGTTACCTCACCCCGAAAGTCAAAGGCGGGTTGGCGAATCAGGTAAGGGCTAAGGCCAAAGTTGCGTTCCCAAACAATGCCCCCCCAAAGGCCACCCCCGCCCAACAGGTCACTGCTGATAAACGCATCCCCTAGGGTCAAAGTTGTGAGATGGCGCCGATGATCCAATCTAAAAGCGGTGAGTCCCCGTTGCAGGTTGCCATCGGCAGTCAACCCCAGCGTTGAGGTGAGGGCATTGCCACCAAAGCTAATCGCCACTTCACTGGCAGCCGTCAGTTGTTCAAAGTTATTCCAAAAAACACCATAGTTCAGGTAGGCACTTAAGGGTTGGCTATAGCGAATCCCCGGCGGTTCATTACTCGGTTTAAAGTCAATGACCGTTTGTGGCAGTTGGGCTGCTCCCACCTGTAACCGTAGCACTAAGTTGGCATCATCCCGCTGGAATGTCATCTGCGTTGCCAACGACTGCAAGGAGACGTGCTCAATGCCTTGGATGATTTCGCGGCGACCGCCAATCTCCCTCAGACCGGCATTCACTAGATCCTGCAAAGGGATGAGCACATCATCGCCACGCACCAAAACAATCACATCCCCCTTGGTAACGCGATTCACCTCAAGGGTATAAATGGCAGAGACTTCTGCTTGGGCAGAGACTGGAGCAGCCATCAGGAGGCTACTAAACGCAAACGCCGTTGGGAGTAGAAATTTCAGTTGTAAGGGAGGGGTTGGTGCCCACAGACTGTAATTTGACTTGGCGCACTTGGGCACAGTTGGTTTGTGGTAGAGGAATATTCCTAAAGGGGCGATCGCGATCGGCCAAAACATACACAGAATCTAGCGTCCGCTCGAAAACAACCGTCCCCCGCTCATTCAGCCCCTGTACGGTTATGCCAAGGGTTTGAATGTGAACATTACCACGATTGCGGAGTACAAAACTTAATTTGCCCCCTTCAACCCGACCATTCAAAATTTCGCCTTGGCGCTGGATATTGGCAGGTTGGACAAAAACGGGCAGGCTAAAGGTCTTGATAATGCGAATGGCAGCCCCTTGGGTTTCTGGCACATTGGCTGGGGGCAATTCTGTCACTAGGAGGCGATAGGTTTGCTCTTTAGTGGTTGCCGGTTGCCGTACCCCAACCCGTAAAGTCCGCTGTTCTCCTGGCGGTACCGACAGCAAGACAGGGAAAGCCACGACATTGCCATCGCTTTCCGTTAGCTCCTCTTGGCCATCGGCGGTTTGCTGCCAGCGGCGGACACTAATCTCAAAGTTAATCGGCACCTGCCCCGTATTGGTCAGGGTCAACAATGCCGTTCGCTGACGCGGTGAGAGAAACACCTGCACCGCATTCAGATAAAACTCCGAGGATTGTGCTCCCACCCTTGAAGCCATGCCAAGGGCAATGACTGTGGCCAGCAGGGCAAACCGCCACCCCAATAGAAAGCGCACGCTAGAACGAGACAGTGACTTGAACCGTATCAATATAGGCACCGGGTTTTAGCTGATCTAGAGTACCGGACGGTAAGTTATCTGCTGCGAGAATCCGACCGTAGATGGGGAAGTTTGCAGGAGATGCATTGGGTGCTGTGTACTCGACAGCATTACTGAGATCACAGCCCCAAACTTCACTTCTCGCAGCATCTTTGTATAATCCATAGGGAAGACGAGCATCCGCATTGGCCATCTGGCGCAGAGGAGCAGTACAAGAAGAGCTCGATGAAGCGTTGCTTCCTTCGTCCAGCTTAATAGTCGCTTGAGTCTTAGGTAAGCACTTGACACTCACTTCACCTTGGGCATCCAAGGGCGTTGTTGCGTGGGCACCCAATGGATGATAGGTACCAAAGTTGATATTTTGAGTACCCGTAATTTTGCAGGCTGGGTTGACGTTTGCTTGAATTTGGATATTTGTGGTTTGGGGCGAAGTTTGGGCTTTGGCAGCCTGTGCCATTAACAGAGGCAGTACGCCCCCCACCGCAGTAAGAAATAGACCGAGAAAAATCCGTTTGAGCAGGAATGAGAAAGTCATCGTCAAACCCCCTTATGAGAACAGCAAAAAGTTTAGACCCCAATTTTTGATGTTACTCTAATACTGAATGTAGCAAACCTTTAGGGATAACTCGCGGTGAGCTTGCAACACATACTAGCAGTAACAATACTACAGCATCCCCCCCTTGCCTACCGTGATTTCACGGAGGTTTTATCTTTCCTTTAGAAAGAAACAATAATCTGAACCGTATCGATATAAGTACCCGGTGTCAGTTGATTCAGAGTCCCTAAAAGTGCAAGAGCTTGACCCGATGGGATGCGACCGTACACGATAATGTCTTTGACGCTAGCATTGGTCGCACTGTAGTCCACATCATTCAGGAAGTTACAGCCCCAAATGTCAAGAGGGGAGTAAGAACTATCCCGATACAAAAAATAAGGAAGGCGAGCGGAGCCAGAAGCCATACGCCGCAGCGGTACAAGACAACTGGACAAAGCAGCAGGATAACTCCCCTGATTCAGCCGAATGGTTGCTTGGGTGCCCGGTAAGCATTGCACACTCACCTGACCTTGGGCATCTAGCGCTTGGGTGTAGTGGGTACCGAGGGGATCATAGGTGCCAAAGTTAATATCCTGAACACCCTTAATCACACAGGCTGCCTTCACCGTCGCCTGAACGTTGATGTTACTGGTTTGAGGTGAAGTTTGAGCATGGGCGCGCTGAGCCGTTAGGAGTGGCAATAGACCACTGGCAGCAGTCAAAAATAAACTTATTGGGTAGAGCTTTAGCCTCAGAAAACAGGGGTGATGCATAAGACTCTTCTCCCAACAGTTCATCAGTATTTTAATTGCTAGAGTGAACCCTACAAATTGCTAATTATGAATTTGGAGAGCACTCAGTCATGACTTGTAGGCCAAGCTTACGCAAGCCTAATGTGAAGGTGTGCGGCGAATTCACAATTGCAGCCGTTAGAGGGACACTGTCAATCTTACACCACTTACAGGACTTATGAACAGAGAATTTTAACTACGCAACAAAAGTTAATCTAAAGATTGGCACCCCCAAGCGTCAGGATCATCGTTGATGGGATGCGATCGCCATCGAAGGCAGTCTCAAAAATATTTTTGTAATGTTGATTGACCCCATTTTACTTGAGTGTATGCTAGTGCCTAGGAAAATTTTGTAGCCCTTTGATTTGGAGTGATTGCTGTGTTGCCAGACTTGCCAAGTTTTGATGCTTTGCTTCAGAGTTTGCGTAATATTGACACCCTAACCGAGTGGGAAATGGCGGTTCTGGGCATTATTGTCATCGTGGTTGGCATTTCTCTAGGGAACTGGGTCTGGCCAAGGATTTTGCAGGGGCTATTTATTCTTCTGTATCTTGGTGTAACTGCTATTCCCCTATTTTTGGTGGCGAACGGTATTCTACACGAGTGGCAAGATGTGGTCTTTAGCTGCTTAGTTATCGGCTTTTTGGGGTCAATCCCGTTACTCCCCTTTTTTGCTATTTCCAGTATTCAGCGAAAAATAGATGGCCTCAAGCAACAGGTGAACACACCACCTGCATCAGCTCCTATTAATTTCGAAAGGGAGTGAGATATTTTCAAGAGGGATAGGCTATACTCAAAGCGTCATGAATCTTACTCAAGAACATGAGCTATAGCTTGGACTGACGAGAGCGGGTTGTCTCCTATATCCAGCAAGGTGGCAAAATCAGTGAAGCGACTCAAATCTTTCAGGTGAGCCGCGCCACCATCCATCGCTGGCTGAAGCGAGAGGACTTAGCCCCCACAGTTGTCCCCCGTCGTCCTTGGAAACTGGATTGGGCGGCCTTAGCAGCGGATGTTGCTGCCCATCCCGATGACCGTTTAATCGACCGTGCCCAGCGATTTGGCGTCCAAGTTTCCACCATTAGTTATGCCCTCGCCCAGATGGGCATCACCCGAAAAAAAACAGATACGTTACCAAGAAGGGTGTGAAGAAGAGCGACAAGCGTATCAACAGCAGCTCAACACATGGGTAGAGAGCCATGGGGAGGAAACGGTGGTGTCTATCGATGAGAGGGGGTATGCAGGGTCAAACAGTTCGATTGATGAGGTGATTCGCAAGTATTGTGCTGGATAATGTCTCATTCTTTATTGGAATAGCTATATGTTTTGAGCCTCAAGGGCAATCCACGGCACCTGTATTCTACTCAGTCTTGACGGTGGGGTAGAGCGGTTGGCACAGGTGGTGCGTTGCCATGCCATTGTCTGAGTATGCGTTTGCCCTGTGGGCAAAGACACAGGGCTTCAAAACTACGGTAATCTTATAGAGAAACTAGAGTATTGCTGGCAGTGCTATGGGCATCACTATTGAAAACGTTTCTAAGTCCTTTGGCTCCTTTCAAGCGGTCAAGCAGGTGGATTTGGATATTGCCAGTGGCTCTTTGGTGGCGCTGTTGGGGCCTTCAGGTTCTGGCAAATCAACCTTACTGCGGCTGATTGCGGGTTTAGAGATGCCCGACACTGGCCGGATTTTGCTCACGGGCAAGGACGCCACCTATCAAAGTGTCCAAGAGCGTAATATTGGCTTCGTCTTTCAGCACTATGCCCTTTTTAAGCACATGACTGTGCGCCAAAATATCGCCTTTGGCCTAGAGCTGCGCAAGGTGCCCCGTGCCAAGATCAAAGCTCGGGTTGAGGAGTTGCTCGAGTTGGTGCAGTTGGCTGGCTTGGGCGATCGCTACCCCTCTCAGCTCTCTGGCGGACAACGCCAGCGGGTGGCTCTTGCCCGTGCCCTTGCCGTAGAACCCAAGGTGCTATTGCTGGATGAACCCTTTGGTGCCCTCGATGCCAAGGTACGTAAGGAACTGCGAGCATGGCTACGCCACCTCCACGATGATGTCCATGTGACAACGGTCTTCGTGACCCATGACCAAGAGGAAGCCATGGAAGTGGCCGATCAAATCGTGGTCATGAACAAAGGTCAAGTGGAGCAGGTGGGTACCCCCGCGGAAATTTACGACCATCCCGCTAGCCCCTTTGTGATGAGCTTTATTGGCCCTGTGAACGTCGTGCGCTCCCGTGTTTTTCAGCCCACCGAAGACACAGCCCCCCACTGCGATATTTTTCTGCGCCCGCGCGACATCATTATTGAGACAAGTCCCAATGGTAACACCGTCCCAGCTCGCATTCACCGCATCATTCACTTGGGTTGGGAAATTCAGGTGGAACTGCGCCTAGACGATGGGCAGGAATTGATGGCACACCTATCGCGAGAGCGATTTGACGAGCTGCGCCTTGAACCCCAACAGCAGGTCTTTATTAAGCCACGGGAGGCAAAGTCCTTTCCCCTGTATTACAGCATTTAGGCACGAAAAAAAATCAGTCCATCCCTTGAACAAACCAAGCCAAACTTGCTATGCTAACAAAGCAACGCAATGGGGTGTCGCCAAGCGGTAAGGCAGCGGGTTTTGGTCCCGCCATTCGGGGGTTCGAATCCTCCCGCCCCAGTTAGGTTTTAGACAGCAATGTCACAAATATTACCCTCATTACTGGCCTTAGATTTTGATGGCGTCCTCTGCAATGGCCTGCGGGAATATTTTCAAACCAGTTGGCAGGTGTATCAGCAGGTGTGGCCTGAGCAGCCCCTTGCGCTTTCCCTAGAGGAACTAGAAAGGCAATTTGGTCAATTGCGCCCTGTGATTACGGTGGGTTGGGAAATGCCACTCCTGTTGCGAGCAATTGTTGAAGGCACCTCTACTCAAGAGATTCTCCAAAACTGGCCAAAGGTGCGCGATCGCCTACTTGCTACCTACCATCTCACTGCCACCGATTTGGGAGAACGAGTGGACGGCCTGCGCGATCGCTGGATTGCAACGGACTGGCAAAGCTGGCTAGCACTCCATGACTTTTATGACGGTGTCATAGCCGCTTTACAACGCTGGCAAGCCCAAGGTCAACCCCTCGCCATTGTCACCACCAAGGAGCAGCGCTTTGTTACCTATTTGCTGGAGCAAGCGGGCATTTCCTTTCCCCCAGAGGCGATCTATGGCAAAGAGCAACGGCAGCCAAAGCCTGTGATTCTTGAGGCGCTGCAGTCAACCTATGGCGCTCCCCTGTGGTTTGTTGAGGATCGCCTTGGGGCACTGTTACAGGTTGCGGCTACACCGGCGCTAGGGGAAACCGAACTCTTCTTGGCGACATGGGGCTATACCACTGCTGGCGATCGCGCCCAAGCCGAGGCACAACCGCGCATCCATCTCCTCAGCCGAGAACAATTTTGTGAATTTCCCCACTGGCTTTGCCCCTAACCCCTTGTCTTTCAAGGTGGTTTTCTCTATACTGGAAAAGCTGCGAAACAGCGTGGGTCGCTAGCTCAGCGGTAGAGCACTCGGCTTTTAACCGATTGGTCTTGGGTTCGAATCCCAGGCGACCCATTTGAGTTAACTATCCAGTAGGCGGCGGAGTTCTGCCATATCGTCATCAATAGATTTACTTTGAGAGGATGCACTGGGGCGTGGCGCGTCCTGCACTTCGGGGGTAGAGACGTTGATATTAATATTTAACTGACTGCTGCCACTGGAGGTCTGGGGGAGTGTCCCCGCAGAGGGGGCATCGGGCAATAAGCCCATTTGCCGCTTCATTTCTAGCAGTTCAAATTCCACATCTTGTTTGTTGGCGCTGCTTTGGAGCGCTTGGAATTTACTTTCGAGAGTATCGCCACTCAGTTCAGCGATCGCTTGGGAGCGGGCTTCCATTTGCAGGACTTTATCTTCCATACGCTCAAATGCCGCCATCGCATTGGAGGTACCCACCTTGCTGACCGCTTGATGAATCTGCTCAGAGGCTTTGGCTGCCCGGACACGCGCTTTGAGCATTTCCTTCTTCGTTTTCGCCTCAGAAATTTTGCTTTCAAGGGCGGTCAAGTTGTCCTTAAGGGTTTTTACTTGGACTGCCATTTGATCCACTTGGGCTTTAAGGGCGGCAGCGGTATCTGCAGCAGTTTTCTTACGGTTCAAGGCTTCCAACGCGAGGGCTTCATCTCCTCTACTGAGGGCAAGACGTGCCCGCTCTTCCCACTGTTGGGAATCCTTAAGATTTTGGGCGTACTGCTGCTCTAGTCGTTTCTGAGCAGCAATGGCTTGAGCAACGGCTTGGCGCAACTTCACCAAGTCCTCGTTCATGTCAATAATTGTTTGCTCAAGGATTTTTTCTGGATCTTCAGCAGCACTGACAATGGCATTGAGATTAGAGCGAATCACCATGCCGACACGATCAAGTAAACCCATGCTTTGCCTCGTCAATAACTCGCTGACTCTACTCTAGCGCATGGCTTTTATTTACATGCCCATGATGCAGTAACCGGCGTCCACATAAAGAATTTGACCAGTGATGCCACTGGCTAGATCGCTGGCAAGAAAGGCTGCTGTGTTGCCCACCTCTGTTTGGGTCACCGTGCGCCGCAACGGAGCTGTGGCTTCCACATGGTGAATCATGTCGAGAATGCCCCCCACTGCTGAGGAAGCCAAGGTGCGAATTGGACCAGCGGAGATACCATTGACACGGATCTTCTGAGGCCCCAATTCTGCCGCGAGGTAGCGCACATTCATTTCTAGGGCTGCCTTGGCAATCCCCATGACATTGTAGTTCGGCACAACCCGTACACCCCCCAAATAAGTCAGGGTAATGATTGACCCGCCGTTGGTCATCAATGGTTTAGCGGCACGGCTGAGAGAGATCAGGGAGTAGGCACTGATGTCGAGAGCGAGATTAAAGCCTTCAAGGGAGACGGCGGAAAAGTCACCACTGAGATCTTCTTTTTGGGCAAAGGCCAAGCAATGAATCAAAATATCTAAGCCACCCCATGTGGATTGAATCGCCGCAAAGGTCTCGTCAATTTGTTGAGGTTGCTGCACATCTAGCGGCAGGAGCAACTTGGGGGCAAGGGGGGCTGTCAGTTCCTCGACCTTTTGCTTCAGCTTTCCCCGCTCGTCGGGAAGATACGTCACTGCCAGTTCAGCACCTGCTGCATGGAGCTGTTGGGCAATCCCCCAAGCAATGGAGCGATTATTGGCAATGCCGGTCACAAGGGCGCGTTTTCCCGATAGGTCTAGGAGCATAGGTACAGCCAGTGTGAAGGATCTAACCCTCTGATCGTACCAGAGGGGCTGCTGCCTTTAGCGCCAGCGTAGGACTTGGGTTTTCAAGGGGTTGACAAATTCCCGTCCCTCTTGGGTGGCTTTCTCGTACTCCCGCTTAAGCTGGTAATACCATTTAGCTTGGTAATCGGCCTCCTTGATAAGCGTCAACGGTGGCTTGTACTTTAGGCCTTCGCTTTGCTTGGCCACAATGCGCAAATCTTGGTTGAGAAATTCCCGCGCTAAGGGAGCCAGTAAGGGTTTCAGGGGGGCGAGCCATGGAAAGGTCCAGTAGTAGGTGGCGGTGAGTTCAGTCTCCTGATCGTTAATGGGGGTAAGGGTAATCAGAAAGCAAAAGGTGTGGCGATCGCTATAGTTGGTTTCGATGCGAATCCCCGGCAGCCGATAGATAATTTCCACCTCCGGGTGGCCGCCCAGAATATGGTGTGCCCACGACTTGCGCAGGAGGGGATGCCGCCGCATGGTAAAGCCATAGGGCGACGGATCAAAGGTTTTTGCCTTCTCAAAGAGCTTGCCCCGCTTACGCCACCACCACGCCCCATGGACAAAGGGCGCATGGGA
Organism: Thermosynechococcus sp. PP555; assembly: GCF_031583225.1. NCBI lineage: Bacteria > Bacillati > Cyanobacteriota > Cyanophyceae > Acaryochloridales > Thermosynechococcaceae > Thermosynechococcus > Thermosynechococcus sp. PP555. The sequence continues at coordinate 2,286,061 of NZ_CP134168.1, forward strand.
GGGATCCATAAAGTTAATAAACACCTGATCCAGATGTCCCGGAAAGATGAATTTTTGCACCGCTTGGGGTTGGGTCTCGGCGCTAAATCCGGGCACAAGGGGAACCTCTAGAGTGGGTTCACTAACATTGCGCTCATTAGCCGGCAAAAAAATCCAAAGATTGCCCTGCACCTCGCGTACGGGATAACTCAACACACCAAAGTGCTTGAGATCCACATCACTATCACTGGTGAGGGAGGGAATCAGGGTACAGTGGCCGTGGGCATTGAAGCGCCAGCCGTGGTAGGGGCACTCCACCTCTTCCCCATCAAAGTGACCATAGTGCAGGGGAACGCCACGGTGAGGGCAGAGATTGCGCAGCGCAAAGGGCTTGCCTGAAGTGGTACGGCAGAAGAGAATAGGTTCCCCTAAAAGCACCTTGGCTTGGCAGCGACCCGGCTTGAGGTCAGCAGCTGGCAGGCCATAGTACCAGATATTGCGCAAGAAACTACCCGCATGGAGGGAGAATGAAGTGCTGCTGGAGTTCATAACCAGACTTTACCAGATGCTCGGCAGTTATTTTCTACGTTACGCCGAAGCAGCCGTCAAGTCAGTCACATACCGCAGCAAGATCCCCTTCTGGCCAATAATGAACCCTTGATCAGGACTAAAGAAGAGAATTTTATAAAAGTTGGAGGGGACTTTTTTCACATCCACATCCTGCTGCCACGTTTGGCCACCATCTTGGCTACAGAGCAGCACGCCGGCACCCCCTGCTAGCCATACTTCATTGGGTGTGCGATAGGCCAGATCAAGGAAGCCAACACTATTGCGACGCAGGGGACTCAGCAGTTCTCCCCAGTTTTCGGAATTGTCTGGATCAGAGAAGGCAATTTTACCGCCATTGACAATCATCCAGAGCCGACCATCCGGAGTAAAGCCCATATTGTGGACACGGCGCGAGGTCGTGCGGTTGTGGGGTTGCCAAGCGGTTTGTCCCGGCTGCCACGTGGAATAAAAGCTCCCCCGCGAGGAGACAGCCACATACTCACCAGAGGGCGAACGGTTGAGGTTGCGCATGACCCCAATGGCTTCTTGGACTAATGCTTGCCAGTTTTTGCCGCTGTCTTTGGTACGGTAAATGGCGCCTACATCGGTCATCATTTCCGCAGCGCCGCTGCCAAGGGCTTTCACGAAGCGAGGCGCACCCGGTAGTTTAGGATCGAGGGGAATTTGGTTCCAAGATTGGCCGCCATCGGTCGTGTGCAGCATAATGGGTGGCTCACCGACAATCCAACCCTCGTTCCCTTGGAAGCTAACGCTGTTGAAGCGATAGTCGGGATTATCTAACACCAGCGTACGGGGTTCCCACGTTTGGCCACCGTCGCGAGTTTCCATTAGTGTGGCATTGGCACCCACCAACCAACCGTGATTACGGTCAATAAAGCTCATATCGAGAATGGTTGAAGTGGTTGGTAGTTGGATGGCTTCCCAAGGGTTGTAGTCCAAGGCGGGGATGGCAAGGGCAGAGGTACTCAGGCTCACCCAGATACAAACGGTCACCAGTAGCCAATGCAGGAACTTGATTCCTTTCATTTTTTGCCAATAACTGTCAATTTGTTTAGCGAACATTATAGAAACTCAGTAGAAAAAGAACGGCAAGGGCAAGACCACCAAAAATGAGGATATTTTTTTGGCCGGGGGTGAGGCGATTCACACCCAAGCCGTAGTTCAGATTTTCCTTGAAGCCTGAGGGGGATCCCACAGGTCCAATGTTGCTAAATTGCTTTTTCGGAGCACTGCACACTGGACACCGCCAGTTCACGGGGAGATCAGCAAAGGCTGTCCCCGGCGGAATCGAGCGATTCTCGTCTCCCTTTGAGGGTTCATAGATGTAGCCGCAGGCACGGCACTCAAACCGATCTAAGGGCGCAACATCAGGGGTTTCGGCGGTCATACCTCAGAAATTTTTAAGATTTGCGACATACATCTTAATACTACGGGATTTAGGGGCGTTTCTTGTGATGAGGACAGGGGAGTTTTCAGGACAATACTGCGAAACTCTAAGACATGTAACGAAAGATCAGACCTTGGTAACATAAATATAAAGAAAAGATTAGGAAAGCCAGCCCTGCCAAGAAGTGATGCCATGATCAGGGTATTCAATTGAGGTCAGCCCATATAGACCTTAACCTTAAATCTCCTTTAATATTCCGTAGAATGCTGGCTTCCATATCACCAAGGGGGGCTGGCATTTTACTTTTGGGGATAAAATAGAGGCTTGCGCTTTCTATGGGTCGCCTGTGACTCCCACATTGTGTTGGCACTATCCACCGCTCCAAGCAGGAATTCTCTGTCGGCGCTATCAGCGATTTTTTGCGGAGATTGAGTTGACCTCTGGCGATCGCATCACAGCCCACTGCCCGAATACAGGGCCGATGACAGGAATCTGCCAAGTGGGTGCCCCCGTTCAAGTCTCCTACCATGCAGATCCCAAGCGCAAGCTGGCCTATACGTGGGAAATGATTTTCGTTGATGGCACGTGGGTGGGGGTAAATACGAGTTTGCCCAATCGGGTGATTGCTTCGGCATTGGCGGCAGGCATCCTACCGGAACTAGCTGGGTATGGCACTCAGCAGCGAGAGGTGGCCTATGGTCAAGAGCGCAGCCGCATTGACTTTTACTTGGCGGATCATCCCCAACAGCCCCCTGCCTATGTTGAGGTGAAAAATACCACTTGGGCGCAAGGGGGGTTAGCCCTGTTTCCTGATACGGTGACCATGCGAGGTCAAAAGCATCTGCGGGAACTGCAATGGCTACGGCAAACCCAACCTGACACTCGTGTGTGTATGGTCTACTTTATTAATCGCGGTGATTGCGATCGCTTTGCGCCGGGAGACAGTGCCGATCCCACCTATGGACAACTCTTACGCGCCGCCTACAACCAAGGGGTGGAAATTTTGCCCTATCGTTTTGCCATTGAGCCAACGGGCATTCAGTTTTTGGGAACGGCCAAGCTGGTACTCTAGGACACTTGACTGAGTTCAATCAGATTGCCATCGGGATCTGCGACAAAGATTGCGGCTCGTCCTGAGGCACTGCGCTGCAAGGGAATTTGGGCTGCCACTAGGCGTTGTTCGAGACTGGCTAAATCAGTTATGCCAAGGGCAAAGTGGGGGTTACGTCCCCACCGCTGATCTTGACAGCGATCGACCACCTGCTCTGCTGGGATGAGATGAATTTGCACCGTACCGATTTGATACCAGCGGCCGGGGAATTTCAGGGGGCGATCGACGGGGGTAAGACCTAGCAACCCTTCATAGAAGGCCGCAGCTCGCTGCAAATCCGTGACGTTAATAGCAACGTGGAGAAAGACCATCAGGAATTGGCGGGTTGCGTCACCCCTAGGCGGATTTCTGAGCAAAAGGAGGCCATGCTAAAGCCACCGAAGCGCTTGAGAATACTGGTGCGCAGGCGTAAATTGGGACTGGCAAACCAGAGTCGCTCCTCAGAGTACATGGTTTCGTATTCGGTAATCAGTGTCAGAGCACCATCACTGCCCATACTAAAGCGACCGGCCACAGGAGCTTTTTCGGCATAGCCCATTTCCCGCAGGAGCTTGCCTTCCATCCGTGACCCCTGATCCATGATCGGCACCAATACCGTCGAGCCTTCGTGCTTTTCGGTATCCCATTCCATCGTGCCGTCCCAACTGACCCGTGCACCGCACACTGCCCAAGCCGGATCCATGTCATATTGCTGACACAGGGCAATGACCGCAGGATCATCCACAGACAGTAATTCAATGGTTAACTGAGACTTGCCTGACTCAGTTTGCTTAAAGGCCAAGTGATGACTGGTACGTTGGGAAAACCAGCGGCCAGCACTTTGGGCAAAAAAGTCGCGGATGTCCATACCTGCGCACACTATGTAATGGGGACAAGATCAGTATTTTTGAGTCTTTTTTTAGGGTACACCGTCTCTTCGATTCCTTCCAAACGATCGCGCCGAGGAAAGATGCAGTCAAAGATTAACAATGTAACAATATGTAAACGAGTTTAAGATTTAAGATAGAAGTAGGTCGCCCTCATCAATCTCTATGCTGCACTCAAATTTACCTGAACCTCAACTGCTTAAGGTCTTGCTGGAGCCGCTACTCGAAGATTTTCAGTACTGGTTCACGCGATCGCGATCGCTCTTGCAGACAGAAGTGATTCCCTTCTTGAACGTGGCGGAACAGCAGGCACTCCTTGAACGGGTGGAGACGGCTCTCAACGATGTGATTGCTACCCAAAGCCTCTTTCGGGCAACGGACGGCCAAGTGGGGGTTGATACACAGGTACTGATGCAGTGGCATACGCTCTTGATGGAGTGCTGGCAGGTTGCCCACCACTATCGCTTATCCAAATCTTGTGACGCTTAAACCATTCTCGGCGCTTGGCTTGGAGGTGCTCTCTTCATGTTGCAGTTGATCTATATTGTTGCCTTTACGGTCTTGGCACTACTGGCCATGGCTAATCTGATTCGCAGTTTGTTGACCCTCGGCATTGAATCACAACGCCAATTTTCACCGCCACGGGTGACCCATCCCGAACTGTTAGATAGCGATGGCCATGTGATTGATGAGCCCCTGTTGGTGATGCGCTCTCTCAGTGTGGAGGATGCCCGTGCCCAACTGGATGCGATCTACCGCGAATCCCCCAGCTACGGTGACGACGCCCGTGGAGAAACCCAAGCCTAAATTCTTAGGCTCCTATGGGCAGTTCCTGAGTCGCTGGTTTCAGGTGGATGCAACGGCGCTGGCGGAGGTCTTGGCTAGGGCACGGCAGGAGTTACCGGCGACGGAGGTCTTGCTGATTGGCAAACCTCAATCGGGGAAAAGTTCGATTGTGCGGGCAATGACGGGTGCCGATGCCAGTATTGTCGGGGCGGGGTTTCGTCCCCATACGCGGCAAACACAGCGCTATGACTATCCCACAGCTGAACTGCCACTGCTCACCTTCACGGATACAGTGGGCTTGGGGGAAACGCCAGCGCAAACGGCTGAGGTGGTGGCGGAATTGGATCACCTGTTGCAGCAAAGTCAACGGGCACGAGTGATTATTTTGACGGTCAAGGTAACGGATTTTGCGGGCGATCGCCTGCACCAAGTGGCAAAGGCACTGAAGAAGGCTCATCCAGAGATTCCCTTTATTTTGGCCATTACCTGTCTGCACGAGCTGTATCCTCCCCAGCAAGAAAACCATCCCCCCTACCCGCCAGACACTCCTGAGGTTAACTTGGCGATCGCCGGCCTGAAGGAACGCTTTGCTGACATTAGCGATCGCGTCATTCCCCTTGACTTTACGTTGGAAGAAGACGGCTACACCCCTGTTTTTTATGGCTTTGAGGCCCTTGCTACAACCCTAGAGGCAGTGCTGCCCAAAGCAGAAGCCCAACTGCTCCGCGAGCTGATCGCCCAATCCCATCTCAGTGATCAACTAGCTCCCCTCTATCGTCAGGTGGGGCGGCGCTACATTGCCCCCTTTGCAGTGATGGCGGGAACCTTGGCGGCAGTGCCTTTGCCCTTTGCCACGATGCCAGTCCTTGTGGGGGTGCAGGTGGTGATGGTGGTGCTGCTGGGGCAATTGTACGGTCAGACCCTTTCGCCTTCCCAAGCCGCGGGCATCTTAACCACAATTGGTGGCGGATTTGTGGCGCGGTTGGTGGGGCAACAGTTGATTAAATTTATTCCAGGTTTGGGATCGGTGCTCTCTGCCTCTTGGGCGGCGGCCTATACTTGGGCCTTGGGGGAAGCCGCCTGTGTCTATTTTGGCGACGTGATGGGGGGCAAAACTCCCGATCCGCAGCGCATTCAGCAGGTACTCCAAGAAACATTGGCAACCGCACATTTACGCTTGCGCCAAAGCGAGTCCTAAATCAAGCCATCGTTTTGAGGGGCATTGGCCTTCAGGGAGCCATCGGCCTGCCAGCGCACTTCCCGGGCTTCTCCGACCACAAAATAGGGAATTTGTTTCTGCTTCAGGTAGGTGGCGATCGCCGGATCAAGGGCATTGCGACTGAGAATGACACTGCGTGGCTTGACAATCTCAAAGAGGCGTGGCGTCAATTTTCGCCCCCACCACCAGAGAACCTGCGGTGGCTCCACGGGCGTCACGGCCAGCCAATCGGTTTGCGCGGCATCGCGACTGGGATCACTGACAAAGAGCCACTGACTGTTGCTCATCTCCAAGGTCAAGATAGCCGGATCCGCCCGCAGAACAGTAATTTTCACCTGACCCAGTTGAACGGGTTGCCGCAGGGGAAGCGATTGATGGGGCACCTTGAGGGTGGCCAACATTTCCCGGTAGGCAGGATCACTCTTGGCCGTTGGCACATCCGTAAACTGGCGAATTGGGGTGATCCGATGAATGTCGCGCCAGCCCTGTTGTTGACGGTACTGGCGATCGCTGGCCACCGCCCAATCAATGCGGTTAATGCCCTCTTGAGCCAAGAAAGCCGTTAGCCCTTGGGAATCCCCCCCATTGATCACCACTGTCCCCGCTGGTTGCTGAATCACCAGTGTCGGCACCTGTGTATTGGCGAGAACCGTAGCTTGAAACAGCGTGTTTTGGCGCAGAATAAAGGGCACGAGAACCAGAGTGACACCAAAGGTAAACAGCAAAAACCAGCGGCGCCGCCAGCGAGGACTCAGCCACACAAGGACAATCAGGCCATAGAGAACAACAACTTGCAGCCAACCTAAGCTGCCAAGGGCGATCGTTGCCCCCGGCCACTGGCCGATGGTTTGAATCAGCCACAGGAGGAAGGCCGTGGGATAGTAGAGGAGCCAAGCAAGCGCCGATCCCACAGGCGGAACGAGAAGGCCGACCATTGCACTGATGAAGCCGCCAACCGTCAAGAGAACCAGGGGCAGATGGGCAACGACATTAGCCAGCAGACCATACACCGGAAAAATACCGAAGATTGCCAAAGAGAGGGGCAGTACCCAAAGGGTGGCCGCGAGGGGCACCGCGACAAGGTTGCGCAGGGGTGTTGGCAACCAATCGAGGCGATCGCTAATCGGTTGAGCACTGACAATGAGACCCAATGTGGCCAGAAAACTTAACTGAAAGCCAATGTCCTCAATCCACAGGGGATTGTAGATCAGCATGGCAGTGGCGATCGCCAGCAGGATCACGAGGGGTTGCCCCTTTTGACCATTCACCAAAGCCACTAACCCCGCCAAGCCCATTAACACAGCGCGAATTGCTGAGGGGGCAAACCCACTCAAACAGGCAAAGAGCACCAAGACCCCAGCCCCCAAACCATAGCGCCACTGCTGCGGCAGGAAACGCGCCACCGCCAAGACAACTGCCAACAAAATCGCCGTATGAAACCCCGAGGTCGCCAGAGCATGGGATAGCCCCACGCGCCGAAAGCTGTCGCGCACCTCAAAGGGAATGGCCACCGCGCGGTTTCCCAGCACCATTGCCGAGACCACAGCACCATAGCGATCGCCCAACCCTTGGGCATGGACTTGGATAATTCGCTGCCGCAGTGCCCACAACCCCCAGGGTGATCCCTGATCCAAAATGATGACCTTGTTGCCTGCTAAGCCGGCAAAGGTGTGCTGCAATTGAAGCTGTCGCCGAAAGTTAAAGGCACGAAAAAACTCACTGCCCCCCCCACGAGGTAGATAGAGCCGCCCCGAAATCTGGATCCGTTGGCTGGGATGTAGCTTTGCCCCTGCCGCTGCTGGCAGTGTCACATAGAGGCGGCCACTGGCTCTCCCTTGCAGCACCCCACTTTGGGCCGGTACTGGACTGAGATTTTGATAACGCTCCACCCCTAGGAAAAAGCGTCGTCGCCCAGCGCGATTAGGCAGTGGTGTGGTTTCAACACGCCCCTCGACGAGCACCGTTGACGGTAGGTTCAACCCCTCAAGACGCGGCACTAAACCGCTAATGTCATTCACCCCCGGCTGGGGGGTGCGCAGCCACACATAGGCCATTGCCAAAAGGGCAACGAGGGTCGCGATCGCAAAACTTTGACTCGAAGGCAGGCGCAGCCAAACCTTACCGCCCCAGCGCCGCCCGCTGTAAAGCATCCCGCCTAGAGCCAAGACCCCCAGCCAGCCCCACTGAAAGAAACTGAAAACACACCCCGTAATAAAGGCGATCGCCCAGAGAATCGCATCCGCCTTAGTCATCTTGCTGAACATAGCCCTGTTGGGGTTGGCATCCAGTGGCGCTGTTTAGGAGAAAACTGAGAGAGTGCACTGCCCTCAAAGGGAGAGTTTTAGAACCAGTTTTCAGGTGACTATGTCGTGCCGACACTAAGGGGCACCCGCGTCTTTTTTTCGACCTCAATGGTCACCTTTTCAGGGCGGCAGCGCATCACCGTCACTTCCAAGCCCTCTGCTCCTTCAGCCCTCAGGTCGTCAATGTAGCCCTGCTTCTCCCTTTCCGCTTCAGCTTGGGTCAAAAAAGGGCCAAAGTAGTAGGTGCAGGGGGGTGTTTTCGTGTCTATCTTGACCCACCATGCCAGACCCATGCCATTGACGAGATCGGCGAGCCAGTTTGTAAAACCTGTATTATTATCGCTAAACATTGACGGTATTCCTCCGAAACTTGCCAAATTGCCCCAACCAATCAATTCAGTACATCTGTTGGTTTGCTCTCTATTTGTGTATAACTGATCCCCCCCTAAATGTGTATGGCGAAAATTCCAAACCATCAATTGTCATATTTATTTACATCAAGAGTCCCCACGAGGACAAGAGCACTCATTCAAGCCTGACGCTGAAGGTAAACGCAGTGGCGCTGGGCATGGCTCAAGGGGGTGGTAAAGGCCTGAATCTCTAGGAGTTGACTGCGGTATCGCGGCAGCAGGGTTCCTAGGGTTTGGGCATCCTCTTTGCTCCACTGACCCCGGTACAGGACTAAAATGCCCCCCAACCGTAATAGGGGCAAACCGTAGGCACAACAACGACGAAGGTCTCCCACGGCTCGCATGAGCGCCAAATCATAGCGGCGGCCATGGGTTTCCGCCCGTCCCCATTCAGGGTGAATGTTCGCTAAATCAACTGTTTGCGGTAGGGATTGCAAAAACTTGACTTTCTTTTGGGTCGCTTCAAGGAGGATCACTGACCAATCGGGGCGGGCGATCGCCACCGGTACCCCCGGAAAACCACCGCCACTGCCAATATCAATGACCTGTTGAATCTTAGTTCCCCAAGGTGTTCCCCCAGTAGGCTGAAGCCATGGCAAAATCCCCCGCAACGAATCCCAGAGGTGCTTCTCCCAGAAATCAGGGACTGCCGTAATCCGCGTCAAGTTGATCCCTTGGTTGGCTGCGAGGATTGCCCCATAGAAGCGTTGGAACTGTTCCTGCTGTTGGGGTGTGGGTTGCCACTGGAGGGTCTCCTGCCAAGGGAATGGCTCAAGCAATAACGGACTAGGACTCGCCATCACCACCACTGGGTAACTCTTTCTTTGCTGTTAGCACCTCCCACGCCGCTTTGAGTCGCTCCTCAAAATCCTTGACATGGCTAGAGACGGTATCAGCATTCGACTTCAGCTCTGCGATCGCCGTTTCAAGGGCTTTTTGTACATCTGCTGGTAGGGCTTTGATTTGAGCGGCGGCAAACCGTTGCAGAGCAGCAAGGAGAGCTTTTGCCGCTTCGGTGACCTCTTCTGGACTGACGGCTTCTGTTTCAGGTTCGGGAGTCGGGGACTCTGGTGGCGAAACTTGTTCTTCGGACATAGGGCAATGCTCCCAAGTGAGTACTCAACAACCTTAGCAATTATTTTGTGCGCCCCAGAAAAGGGCTGTACCCCTACCTTAGCAGATGCCCTTTTAGAGTGCCCTAACCCCCTAAAGATTAAAGTGAAACCCCGCCCCATTGGGCAGGGAAGATGCAAGGCGTTAGAAGCTAAATGTCGTTCGCACAACCCCCAGAAGCAGCGGCGCGTTGTTACTGTTGCTGTTGGAATTGACCACGGCAATGAGGCCAGGTGTAATTGAAATATTCCGCGAGATCGGAATACGGTACAACCCCTCGATGTGGTAGGAGTTAAAGGTTGCGCCGGGGGCACCCGGCACATTACGAACGCTAATGGTTTGTGGGGGTTGGCCGACAATTAAACCCAGAACATCGCCCTTGCGCCAGATGTCCGGTACAGCAAAGGTGGCGGCCCAGTTTAAGACTTCTGCTTCTCGCCGTGGGCCTGTGAATCCTTGTACCTGATAGACATTGGAGTAGCCGACCCAGCCTGCAATGTTGAATTTTTGAATGGGGCGGTAGGTAAACTGAAAGCCAAAGTTATCGGCTGCTGCATTGGCGTTATTGCCGATGGGGTTGGCAGCAGAGCCGACAAACCCACTGCTTCCTGTGCCGCCGGCAACACTAGTACCAAAGGAGCGCACATAGGTAAATCCCATGGCGAGGTTCTTCGCAGGTCGCCAGTCGAGTTGGGCCAAGGCGGCATAGGCACCGTCGAAGAGACCATTAGTATTTGGTGTATTTCGATTTGGATTAGCTGCGTTCGGTGCCTGATAGCTCAGATTTAGGGTTAGGCCAGTGCCCCGCTCTTTATTTTCAAGGAGGGTATAGCGCAGTGTTAAGCCAGCCCCGCCACCGAAGCGATAGAGGGGGTTAAAGCGACCAAACCGGCTAATGGCTCCCGTTTCACCGGACTGCAAGAGGGGGTTAAAGGTGAAGACATTCTTATCGAAGTTTCCTGCTGATGCATCAAAGGCAAGGAACAGGCGTTTGGTCAGAGGGGTGCGGTAGTAGAGGTCGTCGATTCGGAATTGCCCATCGGTGTTGGTGTCGTAGCCAAGACGCGCCATATTTGTGTTTGTAAGATTAGCACCGTCGTATCTGGGCATATTGGCCGCCTGAATGCGCACCCGCAGGACATCCTTGCCATAGAAGCTGGTGTCAAAGTTCAGCCGAGCGCGGTAGGTAGCAACGGGATTGTCTTCGATGGTGGGACCACGACCGGGAGCGGCAACGGCTCGGGTGCCCGTGAGGACATCGGACACATTGAAGATGACTGAAGCGCGTAGTTTAGTAGTGGTGGCAAATCGAGTCGCTTCAAGGTTAGCAACGCGGCCTTCCAGATTCGTCACCCGTCCCTTGATCACGGCTAATTCGCTACTAAACTCCTCCGCCAGCCGCTGAAGGGTGGCCAGATCTTCCTTGCTGGCAAAGCGATCGCTAATTACATCGAGGCAGGCATTCAAAGCGGCTGCCATTTCATAACGAGTAGCGGCACGATTGCCACGGAAGGTGCCATCGGGATAACCGGCAATACAGCCATATTTCTCCACCAGTGAGGCCAAGGCTTGATAGGCCCAGTCCGTGGGGCGCACATCCGAGAGTTGATTCACTGAGGTTACTTGCGGCATTGTCCGCTGCATTCCCAAAGACGGCGCGGGGGCAGGGAGTCGGGGAGCTTGAGCCTCTAAGTCCGCCACTGCTGGCACTTGTGCCACTTGCAAGGGTGATTTTACTGAATGAGTCACTTGTTGCAAGTCATCATCAAGAAATCTAGAGGCACTCACATCACTCGTATGGGGTGTGTCTTGCAACTGATTCGCAGCTAATGCCGCTGACATTCCCCAAGCAGGAGCCAAAGCTAGCCCCAGCCAGACCGCGATCGATCTCGCCATTATTCACTCCTCAATCATGATCAAAGTATCTGCAAGCCTCGATTTATAGGATATTCAAGGGCAATCGGGCGATCGCCCCCAGCACTTCTGAACAGGCAACTCTCACCTGCCCCCTAGGAAAAGTTAGGAGTAGATTCGCAATACGTTCATTGAGGCTGAACAGAGAAAAGCAGTTTCTTTGCTTTCTTTAGCTTGAACTATTTGCAAATAAAAGTCAACTACTTCTTGCAAATTTCTCTAAATCAGTCCCAACGCTGCCACAAGCAAATCTTGATATGCTTTTTAGCAATTCCCTTGATCACTGCTGTCATGTCCTACTCCCTCCGTGTTGCTGATCTGCCCGTCGGCGATCGCCCCCGTGAAAAGCTACTCAGCCAAGGTGCCCGCTATCTCAGTTCCGCAGAACTGTTGGCGATTTTACTGGGGACTGGTCAAGGGGCGGGCAAACTCTCAGCCGTGGGCTTAGGACAATTTATCCTCAAACAGTTGGGGGAGCGCAGTGGTAACAGTACCGATGCCGTGAGCCTTTTACGCGACATTACCCCAGAGGAATTGATGGCCATCCCTGGTGTTGGCCCCGCCAAAGCCACGACCATTCTGGCGGCTGTGGAGTTAGGGAAGCGGGTCTTTCAGTCGCGACCGGGGGAGCAAACGATCATTGACAATCCTGCCCTTGCCGCTGCTGTCCTTAGTACTGATCTCATGTGGCAACCGACGGAACGCTTTGCCGTTCTCTTGTTGGATGTGCGCCATCGCCTATTGGGGTCTCATGTGATTACGGTGGGAACCGCCACAGAAACCCTTGTCCATCCCCGCGAAGTTTTCCGTGAAGCAGTGCGTCGCAATGCGAGCCGCCTGATCATTGCCCACAACCATCCCTCAGGAAGTTTAGTCCCCAGTCAAGCGGATCTGGATTTGACAAAACAAATTCTGCAAGCGGGACAAATTATGGGCATTCCGGTGCTTGACCACTTAATTCTCGGCAATGGCGATTACCAAAGTCTGCGGGAAACAACCTCCCTATGGCAAGAGGTTCCCCAAGGGGATGGAGCTGCCTAAGGATGTTCCCAAGCTCCTCGATTTCGGGAGGCAGTGGCAGCCGTTATTCCTCGTCGTCAGGTTCGTTTTCCAGTAATGCCTTGGCTTCCAGTAACTGCTCTTTGTGGGCTTCACTAACAATTGGGTAGTGCAGGTTCAAACTCGCCAACTTTTGATAAATGAAGTGAGCCACCATGAGGCGGGCAAACCACTTGCGATTGGCGGGAATAATGTGCCACGGTGCCCATTCGGTACTGGTGTGGCGAAAGACATCGGCATAGGCGTCTCGATAGTCATCCCAGTGGGCGCGATCGCGCACGTCATCAATGGAAAATTTCCAGTTTTTTTCCGGGCGACTAATGCGCTCCAAAAAGCGTTTTTTCTGCTCTGCTTTGGAGATATTCAGGAAAAACTTGAGGATGAGAATACCATTGCGGGTTAAGTAACGTTCGTAGTGATTAATGTCCTCAAAGCGCTCTTTCCAGATGTGCTTGGTCTTGGTTTCGGGGGGAAGTTGTTGACGGTTCAGCAACTCTGGGTGCACCCGCACCACAAGAACTTCTTCGTAATAGGAGCGATTAAAAATACCAATACAGCCTCGCTCTGGCAATGCGCGGTTGGCGCGCCACAAAAAGTCATGATCCAACTCCTCGGCACTCGGTGCCTTAAAGCTATACACCTGACAGCCTTGGGGGTTAATGCCACTCATGACGTGTTTGATCGTGCTGTCTTTGCCCGCTGCATCCATCGCTTGGAAAATAATCAGCAGCGCATAGATATTCTGGGCATAGAGAACATCTTGGTAAGCGGCTAGCTTCTTAATGCCAGCGGCAAGGAGTTCTTGGGCTTCGACTTTGCTTTTGAGGCCAGCGGTATCCGCAGGATCATAGTCCTGCCAGTGAAATTTCCCCCCCACGGGAACAATGTAGCGATCGGGGTTAATTTGGTCGAGAAAATCTTGGGGAATCATGATCAGGAGGGGTTGCAGCAGAACTGTATCCTAGCCTACATTCTCTCATTGCAGAAAAATCGAAATATCCCCCTTTCGCGGCTATCTTTAACAAATTGTATAAGTCACAGGCAAAACAGAATTCTCTTTGTATGCTGTATCAGTAGGCGAGCGATCGCCCGCCATCGAATCATTTTCTGTCGTTTGCGTTTTGGACAGCCACCGTGGCTCCGATTAAACCTCACAAACTGGATCTCGATGCAAGTTACCCCTGTCCCTGTCGTCGCCAAGGGGAGTTGATGCCGATCGCCCTCACGGAAGCTTTTGGCTGTCGGCGCTGTCAGCAAATTTTTGTCGTCCGTCCCGATGGCTATTCGATTGAGCAGTTGGCCACCACCTATCCCTACAAACGCGCATGGTATTGGACAGGATTGCAGTGGAATCAGTTGCAGCGGGGCTTCTCAGAAAGCTATTGGTATTTTGCGATTGGCCTGAGCTTCTTTTTATTGATGCCTATTCTCCTCTGGCTGCCCTTACTTCTACAATTGTCCTTAAAACCTGAAGGGCTGCTATGGATTATTGCCTCCCTGCTAATTGCACTGATGCCCGCATTTTTAGTGTGGATTGCCCTCTCTCGTCGTTGAGCCACGTTCCGCTATGTTGCCCGAGCCGTTGAGGGGGGCGCGGGTCGCCAGTACATACCTCAGTCAAGCCAGCTATGCCCTGCGTCAGGAAGCTTTAGGGCAATTAATCACTGAGTTAGAAGCAGCAGAACCCCTCCTGTTGGAGCAAAATACCCTTGACCTTGAATCCAGTCGCGATTTAGCAGTGTCCCAGATTGTTCTTGGCTGGCTGCGGCTGACCCATGAGCGCCTCCACCGCATTCGGCAGTGGTTAGAGCACCTTTACCACGCGCCAGATCCGTGGCAGCAGCCGTTGCCAACGCGACCCGAGCGGTTTCAGTACGCCGTTCCCTTGGGGGTGGTGGCCTTGGTCTATGAAGGGCTACCCACTTTGAGTCTGATGTTGGCCGGCATGGCCCTCAAAACGGGAAATGCCCTTGTGCTCTGGAGTGGTGAAAGTAGCCGCTATACTGCTGGGGCGATCGCCAGTCTCATCGAGGCCGCCCTCAGTAAAACCAGTCTGCCCAAAGCCACCATTCAAACCCTCTCCCTGAGTCCAACCAGTTGGCTTGCGGATCCCGTCGCTGTTGATCTCGCCCTTGTCTATGGCCGCTCCCGCTTTGTGGCCGAGCAACGCGCTGCTGCTCGCTGTCCCTTGGTCTCTCTTTCCCTTGGGAATACCTATCTGGTTTGGGATGGTTCGGTGTCGCCAGAGAGTGTCCTCAACTGTATTCAGCACAGCCACCAAGCCAATCCCGATCGCGCCCTTGCCATTGAAAAGGTCATTGTGCTCGGTAATGTCAATCCCTCCCATCTGGCATTTGTGATCAATGAACTCACCCAAGCGGGCTACAAGCAGGGGGTGGATGAGCACTTACACCGCAACTATCCTGAAATTCCCCTCGTGGACGCCAGTGAGTGGCCACTCCCCTATCTGGATCGACGCTTGGCGTGGCACTACGAAGAGGATCTCACCGCCGCAGTGCATTGGATTCACCAGTATGGCAGCGCCGCCAGTGGGATTATTGCCAGCAGCTACGAAGACTGCCGTGCCTTTTATCAGCAGGTGCAAACTCCCCTGGTTTTTGTCAATCGTCCCCCCCAACTAGAGCGCTTGGATGCCTTGGCCATTGGTGCTGCTGCAAGGGGTTGCCAGCGGGGACTCTTTGGCCTTGGGCAATTACTCAGCACCAAGCAGGTCTATCTGTAGGGAAATTTTAGCTGGAACTGACAGGGACAGGCGTGAGCCAATCGCCACTGCCATTGGTTTCCACTTCCGTGAGCCAGCGTTGATAATCGGCGACAAGGTGTTGACTGAGGCGTTGTTTAATCGTTAACAGAACGCTCTTGAGTAAGCCATTGCCGGTGGCTTCGAGAATCGGGCGCGGTGTGAGATCCAAAGGCGGCGGAATATCCACGCCCACCTGCAAGTCAGCTAGACCAATCAAATCCGTGCCGTTTGCCGTTGCTTGGGGAGACAAATAGCCTTGGAGCGCAAGGTGAAAGCGGCGATTAATGTAGTCCACGCCGCGAATTTCACAGCCGAGGGAGCGCAATTGTAAAGAGCCATCGCTATTAGCATGGACAGCCAGATCCACCGTGGGCTGCAAGCTGACCATGAGAAAGTTAAGGGGACGCATCTTGAGGCGAAAGCGATCGCTACCCAAAAATTCCACCCGTGTTGGGTCAGTCAGGGCATACACCAGCCGCTGGGGTTGGCGCAGGTAGTGCTGCAGAAGGGCCGTGGGCGTTGCAATACTGAGGCGCACAGATTGGCTGGCCTTAAATTCTAAGTACATAGCACACCTAGCGAACGTTGTTTCTAATGTAACGAATTATTAAGAAGATTGGTAAACGGTAAACCGAACTCCCTAATCTGCCCAGCGGGTTTGCCGTCCCAGCCAAATGACCGGAATGAGACCGACGACCACCAAGGCCAAAGCACTTAAGGCGGCTTCGGGAAGTCGCTCATCAGAGGCAAAGCGGTAAACCTGTATGGCTAGGGTATCAAAGTTAAAGGGGCGAATCACCAATGTGGCCGGCAATTCCTTCATCACATCGACAAAGACCATCAGGGCAGCGGTAAAAAGGCCGGGCACCATCAGCGGCAAGTGGACCGTGCGCAGAATATTCCAGGGCGATCGCCCCAATGTCCGCGCCACCTCATCCAAGGACGGACGAATCTTCACTAGGCTGGCCTCCACACTGCCCAAGGAAACCGCCAAAAAGCGTACCAAGTAGGCATAGATCAGTGCGGTGATGGTGCCACTGAGAATCAAGCCCACTTCCACCCCCCACAGGTGCTCAGTGACATCATTAATGACATTATCTAGCCACCCCAAGGGCATGAGAATCCCCACCGCAATCACCGTACCGGGAATGGCATAGCCCATCGCCGCAATCTGTGTTCCCCAACGCACCCAAACCGTTGGCAGCAAGCGATGCCCATAGGCCAAGAGCAGGGCAATGCCCACCGCCAAAACCGCAGAGAGGGTGGCCAAAATCAAGCTGTGGCTGGCGTGTTCTAAAAATTCACGGCTGAGGTGCAGTTGTTGGTAGCTGATGGCCAAGTAGAGGAGCAACCCGCCGGGGAGTAGAAGACCAAAGAACACCGGTAGGGCACAGGCCAGCCAAGCCAAAGCCGCTCGCCAGCCTTTGAGCACGTAGGGAATGGGGCGATCGCTCCCGCGATTGTAATAGCGTGCCTTGCCCCGAGACCATTTCTCCACGAGCAGCAGGGCAAAAACAATCACCACCAAAACAGCTGCCAACTGAGCTGAGGCCACGCGATTGCCCATGCCAAACCATGTGCGATAGATGCCTGTGGTAAAGGTATCCACGCCAAAGTACTGCACAGTACCAAAATCATTCAGGGTTTCCATGAGCGCTAGGCTGGTGCCGGCAGCAATGGCTGGCCGAGCAAGGGGCAACGCCACCGTCCAAAAACTGCGCCAAGGCCCACAGCCAAGGGAACGACTGGCCTCTAAGCTACAGGTGGCCTGCTCCAAAAAGGCTACCCGCGCCAAGAGAAAGACATAGGGATAGAGAACGAGGGTGAGCATGGCGATCGCCCCGCCAAGGGAGCGGATATTGGGAAACCAGTAGTCACCGTAGCCCCAGCCCGTTAGTTCCCGTAGCCATGCCTGAATCGAACCTTCAAAGGCAAAAAACTCCGTATAGGTATAGGCCAAAACATAGGCGGGTGCTGCCAAGGGGGTTAACAGTAGCCATTGCCACCAGCGCACCCCCCAAAACTGACAGTTGGTGACCAGCCAAGCAGTACTGACACCAATGACAATCACCCCTGCTCCCACCCCCAACATTAGCCAGAGGGAGTTGAGTAAATAGTCGGGTAAAACGGTTGTGGCCAAATGATGCCAAGTGTCACCCGTATTCACAAAGAGTTGACTGAGAATGACCAAAATCGGTATCGCAATGACCACTGCAATCAGTGACACCACTAACTCCCAAGGTTTGAGCTGCACCAACTGCGGCATTCTCATGGATTTCAACATCGGGCAACCTCCCAAAATAGGTACTAACGTTGTGGGCAAGAGGTAGAGAGGACTCAAAGAATGGTCAAACTAAAGTCTAGCCAAGGGGATCGCGTGATTATCGCACTCGTAGAAATGTAGTCCACCCCTGTCAAGGCCACTGCTCGCAAGGTTTCTAGGGTGATATTGCCAGAGGCCTCAATTTTAGTGTGGGGGGCTGCGGCGCGGATCATCGCCACGGCTTGGGTCATCTCTGGAATCGGCATATTGTCAAGCATGATCACCTCTACCCCCAAGGAGAGGGCTTCGCGCACCTGCTCTAGGCTCTCAGTTTCCACCTCAATGGCCAAGGGAAAGGGACTGGATTGGCGGACTTGTTCAACCGCAGCCGTGATGCCCCCCGCTGCCACAATGTGGTTATCCTTAATCATAATTGCATCGTCAAGGCCAAAGCGATGGTTGACACCGCCCCCCACCGCCACTGCATATTTTTCTAACAGGCGCAGTCCGGGCGTTGTTTTGCGGGTATCGACGAGTTGCGTTGGCAAGTCAGCAATTTGCTGGGCGTAGGTACGGGTGAGGGTGGCAATGCCACTGAGGCGCATCAGGCAATTGAGAGCCAGCCGTTCACCTAGGAGTAAGGTTTCTAGGGGAGCTTCAATGCGAGCAACAATTGTCGGCGCCTCACAAAGGGTGCCCTCGGCCTGCTCGTAGGTAAACACTACTGCTGCTGTCAGGCGTTGGAACACCCGCTCCACAATGGGCAGACCGGCAATCACTCCCTGACTTTTGAGACGAATGTGGGCTTTTCCTTGGCGATCTTGGAGATGCAGGGCTTGGGTGGTGCGATCGCCCCGCCCGATGTCCTCCTGTAACCATTGATCCAAGAGGGGATCTAGGACACACCACGGCGGCAAATAGGCAGACCCCCTAGGACTCATTGGAGAGCGTCACCAATGTCTGTAACTTGTCCCATGCGGCGCCACTGGCCAGAATCGCCTTTGCCCGATCCACCCCTTCCCACCAATCTTGAACGACTGCTGCCACGTAGAGAGCTAAGGCGGCATTGAGCGCCACCACATCCTGCTGAGCCGTTGTGCCTTTGCCCTGCAGAACTTGGGTAAGAATCTCGGCATTGGTCTGGACATCTCCTCCAGCCAGATCCCTCAGGGGGGCACTGGCGAGTCCCAAGGCTTGGGGATCAAGGACTTCTTGGCGCAGCGATTCCTCAGGGCTACTAAACATGACAAGATCGGTCATATTGCCGAGGGTGGCTTCATCCACTCCTTCGCGACCATAGAGGACAATCCCGCGTTGGCGTCCGAGACGTTGGAGGGCGCCGGCCATGGCTTCAAGATAGCGATCGCTAAAGACACCAATCACCTGCCCTGTGGGGTGGAGCGGATTCACCAAAGGACCGAGGAGATTAAAGACGGTGCGAATTTTCAGGGTACGGCGCAGGGGAGCCACGGCTTTCATGGCGGGATGCCAACCGGGGGCAAAGAGAAACGTAATCCCCACTTCCTTGAGCAAAAAGGCGGGATCGCTGTGAGCAAGATTGATCCCAAGGCACTCAAGGACATCCGCTGAACCGACGCGGCTAGAGACGGAACGATTGCCGTGCTTAGCCACTTTGACACCGGCTGCTGCGACAACAAAGGCAACCGCTGTGGAGATATTAAAGGTACCCGCGCGATCGCCCCCGGTGCCGCAGGTATCAATGAGGGGTTCGGCTAAATTCAGCGGTGCAGCGGCGGACTGCGCCAACAATACCTTGGCCATGCCCGTGAGTTCCTCAACCGTCAGCCCCTTGAACTGTAATGCCGTGAGAATGGCACCGGCGAGGGCATCGGGAATTTCTGCTGCCAGCCATCCTTGCATTAACTGGGTGGCCTGCTCTTGCGTCAGGGCTTGGCGATCGAGGAGTTGTTGGAGCAGGTCAGACCACATTGAACCTTAATTGAACCTTGGAGGAGACGAATCGAGGGTTAATTGAGTTGTTGCTGGCGCTGACGTGCCTGCCAATAGTGCATCGGTAAGCAAAGCAGCGAAGAGGTGGTGAGCAAAAAGGCCAAGAGTGCGGTGATTTTGCACATTTGACCTAAATCAGTGCCTTCTAATGGTACAGCGATTTGCAGACCCCGCGCACCACAATAGACGAGCCAATAGACAAAGATCATGCGCCAAAGGGTTTCACCATAGGCCTCTTGGGGGGAATACTCCCGCAGGGGACATTGTTTTTCCTCTTGATAAGCTGTGTACAAGAGCCAGCTTAAGCCACTCAGGGCGGCGATCGCTGAAACAATTAAGATTCCCACTGACCAAGAAGCAGCCACTGTCATTGTCCTTTTGCACTCCCTATCATCAGCACATCGTTCCTCAGTCTAGGGGAGTCATTTGCAAGGGATGACAATTGCTAACAATTTGAAATTTTTACATCAACATAATTTACAAATGCTCTCTAGGTTGAGGTGAGCCATCACGGCTGCTGTAAGTTGATCCAGGGCAACAGTCCGTTGCTCGGCATAGTGGGGAATGGCTGTGGGTAGGGGGGGCAGTTGACGGCGCGATCGCAACCCATTTAGCCAATGGCGACGCCAAGCACCATTTTCCAATAGCCCATGCAGGTAGGTGCCCCAAAGCGTGCCCGCCGTGTTAACAAGGCCGAGTTCTGAGGCAGAAAAAAGGGGCTGCCAACCGTTGAGATCGCCTGTGTATTCACTTTGGCCTTGGTGAATTTCATAGCCCACGATCGGCTCAGGACCGGGGAAATAAATGGATTGGGTTTGTTGTTGCTGGGTACATTTGCTTACCCCCAATTGCGTGTGCAGCGGCATGAGTCCCAGTCCTTTATAGGTGCCGGGGCAGCCCTCTAAGCCCAGAGGATCGCTGATGGTGGTACCCAAAATCTGCCACCCACCGCAAATACCGAGAATGGTTCCCCCTTGGGCAGCGTAGGCTTGTAGTTGCGCTGCCATCCCCGTTTGCTGTAGGACGTGGAGATCAGCAATCGTCGTTTTCGTCCCCGGCAGGATCACGGCATCGGGTTGCCCCAAGGGACGATGGGGGGGTAGAAACTCAAGGGAGACACTGGGTTCCGCCAGCAGGGGATCGACATCGGTGAAGTTGGCAATACGCGGTAGTCGAATGACTGTAATTTTCAAGTCTGCCCCTTGGCGTTGGGGACGCGGATCCCATAGATCAAGGGAATCTTCGGCAGCGTAGTGGCGCTCGAGCCAGGGAATCACCCCTAACACCGGTACTCCTGTGGTCTCCTCTAGCCATTGCACACCACTGTCAAGGAGCGATCGCTGGCCACGAAATTTATTAATGACAATCCCCTGAATGAGCGATCGCTCAGCAGGATCAAGAAGCATCAATGTCCCGACAATGTGGGCAAAGACGCCCCCCCGATCAATATCCGCCACAAGGATCGTCGGTGCCCCAAGATACGTCGCCACCCGCATATTGGTGAGATCGCGGTGCTTGAGATTAATTTCTGCGGGTGACCCTGCACCTTCACACACAATCCAGTCAAAGCGTTGTCGCAGATCCGCCAAGGCCTCGGTAATCGCCTGCCAACCCCGCTCAAAATAGTCCCGATAGTAGTCTGCTGCTTGGGTGACCCCCGCCACCTGCCCCTTGAGAATCACTTGGGAGGTCATGTTGCCTTGGGGCTTGAGGAGAATCGGGTTCATCGCCACTTCGGGTTCTATCCCTGCCGCCCAGGCCTGCATTGCTTGGGCATAGCCAATTTCACCTCCCTCACGGGTGACGTAAGCATTCAAGGCCATATTCTGTCCCTTAAAGGGAGTGACACGGTAGCCCTGCTGCGCCAGCCAACGACAAATCACCGCTGTGAGGAGAGATTTACCGGCATGGGAGCTGGTGCCCACCACCATCAGGGATTTAGCATTCATGGTCGAGTTGATCATTACTTCGCTGCCTGTGGGACCTTTTCCAACAGTTCCGGGGCTAGGGATTGAGTCAGGTTCAGGCCATGGGTGGGCGAACTCAAGGCCATTGCTGCGGCCGGTGTCAGCCATTGCCGTGCCTGTTCATCCCCTAGAAGGTGCAAGCGTAAAAAGGCTAAGCTTAATCCTCGCAGATAGGTGCGCGATCGCGGGGGCATGGCACCGACAAGGGACTGGGGCACAGGCAGCACCGGTTCATTTTGACCCGCCTCACCAATGGTTGAGAAATGGGTGGCATCGTCTATCAACACCAAGTAGCGATCGGGCGTCGTCAGCCATGTAAAGGGATAAATTTGCTCCTCGACCGCTGGGGCGATCGGATCGTCACTGGCAGCCACAAACATAACGGGAATTTTCAACTGCCTCAAGGATTCAGGACTAAAGACAGCACTGGTAATCGGGTTAACAGCAATCACCGCTTGCACACGGGGATCCTGTAGGGAATAGACCTTTGGTGGTAATGCTTGCGCTTGGCATTGGAGCAGCAGTGACACATTAAACGAGTCGAGAACACTTCTTGTGCAATGTCGCCGCAGTTGTTGAAAATCCAACGGTGCCCCCGCGAGGGCGAGAGCCGTGTAGCCGCCAAAGGACTGACCAATCATTGCCACCCGCTCCAAATCTAGCCGCCCTGCCCAAGGATAGAGTTGCTCAGGAAATGTCCCTAAACGATTGAGGACAAACGTGACATCGAGGGGGCGATCCAGAAATTCTTGAGCCGCCACCCTAGGAGTGACATGGCCTATGGCAAAGGACAGCAACTGACGGGTGGAGCTGCCCACATGCTCTAGGGCAATGACGGCAAACCCATGGGAGGCCAGATGTTGACACAAATAGCGATAACTGTAGCGATTGGCTCCCAATCCATGGGAAATGATGACCACTGAAACCCGCTGTCCCGCAGGAACGATGGGTAGATAGAGATCCGCTGCAATGGGGCGGGAATGTCCCGTCAACTGCAACCGCCGAGGCGATGCATCCACTGCTGTCCAAGGCATCTCGAGCCACCGCCAAGGCCCCGGTTGGGGCAGTGATTGCACACTGGCAGGAATAGATTCTGGCTGATTTGCGATCGCCTGTTGACGAACAACATCCAGAATTGTCTCTGTTTCGCGGATTGTATGCTGGAAGTTTTTGAGAATCGCGAGTCCTTCCTTGAGATCAAAGCGGATACTGGGGGAGGGGTAATGGCGCATCACACTCAACGCGGTCAGACCCTTGGGATCAGTGGCAGCGAGAATCAGGGCGGATCGCAGGGCACGGGCGTTTTCTTGGCGGCTTTGGGTTTCGAGAATTCGGCCCGCTTGCACCATCAATTCTTGACCAAGGGGGGAATACAGGAGTTGGGCAACAGCCACCGGCGAGAGGCGCAGCCGTTCTTGTAAGGCCAACCGCAATTGCTGCTGATGCACAGGCGGCAATAACCGTAAATAGCTGGCGAGTTCTGGGGAGGCTTGGCCAGTGGTAGCAAAGCGTTCTAAATCAGCAATGGGGAGCGATCGCTCGAAGGGGCCATAGCGAAAAATAATCCGTTCTGCTGCCGTTGCCGACAGCCCCCTTGATCCCACCAAAAAGATGCTGAGACCCGCCACAACGCTGAAGGGGGGCAAGAGAAACCACTTAAGGGAGAGAGTGTTCACAGCGAGGAGTCACGCAACACCACTAGATCAAGAAATTTAGAAAAGTAGTGGGAACAGCGCTCAGCGCAAAAATTCTATAGGTACTTTCCAGTATAGAGATAGCCCTTTGCTAATATGCCTGCTGCTGACATCATGCCCGCGCCACTTTGGAACTGCTAGGGTGCTGTCCTCGTCTTGAAAACTACTCAGGTTGTGAGCCAGCGCAATACCAGTACGTGATGGACATCATCACCATCTCGTTGGCGCTATCACCCCGCAGCCCACACCCAACTCCTATGGTAGTAGTGTGGCAGGTAGGGAAATGACCAAAGATTAACGATAAGCCCCCCTAACACTTCCCGCTACCGCTTTTCATTAAGGATCTTGACCTATGAAACGCCCTATTTTCACGTCACTGCGATATTTCGTTCCTTGGAGCTTGGCCGTACTCATCCTCAATGCGGGTCTGAGTTGGGCGGGATTTACGCCCCCCAAAAACCTATCCCGGCCGGGGAATCGGGAGGGGGCAGCCACCCGCGGCGTCTGTAGAGTGCAAACAGCGGCGAACGAACCGGATTTAATCGCCCTAGTACCAGCAAGTAATATTGGTTTAACGGCAGTTAATCGCCCCACGTTTTACTGGTATTTACCCGCCAATAATTACCAAGCTCTTGAGTTTGCCCTCTTTCAGAACCTTGCCGACGGGACGCAGGTGCAAATTTACAAGCAGCAGTTTCCGATGGCCAATCGCCCGCGCCTAGACAGTATTACGTTGGCGGGTGACGTACCGCCCCTACAGGAGGGGGTGGACTACCGCTGGACGGTGAGTCTCATTTGCAATCCCCGAGATCCTGATCCATCACAGATTCGCTTTGTGGAAGGCTGGGTACGGCGGGTAACACTACCAAGGATCCCGAACAAGCAACTGCCCCAGGTCAGTCCTGTAGAACGCTATAACCTGCTGGCTAGCCATGGCCTGTGGTACGATGCCCTCGAGACATTGGTCAAACTGCGGCAGCAACAGCCAACTGACCCCAAGGTGAATGCCCTGTGGACAGAGTTAATGACCGCTGAGGAGGTTGGCCTCGATCGCCTGAGCAATTTGGCGATCGCCCACCGCAGCCGGCGCAATTTACGGTAACTTAGACAGGGCGGTGGAGGGGGGCAACTGTACCTTGGAGGCAAGCCCCAGTCCTTGGAGTGTGCGAATCACCCACCAAGTGGGATCCACTTCCCACCAGTACCAGCCGGCCTTGGCCACGTGGGGATAGGCATGGTGGTTATTGTGCCAACCTTCGCCGTAGGTGAGGAGGGCTGCCCACCAAAGATTGCGAGAGTTATCATCGGTCTCAAAGCGACGATAGCCCCACTTGTGGGTGGCGGAGTTAATCAACCACGTGCTGTGCCAGAGGAAGACCGCCCGCATAAACATTCCCCACAGCAGCCATGACCAACCCCCAAGGCCATAGAGGAGCAAAGCAAGGGGCACTTGCAGCAGCAAAAAGTAGCGATCCAGCCAGCGGTAAAAGGGATGCCGCACCAAGTCTGGGGCAAAGCGGGCATACTCCTCAGCCTCAAAAAATTGGTGATGGGGATAGACCAGCCAGAGCATATGGCTCCACCAAAAGCCCCGCCGCGCTGAGTAAGGATCTTTGACTTCATCTTCGGTGTGGGCATGGTGCAAGCGGTGACCGGCCACCCAAAAAATGGGACCTCCCTGCATGGCCAAGGCACCCAAAACAGCAATGATGTATTCCAACCACTGGGGCACTTGAAAACTGCGGTGACTCAGGAGGCGATGGTATCCCAAGCAAATGCCGATGCTGCCAAAGAGCCAGTGGAGAAAGATGGTGACCACCAAGGCTGACCAAGAAAAAAAGAAGAGAGCAACCGCGGCCAAGACATGAACCGTCGTTAAAAAAAGCACAAAGGCCCAATTGAGGCGGGCAGTTTCAGGTTGGAGTTCTAGGGATGATGACATGGGCACTCCTCAACACCGTGTGCGGATTTAGACGCAAGTTGAAATCAAGTTGTAATCTAGAGAATCTGAGCCACCAAGACAATCCTCAGGGCAATCCTCGGCTGAGCCTAAATGGCCTTAGAAAATGTCTTACCAGATTTGTGTTGCAGGTAGGTATCAAAGACGGCAGCCACATTGCGGATGAGGAGTCGGCCTACGGGGGTGACCTCTAGGCGATCGCGCCCTAAATGAATCAGGCCATCGGCAGCCAAGTCTTGGAGTGCGGCCAACTCTGGAGCAAAGTAGGCATCAAAGTCCAGCTGGAACTGGCGAGCGATCGCCCCCTTGTCCAAGGTAAATTGGCACATCAGTGCCATGATGATGGTGCGGCGCAGCAGATCCTCAGGGCGCAGTTGAATCCCGCGTTCTGTAGCCAATTGCCCCGCCGCAATGTCACTAAAGTAGGTGGCTAGATGCTTCTGATTTTGGGCATAGGCCTCCTGCAACATGCTAATTGAGGTCAGACCAAAGCCAATCAAATCTGCAGGGGGCAGGATCGTATAGCCCTGAAAGTTGCGTTTGAGCGTTCCTGCTGCTTGGGCGATCGCCAGCTCATCCGTGGGCTTGGCAAAGTGATCCATGCCAATGTACTGATAACCTTGGCTAGTTAGCGTTTCAATGACCCGCTGCAAAATGGCCAGTTTGGTCGTGCCATCGGGTAGGGTAGCAGGGTCAATTCGCTTTTGGATGGGTTTCAAATTGGGAAGATAGGCAAAGTTAAAGACCGCAATGCGATCGGGGTCAAGGCGCACTGTTTTGGCAATTGTGGTTTCAAAAGATTGCACCGTTTGAAAAGGCAGGCCGTAGATCAGGTCAATGTTGACACTCTCAAACTCAGCAGCGCGGATCCACTCCATCACTTGAAAGAGCCACGCCTCCGGCTGCACCCGATTGACAGCCAGCTGAACTTGAGGATCAAAGTCTTGCACACCAAAGCTAATGCGGTTGAAGCCCAGATCGCGCAAGCGAAAGAGATACTCGCGGTCGATATAGCGGGGATTGACCTCAATGGAAATTTCGGCATCGTTGGCAAATTCAAAGTGGTGGGTGAGCGTCCGCCACAGGGATTCCACTTGGTCAATGGTGAGATAGTTGGGGGTACCGCCGCCCCAATGCATTTGAATCACTGGACGAGTGCGATCCAGCCGTGCCGCCACTTGGGCAATTTCCTCTGCTAAGGCATCCAAGTAGGTTTTGGCAATCGTTTGGCTTTGGGTGACGATGACATTGCAGCCGCAAAAATAGCAGGCGGTTTGGCAAAAGGGAATATGCACGTATAGGGACAGAGGCAGATGCCCTGCGTTACTCCGCAGCAGTTCCCGCTGGAAACAATGGCTATCAAAGTCAGCAGTAAACTCGGCAGCCGTGGGATAGCTGGTATAGCGGGGCAAGGGGCGATCGTATTTTTGCAGCAATGCCCCATCAAATTGAATTGGCTGAACCACACTCATGGATGTTTGCAAGCTCCTAACAAGATCAACAGTGGGCCTTAAACGGCAACAGCTTCAGGACGGGGTTGCTCCCGCCGACTCGGTTGGTTCTCAACAACGGACTGCCAGACCTGCTCGCCAACGGTGGCTTTTAGCTCCGACTCTAGGGCGTGCATGAGGTGGCAGTTGAGGGTAAAGGCAAAGTTGGCTTCCTTGACAATGCGGGCGATCGCGACCTCATCGAGGCTGAGGCTATCCAAGGTTTCCCGATACCGCTGCTTAAAGGCTTTCTTGTCTTCTGGGGTCGGCAGGGCTGGAAACTCGTAAAAGGCGGTGCCCTTGCCTGCGGGGAGCGCTAACTGGGAACGCACAATTTTACTCAGAGCTTGTCCCCCAGAGAGATCCCCCATATAGCGGGTGTAGGAATGGGCAATGAGCAACAGAGGATCAGTTTGGGCGAGGTCATGAATACGACTGAGGTAAACGCGAGTGGCTGTGAGGGGGGTAATCTGATCGCGCCAATTGTCGCCGTAGTAGAAGGCCAAGTCTTCGGCCAGTTGGCCACTGCGGTTGAGTTCGGGAAAATACATCGCCCGCAGGCGATCGCTCGTAGCACTGGCTAAGGCAGCTTCGAGGTCAGTGTACACAAAGTAGAGATTGGCCAAGAACTGGCGGAAGAGGCTCGGCGTAATCAACCCGCGGACAAAACATTTCATGAAGGCGGTGTGTTCGGCCAAGCTGTGAGCCTCAGCAGTTCCTTCCCGCAGCGCAAGGGAGAGCACGGTCATACCTGTAACTCCTGAAATCAGTTTTTAACAATCTTTTTTGAGATGAGTTCATCCTGCCAACGACGAATGGCCGTGGGCTGAACGGGGGCAGAAGGGCAAACTAAGGGTGAGTATTACTTTTTGACCATATGGCTGTCAAGCGAAACTTCAAAAAACATTACAAAACTGCCTACTTTTGCAAAATCGTCAAGACGGTTATTGACCGTCCTGAGGGATATAGTATAGTAAAACGGTATGACCTGCATAGGTTTAGTTCTATAGGAGTGAAAGGCTTATGGTGGCGATCGCCCCCAATCCCGATGCGAGTCAGAGCGTTAAAACTATTCGCGAAAACCTTTTAACCCCCCGCTTTTACACAACAGATTTTGAACAGGCAGCAAAACTTGACCTGAGTCGCCAGCAGGAACAACTCGAAGCAATGTTGGCGGAAATGCGGGCAGACTACAACCGCCATCACTTTGTCCGCGACGACGCCTTCAAAGGCACATGGGACACCTTGGATGCACAGACCCGCAAAGCCTTTATTGACTACCTCGAGCGCTCCTGTGTCTCTGAGTTTTCAGGGTTTTTGCTCTTTAAGGAACTCTCGCGCAAGCTGAAGAATCGCCACCCTCTCTTGGCGGAAATCTTTCACCTCATGGCACGGGATGAAGCGCGGCACGCAGGGTTTCTCAACAAGGCAATGATGGATTTTGGCCATGCCATGGACTTGGGCTATCTCTCCAAGGCGCGTACCTACACGTTTTTCCCCCTGCCATGGGTGCTCTACACCGTCTATCTATCGGAGAAAATTGGCTACTGGCGCTACATCATCATCTACCGTCACCTAGAAAAGCACCCCGAACATTCCTTCTATCCCCTGTTTAACTACTTTGAAAGTTGGTGCCAAGACGAAAACCGCCACGGCGATATTTTCAAGGCCTTGATCCACTCCCAACCCCAATTGATTCAAGGCTGGGGTGCCAAACTATGGATGCGCTTCTTCCTGCTGACGGTGTTTGCCACCCATACGCTGACGGTGCATGAGCGTGCCAAATTCTATGAAGCCCTTGGTCTTGATGCCACGGAATTCGATCGCGAGGTCATTGCCAAAACCAATGAAACGGCCGCTCGCACCTTCTCGGTGGTGCTCAATGTCGATCACCCTGACTTTTATCCGCGGCTGCAACGCTGTGTCGAAATCCATAAAAAACTCCAAGCCATTGAAGCCAGCAATCAACCCAAGTGGCTGAAGGCCTTGCGGAAGCTTCCTCACCAGTTGGCGATCGCCGGCCACCTGTTGCGCCTGTATCTCTTGCCCCCCGTCAATGCCCAACAGGAATGGGGCACCGTGCACTAGGGCTAAAGCTCCTCTTGGCGAAAACGGTTGAGCAGTTCTACCAGCAGCTCTTGGTTGGCCTTGGGAATCAGGCAATCGAGGGAAAGGGACTGCTGACCCCCGCCAAGGGGAACTGAAACCTCCTGCAAGACACTCGTGACCTGCGCCGAATTAACCTCCCCCTGCTCTAGGAGGGGCAAAAAGGCTTCGGCGAGGGGGGCTGCCAGCTTTGCATCAGCGAGATACAGATGCCATTTGGCCACATCCATATAGATATCACGGCCAATTTCAGCCGCAAGACGTTCAATTAAGGGGGTACGACTCATTTAGATCACCGCTTTTTCATTCACTCTATTTGTACCAGTCAAGGGGGGCGATCGCTAAAATAGACCGATCATGGGATAGTAATCGGGAAAACACCTGTGGACAAGGATCAGGCTCACCCATAGAAGGCTAATCATTAATTTTTGTTAAGAACTAAAACCCTAACGGTCTTTTCCCTAAGTCCTGAATGCGCTCAAAGCAGCCAAAATCAATGTTTACAGGGAGCGTGTCCTTTTTCTTTTAGGAAAGAGCTGTAGATTACAACAGTTTTTATTCTTTGTGCTACCATAGGCTTCAGTCCTCTTTTAATTGCTCTTAATTGCTGATTGTATGGCTACGGCTATCCCCCCCGGCATTCCCCAAGACATTCAGCCAAGTGAGACCCTACTAGAAAACTTGCGCCAGGATGTCATTCATTTGCTGAAACAGACCGTTGGCATTGTTGAATGCTACAACAGCCTCCATAAAACAGCAGAGAGGGATTCATCTCAAGAAAAAACAGAATTTTCAGGTACAGCAGCGATTCGGCAAGCCCTCACCAACGTTGAGGAAATGGCTCTACGCATGTCCGTGGTCGCCCCCATGAAAGCTGGCAAATCCACGATTATCAATGCAATTGTCGGTCAACCGCTTTTGCCTGCCCGCAATACTGCCATGACCGCTACTGCAACGGAAATCGTTTTAGATACAAACTACCCTGAACCTGTTCTCTTTGTCCCCGAAGAAACCCTCACTTTATTCAAAGAGGCAGCGGCGAAAATCCGCCAAGAATACAATAGGAATCGTGACAACGTTAAAGCTAAGTTACAGAAATATCCTCATCTTGACACCACATTTGAAAACATTATCAGGAATGACGGCACTTTGTTCAAAGAAGAAACAACAGGTGTCGAAAGTGTGCGTGAAGCCCTGCAACTAATGAATGATTTGGTACGTTTAGCCAGCCAAATAGTTCCTGCCTACAACCCTGTAAAGCGGATGCGGGAGCTACCCCAGATCAGAGTAGCACCTTTTACCTCTGAAGGCGAGGCTATCAACACCGCTTTGGGCAACCTTGTCATTATTGACACTCCAGGTCCTAACGAAGCAGGCGAGAACTTAGAAATCAAGAATATTTTTGCTGAACAACTTGAGCGTAGTAGTCTCATTTTGGTTGTCCTAGACTTTACCCAACTCAAGACTGAAGCGGCTAAAAGTGTTCAAGAAACCGTTCAGGCAATTGCTGAGATTCGTGGTGGAACTGAAAATATCTATGCCCTCGTAAACAAAGTTGATCAACGACGCAGAGGGGATATGACTCCTGCAGAAGTGCGGGAGTTTGTGCAGCAGGAATTTAGAATTCCTAGCTCTCATGTTTTTGAGCTATCTGCCCAACGAGCCTATTGTGCTGCTCGTTTCCTGAAGCAGCATGACTTAGGAGAAGACTGGCGGACTCGACCTGAAGCCAGAGATTTGGCAAGAGAAATTCTTGGGGATGACTGGGAAGAAGACTTAGAAGATATTGACAAAGATGCGTTTACTAAGAAAGCTAGAAAGCAGTGGTATGAACGCTCAGGATTTTATCAGTTTTTCACTAAAGTGATTAGTGAACTCATTAAAATTGCTGCACCGAAAGTAATCAGGGAATCTCTAAACATCACTCACGGCTTTATTCATAAGCTTCTTGAAGACATTAATTTGCGAAAAAGAAGCTATCAAGCAACCCTAGGTACACTTGAGGATGAAATTAAGCAACTAAATCAAGATATTAAGAAAATTGAAAATTCGGCTAATCTGTTGAATATTATCGAGGAGTATCAAAAAGAAATTAAGAATCAGATTGCCAGTGAAGTCTCTGAATTGAAGAACAAGGCAAGAGCAGACGTTAGTCATCTTTTTTCTCAAAAAGAGTATGAGCAGGCTGATGTTCTCAAAAAAGTAATGCTTTTTCTCACAGACTTTGCACACAAATTAACCAACGACAAGTCTCGTGAGGATCATTTAAGGATTCCTTTTAGCTCAAGGCATGACGCTGAAGATTTTCAGGGAAAAATATTTAACCTAGTTTCACAAGAAGTGGAAAAATCTTTTGCTGACACCCAGAAAAAGATTGAAAAATTTGTAGGAGAAAAAATCCTTGGATTAAAGAAAGAAATAGAGGAAGAAACTCAGCCTATCCTAGAAAAAGCAAGAGAACGACTCCAGATGACTTTTAATGTGCAATTAAGCCTTCCTAATTTTCAGGTTTCAAAGGCTAGTTTTGGCAATTCTGAACTTCGACCCGAAGCTTTAACTAGGACTGTCAATAAATTTCGAAAAGTGGAAAATGGATTTTGGTGGCACTGGTTTTGGCTAATTGCTAATCCTAAGGAAGTGTATGAAATTTATACAGAGACTATTCAAGAATATGTAGTCTATCTCAATAAAGTCGTTGAGGAAATCAATCGACAAATAGACACCCAAGCGAATCAAATAGAACAAGAGGTTAATAATTATTTAGAAAAAGGTTTTAAAGTAGAAGCAGAACAATACATCGAGTATCTCAGTAGCTATCTCAAGGATTATCGAACAACCCTGATTGAGAGCCAAGAATATCAGAGAAAGTCTGCTGTTGAAAAAGAAGAAGTGATGAAGCAACTAGAGCAGCTCGAGGAGGATGCTCAAAAAGCGAAGTGTGATATTCCAATTTATTCGCGTCGAGTAGAGGAAGTTCTGGAAAATTATGGTTCTTCCTGCGATTCACCAGAAAATTCCTCTAATCAGTGATTAATTCAGCTTTCCTTACCCTACAGTGTCAACACTTTTTATCTTTTGTGCTAACCTAGCCCCCAGTATTTCCTGACTGCTGATGATATGGCTACAGCTATCCCCCCCGGCATTCCCCAAGACATTCAGGCAAGTGAGACCCTACTAGAAAACTTGCGCCAAGATGTCATTCATTTGCTGAAACAAGCCGTTGACATTGTTGAACGCTACAACAACCTTCATAAAGCAACAGGCACAGAATTTTCAGGTACACTAGCGATTCGACAAGCCCTCGCCAACGTTGAGGAAATGGCTCTACGCATGGCCGTGGTCGCTCCGATGAAGGCAGGAAAGTCTACGATTATCAATGCAGTCGTCGGTCAACCCCTCCTACCGGCTCGCAACACGGCAATGACGGCTACTGCAACAGAAATCATTTTAGACCCTAATATTGCTGAACCTATTCTGATGGTTCCCGAAGGGCTGGTCAGTTTATTTCGCGAGACTGCTGATCATATTCACTGGAAATGTCAAACAGATCGCACAGGCGTTGAGAAACTATTGCGCGAGCGATATCCTCATTTGACCCGCACACTAATCAACATTATTAGCAACCCCTTCCTATTCGAGCGACAGATAAAAGGCGTTGAAAATATCCGCACAGTCTTGCATCCCATGAATGACATCGTGCGTTTAGCGAGTGAACTTGTTCCCAACTGTAATGTCATAAAACGAATGCAGGAGTTGCCTCAAATTAGGGTCGCGCCCTTTACCCTTGAGGATCAGCCCATCAATACGACAGTGGGCAACCTTGTCATTATTGACACTCCAGGTCCTAACGAAGCAGGCGAGAACTTAGAAATCAAGAATATTTTTGCTGAACAACTTGAGCGTAGTAGTCTCATTTTGGTTGTCCTAGACTTTACCCAACTCAAGACTGAAGCGGCTAAAAGTGTTCAAGAAACCGTTCAGGCAATTGCTGAGATTCGTGGTGGAACTGAAAATATCTATGCCCTCGTAAACAAAGTTGATCAACGACGCAGAGGGGATATGACTCCTGCAGAAGTGCGGGAGTTTGTGCAGCAGGAATTTAGAATTCCTAGCTCTCATGTTTTCGAGGTATCTGCCCAACGAGCCTATTGTGCTGCTCGTTTCCTGAAGCAGCATGGCTTAGGAGAAGACTGGCGGACTCGACCTGAAGCCAAAGACTTGGCAAGAGAAATTCTTAGGGATGACTGGGAACAAAACTTAAAAGAGATTGACAAAGACGCGTTTACTAAGAAAGCTAGAAAGCAGTGGTATGAACGCTCAGGATTTTATCAGTTTTTCACTAAAGTGATTAGTGAACTCATTAAAATTGCTGCACCGAAAGTAATCAGGGAATCTCTAAACATCACTCACGGCTTTATTCATAAGCTTCTTGAAGACATTAATTTGCGAAAAAGAAGCTATCAAGCAACCCTAGGTATACTTGAGGTTGAAAAAGAAGTGATGAAGCAACTAGAGCAGCTCGAGGAGGATGCTCAAAAAGTGAAGTGTGATATTTCAATTTATTCGAGCCGAGTAGAGCAAGTTCTGATCAGCAGTATTGAAGGTGAATACTGAGCCGACAAATTATTAAATTTTATTGCAGATTCGACTTTCCTTACCCTACAGTGTCAACACTTTTTATCTTTTGTGCTAACCTAGCCCCCAGTACTCCCTGACTGCTGATGATGCCGATTTATTTAAGTCGATTAAAGTAATTTTTTGCGTTGTAGATTTTATGAATTACTTAGCCATTGAAGAGCGAATCCCTCTTGCCAATGATCAGCTACTGATTGATTTAGCTAACAGCATTCACACAAATCAGTCTTTGATAGCGTATCGCGCCAATCGAGGTTTTTTGGGTAGGTTACTGGATAGTTTAACAGGTCGCACTTACCAGCAAGATACCCTTCTTGCCCAAAACTTGACCCGAGGACAGGAAGCATTACTGAGCATTACTAATGAACTGATTGAAAAGCTGCAATTTACTGAGTATGCTCTTGTCACTACCCAACACTCCCTCCGAGAAACTCGTGAATGTCTTGTAGCTACGCAGCACTCTCTTCGAGAAACTCGTGAGGGGCTTAATCACAACACGCAGGCATTGAATAGTTTATTGAATAGTTTAATTGAGACCTGCGATCGCAAGTTTCAAGAGCAAGAGAAACGTATTGCTACCCTTGAACGGCGAGTGACGGCACGGGAAGATTTCGATCGCATTTTCTCTCTCTGGCGAAGTGGCCAAAGCTATCACGATCTCCCTTGGGCTATCCAAATCCTATTTTTAGCCCGCGAAATCTACAACAGTTCCATTGCCTACCTAGAACTTGAACAACAAGTCACTTATTATCGCGACCTACTGGTGAATGAAATTTTGGCGCACCAGCGGCACTACTTACCCAAGCATTTCTTCAGTACCGCAACGCTGCTAAAAGTAACTCGGCAAGCAACAGCACAAGAGGATACAGAGATCGTTTACGACATTCTGGCGAGTTGCCGCTATTCAGACTCCTATCCCTTGCTGCGCAATATGTCAACACTATACTGCCAACAGCAGCCTTCCTTTGTCCTTCAGCACCCTCCTTATACCCTAGATGCCAAAGAAGTCATTCAGCGGATTGTTCATGAAACTGCCGCTGCAACGTTGCATTCCCTCCAGTCTCTGAAATCCAAGGAGTGATTATGCTAAACACTGGTTCAAAAGTTGGTTTAGTCCTCACGGGTGGTGGTGCCAAAGGTGCTTACCAAGTGGGGGCACTGCGCTACCTCGCTGAACAGGGATTTGAACCGCACATTATTGCAGGTACCAGTATCGGTGCCCTCAATGGCGCCATCATTGCCAGCTATCCCCAGCAATTGGCTCGGGGTGTGAGCAAGCTCGAGGAGATTTGGCGTGAGATTGGTGCCGCCAATATCATCTCCGCCAACCCCAACTGGCTCAGCATTCTCATCAGCTATGGCATCCAATCTGCCTTACCTGAATTTGGGGGATGGATCAATACTTTTTTGACAGTGACGGGGATTCTCCCCAAATGCTATTCCTTCTTTGACCCGCGCCCGATCGAAGAACTTGTGCACTCCTATGTAAACTACAACCAACTGAAACGGGGTACGGAGCTTTGGGTAACGGTTTTTCCCTCATTGCAAATTCCGGGTCTGGGCTATAACCTGTTGATGACATTGATTGACATGTGTCGCGTTTGGACAGGCACAAAAGCTGAGTGGCTGCGGGCACAGGATATGGATGACCCAGAGACGTTATTGAACTTGCTGCTGGCGAGTGCGGCCGTTCCTTTGGCCTTTCCGCAGCGACAGGTCAATGGTCAAACCTATGTGGATGGGGCACTTCAGGATAATGTGCCCTTGGGAGCGTTGGCGCAGCGGGGCTGTACCCATGCCATTGTCATTCACCTTGAGGATGGGGTGCCCTGGAATCGTTATGACTTCCCTAATTTGACAATCATTGAGATTCGACCACAGACAGTGCTGAATACTTCAAACACGGTTGTACTGGGGAGTCTAGAAAGCTTGCTCGATTTCCGGAGCGATCGCATTGCCGCCCTGCAAGCACAAGGGTATGCCGATGCCAAGGCAGCCATTGAGCCGATCCTCACCCTTGCGCAGAACCTGAGAACCCTGCGCCAAACCCATGGGGAGTTAAAGGCTTCTACGGCAGCACTCTTGAATCCCGATGAGTTAAAAACCTCTACAGCAGCACTGCTCAATCACAACGTTGCTTTAAAATCAATACCCCCCATGGTTGATCCATAGGGGGTCATCAGGAGATAGCTCAGCACCGACCTATGGATCGTAGGGCTTCTTGCCGGTGAACTTCAGTTGCGAAGGATTGGGATTTTGGCCAATGGAGCGGGGCACTGAGTTGACGGCTTCACGCCCTTGGTTCACCTTCTCAGGGAAAACACCATCCTTGGGATGGATCAACACCGTTTCACCATCGGGGAAAATGCGGTAGATTTTGTAGTCATTGATTTTGCGGGGACGCAGTTGCTGAGCGGCTAGGGCAAGGCACTGCTCCTTACGGGCAAGGTAAACAAGATTTTCCCCTTCACGCATAACCGCAGCCCCAGCCGTCGGCATTTCAAAAACCTGCTCTTTGGGGCTTGTCCAGGTGATGGCGTATTTCTCTTCGGTGTCCGCTGCGCTGAGGAGGCCGCCGGTGCTGCCACCATAGAGCGGGGGTTGCCCAGTGAGTGTTGTCATGCGTTCGATCCTCAATCTCTCACGTTTTCATTCTTAAGATCGGCCAGATACAACCCTTTTCTTGGATATGGGAACCATAAAGGGGATGCAATCCTCTCCCATAGGGGCTTTCGCAGTTTTGAGCGTTTGCCCTCCTTGCGAAAAGGGCTGTAGCCAGATTCAACGGCATCGTAGCATTGAAATCGCGGTGTTGATGCGAGTTGTGAGAAACTGTAACAGTTCCTTCAAAATAAGGAATTGTTGTTGAGCTGTTTGATCAGCATTCTGAATTATTTTCAATGATCACCCTTGAACAACCTATGGCTAAAGGGCTAATTTGTTAAGATTATTGACAAAGTGCGACAAAAATATGTCCGCTCCTCACAAGGGATTATTGAGCAATGCAATATCTCTACCTCCATGGATTTGCCTCGTCGCCGCGCTCAAGTAAAGCTCAGTATTTTCGCGATCGCTTTGCGGAACTCGGTCAACCGCTACTCATTCCTGATCTCAATCAGGGGGATTTTTTTCATTTGACCTTAAGTCGTCAAATTGACCAAGTAGAAGCGCTGCTCGCCCCAGAGGAACCCGTCACATTGATTGGCTCCAGTTTTGGTGGCCTGACGGCTGCTTGGCTAGCGCAAAAGCATTCCCAAGTGGTGCAACTGTTTCTGCTGGCACCTGCCTTTGAGTTTGCGATCCATTGGCTGCCGCGCTTGGGCGATCAATACCGCCGCTGGCAAGAAACGGGTGTGCTGGAGGTGTATCACTACACGCAAGAGCGCCTGCTCCCCCTTAGCTATGGTTTTGCCAAGGATTTACTAGAGTACGACGATCGCCAGCTGCAGCGGCCTGTGCCTACCCTCATTTTCCATGGTCTTCAGGATGAGGTGATTCCCATCGAAGCCAGTCGTCGCTACTGTGAAGGCCGCCCTTGGGTGAGTCGGGTGGAATTGGACAGTGATCACGCTCTCAAGGATGTACAGCCGGCCATTTGGGGCATGATGTACCCGATTATTTCTCGGCAGTTGAGTTTAGAGCAATAGCGGGAACTTCGGCTCGCACGGCGCGAAACATGCCAAAGCGGCACAGTCCCATGCCAAAGGCAAGCCGCATCAACAGAAAGGTGGGTACTTCCCGCAAAGATTTTACTAGCCCCGGTAGGCCAAAGCGAATCAGCCCCTCTGGTCGCACAATTCCCTGCCAAATTGAATCTAGCCACGAGGGGAGCGTTTCCTGTGTCCAGTCAGCAGTGATCACCTCTCCAGCCACTAAACCCGTTGCGGCAAGGGCTTCGGCAAAGCCTTCAATACTGGCAAAGGCGGGGTGTGCCCATTGATCCAAGAGCTGCCGCATAATGAGCCGCTCCCAGAGGTTCAAGGGGTGCTGGCGATCGTCCCTTTGGTTCCAATCGGCAACCACAAGAATCCCCCCCGGCTTTAGGACACGGAGTAATTCCTTAGCAAACTGCTGTTTATCGGGCATGTGGGGGCCGGCCTCAATTGACCAAACCACGTCAAAGCTGGCATCTGGAAATGACAAGGCTAGAGCGTCATCCACCTGAAACTGCACATTGAGATCCGCAGGAGTGAGTTCCCGCGCCCGCCGTACCTGTTCAGGGCTGATTGTAATTCCCGTCACGTGAAAGCCATAGTCACGCGCTAGCATACGACTGCTCCCGCCAATGCCACAGCCCACATCCAAAACCGTTGTCCCCGGCGGCAGGCGATCGAGACCCGCCCAGCGCACCATTTCATGGACAAAATCTGCCTTTGCTTGGCGAAAGTCCTTACGACGGGGGGGCGAACCATAGTGGCCAAGGTGAATATGCTCACCCCAGTAAAATTCAAGAATGCCGTCATTGGTCCAGTCGTCATAGGACTCGGCGACAGAGCGGGCAGACTCGTACTTGCGAGGAAACAGGAGATAAAGCGCTAACCCTAGGAGGACTAACGCGCCAACAATGATAACCAGTATGAGCAATAGATGAGACATGCAGCAGATTGGCTGGTGAAACCTTTCACTATGATGACGAGGTTTTTAGCATTTCCACAAGGGAAAGA
Source organism: Thermosynechococcus sp. PP555 (assembly GCF_031583225.1). NCBI lineage: Bacteria > Bacillati > Cyanobacteriota > Cyanophyceae > Acaryochloridales > Thermosynechococcaceae > Thermosynechococcus > Thermosynechococcus sp. PP555. Next base: position 2,324,292 of record NZ_CP134168.1, read on the forward strand.
GCCACAGATGGGTTTTCGTGGGAGATCGTACGCTGTTCAATACTATCTTGAAAAGTTGGTGCAATCCTACCTGCTAGTGCTGCGGGCACCCAATCCTCGTGAAAAAGGCTGTAACTTAATAATAAGGAGCCTTAAAAATTCTGGAAGGAACTGCCTTGGCGGATGTGCCTGTGTTTGACTCGATTGAATCTGCGTTGGATGCCCTGCGGCGGGGTGAAGTTATCGTCGTGGTGGATGATGAAAATCGTGAGAATGAGGGGGATCTCATTGGTGCCGCTGAGCGTGTGACCCCAGCCATGATTAACTTTATGGCGGTTCACGCCCGAGGATTGATTTGCCTCGCCATGGAGGGCGATCGCCTCGATGAATTGGATTTGCCCTTAATGGTAACAACAAATACCGATAGCAACCAAACTGCCTTTACGGTGAGTGTTGATGCCGGTGCCCGTTGGGGCGTGACCACAGGCATTTCCGCCGAAGACCGTGCCCGCACCATTCAAGCCCTCATTGACCCGACGACCCAGCCTCAAGATTTACGTCGCCCCGGCCATGTCTTTCCCCTGCGATCGCGCCCTGGGGGGGTTCTCAAGCGAGCCGGCCATACCGAAGCCGCCGTCGATCTGACACGGTTGGCAGGTCTCTACCCAGCGGGGGTCATCTGTGAGATTCAAAATCCCGACGGCACCATGTCGCGGCTGCCCCAACTCATTGAATATGCTCGCACCCACCAACTGAAGATTATTAGCATTGCCGACTTAATTAGCTATCGTCTCCAGCATGAGCGTTTTGTCCGCCGCGAAGCTGTGGCCAAGCTACCGACGGAGTTCGGTGAATTTCAAATCTATGGCTATCGCAATTCCCTCGATCAATCGGAGCACGTCGCCATTGTCAAAGGAGATCCTGCCACGTTTAGCGAGCAACCCGTGCTGGTGCGCGTTCATTCTGAATGTTTGACGGGCGATGCCCTCGGTTCACTGCGCTGCGATTGTCGGATGCAACTGCAAGCGGCTCTGAAAATGATTAACGCGGCAGGACGCGGTGTGGTGGTTTATCTGCGCCAAGAGGGTCGTGGCATTGGCCTAGTCAACAAGCTACGTGCCTATTCCCTGCAAGATTTGGGAATGGACACCGTGGAAGCTAATGAGCACCTCGGCTTCCCAGCGGATTTGCGTAACTATGGCGTTGGCGCCCAAATGCTCAATGACTTGGGAGTGAAGCAGATTCGCCTGATTACCAATAACCCCCGTAAAATTGCTGGCCTCAAGGGCTATGGCCTCGAAGTGGTGGATCGGGTGCCCCTGCTGATTGAAGCGACGCCCTACAACACCCCCTACTTGACGACTAAGGCGGAGAAACTGGGGCATCTACTGCTACAAACTTACCTGATCACAGTGGCCTTTCGCTGGCAGGAGTCGCAATTAGATGCGGGCGATCGCTATGAGCGGTTGGAAAAAATACGTCATCTGGCCGCAGGCGTCCATTTGCTAGTGCGCGAAGAAGCTCGGCCCGTTGCGCAGGCCATCTTTGGACATCCTGACCTGATTGTTCACTTTGGCTTTGACCAACCCCATGTGGCCGATCGCCAGTGGTATCAGCAGCCAGAACATCCCTATGTCTTGGCGGTGCAAACCCTGCTGCGGCAATTTTGCCAATGGCCAACCCTGAAGGGATTTGAGTTTCTCGTGGCCACCGGCAGCGATCCAATGCTCAACCTACCGATGGATCTCGATCGCCAAGCCTACACCCAACAGCCCCCCAGTGAGTGGCAACCTCATCTCATCTATTCATGGTCAGCAGTAGCAGGTTAAAGCGTCGATGAATATCTTGGAGCATCTACGTCGTTTTCAAGTGTGAACATTCATTTATCCCACTACTTCTGGCCAAAAAAAGACACACTGGAGCGGCGTTGGCGTTAGCACAACAACACTGGCAATGGCGCGATCGCCCACGGGGAAACTGACTGCCCAATGTTCTAAAGGCTGAGCCGCCGTCCGCTGCCATACCCCGATCCCCTGAGCCTTGAGCCACGCTTCATAGTATGTCCAAGCCTGTAGAAACGAGCGATCGCTCCCCTCTAATATCCTTTGTTGCAGAGCCGCCCCAAAAAACCGCCGACTAATGGCTGAACGCTGAGGACAGGGGCGCAATATTTCTACATCTACCCCTACAGCCGCCCGGCCACTCACGGCCAACACCGCTAAGTTACCACTATGGCTCCAGTTAAATTCCAAAGCATCCAAATAGGGCTTACCCCCAGCGGTACGCGGTAGAGGCTTCTCGCCAAGATTCGGCTGATAGCGTCGTAAATAGGCGCGCAGGGTAACCTCACGGGGCACATCAGGGGGAAGCGTTAACCACCAAAGATGCAGCGCATGGGAATACAAGGTGAGATTGTCGTGTGGCGCCTGCCATTGAGGGGCAACAATCGGGGGTAGGGGCAAATCCCACACATTAAAGACTGAGGCGTTTTTTTAGTGACAATAGGTGAGTGCGGGGATTAATGGGGCTACGGGGCAGCGGTAACTCAAAATTCGGCCAATTGGGCAGACTGGCACAGGGACAGTGTACAGGGGGTAACCCATGACAGGGTAGAGGCACAGGCATTTGGCAGCGGGCACAGGGGGTAATGTCCCAACAGTCGCTCAAGAGTTGCGTAATCGTCTCCGCCGTGTCCTCAAGAAAGCAGTCTCCTGCCTGACCAGAGATCACATAGACCCAGCAGGCCTCAAAGGCTTGACTGTAGCGATCGCCCTGAAGGACAGGTTGCGGCAGCACCGTATGCGCTCCGCCCCAAATACACAGCCGTTTGCCCAGCTGAAACCAGTAGGCGAGATAGGACTTCACCTTTGCTTGGGCTGCCAAAAAGGCACAACCTTCCAGATCCGTCATTGACACAACCCTCGCTGCTGTACTTACTACCCTAGCGCAAGGAAACGAGGGCGATGCGTGCTAACGAATCAGTGCCGCCAAGGAAGCATCCAACTGTCCCCAACTGTGGCCATCAAGGGCTAACTGCTCAATGAGACTGGCCAAGCGCAACGCTTTGAGTGCCTGCTCCCCACCCACCGAGGGAGGTTGACCACCACGAACACAGTTGACGAAGTGCTCCAATTCAGCATGGAGGGGTTCAATATTGCTTGTATAGACCTTCTCAATGAGACCGTCTTGGCGGTAGAGAACTTGGCCATGATCGGCACTGCACGATGCGGTGGTTTTGCGGTGAATGAGAATCTCGTTTTTCAGGAAATCGGCCTCCGTGAGGGAATTTTTGCAGTGGGCAGCAATGCGTCGTTGTTTGCGGTGGGTGACTTTACTGGCCGTGAGGGTGGCAATAATGCCGTTGGCAAAGCCCAATGTGGCGGTCACGTAGTCCAGATACCCAGAGTTGGCAGAGCGACTGCCGGCGGCCGTTAGGCGCACCACAGGGGAATTGGTGAGTTCCAATAGCAAGTCAATATCGTGGATCATTAAGTCGAGAACCACTGAGACATCATTAGCGCGATCGGAGTAGGGACTCATGCGATCGGCTTCAAGGGCAAGGATTTCCTCAGTGCGCAGAACTTTGCTCAGTTCTTGAAATGCAGGGTTAAAGCGCTCAATATGTCCGACTTGGAGGATGCACTGGCACTCCGCTGCTGCGTTGACGAGCGATTCTGCTTCGCTAATACTGGCGGCAATCGGTTTTTCCACCAAGACATGTACCCCGTGGCGCAAGCAGGTAATGCCCACTTCATGGTGGAGACGGGTGGGCACGGCAATACACACCGCCTCAACGTGGGGCAGTAAATCCACATAGTTTTCAAAAAATTTCACCCGATATTTGCTAGCGGTATCAATGCCCCGCTCCAGATTCACGTCAGAAATGCCCACAAGTTCGACATCTTTGAGTAAACTCAAAACACGGGTATGGTGCTGACCCATGTTGCCAACACCGATAACGCCAATGCGCAGTGGTTCGGGCTGGGGACGGACGGCAGAACTCATGTCTAGTTATTTCACTCCTCTACGCAACCGGGGAAAGGCTTGGTGTTGGCGATCGCCCGCCGTAAGTAGCAACTCACAGAATGAACATTTTCAGAAAGATGCTACCACAGCATTGCCAAATGTAAAGGTTTTGATAGACAGCTATGATGACGACACCAAAGGCCGTCGTGTTGCTCTCAGGGGGGTTAGACTCCAGCACGGTGTTATTTCGTGCCAAGGCACTGGGTTATGCTTGCTATGCCCTTTCCTTTGACTATGGGCAGCGCCATCGGCGGGAATTAGAAGCCGCGATCGCCATTGCCACCGCCGCCGGCGTGATTCAGCATCAAATGGTCTCCTTGAATTTGCAGTTGTGGGGCGGCTCTGCCTTGACTGATTTAACGATTGACTTGCCTCGCGATCGCGATCTGGCTACCATGAGCCAAGAGATTCCCATTACCTATGTCCCCGCCCGCAATACGATTTTCTTGAGTGTTGCCCTTGCCTATGCCGAAGCCCTAGGGGCGCAAACGGTTCATATTGGCGTCAATGCCCTCGATTACTCTGGCTATCCCGACTGTCGGCCTGATTATATTGCTGCAATGCAGGAGGTCTATCGCTTGGGTACCAAGCAGGGGCGTGAAGGCCAGCCCATTGAAATTGTCACCCCCCTCATTGAACTCCACAAAAAAGACATCATTCGTCTGGGGAATGAGTACGGCGTTCCTTGGGGAAAAACATGGTCCTGTTACAGCGATGGCCAACAGGCCTGTGGTCGCTGCGATGCCTGTCGATTGCGTTTAGCGGCCTTTGCCGAATTAGGGCTTGTGGATCCTTTGCCCTACGCGGCTGACCACCCTGTGTAGGTTCGGTAAATCCCCCTTTTGCAGAGAGCGGGAGCGATCGCACTATAGGAAGGAGAGAGGGTTAAGCCCAATATGGGTGCTGTGCCCCGCATCGAAGTTAGCCTGCAAAGGGAGTTTTCGTCGCTATGGCAAAAGTTGTCGGAATTGATCTGGGGACCACCAACTCCTGTGTGGCCGTCATGGAAGGGGGCAAGCCCACGGTTATTGCCAATGCTGAAGGGTTTCGGACAACGCCCTCCGTTGTTGCCTACACCAAAAATGGCGATCGCCTCGTGGGTCAAATTGCCAAACGGCAAGCAGTGATGAACCCCGAAAATACTTTCTATTCTGTGAAGCGCTTTATTGGCCGTCGCTTTGATGAGGTGACCCACGAAGCCACCGAGGTCTCCTACAAAGTTTTGAACGTCAATGGCAACGTCAAGCTGGATTGCCCCGCCCTTGGCAAACAGTTTGCCCCCGAAGAAATTTCTGCTCAAGTCCTGCGCAAACTAAAAGAGGATGCTAGCAAATACCTTGGCGAGGAAGTCACCCAAGCGGTGATTACTGTGCCCGCCTACTTCAACGACTCGCAGCGCCAAGCCACCAAAGATGCTGGCAAAATTGCCGGTCTTGAAGTGCTGCGGATCATCAACGAACCCACCGCCGCTTCCTTGGCCTATGGCCTAGATAAAAAAGCCAATGAAACCATCCTTGTCTTTGACCTTGGCGGTGGTACCTTTGACGTGTCCATCCTTGAAGTCGGTGATGGCGTTTTTGAAGTGCTCGCCACCTCCGGGGACACCCACCTTGGTGGTGACGACTTTGACAAGAAAATTGTGGACTACTTGGCTGAATCCTTCCGTGCCCAAGAAGGCATTGACCTGCGCAAAGACAAACAGGCGCTGCAACGGCTGACAGAAGCGGCAGAAAAAGCCAAGATTGAACTTTCCAGCGTCATGCAAACGGAAATTAACCTGCCCTTCATTACTGCAACGCAGGATGGGCCTAAGCACCTCGACATGACGCTCACCCGCGCCAAATTTGAGGAACTCTGCTCTGACCTCATTGACCGTTGTCGCGTACCCGTTGAGCAAGCCCTCAGGGATGCCAAACTCAGCAAAGATCAAATTGACGAAGTGGTACTGGTGGGTGGCTCTACCCGCATTCCTGCCATCCAAGAGCTGGTCAAACGGCTATTGGGCAAAGACCCCAACCAGACTGTGAACCCCGATGAAGTCGTGGCGGTGGGTGCCGCTATTCAAGCTGGGGTGCTGGCAGGGGAAGTGAAAGACATTCTTCTCCTTGATGTCACACCGCTGTCTTTGGGGGTGGAAACCCTTGGCGGCGTGATGACAAAAATTATTCCCCGCAACACCACGATCCCGACGAAAAAATCCGAGGTCTTCTCTACTGCGGTTGATGGTCAAACCAATGTGGAGATCCACGTCCTGCAAGGGGAGCGGGAAATGGCCGCCGATAACAAGAGCCTCGGCACCTTCCGTTTGGATGGCATTCCGCCGGCACCCCGCGGTGTGCCCCAAATCGAAGTCACGTTTGATATTGATGCCAACGGTATTCTCAACGTCACCGCTCGCGACAAAGGCACCGGCAAACAGCAGTCCATTAGCATCACCGGCGCCTCAACGCTGCCTAAGGATGAAGTAGAACGCATGGTGCGCGAAGCGGAAATGAATGCCGCTGCTGATAAAGCCAAACGCGAGAAAATCGAGACCAAAAACCAAGCGGAACAACTCTGCTACCAAGCGGAGAAACAACTATCCGAATTGGCTGACAAAGTCTCCACCAGCGATAAAGACCGCCTCACCGCCCTCATTGCTAACCTGCGCTCGGAAATCGGCACTGAAGCCGAGAAGAAACCCATTGAATCCATTAATTTTGAACGGGTGAAATCGCTGATGCAGGATCTGCAACAAACCCTCTACAGCGTCGGCTCCAGTGTTTATCAAAGTGCGCAGTCCAGTGATGGAACTGGCTCCAGCAGCAGCGGTAGCAGTGGTGGTGGTGACGAAGTGATTGACGCTGAGTTTTCGGAAACCAAGTAGTCCCTTAAATTCGCAACTTTCTGCCAGAACAAGACTCCTCCTCCCCCTAGGTGAAAGCTTAGGGGGTTTCTCATTTTTGTGAGGGGGTATAGTCACAGTTTTTTCGATCACAGGCTTCTTGTGCTAGGGGAAAAATTCCGATAGAATAAAGTTTCTGTCCTTAATTTTTGTTGAGTGCTGAGACCACCCCACCATTGAGGTAAGCATGGCCAAACGCCGCAATCCCAAGAAAGAAAAAGCTCTTCGTAACCAAGCCTATGCTCGCAAGTTTCGCAAGCGTTCTTCGGGTCGCTACAGCCGCCGCCTAAATACGGAGAATCGCCCAGAGACGAAAACCACCGAGACGGTTGAGGAAATGACGGACGCCTAGAGGGCAGTCGGTGATTAAGCGCGCGTTGCCATGGCGAGAGTTCGGGGTTGCGTTTTTAACCGTTTTTTTGGCTGAATTTGCCGATAAAACTCAAATTGCTGTATTTTTCATGGCTGCCCGCGCTGCCTCCCCTTGGTTGGTGTTTTTGGGAGCAGCTTTGGCCTTAGTAACCACTAGTTTGATTGGGGTATTGATTGGTCGCTGGCTATCACAGTACCTCTCGGAACAGCGATTACAAACGCTGACGGGTGGTAGTCTCTTGGCGATCGCCCTTTGGCTATTGTGGGATATGCTGCACCCAAGCCTTTGATGACCAAAATATCGCCACTTAATGGCGCGAGAAAGTTCCTTCAGTTGACGATCGCCCCCTGCTAAAGTGAGGGGGTTAGCTTAGGCACTGTCTAAGTTGGTGAACCCCTGAGGAGACTGTGGAGAATGCCATCCCAAGTCATTGAACTGTGGTCATCGTTCGTTAGTATTGCCGATGCACCGTTGTTTCGCCTTGGGCGGGAAACGATTTCCCTGCGTTGGCTGTTTCAAGTGGTGCTGTTGCTCATCCTCGTTGCCATTTTGGCGCGCTTTTTCAAGGGGGTGCTGAAAAATCAACTCCTACCCCGCCTTGGTTTGGATTTAGGCAACCGTGAGGCCATTTCCACTGTGATGAGTGGTGCCGGGGGAGCACTGGGCTACATTATTGTTTTGCAAGCAGTGGGGATTAATCTCGATTCCCTAGCGGTGATTATTGGTGGCTTGGGGGTGGGGATTGGTTTTGGTTTGCAGGATGTCACCCGCAATCTCATCAGTGGCCTGACGCTCCTGATTGAGCGCAAAGTGCGTGTCGGCGACTTTGTGGAAATTGAAAACATCAGCGGCTACGTTCAGGAAGTCTCGATGCGAGCCACGGTGATTCAAACCTTTAACGGTTCAAATGTGGTGGTGCCCAATACCTACCTTGCCGATAGTCCGGTGCTGAATTGGTACTACGAAACCCATCGCGGTCGTATTGATATTGCCATTGGGGTGGCCTATGGGACAGATCCAGTTTTGGTGACGGAAGTCTTGCTCAATATTGCGCATTCTGAACCAGATGTCCTCAGGGAGCCAGCCCCTCGGGTGATTTTCCGTGAATTTGGCGATTCTGCCCTTAAGTTTGAACTCTGGGTATGGACGGATGCCATTGAGCGGCGAGTGTTCATCAAGAGCAGTCTCAATTTCAAGATTGATTATTACTTTCGGCAGCATAATATCTCGATTCCTTTCCCGCAACGGGACATCTGGATCCGCAATGCGCCAGCGCTCTCTCCCCTCAATGAGCCAGCCGAAACGGTAGGCATGCCCTTGGCACCGGCAACGCCCTCCTTAAAGTCGCTGCTTCAGCAGGTGAGCTATTTTCAGTGCATGAATGACTTGCAATTACGCTTTCTCATCGAATCGGGCTACCGCAAGCACTTGGCAGCGAAGGAAATTTTGTTCCGTGCTCAGGAGGCAATCAGTAACTTCTACATCGTATTGCAGGGGCAGATGGCGGCGGTCTATGAGGAGAATGGTGAACTCAAGCCAATGATGACGTTTAATCCGGGGGAGCACTTTGGCGAGCTACCACTAATGCTGGGGGTGGCCTGCCCAACAACGATGATGGCAATGACGGATACGGTCTTGTTTGTCCTACCACGGGAGGGATTTGAACAGTTGCTAAAAGAACATCCTTCCCTTGCTGATGATATTGCCGTGGCGATCGCCCGCCGTCAGGATGTGCTGGCGCAACATCAACAGGACCTTCAGCAACTGAGTCGCCAAGAGTCGGATCAAAGTCGTCCGATTAACTGGATTCGCGATCGCCTGCAAAAACTGCTGAGTTGGTAAAGTGCTCAATCGGTGGCGTCCAGCGTAAATGCGTGCTCCAAGTATTGATGCAGCCGATAGGTACCTGCTTGGTATCGCACCAAGGCCACATCGAAACGACAGGGATGATCCTGCCACTGGGGCTGACGTTCTAGGAAGGCTTGGGCGGCCAAAATGAGTTTGCGTTGCTTGCTAGGGGAAATCGCACCGAGGCCATCACAATCCCAGTTGCGGGAACGGCGGGTTTTCACTTCGACAAAGCGCACCACCCCCCGCGGATCACAGGCAACAATATCCAGCTCACCCCAAGGGCAAGACCAGTTCTGAGCCAAAATTTGACACTGCTGAGCCTGTAGCCATGCGGCGACCACTGCCTCACCGCGATCGCCCACGTGGCGCATAGGCCCTAGGCTTCAATGGGTTCGAGATTAAACAAGTCTTGGAGGGTCTGCATAGCGCGTTGACGACTTTCTAAATCCCGCTGTGATTGCAGTTGCACCGTTGGATCATGGAGAATCTTGTTAATAATTGTGCGCGTCATTGCTTCAATGACCCCTTGATGTTTCTCACCAAACTCACTGCCTAAGCGGGAGAGGGCTTTTTCCAGCTCTTGGGTACGGATCGCTTCCATTTTTTGGCGCAGACTGCGGATGGTGGGAATCGTTTCTAGGGCGTGCCACCAAGCCAAAAAGGTCTCTAATTCTTCCTCAAGGATACCCTCGGCCTCTTGAGCCAATTGGCGTCGCGCCTCTTGGTTTTGGGCGACGACTGCTTCGAGATCATCCACATTAAACAGTTGTACGGAGGCCAATTCCGTCACGTTGGCATGGACATTGCGGGGCACGGAAATATCAATGATTGATAGGGGGCGATCGCCCGTGAGCACCGACCCTAAATTCTCGCGATCCAAGAGGGGTTGTGTCGCTGCTGTACCCGTAAAGACCAAATCCATTGCTGCCACAATCGGCAGTAGATCTGTCATCGTAAAGAGTTCAAAGCGTACTTCGGGAAACTGCTGCGCCAGTTCCTGTGCCCGTTCCAAGGAGCGGTTGATAATGCTCATTTCTTTCACCCCTCGGGCAATCAGGTGTTGCACCACCAAGCGGGACATTTTGCCCGCACCGACAATGGCAATGCGGCAGTTCTGGAGATTTTGCAACCGCAGGTCGGCGAGTTCCACCGCCGCTGAGCTAATGGAGACCGCCCCCGTCCCAATGCTGGTTTCTGTGCGTACCCGTTTACCGGCCGCGATCGCCCCCGTAAAGAGGCGATTGAGAATAGACCCAATGGACTTGTACTGCTGCCCTAACTGATGACAGCGCTTCACTTGGGAGAGAATTTGCCCCTCGCCAATCACCAAGCTATCCAGACCCGAAGCCACCCGCATGAGGTGCATCACCGCATCCTGATGCAGCAGGATAAAGAGGTAGGGACGCAGTTGGGGCAGGGGAATATGACTCCACTCACTGAGAAACTGATGCACTTCCCGCACGCCCACCTCAGTGTCACTAGTAACAATGTAAATTTCTAAGCGGTTACAGGTGCTAAGGATGGTCGCTTCCTGAATATGGGCGTAGCCGCATAGATGTTGCAGTGCCCGCTCCCGCACATCCTCTGGCACACTCAATTTTTCGCGCACATCCACAGGGGCGGTTTTGTGACTCAAGCCAATGACAGCAATATTCATAGGAATCGGTTGACGTTCGGCTGCAACTCCATCAATTGTTGTATCAGGATTCTTGAGCCTCCTTCACGCTTGTTTGCAAGTCTTTACTAAAGGAGGATTCTCCCTAACCGAGATTCCTGAGCCAGTCCCTCAGGTCTTCCAGGGTCGCAAAGTCAAGGAGTGCCTCTGCCAAAGTCTCAATCTGGGTGGATGGGAGTTGGCGAATTGCTGCTTCAAGGTCAGCCGGTAAATCCCCAAACCGTCGCCTGAGGAAGCGCAAAACAACCAGTGCTTCTCCCTGCTGTAATCCCTGTTGCAATCCCTGTTGCAATCCCTGTTGCAATCCCTGTTGCAATCCCTGTTGCAGTCCTTGCTGTAATCCTTGCTCCAATCCCTGCCGTAAGCCCCGTTGTAACCCTTCCTCTTGTGCCTCGGCATAGACCTCTTGGTAAAACCGTGTCCGCTTCAGCTCCTCCGTCGTAAACCCCAGCATGCGCAGCACCTCCTCCCGACTCAGCTTGGTGAACTTGTACAGCACAATGGTAGTGATTAACTCTATTATGGCTTCCAAGTTTGGCGCTCTTTCGGTCTGGCTGCGCTGGGCAAGTAATCGAGCGACTCTGGGCATCTCTGCCTCTGGTACCACCATCAACTGCATCAGGGCAAGGCTCAAGGGCAATTCCGCTGGTGACCCCAGTTCATTCAAATACACCCGCCGCAGGCGATCGCTCTTGACCAACACGTCATAGGGTTCAAAGGAAACTTGTTCGGCTTGGCGATGGGGATAAATGACCACCGCTTGCCAATCAGAGAAAGTTTGGCGGTACAGGCGCAGATAGAGAAAAATCTCAGCAAAGAGACGTTCGTAGAGGGTGTTATCGCGCTGAAACTGAACTTCACAGAAATAGACGGTTCCTGAGGGGTCAGGAGGCAGAAAGACACCATCAATGCGAAAGGCCGTTTGCTTCAGCTCCACAGAGTCAAAGCGGTAGCCCTGCGGGGGATTGATTCCCAAAAGGTCAAACAGTGTCTGGGGCAGCTGGGCAAACAGTTGGTAAAAGAGGGAGTCACGGCGCATGGGCTAGGGGGAGCGCTCTAGCCACGCAGAGACGTGTTCAAGGTCAGTGAAGTCAAGGAGAGCTTCTGCCAACGCTTCAATCTGATGGGGAGGGAGCTGGCGAATGCGCTCTTCAAGACTAGTTGGTAAATCGCCAAACCGCCGTCTTAACTGCCGCAAGACAACAAGTACCTCTCCCTGTTGTAATCCCTGCTGTAATCCCTGTTGCAATCCTTGTTGCAGTCCTTGCTGTAATCCTTGCTCCAATCCCTGCCGTAAGCCCCGTTGTAACCCTTCCTCTTGTGCCTCGGCATAGACCTCTTGGTAAAATCGTGTCCGCTTCAGCTCCTCTGTCGTAAACCCCAGCATGCGCAGCACCTCCTCCCGACTCAGCTTGGTGAACTTGTACAGCACAATGGTAGTGATTAACTCTATTATGGCTTCCAAGTTTGGCGCTCTTTCGGTCTGGCTGCGCTGGGCAAGTAATCGGGCGACTCTGGGCATCTCTGCCTCTGGTACCACCATCAACTGCATCAGGGCAAGGCTCAAGGGCAATTCCGCTGGTGACCCCAGTTCATTCAAATACACCCGCCGCAGGCGATCGCTCTTGACCAACACGTCATAGGGTTCAAAGGAAACTTGTTCGGCTTGGCGATGGGGATAAATGACCACCGCTTGCCAATCAGAGAAAGTTTGGCGGTACAGGCGCAGATAGAGAAAAATCTCAGCAAAGAGACGTTCGTAGAGGGTGTTATCGCGCTGAAACTGAACTTCACAGAAATAGACGGTTCCTGAGGGGTCAGGAGGCAGAAAGACACCATCAATGCGAAAGGCCGTTTGCTTCAGCTCCACAGAGTCAAAGCGGTAGCCCTGCGGGGGATTGATTCCCAAAAGGTCAAACAGTGTCTGGGGTAGCTGGGCAAACAGTTGGTAAAAGAGGGAGTCACGGCGCATGGGCTAGGGGGAGCGCTCTAGCCACGCAGAGACGTGTTCAAGGTCAGTGAAGTCAAGGAGAGCTTCTGCCAACGCTTCAATCTGATGGGGAGGGAGCTGGCGAATGCGCTCTTCAAGACTAGTTGGTAAATCGCCAAACCGCCGTCTTAACTGCCGCAAGACAACAAGTACCTCTCCCTGCTGTAATCCCTGCTGTAATCCCTGTTGTAATCCCTGCCGTAAGCCCCGTTGTAACCCTTCCTCTTGTGCCTCGGCATAGACCTCTTGGTAAAACCGTGTTCGCTTCAGCTCCTCCGTCGTAAACCTCAGCATGCGCAGCACCTCCTCCCGACTCAGCTTGGTGAACTTGTACAGCACAATGGTAGTGATTAACTCTATTATGGCTTCCAAGTTTGGCGCTCTTTCGGTCTGGCTGCGCTGGGCAAGTAATCGGGCGACTCTGGGCATCTCTGCCTCTGGTACCACCATCAACTGCATCAGGGCAAGGCTCAAGGGCAATTCCGCTGGTGACCCCAGTTCATTCAAATACACCCGCCGCAGGCGATCGCTCTTGACCAACACGTCATAGGGTTCAAAGGAAACTTGTTCGGCTTGGCGATGGGGATAAATGACCACCGCTTGCCAATCAGAGAAAGTTTGGCGGTACAGGCGCAGATAGAGAAAAATCTCAGCAAAGAGACGTTCGTAGAGGGTGTTATCGCGCTGAAACTGAACTTCACAGAAATAGACGGTTCCTGAGGGGTCAGGAGGCAGAAAGACGCCATCAATGCGAAAGGCCGTTTGCTTCAGCTCCACAGAGTCAAAGCGGTAGCCCTGCGGGGGATTGATTCCCAAAAGGTCAAACAGTGTCTGGGGCAGCTGGGCAAACAGTTGGTAAAAGAGGGAGTCACGGCGCATTGAGAAATGAGGAAGTACTCACCCATGAAGGAGGGCTTAAGCGAGGACATCAGAGTAGGAGCGGCTAGGGAACTCTTGATACACCTGTGTAATGGTGGCGGCTAGTCGTTGCATGCCAAGGGCAATTTCCTCATCACTGGCAGTGAGACTAATACGCAGGCACTCCTGTTTGTGGCGCCACGGCTCGGTCAAGCCGGGGAAAAAGGAGCTGCCGGGAACCACAATCACCCCTGCTCGCTTCAGGTGTTGATATAATTCCCAATCTGTCATGGGTAAATCCCGTAGCCATAGCCACGCGAAAATCGCCCCCTCACCGCGATGCAAAAACCAAGGAAGGTCGTTGGGCAAAGCAGTTCGTAGGGTTTCTTCGAGAACTGTCAACTTGCGCTGATAAAAGGGACGAATGACATTGACGGATACTTCGGCTAGGGCACCATTGGCAATGGCTAAGGCCGCGATCGCCTGACCGTAGCGCGAGGCATGAATACAGGCATTGGTTTGAAAGGCTTCGAGAACACTCAAAATCTCGCGATCGCCAATGGCAATCCCCACCCGCTCCCCCGGCAGTCCTGCTTTTGAGAGGCTGAGGCAGTGGACAATATTGCCGCCAAAAACGGGTGCTAGTTCCGTAAAGTTCAAGCTGGGATAGGGGGGGCCATAGGCAGCATCAATCAACACTGGAACGCCATAGGGGACAGCGAGATCAGCAATTTGCCGCACCTCGACATCCGTGAGCACATTTCCCGTCGGATTGCAAGGACGAGAGAAGATGACGCATCCAGTCGTCTCATCAATGTGGAGTTGTTGAAAGTCGGGACGATACTTAAAGGTGTGATCCGCTTCAAAAATCTCAAGGCGCGGACGATAGGCAACAACAGTATCAGGGGTAAAGCTGACGCCACCATAACCCGTATATTCTGGACTCAAGGGGAGAACGACTTTCTTTAATTCACCGTTGGCGCTAAAGCCCCCAAAAGCATTGGCAGCAAAGAAGTAGATGGCCTGACTGCCGGGGGTGACAAGGACATTGCGCTCCGTCAGGTTCAAACCATAGCGGCGATTAAAATCATCGACAACGGCAGCAATTAGCGGTTCATACCCTTGGCTTGTGCCGTAGCGGCAGACCACTTGGCCAAATTCTGGGCTGGCCATTAGCTCGTGGGTACAGTCGCGCCATAGTTGCTCCACCTCAGGGACAATGAGGGGATTACCTGCACTCAGGTTAATCAGGTCTTGACCGCGATTCAGGCGCAACGTCTCAATAATATCCTTCATGATTGCCCGAACTCCCGTCAGTTGGGACATTTGCTGGCCAATCTGGGAGAGTGCAGGATTCATAGGCAAAGGACATAGACAGTATTGGTTAGGATAGCATCTGCGCTTCTATTAAGGGACAGATGGAACCAATAGATACGGTCAATGCTGCTATTCGGTGGGTCACTGTAACATAACGTTAGAATAGGCCAAGAACTGTAAGGCATTCATGGCAGCGTTTATCCCCTTTGTTGGTAAACCTTCTTCCCCTTGGCGATCGCTCGTGATTGGGGTGATTGCTGCTGGTTTGATTGGCAGTGGTGGCCTACTGCTGTGGCGATCGCGCCAAACGCCCCTTGATTTAGATCGCTACACCGTACCCGTTCAAGACAGTCGCGATTTAGTCGCTCGCATTGCTGCCACGGGCAAAGTGGTGCCTGTGCAAACCGTCAATATCAGTCCAAAACGGGCAGGTCTTCTCGCCGAACTCTACGTCGAGCAGGGCGATCGGGTCAAGGCGGGTCAAATCATTGCCCGTATGGATAACCGCGATGAACAGGCGCAACTGGCTCAAGCCCAAGCCAACCTCGCCGATGCCATTGCCCGTCGCGATCGCGTGGTTGCCGGTAACCGTGCCGAGGAAATTGCCCAAGCCGAAGCCCAAGTGCGAGCAGCCGCCACCCGTGCTCAATTGGCAGAAGAACGCCTGAAACGCAATGAATTGCTCGCGGCTGAGGGTGCGATTCCCCGCGATACCCTTGATGAACTAAAGGCAAACCGGGATAGCGCGATCGCCAACCTGAATGAAGCTCAAAAGCGCCTGCAACTATTACAGCGGGGTTCCCGCACTGAAGAGATCCGTCAAGCGGAAGCGGCCGTGGCTGCTGCCCAAGCCCAAGTCCAAGCCGCCCGTGCTGCCCTCGAAGATACAGTGATTCGCGCTCCTTTTACGGGGATTATTACCCAGAAGTACGCCAATCCGGGGGCATTTGTGACACCCACCACCACCGCCTCTGCCACGACCTCTGCCACTTCCACCTCAATTGTGGCCATTGCCCAAGGCCTAGAAATTCTTGCCGAAGTCCCAGAAGTGGACATTGGCCAAGTGCTCGTGGGGCAACCCGTTGAAATCCGTGCCGATGCCTATCCGGGGGAAACCTTTGAAGGACGAGTACGCTTAGTGGCACCCGAAGCGGTGGTGGAGCA
Organism: Thermosynechococcus sp. PP555; assembly: GCF_031583225.1. Taxonomy (NCBI): domain Bacteria; kingdom Bacillati; phylum Cyanobacteriota; class Cyanophyceae; order Acaryochloridales; family Thermosynechococcaceae; genus Thermosynechococcus; species Thermosynechococcus sp. PP555. The sequence goes on from NZ_CP134168.1 coordinate 2,340,409, forward strand.
AAATGTCACCTTCTTTCAAGTGCGGGTCTCCCTTGTTACTGGGTTGCAGAAGCTGCGTTCTGGGATGAATGTGGACTTAGATTTTCTGGGACAAAAAATTAACAATGCCCTGCTGGTGCCGACGGTGGCCATTGCCGTTGAGCGCGGTCAAACGGGTGTTTATGTTGTGGGTGAAGACAATCAGCCAAAATTCCGCCCCGTCACCATTGGCAGTAGCTGGCAAGATCAAACACAAATTATCAGCGGCCTGAGGGCGGGTGAGCGGGTCTTTATTGATTTTCCGGAACGGCTGCGGCCAAAACAGGAGTAGTCTATGGGCTTGCACCACGTTTCCATCCGCACCGCCAATATTCAGCGGGCGATCGCCTTCTATGAATGCCTAGGCTTCACGATGGATGTCCGCTTTACCACGGGCTATACCCTTGCCTGTTGGCTCAAGGGCTGGCACACCCGCCTTGAACTTCTGCAAGTCCCTGAACCCCACCCTGCTGCTGACCCTTTTCACGATGAGCACTATGTTGGCTACTACCATCTTTCCTTTGATCTCAGTGACCATCCTGACCCCCTTGAAACATGGCTCAATCAGGTGGCGCAAACGTTGAAGGCACAGAATTTACCCTTTGAGCTACTGCTGAAGCCCACTCAGCAAGTGATTGGGTCGCACCTCTATCACGTCGCCTTTATGCGTGACTGCGATGGCTTGCCCCTTGAATTTTTGCAGTGTCTGGGTTCCTGCTGAGGCCTAAACCCCGATAAAATAAGGGGGTTGAGAGATTTTTGGGTCGTAGATAGGCATGCAACTGCAAACAATTACTACAGTCATTCCCGACTGGTCGGGGGACTTACTGGCGATCGCCGTCTTTCAAACGGAAGGCACCCTCACCCTCACCGACCCCTACACGACCCTTGATCAACGCCTCAACGGTCTATTGCAGGAACTGATCAACGAAGGGGAATTTCAAGGCAAGTCCGGTACCTCCCTTCTGATGCGCCTATTGCCCAACTTCCCCATTAAAAAGCTTCTCCTTGTGGGCTTGGGGAATCGCGATGACTTTAACCTAGAGACCCTGCGCCGCACTGCTGCGACCATTGCCCGTACGGCTCGCCGTGAACGTGCAAAAACATTAGGCATGGCACTGCCCCATGAGACTTTAGAGGCGGCGGATGCTGCCCAAGCCATTGCCGAAGGAGTTCTCCTTGCCCTCCACAGTGATGTGCGTTTTAAGTCGGATCCCGAAGCTCGTAAACTCCTGCCCTATCCAGAATCCGTCAGCCTGTTGGGTTTAGGGGAGCAAGCAGCGGCCTTGACCCGTGCCCAGCAGATTTGTGATGGGGTGATTTTGGCGCGCGAACTCGTGAATGCCCCGGCCAACGAAGTGACGCCTGTCACCCTTGCGGAAACGGCTCAGCAATTGGCGGCTACCTACGGCCTCACGGCAAAAATTTTGGAGCGCGATGAGTGTGCCGCCTTGGGTATGGGTGCCTTTTTGGGAGTGGCCCAGGCATCTGATCTACCGCCGAAATTTATTCACCTCACCTACACTCCCGCCGGAAATGTCCAGAAGAAAATTGCCCTCATTGGCAAGGGGTTAACCTTTGATTCCGGTGGCCTCAACCTCAAGACCCAAGGGGGCATTGAAACCATGAAAATGGACATGGGGGGAGCCGCAGCCGTTTTGGGAACCGCCAAGGTCATCGGTCAACTCAAACCCGCTGGCATTGAAGTTCACTTTATTATTGCTGCCACTGAAAACATGATTAGTGGCCGTGCCCTGCATCCGGGGGATATTCTCACCGCCTCCAACGGTAAGACCATCGAGGTCAACAACACCGATGCTGAAGGCCGCCTCACCCTTGCCGATGCCTTGGTCTATGCCGAAAAACTAGGCGTAGATGCCATTGTTGATTTGGCAACGCTGACCGGTGCCTGTATTGTTGCCTTAGGGGATAATATTGCCGGTCTTTGGAGCAACAATTCAGAATTGGCGCAAGCTCTGCAAAAGGCCAGCGATCGCTCCGGTGAAAAGTTCTGGCAAATGCCCCTTGAAAATAAATACTTTGAGGGTATGAAGTCCCAAGTGGCCGATATGAAAAACACCGGTCCGCGATCGGCCGGATCAATTACCGCCGCCCTATTCCTTCAGCAATTTGTTGATCACACCCCTTGGGCACACCTTGACATTGCCGGTCCTGTCTGGACAGAAAAAGAGGATGGCTACAATAATCCCTGTGGGACAGGCTACCCTGTGCGCACATTGGTGGAGTGGCTATGCAGTCTCAGTTAGATAGAAATTGAATGCGATCGCCCCAGCGGTTAGTCGTCTCACCCTCACAAATCCAAGACCGACAGGTGTGGCTCACTCCTGAGCAAGTCCACTATCTCCGCCATGTCCTGCGCTTAAAAGATAACGATGTCATCTCGATTTTGGATGGCCAAGGACAGCGATGGCGGGGCACGCTTGGTGTGAATGGGCAGACTGTCGAATTATTGGAAGCTGAAAAGCAAGAGACGGAGCTCAGTGTAGAAATTATTCTCTGTCTAGCTCTACTGAAGGTGGCAAACTTTGAGCAAGTGCTGCAACAGGCAACGGAATTGGGGGTCAAGCGTATTATTCCGATTCAAACAGCGCGATCGCTCCTGCAACCCAGTGCCAATAAATACCAGCGTTGGCAGCGCATTCTCCAAGAGGCCGCCGAGCAAAGTGAGCGTCTTTATGTCCCCACCCTCAGTGATCCCCTCTCCGTTGCCGAAATGGTCAGCCTCACCCCCAAGGGCTACATTGCCAGTTTGAATGCCTCACAGCTCCTGTGGGACTGCTTGCCCCAAATGAATCTATCTCAGCCAATTTATCTGGCGATCGGACCCGAGGGGGGATGGACAGCCTCAGAAGTGGAGCAAGTTTTGGCCGCTGGTTGGCAAGCATTTTCCTTGGGGCGGCGTACCCTGAGAGCCGTCACCGCCGCGATCGCCAGCCTGACCTTAGTGAGCCATTACACTGAGAGGCACTGCGCAACGGCACAACAGCATTGACAACGCCACGGCTACCTCGATACACTAGAAGTTCGGTGAAATTAACGTAAGCAGCAATGCCCACCATCCAGCAACTGATCCGCCAAGAGCGGGAACTGTTGAAAAAGAAAACAAAATCTCCTGCCCTCAAAAGCTGCCCCCAACGGCGTGGGGTATGCACACGGGTTTATACCACAACCCCCAAAAAGCCCAATTCTGCCCTGCGCAAAGTGGCACGGGTACGTCTCACCTCTGGCTTTGAGGTCACCGCCTATATTCCGGGAATTGGCCACAACTTGCAGGAGCACTCTGTAGTCATGATTCGCGGCGGTCGGGTTAAAGATTTGCCCGGTGTGCGCTACCACATTATCCGTGGCACGTTGGATACCGCTGGCGTCAAAGACCGTAAACAAGGTCGCTCCAAGTATGGTGCCAAGCGTCCCAAACCCGGTGAGGCTGCTGCTACCGGCAAGAAGAAATAATTTCCGTTCTCCTATCTCCTTGAGTCCACCCTTGAAATCTTGAACTTCACTAGAGCAAACAGTAAACACCTATGTCTCGTCGCACTCGCGCTCAAAAACGGCCTACTGCCCCTGATCCCGTCTATAACAACGTGCTGGTGAATATGTTAATCCAGCGGATTATGCTCAATGGCAAAAAATCCCTTGCCAGCCGCATTGTCTATGACGCGATGAAAACCGTACAGGAGCGCACCGGCGAGGATGCTCTGCAAATTTTTGAGCGTGCAGTAAAAAATGCAACGCCCCTAGTGGAAGTGAAAGCCCGCCGTGTGGGGGGTGCCACCTACCAAGTGCCGATGGAAGTTCGTCCCGATCGCGGCGTCGCCTTGGCTTTGCGCTGGTTAGTGCAATTTTCCCGCAAACGAGCCGGTCGTTCGATGTCCGCCAAGCTGGCCAATGAATTGATGGATGCCGCCAACGAAACCGGCAGCACCATTCGTAAACGGGAAGAAACCCACAAAATGGCAGAAGCCAACAAGGCCTTTGCCCACTATCGCTACTAAACCGTCACACGGTTCAAGAGTTGGATACAATTATTTAAGAATTCTAACGTAATGCAACAAACAAGGAGGTAGCTGTGGCACGGACGACCCCGCTAGAGCGAGTGCGAAACATCGGGATTGCCGCTCACATTGATGCGGGTAAAACAACCACAACTGAACGTATTCTTTTCTATTCCGGTGTGGTGCACAAAATTGGCGAAGTGCACGAGGGTACCACGGTTACCGACTGGATGGAACAGGAGCGGGAGCGGGGCATCACCATTACAGCCGCCGCCATCAGCACCTCTTGGAAAGACCACCAGATCAATATTATTGACACTCCCGGCCACGTGGACTTCACGATTGAGGTGGAGCGCTCCATGCGGGTTCTCGATGGGGTGATTGCGGTATTCTGCTCCGTCGGTGGTGTGCAACCCCAGTCAGAAACCGTGTGGCGGCAAGCCGATCGCTACAGCGTCCCGCGCATCGTCTTTGTCAACAAGATGGATCGCACTGGGGCAAACTTCTACAAAGTCTATGACCAGATTCGCGATCGCCTGCGGGCAAATGCTGTGCCGATTCAGTTGCCCATTGGTGCTGAAGATCAGTTCAAAGGCATCGTTGATCTGGTGCGGATGCGCGCCAAAATCTACAAAGACGACCTTGGCAAGGAAATCGAAGACACTGAAATTCCTGCCGAGATGACTGAACTGGCGGAAGCGTATCGCACCAAGCTCATCGAGGCAGTTGCCGAAACCGATGATGCCCTCATGGAAAAATACTTTGAGGGGGAAGAACTCACAGAAGAGGAAATCCGCGCCGCCCTACGCAAAGGGACGATCGCTGGCACCATTGTGCCGATGCTCTGTGGCTCCGCCTTCAAAAATAAAGGCGTGCAATTGCTCCTTGATGCCGTGGTGGACTATCTGCCAGCGCCCATTGACATTCCAGCGATTAAAGGTCATCTGCCCGATGGCACAGAGGTAGAGCGTGCTGCCGACGATGATCAACCCCTAGCGGCATTAGCCTTCAAAATCATGTCGGATCCCTATGGCCGCCTCACCTTCGTGCGCGTTTATTCTGGTGTTCTCAAAAAAGGCAGCTATGTCCTCAATGCCACTAAGGGCAAGAAAGAGCGCATTTCTCGTTTGATTGTGCTCAAAGCCGATGAGCGGATTGAAGTAGATGAACTGCGAGCCGGCGATTTAGGAGCTGCCTTGGGTCTGAAGGAAACCTTCACGGGGGATACCCTCTGCGATGAAAGCTCGCCCGTGATTCTTGAATCGCTGTACATTCCAGAGCCAGTGATTTCCGTGGCTGTGGAACCCAAAACCAAGCAGGACATGGAAAAACTCTCCAAAGCCCTGCAAGCCCTCTCTGAGGAAGACCCCACCTTCCGCGTCAGCGTTGATCCTGAAACCAACCAAACCGTGATTGCGGGGATGGGGGAACTGCACCTCGAGATCCTTGTGGATCGGATGCAGCGGGAGTTCAAAGTGGAAGCCAATATTGGCCAACCCCAAGTGGCCTACCGCGAAACGATTCGCAAACCCGTCCGTGCCGAAGGCAAGTTTATCCGTCAAAGTGGCGGTAAAGGCCAGTATGGTCACGTTGTGATTGAAGTAGAGCCTGCCGAACCCGGTACTGGGTTTGAATTTGTCTCCAAAATTGTTGGTGGTGTCGTTCCCAAAGAGTACATTCCACCTGCTGAGCAGGGGATGAAGGAAGCCTGTGAATCGGGGATTTTGGCAGGGTACCCAGTGATTGACCTCAAGGTCACATTAGTGGATGGCTCCTACCACGAGGTTGACTCCTCAGAGATGGCCTTCAAAATTGCTGGCTCCATGGCCATTAAAGAGGCAGTAATGAAAGCCAATCCGGTGCTGCTGGAGCCAATGATGAAGGTCGAGGTCGAGGTTCCAGAAGAATTCCTTGGGACAGTGATGGGAGACCTCATTTCCCGTCGCGGTCAAATTGAGGGACAAACCGTGGAAAATGGCATTGCCAAAGTGACGGCAAAAGTCCCTCTCGAACGGATGTTTGGTTATGCCACTGACATTCGCTCGAATACCCAAGGTCGGGGAATTTTCTCGATGGAATTTAGCCATTACGAGGAAGTCCCCCGTAATGTGGCTGAGGCGATCATTGCCAAAAATAAAGGGAACGCATAGTCTATACGAGGAACAACATGGCACGCGCTAAATTTGAACGAACCAAACCCCACGTTAACATCGGTACGATTGGTCACGTTGACCACGGTAAAACCACACTGACCGCAGCCATCACCATGACATTGGCTGCCCAAGGGAAAGCCCAAGCTCGCAAATACGATGAAATTGATGCTGCCCCTGAGGAAAAAGCCCGTGGGATTACCATCAACACGGCTCACGTGGAGTATGAGACTGAAAAACGTCACTATGCCCACGTGGATTGCCCCGGCCACGCTGACTATGTGAAAAACATGATCACGGGTGCCGCCCAAATGGACGGTGCTATTCTCGTGGTGGCCGCTACTGATGGTGCGATGCCCCAAACCAAAGAGCACATTCTCTTGGCTCGTCAGGTGGGGGTGCCCAGCATTGTTGTCTTCCTGAACAAAGTGGACATGGTGGACGACGAAGAACTGCTGGAGCTGGTGGAACTGGAACTGCGGGAACTCCTCAGCGAATATGAATTCCCCGGTGACGAAGTGCCCATCATCCGTGGTTCGGGTCTAAAAGCCCTTGAAGCCATGACCGCCAACCCGAAAACCCAACGCGGTGAAAATGAGTGGGTCGATAAAATCTACGAGCTAATGGATGCCGTGGATAACTACATTCCTACCCCTGAGCGGGATGTGGATAAGCCCTTCTTGATGGCTGTAGAAGACGTGTTCTCCATCACCGGTCGGGGTACCGTGGCCACGGGTCGGATTGAGCGGGGTCGCATTAAGCTCAACGAAACGGTTGAACTCGTGGGTCTGCGGGAAACTCGCACAACGACGGTCACCGGTATTGAAATGTTCAAGAAGAGCCTCGAAGAGGGGATTGCCGGTGACAACGCTGGTTTGCTCCTGCGCGGTCTGAAAAAAGAGGATGTGGAACGGGGAATGGTGATTGCCAAACCCGGCTCCATTACGCCCCACACCCAATTTGAGGGTGAAGTGTACGTGCTTACTGAAAAAGAGGGTGGCCGTAAAACCCCCTTCTTTGCTGGTTACCGTCCGCAGTTCTATGTGCGTACCACCGATGTGACCGGTACGATTACCTCCTTCACCGCTGATGATGGTAGCGCCGCTGAAATGGTGATGCCTGGTGACCGCATCAAAATGACCGTGGAACTGATCCAGCCCATTGCCATTGAGCAGGGGATGCGCTTTGCCATCCGTGAAGGTGGCCGGACGATTGGTGCGGGTGTTGTCTCCAAAATCCTGAAGTAGTTGATCTTATGGCCGCTAGCCTTTCTGTGGTGTTGGCGGCCTTTTTTGTCTGAATTTTGTCGGATTGTCTCTGAACCTTGACAAGTAAGGAAGATTCCTATGGCTGCTCTACAACAGAAAATTCGTATTCGCCTTAAGGCCTTTGATCATCGCTTGCTCGATACTTCCTGCGATCGCATTGTCGATACTGCAAAAAGAACCGGCGCTTCCCCCGTTGGCCCAATTCCCCTACCCACTCGCCGTCGAATTTACTGCGTTCTGCGATCGCCCCACGTGGACAAGGACTCACGGGAGCATTTTGAAACCCGTACCCACCGTCGCATACTCGACATTTACCAACCTTCACCGAAAACGATTGATGCCCTGATGAAGTTGGACTTGCCGGCGGGCGTAGATATTGAAGTGAAATTGTAAGCGTCGCCAAAGTTCACTACACTGAGGGGTATGACGCATACGATCATTCATCCTTCCCCCTCTGAGTCTTCTCTTCAGCCCCCTGCCATGGCCTACAGAATCAACTGCCAGCAGGGGCATACGCATCTTTTATGGGTAACGCTGCGGCTAACGGCACCGCAAACCGATGTTCTTGATCTGCACTTACCGGTGTGGACGCCGGGTTCCTACCTTGTGCGCGAATATGCGCGGCATCTTCAGGACTTTACGGTAACGGCCGCTGACGGCACTCCTCTTGAGTGGTGGAAGTGTTGTAAAAATCAGTGGCAGGTGGCTTGCACCCCCGGTCAAGAACTGGAAGTGCGCTATGCCATCTATGCCCATGAACTCTCGGTACGCACAAACCACTTTGATAGCAGCCATGCCTACTTCAATCCGGCAGCGGTCTGCCTCTATGTGCCAGAATATCGCGATCAGCCCCTAACAGTAACGATTGTGGCACCGCCGGACTGGCGGGTGACGACTCCGCTTGAACCCTTTGGCGAGGATGGCTTCACATTTTGGGCAGCAAATTACGATCTGCTGGTGGATAGCCCCTTTGAGGTGGGTACCCACCCTGTTTATGCCTTTGAGGTGGACGGTAAACCCCATGAATTGGCGGTGTGGGGCAAGGGCAATTTTGAGCCGCAGCGGGCGATCGCCGATATGCAGCGGATCATTGCCACCGAGGCAAGTCTCTTTGGCGGCCTGCCCTACGATCGCTATGTCTTTATTTTGCACCTTACCCACAAGGGCTACGGCGGTCTGGAGCATCTCAATAGCTGCTCGTTGATCTTCCATCGCTTTGGCTTTCAGCAAGCGGAGCAGTATCGCCGCTTCCTCTGTTTAGTGGCCCATGAGTTTTTCCACCTCTGGAATGTCAAGCGGATTCGACCCCAAGCCTTCGAGGTCTTTGACTACGACAGTGAGAATTACACCACCAGCCTTTGGTTTGCAGAGGGAGTGACCAGTTATTTCGATCAACTGATTCCCCTATGGGCAGAATGCTTTGATGCAGAGGCCTATCTTAAACTACTGAGCGAAAGCCTCAATCGCTACCTACATACCCCCGGTCGTTGGGTGCAATCCCTGAGTGCTGCTAGTTTTGATGCTTGGATTAAGCTCTATCGCCCTGACGAAAATAGCATCAATTCGCAGATGTCCTACTACCTCAAAGGGGAGTTGGTGGCACTGTTGCTGGATTTGCGGATTCGCCTTAATTTTAATCACCAGCGATCGCTCCTCGATGTCCTGCGGCGGTTGTGGCAGCAGTATTGCGAGACAGGTCAGGGCTATACCCCCGATGAGCTGTGGGAAACGATTGAAACCGTTGCCGATGAAAACTTGGCGGCATGGCGCGAGCAGTTCATTGAGGGAACCGTAGAACTCCCCCTTCAGGAGTGGTTGGGCAAAGTCGGGCTGGAACTAGTTCCCCAAGACGCGCTTCCCTATACGGGACTTCAGTTCAAGCAGGAACACGGCGCTCTGCAAATCAAGGCAGTGCTGCGGAACTCCCCGGCTGAACAGGCAGGCTTGGTGGCTGGGGATGAAATCATTGCCCTCAATGGGTGGCGCGTCAAGGCGGAGGACTGGTCAGAGCGATTGCGGGAATACCCAGTGGGAGAGACGATTCACTTGACATGGTTCCATGATCAGCAATTGTACTCAGGAACATTGATGTTGGGAGACCCTCAGCCCCGCTATCAGGTGCAGTGCCGTGCCGATGCCACGCCGAGTCAGCGGGCACATTTGGAGGCTTGGTTAGGAGCCACAGCGGCAAAGCTCTAGGGGAGGTGGCAGCATGCTTCAGCCCTTGATTCAGGATCGCGATCGCTTGGAACAGATCTTGCGGCAACTGCCCTTGACTCCCGGCGTTTATTTTTTCAAGGACAAGACGGATCAAATTCTCTACATTGGCAAGTCCAAACGCCTGCGATCGCGGGTGCGCTCCTATTTTCGTGAGCCAGCCCAACTGGGGCCGCGCCTTGAATTAATGGTCTATCAGGTGGCGGACATTGAATTCATCGTCACCGATACGGAAGCCGAGGCCCTTGCCCTCGAAGCCAATTTAATCAAGCAGCATCAGCCCCACTTCAACGTTCTCCTCAAGGATGACAAGAAATATCCCTACGTCTGTATTACGTGGTCAGAACCCTACCCCCGCATTTTCATTACCTGCAAACGCCAATTGGGTAATGTCGGCGATACTCGCAGTGATTCCCCCAAGGATCGCTACTATGGCCCCTATGTCGATAGCTTTCGCCTGCGCCAAACCCTTGCCCTTGTGAAGCGGCTTTTTCCGCTGCGGCAACGTCCCCGCCCCCTTTTCAAGGATCGCCCTTGTCTGAACTATGACATTGGCCGCTGTCCGGGGGTCTGCCAAGGGCTGATTTCACCGCAGGAGTATCGGCAAACCCTGCAAAAGGTGGCCATGATCTTTCAGGGACGCACCGCGGAACTCGTGGCACAGCTCCAAGCACAAATGGCGCAAGCGGCGGCGGATCTGAATTTTGAACTGGCAGCCCGACTACGGGATCAAATTCGTGGCCTTGAGCATTTAGGCGTGGATCAAAAGGTGTCCTTGCCGGACGATACGGTGTCACGGGATGCCATTGCCCTTGCCCTCGGCGATCGCCATGCTGCCATTCAACTCTTTCAAATTCGTGCGGGTCGCTTGGTGGGACGCTTGGCCTTCGTTGCCGATGCTCAAAGTGGCAGTGTGGGCACGATTTTGCAGCGGGTGCTTGAAGAACACTATGCCCAAGTGGATGATGTAGAAATTCCCAGTGAAATTTTGCTGCAACATCCCCTACCTGAGGCGGATCTGCTGCGTACCTACTTGAGCGAAAAGAAAGGCCGCGCCGTCACCCTCACCGTCCCCCAGCGGCAGGCAAAAGCAGAACTCATTGCCATGGTGCAACGCAATGCAGAATTAGAATTGGCACGCATTCAACAGGCCAGCGATCGCACCCAAATGGCTCTTGAAGATTTAGCCCAACTCCTTGGCCTTGACACCCTGCCCCACCGCATTGAGGGCTACGACATTTCCCACATTCAAGGGTCTGACGCCGTGGCCTCACGGGTCGTTTTTATTGATGGCTTGCCTGCCAAGCAGCACTATCGCCACTACAACATCCGCAACCCTGAGGTAAAACTTGGCCACTCCGACGACTTTGCCAGTCTTGCTGAGATTCTCCGCCGCCGCTTTGCCCCCTACCTTGAGGGCAAGGGTGACCCTCCAGAGGCTGATGACTGGCCAGATATTGTCCTCATTGATGGCGGCAAGGGGCAACTCTCCGCCGTAGTTCAGGTGTTGGAGCCGCTCCTAGGGGATCTCACCCTCCTCAGCTTGGCCAAACAGCGGGAGGAGATTTTCCTACCCCACCACCGCCAGCCTCTGCCGACCGATCCAGAGCAACCGGGGGTGCAATTGCTACGCCGCGTCCGCGATGAGGCTCACCGCTTTGCCCTGAACTTCCACCGTCAAAAACGCGCCCAACGCCAACGGCGATTGCACCTCGACCAAATTCCCGGCTTGGGCTATCAACGCCAAAAGGAACTCTTCGCCACCTTTCGTTCCATTGACTACATCCGCATGGCCACGCCCGAACAGTTGGCGCAGGTACATGGGGTCGGCCCCCGTCTAGCGGAAAAAATTTACCGCTATTTTCATGCTGATACCGATTAGCAAAGAGCTAAGTGCTTTTCAAAAGAAGAGGGCGATCGTTTGCTATTTCAAAAGCGGGTAACGCGATTCGAACGCGCGACATCAACCTTGGCAAGGTTGCGCTCTACCACTGAGCTATACCCGCAACAGATTCTTAGCTTAAAAAATTAGGGGGCGTCTTGTCAAGCCCCAGAAATTTCAGCAACCCTCAGGACCACAAAAGCTGTGGGCGTACAACACTTCGGCATCGTAGATGTAAGCAATGCCTGCATAGTCGTTGAAAAACTCGACTGCCACCCGATCCACAATTTTTTCGGCCATTTCCCGTGTCTGGGTGAGTACCTCGAACTTGATATTGGCTTGGGTATCGGAAACGCTGGGTTGATCAGAGGAGCGCACATTGCGACTCCCTTTGCCGCCGGTTTCCATCACGGTGTAGCCAGTCGCCCCGGCCTCATCAATGATTTGGGCAATTTTTTTCAAGAGAATCTTCTCGGTCACAATCACGAGCTGCTTTGCTGGCTTGGCCATTCTGAGTACCTCCTTGAGTGAAATTGGCGCGTTTGGGTCACTAGCTGCCGCCCATGATTGCTTGGGCAAGGCCAAGGTAAAGCGGAATTCCTAGGCCAATGGCAATGGGAGTCCCGATCGCGGTGGAAGCACCAATATAGGCGGAAGGGTTAGCGGAGGGAATCCCTGCCCGTAATGTTGACGGCCCAGAAATATCGGAACTAGAGCAGGCAATCACGGCTAGAATCACCACACTCCCAAGGCTAAAGCCAGTGACATAGTGGGCAATCATTCCCAAACCAAAGGCAATCAGGCCATGAACGAGGGGCGCCACCACGGCATAGACCACATACCATTGAGCAACTTTACGCAACTCACCCAAGCGTGACCAAGCCTCCATCCCCATAACGAGCATCAACACCGAGAGTAAACCGCGAAACAGAGGGTTGTAAAAACTCTCATAGACACTGTCGGGACGGGTAAAGATGCCCAAGGCAACGCCCAGCAGCAGTGCCGAAAGGGCTGCCCCTTGCAGACTTTCTTTGACAATCGGCCAGATTCTGGCTCGTTTGCTTTGTTGACTGCGGTACTCACTGGCAGTGGTGGGATACTCACTGGTGCTCCCGGCATAACCTGTGGCGCTCCTTGCACCCGCATCGGCACCAACGGCACTGAGGGAAGCCGGCGCCTTTTTCTCCTGTTTTTTCTTGAGGTAAATGCTGGCAACGACAATGGCTGTCACCAGAGCCGGAATATCCATGAACGGATACAGTGCGGCTGCCCAAGGTTCATAGCTAATTTTCTGCGCCTCCAGAGCCGTTAGTGCTGCTGCCATGGTCGAACCACTCACATCGAACCACTTACAGCCCCAAATAAACCTGCGGTAGCGATCGCGTCCACGGTTTTGACCTTCGGAAGCTTTGCTAAGGTATAACGGCCAATAAATACAATGAGAATCCCCATCGCCACAGCAAAGAGTGCTGGCAAGAGCATCTCCTGTAGGTTGGAACTGCGAATCGCAATCCCACCGCTGAGGCCGACTTTCATTAGCAACATAAAAATAATGAACTTATAGATGGCATCGGGAATCTGAAGTTGACTGCCCAGCGCTGCAATGACCATGCCCCCCAGCAAGAAGCCAAGGGTAGGCGACTGTAATTGCTTGACAAAATCTTGCAAAAACTGACCGAGAAAATCCACAGTACTATTCCTCCTTAATTATCAGGGGCTATCCATGGGGCTGTAGATGTTGAAGTTGATAGAAGACTATTTGGGCGATCGCCCTCCCTGCATCCGTTGGTCAACGGCGCAAACATAGTCTTTTATCTATTCAAGCTTTTTGATTTGCTTGCCTTACTCTATAGTAAATTCTTCAGCAACACACACATTTAATAAACATTACTTTCAAATAGATTAAATAAGCCCAGCTTATAGAGTGACCTTGGGGCGATCGCGACGCTGTCAATGGCTTCTTGGCGCGTACATGATAATCAGCGTTCCTAGGAGGGCAACCCCAGCACCGAGCAAATCAAACTTATCGGGGCGCACCTTATCAATTCCCCAACCCCAAAACAGAACCACCAGCAGGAAAATGCCACTATAGGCAGCCTGAACACGACCGAAATGCGCAGGTTGCAGCGTCGGTACCATGCCATACATAAAAAGGACGATCGCCCCCGCTAAGGCATACCCAATGCTTTTATGCTCCCGTAGCCACAGCCAGACAAGATAGGCTCCCCCCAGCTCTAGGAGGCCTGTGATCAGAAAGTAAAGTAGGGATTTTGCAACTTTCATCATCGCCGCAGTGCTTGCTATACACTGGAAACTACACTGGGCCGACGCCAGCATATGACAATTCAGTTGACGATTCGCCGCCAAGCACCCAACAAGAGCGCCTATTGGCAAACCTTTGAACTAGAGATTGATCCTTCCCTCACCATTCTTGATGCCCTCATTCAAATCAAGGGATACCACGACGGTAGCCTCAGCTTTCGCAAGAATTGTCGAAACACCATCTGCGGCAGTTGCGCGATGACCATTAATGGTCGTTCTGCCCTTGCCTGTCAACAAAGTATTCACGCCGAGTTGGCCAATAGTCCTGTGCCCAACCAAATTGCGATCGCTCCCTTGGGGAATTTGCCTGTCCTCAAAGACCTTGTCGTGGACATGAGCGATTTTTGGCAAAAACTTTCAGCCGTTAATCCTTACGTGAGTACAGCGGCACGGCAAGTGCCTGAGCGGGAGTTTCTGCAATCCCCCAGCGATCGCGCCAAACTCAATGCCTCTGGCAACTGTATTCTCTGTGGTGCCTGCTACGGTGCCTGTAATGCGGTGGAAGTGAATCCCGACTTTGTTGGCCCCCATGCCCTTGCCAAAGCAGCTCGCCTTGTGGCTGATACCCGCGATAGCGAAACTGACCAACGCCTAGACCAATACAACACTGCCACCAGTGGCGTGTGGGGCTGTACCCGTTGTTTTAATTGCAACACCGTGTGTCCCGTGGGCGTACAACCCCTCGATCGCATTAGTGAGATCAAGCAGGCCATTTTAGCCCGCTCAACAGGGGCAAGCCGCAATGAAGAGCGACCCCTCCGCCATCGGCAAGTGCTCTTGGAACTGGTGAAAGAAGGCGGCTGGGTGGATGAGCGACAATTTGGCCTCCAAGTAGTGGGCAATCGTTTTCGAGATCTCAAGGGTGTGGCAAGCCTTGCCCCCTTGGGCTGGCGGTTATTGCGACGGGGTAAGTTTCCGCTGCGATTTGCAAAGTCTGCTGGTCAAGCCCAAATTAAGGCAGTGATCACCGCCCTACAGCAGAAACAGCCGTCTTCTAAAATGTGAGTACAAAGTGAAGGCTCTATGCCAAGCTAAAGAAGTTGTTTTGCATACCTAAACACCATGAGTGAACCAACACCTGATGATTTGACCCCGCAATTTGGTTGGTCGCGCTATGCGGAGCTGATCAATGGCCGCTTTGCCATGGTTGGCTTTATTGCCCTGCTGGTGCTGGAGTGGGTCACTGGCCAAGATTTCTTTACGTGGGTGGGCTGGCGATAGGTTGTGGCGGCAACACTGCGCTTAGAGGGAGTCACGCGGCGATTTGCTCCAGGAGTGGGAATTGGTCCACTCTCTCTAACTGTGCCCGCAGGGGCGCTTTGGGTGATTGTCGGGCCTTCGGGTTGTGGTAAATCTACCCTGTTGCGGCTTATTGCTGGTCTAGAGCAGCCCACCAGTGGGGAGATCTCCATTGGCGATACCTGTGTCAATGGCCTGAGTGGGCGCGATCGCGATGTGGCAATGGTCTTTCAGAACTATGCCCTCTATCCCCACATGACCGTGGCCGAAAACCTTGGCTTTGGTCTGAAAATGCGCGGTGTTGATCCGGCCACACGGCAGCAACGGATTCTTCAAGTGGCTAAGCTACTGGGGATTGAGTCCCTGCTGCAGCGCAAACCGCGTCAACTCTCCGGTGGTCAGCAACAGCGGGTGGCCTTGGGAAGGGCCTTGGCGCGATCGCCCCAAGTGTTTCTCCTCGATGAACCCCTCTCCAACCTTGATGCCCAATTGCGGGAACAAACCCGTGCTGAACTGAAACAATTACATCAACAACTGGGCATTACCACCCTCTATGTCACCCATGATCAAGTGGAGGCCATGACCCTTGGCGATCGCATTGTGGTGCTGGATCGCGGTCAAATCCAGCAAATTGGCACCCCTGCTGATCTCTACGACAAACCCGCCAATACCATGGTGGCGCGATTTTTGGGCACCCCGCCGATGAATTTACTGCCCGCTCGCTGGGATGGCAGCCGCCTGTGGCTAGCGCAGCAGCCCTTGCCCTGTCCAGACACCCCCCATTGGCCGCTAAAAAGTGAACAACCCCTCACCGTGGGCATTCGCCCAGAGCATTTGTCTATCAGTGAGAAGGGCTTGGGGGCGATCGCCACCCTCGTTGAACCCCTAGGCCGCGAAGCCATTGTCCGCTGTCGCCTCATGGATAGTTCCCAAGAACTGCTGTGGTTAGCCCCTAATCACCAAATCCCTCAAATGGGTGACCCTCTCCAGTTGCAGGCTCGCCATCTTTATCTGTTTGACCCTACGAGCGGGGTGGCTCTCAATTTTGAGCCTAGCTGAAAATTCATCGGAACCCTTACCCAAGATTGGAGGGTTCGCTTAGAATACAACTAGGATTCTGTAAAATTTCGTAACTTCTGCGGCCAGCCCGTCCATGACTTCGGTAACCTCTCTTTTTTCACCTGTCGAAGCGGATCTCTGTGTACTAACGGAGAACCTGAAGGCACTGATTGGAGCACAACACGCCGTACTCTCTGCTGCCGCCGAACATCTTTTTGCTGCCAGTGGAAAGCGCATTCGACCCGCCATTGTCTTTTTGGTGTCGCGAGCCACGCTGCCCGATCAGGGGATTACCCCGCGGCACTGCCGCTTAGCAGAAATTACAGAAATGATTCATACCGCCAGTCTCTTTCATGATGATGTGGTGGATCAAGCGCAACTACGGCGCGGTGTGCCCACGGTTAACAGTGTTTTTGGCAATCGGGTGGCCATTCAAGCAGGAGACTTTCTCTTTGCCCAAGCCTCTTGGTACTTAGCGGATTTGGATAACCTGCAAGTGGTGAAGCTCCTCTCCCAAGTGATCAAAGACTTTGCTGAAGGGGAAATTCGCCAAGGCTTTAACCGCTTTGACACCAGCATTACCCTAGACGACTATCTACTGAAAACCTACTACAAGACGGCTTCCCTCATTGCCAACAGTGCCAAGGCGGCAGCGGTTCTCAGTGAAGCGCCGCCAGAAACCATCGAGGCCATGTACACCTACGGCAAAAATTTGGGTCTAGCCTTTCAAATCGTCGATGACATCCTTGACTTCACCCGCTCCACCGCAGAACTAGGGAAACCCGCTGGCTCAGATCTGCGGGATGGCAACCTAACTGCACCGGTTCTCTTTGCCCTACCCAAAGCGCCCTACTTGCATACCCTCATTGAGCGAGAGTTTAGTGAAGAAGGGGATTTGGAAACCGCCCTCAACCTAGTGCGCCAAAGTGGTGCCATTGAAGACGCCCGCAATTTAGCCAAGGAATATGCCCAAGCGGCTCTACCGGCGCTTGAAGTGCTGCCTTCGTCGGAACCGCGTCAGGCCCTCAGCCAGTTGACCGATTATGTCCTTGAGCGGCTCTATTAAGCTGCCAGCGGCAAAATTTCCAATGCCCAGCGCATAAATTTCAGGAACTGGGCGAAAAACAGAAACAAGACTTCCATGAGGGAGTCCAATAGGTATAAGTGCGGGATCAGTAATCAATCCCCTACACTAAAGACAGGGATTGCGTCCACCCGACTAGCCCACGATTGGTTTTTATTTCGGGAGTGAGTTTGTGGCAAGAGGCGTTCAACAGCGTAAATCGGTGAGTTCTACTGTGGGTGGTCG
Organism: Thermosynechococcus sp. PP555; assembly: GCF_031583225.1. Lineage (NCBI taxonomy): Bacteria > Bacillati > Cyanobacteriota > Cyanophyceae > Acaryochloridales > Thermosynechococcaceae > Thermosynechococcus > Thermosynechococcus sp. PP555. Next base: position 2,357,889 of record NZ_CP134168.1, read on the forward strand.
GGGAAGGCAAAAAGTATCTCAAAAAAGCAGGGGTCAGCGATCGCGCCCTTCGCCATGGCGTACCCTAGGCTGGATTGCTGCCTTTAGTGGTGTGTCCTTGGTTTCTGCCTTTGCGGGCATGACATTTGTTTTGATGTCACCCTTTCAGGGCACGAACCATCGTGGCCAACGGGATCCCTCTTGGCTGGAAATGATGACACGGGGGTTCCAGTATGGCATGAGTCGGCCAGTGAACCTCTTGGTACTGGGGGTGGATAATGTCTTGGATGCCCCTGAAGGTTCTCCGAAACGGTTCCGTGGTCGCACGGATACGATGCTGCTGGCGCGGTTTAACCCTGAAAATGGCACGATTACGGTCTTGAGTATTCCCCGTGATACCCGTGTGGAAATTCCCGGACATGGCATCGACAAAATTAATGCGGCCAATGTTTATGGAGAGGTCGATCTAACGGTGCGGGTGGTCAGCGAAATCCTCAACTATACCCCCATTGATCGCTACATTCGCATTGATACAGATGCATTTCGAGAATTGGTGGATCTGGTGGGCGGTGTCGAGGTCAACGTGCCCAAGCGGATGGTTTATACCGATCACACCCAAAAACTTTACATTGATCTTCAACCGGGGCTGCAAACCCTGAACGGGGAGCAAGCAGAGGGCTTTGTTCGCTTTCGTTACGATGAACTGGGGGATATTGGTCGTGCCCAGCGGCAGCAAATGCTGATCAAGGCGCTGCAAAAGAAACTGGCCAATCCCGTCATGCTGACCCAGGTGCCGAAAATCTACAGCGTCCTGCAAAAATATGTGGATACGGATTTAACCTTTGCCGAACTGATGGCGATCGCCCAATTTAGTTTGCGCATTGAGCCAGACAACCTGCGTTTGATTCTGCTGCCGGGACGCTTTAGTGGTGATGGCTATGAGGTCAGCTACTGGCTTCCTGACTATGACCGCATTGATCGGGTGGTTGCTGAGCACTTTAGCGATCGCCCCTCAAAGCTGGTTGACCATACGTGGCGTGAAACAGGGACGCTACGCATTGCGCTGCAAAATGCCTCCGGTAGCAGTGACGCTGCCCAAGACATGGCGGATTTCCTCGCCCACCACGGCTATACCAATGTGATCATCAGTGAAGAGTGGTATCAGCAAACCCCCGAAACAGAGATTGTGGCACAGCAAGGGGATATTGGGGCTGCGCAAATGATTCGTTCTGTCCTTGGCATGGGGCGAGTATCCGCCAACTCCACGGGGGTGCTGTCTTCGGATATTACGATTCGCATTGGCCGCGACTGGGCAGCCGTCTTGCACTAGGTGAGAGTGGCGGGCAGTTTCTTGGTCATCGCTTCGGGTTCGAGGATGCGGTCAATAATGCCGTATTCCTTGGCCATTTGCGGCGTCATATAAAGCAGCCGATCCATATCGCGGGTAATGCGTTCGGGGGGTTGACCGGTATTTTGCGCCAAAATCTCGACCATCATTGCCTTATTGGCCAGAACCTCCTTGGCACGAATTTGAATATCGGTGGCCTGTCCTTGGGCATAGCTCTTGGTTTGGTGCAGAACAATCGTGGCGTGGGGTAAACTGGCTCGATACCCCTTTGTCCCCGCTGAGAGCAACATGGCGGCCATCCCCATCGCTTGACCAATGCAGATCGTATGCACAGGGGGCTTAATGTAGCGCATGGTGTCGCAGATGGCAAAGGCTTCTGTTTCAAAGCCAATGGGTTCGCCATCGTAGCGGGAGGTTCCCGTCGAGTTAATGTAAATGCGGATGGGTTTTTCGGGATCGTCGTATTGCAGATAGAGCAGTTCCGCAATGATCAGTTCCGTAACCGCTGGCACCAAAGGCATGCCGAGATAGACGATCCGCTCCTTCAACAGCAGTGAAGGGAGATCGGGGGGTGGGGTGCGATAGTAGGCATCACCATAGTAGGCCGCTTGGGCAGCAGTAAGGGGCAACCGCATAGGACGCTCAGCAAATGACAGACTATCTGTACTCTAGCAAGGAATTGCCTTCCGGATCGGCGGGAAGCACCGCCTATAATCAAAGCAGAAATTCAATTCTTGGGTCATGAATCAACTCCTCAGTTCGCGGCTCACCTCCTCAGTGGTGGCGATCGCCATTGTCTTGCTGGTTGTCCTTTTGAATGCCGTGGTGATTATTAATCCTGGCCAAGCAGGGGTGCTGAGTATTTTGGGTAAAGCTCAGGATACTCCCCTCCTCGAGGGCATCCACTGGAAACCGCCGTTTATTGCCAGTGTGGATGTCTATGACGTAACTGTACAGAAGTTTGAAGTGCCAGCGGAAAGTGCCACCAAAGATTTGCAGGACATTACCGCCAGTTTTGCCATCAACTTTCGCCTAGACCCCATGGCCATCGTGGATGTGCGCCGCACCCAAGGGACCCTAGAAAATATCGTCGCCAAAATCATTGCTCCCCAGACCCAAGAGGCCTTCAAAATTGCTGCTGCCCGTCGCACGGCGGAGGAGGCTATTACCAAGCGGGATGAACTTAAGGAGGATTTTGATCATGCCCTTGGCGATCGCCTAGCCAAGTACCACATTCTCGTACTGGATACCAGTGTCGTTAACCTTGACTTTTCCGAGGAATTTTCCAAGGCCGTCGAGGATAAGCAAATTGCTGAGCAGCGGGCACAACGGGCGGTCTATATCGCCCAAGAGGCGGCTCAACAGGCGCAAGCGGAAATTAACCGTGCCCAAGGGAAAGCGGAAGCCCAACGCCTCCTTGCCGAAACCCTCAAAGCTCCGGGTGGCCAGTTAGTGCTGCAAAAGGAAGCGATCGAAGCATGGCGTGAAGGCGGTGCCCAAGTGCCCCAAGTGATTGTGATCAACGGCCAAGAAGGGCTACCCCCCTTTTTCCTCAATTGGACAGGGACAGCAGCAAAATAGCTGAGGGACGGTTCGATGAACTACAGGTTCAGCAGAGACTCAACAGATGAAGGGAGCGATCGCCCAAATCCCCCTAGAATTAAGAATAGCGATTTGTTCTTTATATTCCCCTAATTTCTGCCGATACTGACCCATGATCTCCACCCCGCTTGCTGCCAATCAACAAATTTTACCCCTGACTGCGCAAACCAATGCCCGAGGCCATCTCACCATTGGTGGGTGTGATGTGGTGGAGTTAGTGGCTCAGTTTGGCTCTCCCCTCTACATCCTTGATGAATTCACCTTTCGCACCGCCTGCCGTCAATACCAAGACACCCTCCAGCAGACCTACGGTGGTGAATTTTTGGTGCTCTACGCTTCAAAGGCTTGGAACTGCTTGGCCACCTGTGCCCTTGCCCACAGTGAAGGCTTGGGGATTGATGTGGCCTCCGGGGGTGAACTCTACACTGCCTTGAGTGCCGGCGTCCCCGCCAGCCACATTTACTTCCACGGTAATAACAAGTCCTCCCAAGAACTCCTCTATGCCCTTGAGGTCAATTGCACGATTGTTGCCGATAACTGGCTAGAACTAGAGCGCCTTGCTGCCTACGTTGAGGAGCATGATCTCTCGACCCCACCGCGCGTCATGTTGCGGTTGACACCGGGGATTGAATGCCACACCCACGAATATATCCGCACTGGACATCTAGACAGCAAATTTGGCTTTGACCCGCAACAGTTTCCAGAGTTGCTTCAGTTTGCTAAGGCGCATCCCGAACTGGACTGGGTCGGACTCCACGCCCACATTGGCTCACAGATTTTTGAGGAACAACCCCATTTAGACCTCTGTGATGTCCTTGTGGATTGGCTGGCTCAAGCCCGTGAAGCGATGCTACCCATGCGCGAACTGAATGTGGGGGGTGGTCTTGGCATTCGCTACATCGAGTCCGATAACCCGCCGGCGATCGCCCACTGGACAAAGGCCATTAGTCATCAACTGAGCCAAGCCTGTCAGCAACGCCATCTTCCCTTACCCAAACTCATCTGTGAGCCGGGTCGCTCCATCGTTGGACCTGCGGCAGTGACGGCCTACACGGTGGGCAGCCGTAAGGTGATTCCTGAGCTACGCACCTATATCGCTGTCGATGGGGGGATGTCCGATAATCCACGACCGATTACCTATCAGGCGCAATATACAGCCCTGTGTGCCAATCGCATGACCACTGCCGCCACAGAAACCGTGCGTGTTGCCGGTAAGCACTGCGAATCGGGCGATATTCTGCTGCCCCAAGTCACCCTACCCCCCCTGCAAGCCAATGATATTTTAGTGGTGGCCAGTACGGGTGCCTACAACTACAGCATGGCCTCCAACTACAATCGTGTGCCCCGGCCGGCGGCGGTGGTGGTCTGTGAGGGGGAAGCCAACCTGATCCTGCAACGGGAAACCTACGCTGATTTGGTGGCCCATGATGTCTTGCCCCTGCGATTGAGCACCCCCGCCCCCTAGGAGGTGACGAGCACGATGGGATGATAAGCCTCCTAGGTAACTTGTCGTGGCTGCTGCTGTCCTCGCAGACACTGGCCAAGGTGCGAACAGTCGTGGATGTGGTTTTGGTCTTGACCCTAACCTACGCTATTTTGCGGGTTGTGGCCGAGCGGCGAACCCTCTGGATGATACGGGGCTTTATCTTCCTCCTTTTGGCAACCTCCCTCAGTCGTGCCATTGAGCTACAGTTTTTGAGCTTTGTGCTGCACAACTTAGTGATTGGCTCTGCGGTGGCCTTAGCCGTTATTCTGCAATCGGAAATTCGCATTTTTCTGGAACAGTTGGGACGAGGACAGTTTTTCGGCTTTATGCAGCCCGTGGCCGAGTCGAGCCTGACCAATGATGCCGTTGATTTGATTGTGACGGCCGTGAAGGGATTATCTCAAGATCGTACGGGGGCACTCATTCTGCTGGAAACCCATACAAAGCTCAGCCCCCAAGATTTTACCCATGCAGGGATCGCCCTCAATGCCCGCCTTTCACCGGAACTCATTACCTCAATTTTTCAGGTGAGTTCCCCCCTGCACGATGGCGCAATTTGGGTGCGGGGGGCTGAAGTGATTGCGGCAAAGTTGATCCTGCCCCTCTCGGATCGCACGGGGCCTTGGCAGTTGGGCACTCGCCATCGCGCCGCCCTAGGGATTACCGAACGCATTAGCCACTGTGTCTGTGTAGTGGTCTCTGAGGAAACGGGGTCAATTTCCCTTGCCTTTAAGGGGGAGCTTCAACGTCCCCTCACCAGCAGTAAACTAGGGGAATTGTTGCGGCAATATGTGCAGGATCAAGGGACGGCAACTTCACAACCCCGTCAACGTCGGCACAGCTTAAAATTTTGGAAGACTGTATGGCCACTGCGCTAATTTCCGCCAATAGGATGTGTCCATGACGCTACAGCCCCATTCACTCATTGAGTTACCCGAAGATCTAGATCGCGATCGCCTACCTCGCCATGTGGCGGTGATTATGGATGGCAATGGCCGCTGGGCAAAGCAGCGCAATTTACCGCGTATTATGGGACACCAACGCGGGGTGGACACCCTCAAGGAACTGCTGCGCTGTTGCAAAGATTGGGGCATTGAAGCCCTGACCGCCTACGCCTTCTCCACAGAAAACTGGGGGCGCCCCCTGCCGGAGGTGGATTTTCTGATGACCCTCTTTGAGCGAGTGTTGCGGCGGGAACTGGCGGAAATGGTTGCCGAGGGCGTGCAAATTCACTTTGTGGGTGACTTGGCGTGTTTGCCGAACTCCCTACAAGCGGAAATTGAGCGAGCGATGACCGCTACGGCCAATAACCAAAAAATTAAATTTGTGGTGGCAACCAACTATGGTGGGCGACGGGAAATTATCCACGCTTGCCGTTCGATTGCAGCCCAAGTGAAAGCGGGACGCCTGGACCCCGCCGATATTGATGAGGTACTCTTTGAACGCCATTTGTACACGGGCGGCCTACCGGATCCCGATTTATTGATTCGCACCAGTGGCGAGATGCGCGTCAGTAACTTTTTGCTGTGGCAGGTGGCCTATTCAGAAATTTACGTCACCAAGACCCTCTGGCCGGATTTTGACCGCGCTGCTTTCCATGAGGCGCTCCGGGATTACCAACAGCGACAGCGGCGATTTGGCCGTGTCTAAAGGGGACGATTTCAGTGGAGAATAGGAAAGCTCGCCGGGTACGTATTGGAGCGATACTGTGACCCCCCAATTGCGCATTTATGTCCCCCCTCATCCCCTCATTCAACATTGGCTAACGGTGGCTCGCGATCGCAACACGCCCACCCCTCTGTTTCGCGTAGCCATGACAGAACTAGGTCGCTGGTTGGCCTATGAGGCGGCGCGGGAATGGTTGCCAACGGTGGAAACAGTGGTTGAAACGCCCCTTGCCCCCTGTGCAGCGCTGGTGGTGAATCCGCAAGTACCCGTCGTGGTGGTACCCATTCTGCGGGCGGGTTTGGCCTTGCTCGACGGTGCCCAAGGGGTCTTACCGACAGCAAAGACGTACCACTTAGGGATTGTGCGGGATGAGGCCACCCTTGAACCCAGTTGCTATCTCAATAAGTTGCCCCCGCAGTTTGACCCGCAAACCCGTGTCCTGATTAGTGAGCCGATGCTGGCGACGGGAGGTTCAATCATGACAGCAATGCAGGAACTGGTGCAGCGGGGGATTGACCCAGCCTTGGTGCGAATCATTTCCGTGGTCACTGCGCCGCCAGCTTTGCAGAAACTCGGTGCCCATTTTCCCGCAGTGCAAGTCTATGCAGCCACGATTGATGAGACAGTGAATGAGCAGGGCTTTATTGTGCCTGGCTTAGGGGATGCGGGGGATCGCGCCTTTGGTACCGGGGAGGAAGTGTAACCGATGATGACAGTGGTGACTGTGCCAGCAACAACGGCTAATTTGGGTCCGGGGTTTGATTGCTTAGGAGCCGCTCTGACCCTCACCAATACGTTCACCTTTTCCTTGAGCGATCGCCCCCATGTCAATGTGCGGGGCACTGAGGCAGCCGGTGTCAGCAGTAGCTCCGACAATTTGGCCTATCGTGCCTACCACCGTCTCTATCAATATCTAGGGCGTGAAGCCCCACCTGTGTATTTAGAGATTGATCTGGGGGTTCCCCTCGCACGGGGCCTCGGCAGTTCAGCAACCGCAATTATTGGCGGCTTAGTAGGGGCAAATCGGCTGGCGGGCTTTCCCCTCAGTCATACCGAGGTTCTGGAATTGGCCATTGAAATGGAAGGCCACCCCGATAATGTGGTGCCGGCCTTGCTAGGGGGCTGTCGTCTTGCTGTCCAAGGGAGTGCAGGGGGATGGCATTGGCTAGAGATTCCTTGGGATCAGGATGTGGTGCCGATTGTGGCGATTCCAGACTTTGAGCTAGCCACGGAAACAGCGCGGCAAGTGCTGCCCCCCCACTGTACCTACGGTGATGCAGTTTTTAATATCAGTCACCTTGGTGCTCTGCTGCGGGGTTTGGAAACGGGTCAACGGGAGTGGCTGCAACTGGCCTTGGGCGATCGCCTGCATCAACCCTACCGCCAAAGTCTGATCAAAGGCTATACCGACCTCCACAGGGCGGCTCTTGAGGCGGGTGCCCACGGTTTGGTCATTAGTGGCGCAGGACCCACGCTTTTAGCCCTCGGGGATCCCGTTACCGCTTCCGCCATTGCCACTGCCCTCAAGAAGACTTGGGCAAAGTTTGATGTGCAGGCACGGGTGGAGGTGCTGGCCATTCAACGCCAAGGGACAACGGTGCGCGATCGCTAGGCAATCTTAGGCAATTGTATAGCATGCTTCCCTGTCAATAGGAGGTGATTAAATGAGTCAAGAACAGGATGCCCTGACAACGGAAGTGCTGCAACGCCTACGCCGCAAGGAGGGCACTTGGCAGGATTGGGGAGCCGGATGCCAGCAACTGCAAAAACAAGGGCTATCTCCCCAAGCGATTTTTGAGGCCACGGGCATTGAACCCATCCACCAAAATCAACTGATCATTGCCCTGCAAGTGAGTCAGAGCCTGCGCGAGGCGCCGGAAGCGGTGCGTGCCTATTTTCAAACGCGGGGCAGCGATCTGCTCTATGAACTGCGGGTGTTGTCAGGGAGCGATCGCCTTGCAGCAGCCACACTCATTGTTGAGAAACAACTGGATGTCACTGCGGTTCATGAGGTCTGCCGTGCCCTCAAGGCCGTGAGCTATCAAAAGGATGAGAGTGCAGGTTTTGGTGAGAGTGTGGGCGATCGCATTGGTCGCTACTATTGGCAACTGGCGCGGCAGCAACGCGATTTAGCCCAGCGATCGCGCCTCATTGCCCAAGGCTTTCGCTTTGTTGAATCCGCCACAGGTCGCCAAGCGCTTGAAAAACTGCTGACGGACTTTACCGTGGTTCCCGCTGCTAGCCAACCCCGACTCCCCCTTTACCGCTTGGATTCCGCTGAAGACCTGCCCTACCTCGTTCCGGTCGCAGGAACAGCCCCGCTCGCTGCTGCAGCCTTTAATCAAGTGCCCCAGTTAACTTCTACAGGCGCCTTGCAATTAGTCGCTGTTCCTCAACCCATGACCCTCGTGGCTCTCCCCAGTTGGCAGGTTCTCCTGAATGCTGTTGACCCAGTCACGGTGCTTTGGCCAGTGGCAGACCTACCCGCAGAATTACCGCCCACGCCTGAGGGACTCCCCATTGAACAAGTGCTCCTGATAGTGGATCGTGGTCTTCCAGAATGGGATCGCGATCGCTATCTGTTGATTGCACCTAGGGCCAGCGATCCTGTCCAACTGGCTTGGTTTCCTGAACCCCCTACAGCGCCAATTCTTGGCCAACTCCTGCTCGTCTTACGCCCCCCCCAAGTGCTGGATGAGAGTATCAACAAGGAACTTTGGTTCTTTGAGGAATAGCTTAACCTTAGGCGAGATTCACCACAACGCCCAGAGCGCTACCACGCCCCAAACTGTAATCTGCCAAGGCTAGTCGCACAGGCTGCTGGGGTGCTTTCAGATTCACTACCACAAGGGTCTGATCCACCAGTCCCGACCAGAGTTTGGCATCAGCAAAGTTGGCCAAGGGGGGTGTATCCACAATCACCAGATCAAAATAGTTTTTCAGGTGAGCCATGAACTGTTTGAGCGTGTCTTGGCTGAGGAGCCGCATCGGCTGTTGCCGCAACTCACCAGCGGTTAAAATTGCCAGACCGCGCCGCGCCTGAGCAACGCTATACCAGTGCCGCCGATGAATTAACCAATCCGCCAAGCCCTGTTCATTCGTCAGGCCGAGATAGCGGTGAATCTGGGGTCGCCGTAAATCCCCATCAATCAGCAGAACCCGCTGCCCCGTGCCTGCGGCAGCAAGGGCAAGATGCAGAGCAACGGTGGTGCGCCCATCAGTGGGTAGGGCTGAAATCACGGCTAACGAATGCTCCAAACCCACGGCTTGAAGGTTGGCAAACACATGGTGAAAGGTTTCCTGAAACTTCACCCATTCCCCGACAAAGGGTAGAACTTGAGTCACCTGCCACAGCCCTGAATTGCCCTTCACCGCGCGCTCTAAGCGGAGATTGGTTTGGGGGGTTGCCTTGGGAATTTTGCCAAGGAGGGGCAAGCCTAGGGCATCTTCCACTTGGGCTGGACTGACAAACGTATTGGCGGCTGCATCTGCAACATAAGTAGCCAGAACCCCCAACACAAGGCTGGCGATCGCCCCTAGCACCAACAGCAGTAAGCGCGGGAAGGTGGGTTGGACAGCGGGATTCTCTAAATCCGTCAACACCTGCCACGCAAAGTAATTCTGCGCCAGTTGTAGTTGCACTGCCTGTCGGGCTTGATTGAGCATCTCAAGGGAGAGGTTGGCCGTCCGAATCCGATGTTCAAGGCGATCAATGGCGGGGAGTTGGCTACTCAGTTGTTGTAATTGTTGGGCAACCGCCGCTTGGGGAGCCGCAAGCTCAGCATCATAGCGCCGCTGGTTTTCGTATTCAATCCACGCCGTAATGTAGTTGGTAATCAGCGTTTGTGACACTGTTCCCTGAAAGCCTAGGGCCGTGGGGTTGTCCACTTGATATTGCTCACCAATCACTTGGCGGGCGATCGCCTGCAATTGCTCCACCAAAACTCGCCGCTGTTCCTCAAGAGCTTGGATAACGGGTGTCCCTTCCCGAAAAATGGCTAGATTCTTGGCAATTTCTTGATCCAGTTCTTGAATGCGTGCCAGTTGTTGCTGATAAGCAGGGGAGGTACTTAAGTTCGCTGCTGCTAGGGCTTCTGCGGGCGTCATCTTGAGTTGTTCTTGAAACCCTTGAAAACGACCGTAGGCTTCCACGGCCTTCAGGCGAGCCGCTTGGCGCAGGCTATGGATTTGGCGATACTGTTCTGTTAAAAAGCGCAGTTGTTCTGAGGGTTGCAGGCTCGTGCCTTGGGGTTGGCTGGCTTGGAGTTGCTGCTGGAGTTGCTCTAATTCTGTAAGGTGCTGATTGATGTCTTTGTCCAGTTGCTCTAGGGTGCGATTGAGTTGTTCTTGGCGATCGCGCTGACTGTAGTCAACAAAGGCCTCTGCCACGGCCTTTAATACTGCGGTCACGATTTCTGGCTGGCGATCGCGATAGACCACTTCTAGTACTTTTGTTTGGGTCGGCAGTTGCTCTGTGGCGGAACTAACCACTGGTCGAATTTCCAGATGCTCAGCTAAGACCCGCGTGGTCAAATGAGGATACTGCTGTTGTAGTTTCTGGGCAATGGGAGCTAGTACTTTGTCACTTTCTAGAACGAGAATCTGTGACCCCACATCCACTGGAGGGGGTGTGGTTGGCGGCGGGGAGGGGAGGGTACTGGCAATGCCATCACGGGGGGTCAGGGTTGGCGCAGGCTGTGGTTCCTTCACTGGTTCCATCAGAAGGCGAAAATAGGCCTCGTACATTTCGGGTTGCCAGAAAACATACCCCCCCATGACCAAGAATGAGAGTAAAACCGTTCCTGACAGTAGTCGCCACCGTCGCCGACAGCGATCGCTAAAAGCTTGCAGCCCACCCTTTTGAGAATTCTTTCTGGTGCTGAACCGTGATGGATTTCGCTGGCGATCGCCCGCAGGACGCGCTTCGCGATCAACGACCCGTAAATTGGGTATCTTTTGTGGGAGCGACATCAGTAGTACGCCATTCTTAATTCAATAGATTGATGATAATCCCTAAGGTTCCTAAGGCGCCGATAGGCCGCAGGGCATTCCCAATCGTATCCCCCACCTGCGTCAGCGCTGACCGTTCCACCACAATCACATCCCCCTGTTGCAACACAGGATTATTGTTGGCATTGGGTTGAGCCGCCAAGCTAAAGGGAATCCGTCGCCGACTGACCGTACCATCGCGATTCAGCCGCACCAGCGTCACCCTAGACATATTGGCACGTTGCACATTGAATCCGCCAGCCGCCCCAATTCCCTGAGTGAGCGTGGCATTCGCTGGCACTTCCACCAAGCCCGGTCGCAATACTTCGCCCACAACCTGCACCCGAATCACCTGTGGCGAAAACGTCGCAGAGGCCACCCGTACCGCTTCAGCCGCATTCACTTCCTTCGCCTTGGGCACCACAATCACATCATCGCTGCGCAGCGTGATATCTTGGTTCGCATCCCCCGACTGAATCATCTCCCAAAGATTAATTCTGGTTACGGCTGTTTGGCCATTCCCCAGTTGGCGGCGTATCTCAATGTTGCGAATATCGGCCTCTTGGGTAATTCCACCGCTTTGAGCAAGGACTTGGCTCAGGCGAGGCCATGTTAAGCCACCGGAAAGGCCGATACCGGGGGCAGAAGCTGATACAGAAGTAAAAGGAACAACATAGGAGCCTGGACGGCTCACCTCACCTGCCACTAAAATCTTCATGGGGCGCGGCGTCTGCAATGTAACCGTTACTGCTGGAAAGCGCATGACTTTACTATAGGCGTTCAGAATCACCTGCTCCGCTTGGGGGAGAGTTAAGCCACCCACCATGACGCGCCCTGCCAAAGGTAGGGTGACTGAGCCATCGAGATTAACAGTGAATTGTCGTTGATTAGTAACTGTTGGTGGCAGGTTGACCACTTCAATGAAAAGCACATCCCCTGCACCTAGGAGATAGTCCTGAAGGGGGTTAATGCTGGTAAAACTATAGGAGCTTGGGCTGACGGGCATGGGTTGAGCAGTGGCCGAGCGGGGTACCATCAGTGTTGCCCCAAGGGTGAATCCACTGGCGATCGCCAGGGTGATGACGGTGTTGTGTAGCCTTGGCAATGATTTGCACCCCATGGTTCATTCTCCTCACTCACTTGTTTGTTCTACCATACGCCATCTATTCGCCACCAAGGTTATGAAAAAAGGCTTTAGAATGAGTGCAAATGGCCTTGTCACCTCATTGTAATGCTGAACCCGCCGCTCATTTGCCTAGAACAGATTTCTAAAGTGTATGGCCAGGGGGAAACGGAAGTTCACGCCCTTAGGGAGGTGAATCTCAACATTCAGCGGGGAGAGTACTGTGCAATTATGGGGGCTTCGGGGTCAGGGAAGTCCACAATGATGAATATTATTGGCTGTTTAGATCGCCCGACCTCTGGCCGCTACTTTCTCGATGGCCAAGATGTGGCACATCTCAGTGATGATGAACTCGCCCATATTCGCAATGCCAAGATTGGTTTTGTCTTTCAACAGTTTTACTTGCTGGGGCAACTCACGGCACTGGAAAATGTGATGCTACCCATGGTCTATGCCCAAGTTCCCCCCAAGGAACGGCGCGATCGCGCGATCGCTGCATTGGAACAGGTGGGGTTGGGTCACCGCCTTGAGAATCGTCCCAATCAACTCTCGGGAGGACAGCAACAACGGGTGGCGATCGCCCGCGCCATTGTCAATCAGCCGCTACTCCTGCTCGCCGATGAACCTACCGGTGCCCTTGATAGCCACACCACGGCGGAAATTCTTGCTATCTTTGGGCAACTCAATGCGGCCGGCATGACGGTAATTATGGTGACCCATGAACCCGATGTGGCGGCTGTCACGCACCGCATTATTCAGTTTCGTGACGGTCAAATTCGTTCCGATCGCCCCAATGTGCCTAGCCCGCTGACGGCACCTGCTTTATCTTAAGAAGGGGAACGACTGAGAAAAAAAGCAATGGCAAAAGCAGTTTGGAAAGGCGCAACCTTGGCCGAGAGCGATCGCTATGAAGTGGTCGAAGGCAATGTTTATTTTCCGCCAGAGGCACTCAATCCGGCCTATTTTCAGCCCAGCGATACCCACACCGTTTGTGGTTGGAAAGGCACAGCCAGCTACTACCACGTTGTTGTCAATGGTCAGGTGAACCGTGATGCGGCATGGTACTACCCCGATCCCAAGCCGGCGGCTGCCAATATCAAGGGCTATGTGGCGTTTTGGCGCGGGGTGCAGGTGACGCGCTAAGGGGAGCAATTCCCGCTCGGTTGAGAATTTCGGGAATCAAATCCTCACGGCGCACCGCCATTAAGTGCACCCCCTGGCAGAGTTCCCGCGCCTGTTGTACCTGCTCGGCAGCAATAGTTATCCCTTCATCGAGGGGATCAGCGGCAGCGGCAAGGCGATCAATAAGGTGCTGGGGAATCAGTGCACCGGGCACAGCGCGATTGATAAACAGAGCATTTTTGGCCGACTTGAGGAGAAAAATTCCAGCAAGAATGGGTCGCCCACAGCCCGCCGCAATCTGATCCATAAACTTGGCTAGCCGCTCAAAGTCAGTAATTAACTGCGTCTGGAAAAATTGAGCACCCGCTGCCAATTTGCGTTCAAACCGTTGTTGCAGGCCTGACCAACTGGCAGACTGAGGATCAACCGCTGCCCCGGCAAAAAATTGCGTCGCTCCATCGGCTAGGGGGCGATCCTCGCTATCCACCCCTTGATTCAGTTGGCCAATGACGCGCAATAGCCGCACAGACTCCAAATCAAAGACGGGTTTGGCTTGGGGATGATCGCCTGCTTTGACGGGGTCGCCCGTGAGTGCCAAAATGTTGTGCAAACCTAAAGCAGCAATGCCCATGAGATCCGCTTGCAGGGCAATGCGGTTGCGATCGCGACAGGCGATCTGGCAAATGGGTTCAAACCCCTGCTGTTGCAACAAATAGGCGGCTGCCCAAGAACTCATGCGCAACACAGCGCGACTGCCATCGGTGACATTGACCGCATGAACCCGCCCCTTGAGATGGGCTGCTTGGCGCAACATCGTACTGGCATCCCTACCCTTAGGGGGGCAAACCTCTGCGGTGATGAGAAACTCACCCTGCTCACAGGCAGCTTGAAAACGCGAGACTGACAAGGAAATGGCTAGAGCGCGACTAGGCAATTATCATACAAGCTAGTGACGCCTGTTCCTAGGCCGCTAAATAAGCAGTCACCGTCTGCACCAAGGTCTCTGTCCAATAATCAGCAACACTTTGCTGCTCGGCTTCCACCATGACGCGGATAACGGGTTCTGTCCCAGAGGCACGTACCAAGACTCGCCCGCGATCGCCCATATCCAGTTGCGCTTTGGTAATCATCTGTTGCAAAGGCTCACATTCTTGCCAGTGGAGTCGTCGCTGTCGATCGTCAACACGGACATTGCGAAGAATTTGCGGGTAGGCGGTAAAACTTTGGTCTCGCAGTTGTGCCAAGGATAGACGGGAATCCTGAACTAGGGTCGCTAAATGAACCGCTGTGAGCAAGCCATCCCCCCCCACACCATAGTGACGGCAGAGGATGTGTCCCGACTGTTCTCCCCCCAGCATGGCACCGTGGCGCAGCATCTCTGCATGGACGTATTGATCGCCCACAGCAGCCCGCACCAGTTGTCCACCCCGCGCTTGCCAAGCTCGCTCAAAGCCGAGATTTGACATCACAGTGGCGACAATCAAATCCTTGGGGAGTTGTGCCTGCGACTGAAGCCGTTGTCCCCAGAAGTAGAGAATGTGATCGCCATCAACCACCCGCCCTTGGCTATCCACCGCCAGCACGCGATCGGCATCGCCATCAAAGGCAAACCCCATAGCGGCACGGGTTTCACGGACAGCCTGTTGTAATGGTTCTAAATGGGTGGAACCGCAGTTGACATTAATGCGATCGCCATCGGCGCGATCGTGGAGAGCAATCACCTCAGCCCCTAGGGCATGGAACACCGTCGGTGCCACCGCCACCGCAGATCCCCAAGCCAAATCCAACACCACCCGCAGTCTCCGCAGCGGTTGACGATCCTCAAGGGGCGCTTGCACCGCATGGCGATAGCGCTGAAGCAATTCGGGACGATGATGCAAATGCCCCCAGTGCTCCGTATGGGGCAAGGATAGGCCAGCATTTAGGTGGGCTTCAATTTCTTTTTGCAGATCAGGGCTGAGCTTGCTGCCATCGCTGCCAAAAATTTTAATGCCGTTATCGGCGGGGGGATTGTGACTGGCGGAAATCATGGCGCCACCGATGGCTTCTGTGGTGGCCGTTAGGTAGGCAATACAGGGGGTCGGGCACAGACCCACATTCCACACTTCAAAACCAGCGGCGGTTAAGCCGGCGGCCAAGGCTGTGGCCAACATATCACTGGAGTTGCGGGAATCTTGACCAATGATAAAGGGGCGCTGGGGTGCATCCGTCCTTTGTCGCAGCACTTCTCCCACCCAATATCCCAAGCTCAAGGCCAAGTTGGGGGTTAGCAACTCCCCCGCCCGTCCACGAATGCCATCGGTTCCGAACCGAATCGGCTGCTGCCCAGTCATGGTTGATTCCTCACGCCACACCAATACTCACTATTTTCTAGTCGATCCCCTTGGCTATGCAGGAGACGATTCTTAACATTTATTTACCCTTTTTGGACTATATCATCTCTGTGAACCTTGCCCTGCGCATGGGTGTCCCCCCACAGGAGTATTCTGGATCAGCGGGAATTGAGGCAAAGCCAAATGTTACCACCCGACCTGCGCCAGCAATTGCAATCGTCCCAAGGGCGACTCCTACACCTTTTGGAGTCCTTTTCCTCAGCACGGGTACTGGTGGTGGGGGATCTCACCCTCGATGAATTTCTCACGGGTCAGGTGGAGCGTCTCTCGCGGGAAGCCCCTGTTCTGATTTTGCGCCATGAGTTTACCCGCCAAGTGCCCGGCGGCGGTGCCAATGCCATCTACAATTTGGCCAAGTTGGGTGCTCAGGTGCAGGCGGTTGGTCTGGTGGGTGTAGATCCGCAGGGGGAGGCGCTTTGTAGCATTTTTCAAGGGGCAGGGATTGATACGCGGGGCATCTTTAAGGATGGCGATCGCCCCACCGTGACGAAAACCCGTATTTCTGGCCATGCTCGCCAGTCGGTGACGCAGCAAATTGTGCGCGTGGATCGCAAGTCCGATGATCTGCCTGCCCCAGCCCTTCAGGAGGCGCTAGCGGCCTTTATTCGTCAGCAGGTGGGGACTGCCGATGCCGTGGTTTGCTCCGACTATGGCGATGGTGTCTTTACACCCCCTGTGATTGCGGCTGCCCTAGAGCATGAGCGCACGATTGTTGATACCCAACGGGATTTAGCTCGCTATCGCGGTGCTTTCCTATTTACGCCAAACCTGCCAGAAGCAGAGGCAGCGGTGGGCTACCCAATTCGCACAGAGGCGGAGGTACTGCGAGCTGGGGAAGACCTGCTGGAGTTGACGGCGGCTAAATATATGCTGATTACGCGGGGGGATGCTGGTATGAGTCTCTTTAGTCGCGAGGCGGCGCCCTACCATTTACCCGCCTTTAACCGTACGGATGTCTTTGATGTCACTGGCGCAGGCGATACCGTTGTTGCTGCTTTAACCCTTGCCCTTGTGGCGGGTGCCAGTCTTTGGGAGGCGGCAGTTTTAGGCAATTTGGCCGCCAGTATTGTCGTACGTCAGTTTGGCACAGCCACCACATCCACTGCCGAGATGGCGGCAGCCCTTCACCATTTGCTGGAAGATTAATCCCGCGTCGCCTGCTGTAACCACTCCAGAATGCCTTGAGCCAAGGTATGGGCAAGCTCAGCTTGGGCTTGGGGGTTAACAATCCACTCAAACTCCTCCGGGTGAATCATGAAGCCCAGTTCCAGCAGCACCGCAGGGGCAATTGTCGGACGAGTCAGGGCAAGGTTATTCCAAAACACACCGTACTGCTGCCGCCGCAGCCGCTGACTGAGATACCCCTCTAGGAAAACGGCAAGGTCATGGCTTTGGGGATGATACCAAAAGGCGCCAATCCCTTGGGTATTACGGGCATCGCCAGCATCGGGGAGAGCATTGTAGTGCAAGCTGAGGGCAAGGGTGGGTTGGGCTGATTCAATGGCGAGAAGGCGATCGGGCAAGTCCAGATCAATATCCTCTGTGCGCGTCAAAATGACTGTTGCCCCAAGGCGTTCTAGCTCGGGTGCCAGTTTTTGGGCCAGTGCCAATGTGACGACCTTCTCTGGCGTACCATCTGGGCCGCGTGCTCCCAAGTCCTCAGGCCCGCCATGGCCGGGATCAAGGAGAATTTTAATCCCCCGCAGGGGTTGTGTCCCCCGTTGGAGTTGGGGTGGATGACGCAGTTGCAGCACCAGCCGATTGCCTTCATAGGCCACACGATAGCCCCACTGTTGGCGATGATGCAGCGTCAAACGATACTCCACCCGCTCTTGATCAAGGGGGTACCAGTCAAGGCGCTGGATGACGGGATCGGCATCGAGGCGAATGATGTCGGTTTGGGGAATCGTGTTGTGGAGCGTTAGGGTGAACTGGCGATCGCCCTGCTGAATCGAAATCGGTACGGGCACATCCAAAGGAAAGCTGATTTCTGTCCAACCCGCAAGCTGACGGCTGGTTATACTGCGGATAGTGGCGGTGGTCGGCAGAGCACTGGAGAGGAACCGCACTTCATTGGCGCGGATCCAACCCCCATAGTCCAAATGCAGCCAATCCCCCGTTTGTCCGCGTACCCGTGCGCGTGTTCCCACTGGCAGTGGCGTCAGCCGGGAATAGTCAGTGCTAGGGCCAGTGCGGGCTACCCCCCCAAGGGAGCGGGTGACTTCCACAACTGGTAATTGCGTTGGCTCAGCTACACGAATGCGGGCACCGGGTTGGCGTTGGTTTCCTAATTGCCATTGAATCGGGCCATAGTCGCCCACTTCGGTGAGCTGGAGGCAATTGCGATAGAGAGAAGGGCGAGCAGTAACCACCTCCGCTTGATGAATCAGCGCAGCCAGATTAGAGGGCAGTTGCACTTGGGGCGGTAGGGGTTCTAGGGGCAGAATGCGCTGACCCACTTGGACTTGCACGGCGCGATCGCTGGGGGCAGCAGCGGTAAAGCAAACAATTTCATTGGCTAGGCGCACTAAATCGGCTGTTGGCTCTAGGGGTTGTAGGGTGGTCGGTACTTGGGGCACCGTGCGGGTGATGGCAAAGTCAAGGCGTTGATCCCCTGCTTGCAGGGTGATGTGATTCAATCCGGGTTGCAGGGGAAGACTGGGGGCAAAGTGTCCCGCTGGCGAGCGATCGCCAACGACCTGCCCATTGAGGGTAACGACAACTTGCGGCGGTGCTGTACCAATAAAGAAAATCCGGGGTGCGCTTGTAGTGTGCTCTCGCGGCGGATAAACCACCTGCAGAGAACCCTGTGCTACTGCTGAGGTCATTGAGCCAACGAAACATCCACTTAATAGACCAAGGCTGAACCACTTCACTGGCTACCCCCATGCACTCAACTTCTTAATATTTTCTTCAGATTATTACTATTGAGTTGTCAATGATCAGAGTTACAAACCATTACATTAAGTAAACATCGCTGAATAGAAATGCAAGTAAGGTAGATGCCTTTCTTTTCCAAAGCAGGGAGGACGTAAAGAGAATGTAATACTTTTCGAGGGCAGTTTTGCCTAGCTTGATCTTCTTCAATCTTTGTGAAAAGGGCTGTAATAAAGGTCAATCACCTCTCAGAAAAGCGAAGCAAGTTTCTCTAAGGCCATTTGTAGAATTCCTTGATCCCCGTCGAATTAGCATATTTTTTAACATTGGGATCATTGCCATCGCTAGAAAATCCATCCATAATAAAAAGTGTCCTCTCTCATAAACTCCCTTAATGTTGCGCAATACTATTTGTTGAGTTTTGTTGTTTTGAAACGCAGATTTGCGCAACGCCTTTTATCACAAGTTCCTACACACCAAAAAGAATTTAAGGATTATTTAACTATGGTTACCATGCAAACGATTCACTGTCCTCACTGTGGTAAATTAGCCCTTCGCCAACGCTATGGCTCCGTGAGTCACACCCAGTGTCCCCACTGTGATTACGTCCTAACGATGTGCGATCGCACAGGACGGGTGCTAGAGGCCTACACGCCTGAAATTACCCATGTGGGTCAGTATGGCGCCAATCTCACCTGCACCATAGAGCGAACACGGGCACTGTGCTAGCAAGAATTCATTAGAAGAATCTAAAGATTGATGAGGAAAATCCTGAGAGTTGTTAAGATAGTTTACATATGGCTATCTTACTTCTACTGGTACTGGCATTGGTGCTGTGGTCGGTGCGACTCCTCCACGGTGCCTACCGCCTCCGGGATTTTTCCTTACTGCTGGCCAGTGGCCTCGTGGCCATCTCAGCGGGAGGCGTGATTTTTGTCTATAGCCTGATGAATGGCTGTGTCGGCTATCTCAGTCAAGGGCAGCCCATTCCTGAATCCGATGCGCCTGTTATTCTGTCTGACGTGGCCTACTTTGAGAGTGCCTCTGGAGCAACGACCCCAACCTTTAGCCCCTAGGTCTGACTCACGATCCAAACGTAGGCGATCGCCAGCGTCAACACTGTGAGCGGTGCACCAAAGCGCAAGTGCTGCCAAAAGGAAAACCGCTGTCCTGAGCTAGCAGCGGCCTCAACTGTAATTAAATTAGCCACAGCACCAAAAAGCGTAAGATTGCCCGCGAGGGTACTTGTGGCTGCCAGTAGGTACCAGAGTTGATCGGCACCTTTGGGGATAAACTGTGCGAGCAGCAGCACCGTGGGCACGTTAGAAATTAAATTTGACAGCAGTGCTGTAATCACCACGAGGGGCAAGGGCTGATTCACCCAAGGGCGCAAAACGGCTAATAAATCAAAGTTTTGAATACAGCGGGTAAGAATAAACAGACCCGCAAACAGAACCAATAGTGACCAATCCACCTGAGCAAGGATGCGCTCTGGCTTCACCCGACGGGTGACCAGTAAAGCTGCTGCCGCCAAAAGAGAGGATTCTGCCAAGGGAAAGCCGAGCAGAAAGGCCAAAAACATCAGCCCAGAGACAATCAGTGTCTTGTGGAGTAACCCTTTTTGCACCTGCACCGGTTGGAGCGTAGCCAATGTACAGGGTTGGCGCGATCGCACCTCCGGATAGAGCCACCCCAACCAAGCCACTTGCAGCCCTAACCCCAGCACTGCGACGGGAACCATCACTTGGGCAAACGGCAGATATCCTAACTCGGAAAACGATCCCACGAGGATATTTTGGGGGTTGCCGCTGAGGGTGGCCACAGAACCGATATTCGTTGCCGCGGCGATCGCCAGCAGATAGGGCACTGGATTTAAGCCCAAGACATGGGTAATGCGCAGGGTTAAAGGCGTCGTCACAAGGGCAAGGGTGTCGTTGAGAAAGACCGCCGACAACATTCCTGTAGCTACAGTGAGAAACACCAGTAGCCCCAAGGGACTGCCACTAAAGCGCACCACCGTCACCATCGCTATTTGAAAAAAGCCGCTCAAGCCCAGATAAGCATTGACAATCATCATGCTCAACAGAAACACAATGGTCTGGGGATCAATGGCTTGCCATGCAGTGGGTAGATCAATCGCCCCTAAGGCAATCAAAAGAGCCGCACTCACAAGGGCGATCGTTGCGCGATTCATACATAGCCCCGGCACCCCCCCAAGGGCTAAGGCACTGTAGCTGAGGGCAAGGATCAGAAGTTGCAGGAGAGACCGCAGCACCTACTGTTGGGTTTGAATTTTCTTGGCCTCTAGGGCATCGAGCAATTCCCCAAGCGCTGCCATGTCATCACCGTCATATTCCCGCTTCCACAACAGTTGGGAAATTTGGTTTTCAATGGCTGAGGTTAACACTTGGGTTTCGAGCACCCGTTGCACTAAGCGTTGGCTCATCATAGGGGTTCAGCAGCTTAGACAGTCGTTCTCTAGGGTAGCCCATTGGCTGTGGGGCAAATGGAAGGAACCACTTTCTCAAGTGGCACAATTTGCTATAGTGGGGTCACTGGGATCAGCAAAGCGTTGATCCTAAGCTGGGGATCGTTGTCCCGTCAATAAATCGTGTTTCGATAAATTAAGGAAAGTTGAAATTCTAGGATACACCAGATATACTAAAGGGCGACTTTTGTAAACTCAATAACAGTTCTTTGAAGGCAAAGGAGGTAAGGCAACTTGGCCAGAAGACGGAAGCGGAAGAGCCGGCGGCGTCTCGAAGGACGCAAAATCCTTGAGTGCGTACCTCAATATAGCATCGAAAGTGGCGAAGATAAACCTGTGACAGCGGCACGAAAATTTATTCAAGCCAAGGGGATCACCCCACCCGCTTTACTTCTTGTTAAGCGGAATGAGCACACCACCGATCGCTACTTCTGGGCAGAAAAGGGCTTGTTTGGTGCGCAGTACGTTGAAGAAAACCACTTTTTATTCCCTAGCCTAAGGGAACTGGCAGAAGAGAAAATGGCAGCCACGACTCGTTAGGCTGTTTTTTTTACAAACATCTGTTTTATTGAGGAGTCAGGATCTGTTCTTGACTCTTTTTGCTTTGGTAGTGAGAGGATCTAGGGTGTGGTCTAAAGATTTGATCTTTTTACGCCATTTACTTATGGCAATTTGGAAACTGTCCCCTACAATAGAAATAGCGGAGACGCACGTTTCCGTTCACTCCTCACACCACACCCCGCCTGGACAGTTATTGGTTCGGGCGGCTTCCTTTTAGATATGAAATGGAATACCGCATTTATCATCAAACTAGCTACACCTACAGCGCCCCTGTTGCCCTTGCCCCCCATGATTTACGCTTGATCCCGCGTAGTGATGGCCACCAACGCCTGCGATCGCTCTCCCTCCAAATTTTACCAACTCCCCAAGGCCAAAGTACTGTCCTCGATGTCCATGGCAATCACATTCAACGCTACTGGTGGTCACCACAGCCCACCACCTCCCTGATGATTCAGGTCACCTCTGAAGTAGAAACCTATTGCGACAACCCCTTTAACTATCTGCTTGACTCGTGGGCAGTCACCCTCCCTTTTAACTATCCGCAGCGACTGGCAACTAGCTTGCATCCCTATCTATCACCGTCAGTGGATCCTGTTGCCTATGAATTGGCTTGGCAAATTTTAGCCAGTGGCGATGGCAGTGTCCTCACATTTCTCAGTGACCTCAATAACAAAATTTACCGTACCTGTCAGCACCAAATTCGTGAAACCGGTGCCCCTTGGCCCCCCTGTGTGACTTGGGCAAAACAAATGGGTTCCTGTCGCGATACAGCCGTCTTGTTTATCCATGCCTGTCGGGCTGTGGGCTTAGCGGCGCGGTTTGTCAGTGGCTATCAGGAAGGAGACTTGGATAATCCTGAACGGCACCTCCATGCTTGGGTAGAAGTGTATTTGCCGGGGGCAGGCTGGCGCGGCTATGATCCCACCCACGGCCTAGCGGTGAGCGATCGCCACATTGCCCTTGTGGCTGCCGCTGATCCGACGGATGCTGCCCCCATTCAAGGTACCCTGCGGGGACAAGGGGTGACCTCAACCATGACCTATCAACTACAGATTCAGCGCCTCTCCTAGGTATGGAAGAAAAAGGCGGTGCCGAGAATCCCATAGGTGGCCAACAGCAGCGCCCCCTCCAGCCAGTTGGAGCGGCCATCTAGGCTAATCACATTAGCAATCACGACCGCAATAATCACCGTCACCACTTCAAAAAGACTAAAGTTTAAATCCATCGGCTGACCAATAAACTGGCCAATCAGCACCAGCACAGGTGCCACCAAGAGCGCCACCAAGAGGGATGAACCCAAGGCGATGGACACGGACAAATCCATATTGTTTTTCAGGGCAACCCCCACCGCAGTCACATATTCCGCTGCACCGCCCACCAACGGCAAGAGGATGACCCCAGTAAATAGGGGCGTTAGACCCAAGCCCTCCGTTGCTGCTTCAACTGCGCCGACAAAAATTTCTGACTCAAAGGCTACGCCAATCGTGGCAATCATTAGAACCGTGATCCACAGGGGCAGGTTCGGCTTTTCATGGTGCCCCGCTTCGTCCCCCAGTTCCACCTGACTGACATCGTAAAGATAGCTGTGGGTTTTCAAAGAAAAGAGTAACGTTAGTCCATAGACCAGAATCAGAATGATGGCGGCCACCACTGACATTTTGGAAATTGCGGTTGGCGGCACACTGCTGGAGGTGTAAATGACCATTGCCGGTAGGAGAATCGCGGCGATCGCCACCGTCATCGAGGAAGCATTCACCCGTGCCACCACTGGGGCAAAGGATTGCTCCTTGTAGCGAATGCCCCCCAGCAGCATGGATAACCCCATCACCAGCAAAAGGTTCGCCATCAGGGTGCCCGTAATACTGGCTTTGACAATATCTACTAAACCCGCTCGCAGCGCCACAATAGCAATAATCAGTTCCGTTGCATTGCCAAAGAGGGCATTCAAGAGGCCACCGATCGTCGGCCCCGTGGCAAGTGCCACCTCCTCTGTTGCGGTGCTCAACCAAATCGCCAAGGGCACGATCGCCAGTGCTGCCAAAATAAAGACCGTGAGGGCACCCCATGCCAGTTTTTCAGCGGCAATAGAGAGGGGAATAAACACCAAAAAACCAATCGAAACCAGTCGCTTCATGGGGGCACCCCTTACATGGTGAACGGAGAAAAATCTCCTCTATCCTAGCCTGCGGTTTGATGAATCCAGCCCAATTCGCGGGAAATGATGCTGATGCCTAACCACTGCGCAGGATCACCCGCTGATTTTGGCGGGCGACAAGGGAAAGGGTGAGAGGGCCAGCGGTATAAACAGAGGTGGGGGTAACTGCACTAATATCAATCGTCCCTTGGTGATCTTTGAGGTCGAGGACAAATTTCACCAGTTCAATTTGGCGAAAGGAGCCAACACTGCCAGTCACAGGATCGGGGAGGACACCCGAGGCGATCGCCCGCTGATTACTGACCGTAAACAACTGATCCAAGCGTTGCAAAATTTGCTCATCGGTCATCTGGCTCGGATCCAAGGAAATGGTAGCTAGATTCTCACCCTCGCGGAAAACCTCCTGATTGCGCGCCACTTGGGGCACCACAAGAATGTTACTTTCCCCCTGTAGATAATTGGCCGCAGCTAAAATGCGCACCACATAGGGCTGGCCATCACTAATTTGGCTGCGCAGGCGGTTCACGTCTTCGGTGGTAATTTGAATCACCTGATCCGTCGGTTTGAGGTTCTGGGGACGATTCAGGACAATGGCATTGCGCCGCGCCTCCCGCAGGAGTTCTTCAATAACTTGGGTGGCCTGAGCCGGATCCTTGACATGTTGAATCACTGCAGAGGCCAAGACTTGCCCCGTGCGAATGGCGATCGTCCCCCGCCGTAATCCTAGCAAAAGGATGCTCACGTTTTCCTCAAGGCGTTGGCGACTGGCCTCAAGGGCAGCAATTTCCTGCTGAAGCGTGCGCTGTTGATTGCGTAACACCTGCTGCTGCTGATTGGCAACGGCCAGTTGATCCTGAATGCGATCAATCTCTGCTTGGAGACGATCCTTTTGACCTTCCACCTCGGCAAGGCGCTGTTGAGCCGTGCGAATGGCAGTTTCTAGGGCTGCTTTTTGGCTAGCCACATCCTCGAGGCGGCCTTGGATGGCTTGTCGCTCCCGTTGCAAACGCTGAATTTCTTGCCGCAGGCGTGCCCCTTGGGCTTCAAAGTTTTCGAGGTCTTTTTGGGCTTGGGTGTAGCGGTCTTGAAGTTGCTTGAGTTCTGCTTCTGTGAGGGTTTGACGATTGACGGCCTGCTCTAGGACTTGGTTGGTTTGACTAAGGCGTTGGCGAATGTTGGCCAGTTCAATTTGGGATTGTGCCAGTTCCGCCTCAATTTCATCCTTTTGGGCACGGGTTTCGGCGAGTTCTTGTTCAGCCGCCGCTTGTTGACGGCGAATCGTATCAATGCGCAGCACGCCATCGCGCAATTCACGGCTGAGGGCAAAGAGGATGGCAAGGGTGGAGGCAGAAATTAAACTGCCTGTGAGAATGGTAATCAGGACAGCTGTCTGTCGAGGCCGCAAATTAAACCAGCTCAATCGGGCTTTGCCCACTTTTGAGCCAAGGCGATCGCCCACCGTCGCGATCGCGCCCCCAAGAATAATCACGGCCAACACCAAAACATACCCAGCCATATTTCGGGTACTGCTGCCACTCCCCAACTATACTTTCTACAGTATGTGCCGATGCTGCCCCCTATAACGGTTTGGGCAAATCACTTTGACTGAAATCAACCGATGCCAAAAATTGCTACTTGGAACGTCAACTCAATTCGCACTCGCCTTGACCATGTGTGCCAATGGTTAGACACCACTGGAGTGGACTATCTCTGTCTTCAGGAGACCAAAGTCACAGATGCTGAGTTCCCGCGTCAGCCCTTTCTGGATCGTGGGTATCAAGTTTATTGTAGTGGCCAAAAGGCCTACAACGGGGTGGCCATTCTCAGTCGTCAGCCTCTTGCGGGCGTAGAAGCAGGCTTTGCCCCCCAATTACCCAGTCACAGTGAGTTGGATACGCAAAAACGACTGATTCGCGCCCAATTAGCTCCTGATGTCACCTTGGTAAATGTCTATATTCCCAACGGTGGAGAGTACGACAGTGAGAAATACCACTATAAGCTGCACTGGTTAAAAACCCTCCATGTGTATCTCGAGCAGCTCACTGCCCAAGGGGAGGTGATTCTCTGTGGTGATTTTAATATTGCCCCAGAAGATAAAGACCTTTTTGATGCTAGCGATCGCGCCACAAAAGTGGGAGCCACCGACGCCGAACGCAACCTTTTAGCGGCCATTCGTAACCTTGGCTTCCACGATGCCTTTCGCCACTTTACCGAGGAGCCTGGGCACTACTCTTGGTGGGATTATCGCGCTAATGCCTTTCGCCGCAATCACGGCTGGCGCATTGATCACCTCTACCTTACCCCTAGCATCACAGCCCGGGCCTGCAACTGTTACATTGATACTGCCCCGCGGCGCTTACCCAAGCCCAGTGATCATGCACCCGTGATCCTAGAGATTGAATAGAGGCTGTACAGTGGGCTGGCGCAGCCATTCCGTTAAATCCTGCACCCCTTGACCGTAGGTAAGATCAAAGGTCAACGGCGTAATACTAATCAGATTTTGGGCAATGGCTTCCACATCCGTGGGGGCTTGATTGGGGTCTTGGGGATATTCTTCAACCACTTCACCAGCGAGCCAGTAGTAGGTTTTGCCGCGAGGGTCAATGCGCTTCTGGAACAGGTCATGGTAGCGCCGAATCCCCTGTCGTGTAATGACAACGCCAGCAATTTCACTGGCAGGCAGCGCCGGTACATTCACATTGAGGAGCATCTTTGGGGGCAGGGGGGCGGTTTCCAGCGCCTTGAGGAGACGACTGGCAAAGTCAGCGGCTGGCTGAAAGTCATGAACTGTGAAACTGGTGAGGCTAATGGCAATACTGGGAATTCCCTCAATCACCCCCTCCATGGCAGCAGACACTGTGCCGGAGTAAAGAATATCCGTGCCGAGGTTGGAGCCTTGGTTAATCCCAGAAACGACAAAATCTGGGGGTTCCTCTAGGAGGGCACCAAGGGCGAGTTTGACACAGTCAGAGGGGGTACCGGAGCAGGCCCACGCCTTAATACTGGGGTGAAAGCGATCGCTAACGACTTCGGCGCGAATCGGATCAAAGACCGTGAGGCTATGCCCTGTAGCAGAGCGTTCGCGATCCGGACACACAACCACGACTTCATGGCCAGCGATCGCCAGCGTATCTGCTAACGCCCGAATACCGGGGGCAAAGACCCCATCATCATTAGCAATGAGTAACCGCATTTCCTGCCCCCTGAATCGTGAAGTATTGGCAAAACATTACAGTTGATTGCAAATCGCAACACCCTCCCTGAGAAATGTTAACCTCTAAAAGGGTTAAGTGACGCACCCCACCCTGCCGAACAGTTTGAACGCACCATTCCTGACATGACCGCTTTTGGGGATTGACAGGATCTATGGAACGCCTACTGAACTATCAGTTGAAGGAGAACACTGTGTCTGTGCATCAAAGTCATCCGCTACTCCGCGAAGACCTCAGCGAATACGTTGCCCATTTGCAACTGCACATGGCACTCCAAGCGCGCAATTTGGTGCCTGCCCTGAAACACACCAGCGACAGCCGCGAGCAACTTCTCCATCAAACCCAAGCCACCTTTGAGAAGCACGTCTCCCGTCAAAGCTATATTGGCTAAAGCAATTTTTCTCTGTGCTCAAAAATTAAAACCGATGATATCTAAGCAGGAGTGATCTTGCTGCTTTTTGCGTTCGTTGGGGGAGTTGCTCCTCTCACCACTTTGAGGAACGATCGCAACAGAGTACACTAGGGACGATATTGCTATTTGTAACACTCTTGCCAGCGTTCTCAGGAGGTTTTATGGCGCGGACAGAGTCCACGATGCTTGCCCTTGGTACTGTTGCTCCCGATTTTCAGCTGCCCGATGTGGTGAGTGGGCAAACGATTTCCCTCAGTAGCTTTGCCGATAAGAAAGCCCTACTGGTGATGTTTATTTGTCGCCACTGCCCCTACGTAAAACACGTCCAAGAGGAACTGGCGAAGCTGGGGCGCGACTACAAAGACACAGACTTAGGGATTGTTGCCATTAGTGCCAATGACGCTGCCAACTATCCCGATGATGCCCCAGAGTCCCTGAAGGCGATGGCCACTGAACTAGGGTTTACATTTCCGCTTTGCTACGACGAGAGCCAAGAAACGGCCAAGGCTTACACGGCAGCCTGTACACCGGACTTTTTCCTGTTTGATGGCGATCGCAAGCTTGTGTATCGTGGACAGCTCGATGATAGCCGCCCCCAGAATGGCTTACCGGTGACTGGGAAAGACTTGCGTGCAGCCATTGATGCCGTGTTAGCTGGTCAAACCCCCAGCGAAGATCAAAAACCGAGTCTCGGCTGTAATATCAAGTGGAAAGCGGGGAATGAGCCCGCCTATTATGGCTAAGGGTCAAGGGCAAACAGGGGGGCACTTTTGTTGCCACTTCTGAGTCATTAACCTACTGTTATAGGAATGCCAATGGGTTTGGCTGTGTTGACGCGATTTGTTTTTTAGGTGTGAGCAGTGAATAACCAACTTTTTTCGCCAGTGCGAATGCAGCCAATGGGGGCTGCCCTGAAAACGGTAGCAGCGGCAATGGCAACCGTGGCGATCGCCCTCAGTTCTTTGCATCCCAGTCATGGCCAAGAAGCCCCGCCGCCTGAAAACCAACCTGCGGAAACTCCAGCATCCCCAACGCCACCAGCGGCAGAGCCTGTGCCTGAAAGCCCTCCCGCAGCAACCCCAGCACCGCCCACCCCGCTACCTGTGAGCCAGCCCCCCGCTGATGAACCTCAAGTTCTCATTGCCGAAGTGGTGGTTGAAGGCGCCACACCCGAACTTGAGCAATTGGTGTATCAAGTCATTCGCACTCGCCCTGGCAGTACCACCACCCGCACGCAACTACAAGAGGATACCAACGCCATCTTTGCCACGGGCTTTTTTGCTGATGTCAATGCCGTCCCCAGCGATACTCCCCTCGGTGTGCGGATTACCTTTGTCGTGCGCCCCTATCCAGTACTGCGAGCCGTTCAAGTAGCGGGCAACCAAGTGCTCACCCCAGAAAAAGTCAACGAGATTTTTGCACCGCAAATTGGTCGCACGCTCAATCTAAGAGAGCTACAGTCTGGCATTGAGCAAATCAACCGGTTCTATAGGGACAATGGCTATATCTTGGGGCAGGTGGTTGGTACACCCCAAGTCGATCCCGATGGGGTTGTGACATTGCAGGTGGCTGAGGGCGTGGTTGAACAGGTCACCTATCGCTTCCTGAATAAAGAAGGAGAGCCGACAAAACAGCGTACCCGTGACTTTGTGATCAGCCGTGAAATGGACACCCAGCCCGGCGTGGTTCTCAACCAAAATACCGTGCAAGCAGATTTGCGACGCCTCTTTGAATTGGGACTCTTTGAGGATGTGCAAGTTGCCCTTGAACCCGGTCAAGATCCCCGCAAGGTTAACTTGATTTTGAATATCAAAGAGCGCAATACGGGCAGTATTTCTGCTGGGGCGGGCTATAGTTCCGCTGCGGGGCTATTTGGCACAGTGGCATTCCAACAAAACAACCTCTTTGGTCGCAACTGGAAATTTGGTGTTGAAGCCCAAGGGGGGACGGAAGGGGAGTTTCTCTTTGACATTAACTTTACCGATCCTTGGATTAAGGGGGATCCCTATCGCACCTCCTACACCGTGAGTGCCTTTAACCGCCTGACAGTGCCCACCACCTTCACCAATGGCCCAATTGATGTTCGCTTGCCCAATGGTGACTTTCCGCGGATTAACCGCTTGGGGAGTGCCGTTTTCTTTACGCGACCCTTTACGAAGGATCGGGATCAGATACGCACCGCTTGGACCGGTTCCTTGGGGCTGCAATATCAGCGGGTTACCTCCCTAGACAGTGGTTTTAGCCGCTTTAATACGGATGCTTCAGGCAACTGCTTAACCTTTCCAGACAATGGTGTTTGCCGTGGTTTTAATGACCTGTTTACGGTGCAGGCGGCAATTCTGCGAGACCTGCGCAATGATCCGCTGCGGCCAACGAGTGGTCAGGTGATTCGCTTAGGGGTGGATCAGTCAATCCCTGTGGGGGCAGGCAACATCTTAATGAACCGGGTGCGCGGCAGTTATAGCTTCTATATCCCCGTGAAGTTTCTGCGCATTGAGGGGCCACAAACCCTTGCCTTCAATATCCAAGCGGGCAACATTTTTGGCGATTTGCCTCCCTATGAATCCTTTACGATTGGGGGTGCTAACTCAGTACGTGGTTGGGAAGAGGGGGCGATCGGCTCCGGGCGCGCCTTTGTGCAAGGAACAATAGAGTATCGGTTCCCCATTTTTAATATTGTTGGTGGCGCCCTCTTTGTGGATGGGGCCAGTTTGCTCGGTACCCAACGCAGCGTACCCGGTCAGCCGGGGATTGTGCGCGGTAAACCCGGAGAGGGGCTAGGCTACGGGGCAGGGCTGCGGGTGAATACCCCCCTAGGCAATATCCGCATTGACTTTGGCTGGAATAATGAAGGGGGCAGTGCCTTCAGCTTTGGCATTGGCGAGCGCTTCTAGGAGAAATACCCATGGTAACGACCTCTGTACCAACGGCACCGACTGCAACTGCACAGCAAACTCTTGGAAAGGCTGCCCAATGGTCAGGGGTAGGTTTGCATTCTGGTCAATCAGTTGAAGTGACCTTGAAACCCTCACCCGCCAACACGGGGCGACAGTTTGTGCGCCTTGATCTGGAGAGACAGCCCGTGATTCCTGCTCAGATTGATGCGGTTCAATCCACTCAGTTGGCAACGGAGTTGGTCGCCAATGGCGCCAGTGTGCGCACGGTTGAACATCTCTTGGCAGCGCTGGCGATCGCTGGTATTGATAATGTCACGATTGAGATCACAGGCTCTGAGGTGCCGGTGCTCGATGGCTCGGCGCAACCTTGGTTAGAAGGCATTCAAAGGGTCGGTGTTGTCCCTCAGGAGATTCCTCGGCCAGCAGTCATCTTGAAGGAACCTGTCACCATTTACGAAGGAGCAGCCTTTGTCAGTGCCATTCCTGCTCCTGAGCTACGCCTCACCTATGGCATTGACTTCCCCTATGCGGCGATTGGTCGCCAGTGGTGTAGCTTTACCCCTTCGGAACTAGCGGTGGCCGTTGCCCCTGCCCGTACCTTTGGTTTTGCCGAACAAGTGGAGTATCTGCGCAGCCAAGGCCTGATTCAGGGGGGCAGTTTAGAGAATGCTCTGGTGTGCAGTGCCAGTGGTTGGGTCAACCCGCCGTTACGCTTTGCCGATGAACCGGTTCGCCACAAGTTACTCGATCTTTGGGGAGATTTAGCCCTCCTAGGGACACCCCCCATCGCGCATTATGTCGCCTATCGGGCGAGTCATCATCTGCATACCCAATTGGCACGGGCGATCGCCCAACAGATGGTTTAGTCGGCAACCATTCTCCCCTATGATTTGTGTATATCTTTGATGTGAAGCTGACCCCTATCCCTATGCCAACGTTGACTGACTCCCCACCCACCACTGTGCTGACGGTAACGGATCTCCAGCAATTGCTCCCCCATCGCTATCCCTTTCTGCTGGTGGATCGCATCATTGACTATGTTCCAGAAAAGTATGCCGTGGGGCTGAAAAACGTCACGATCAACGAACCCTTTTTCCAAGGGCACTTTCCCGGTCGCCCAATTATGCCGGGGGTGCTCATTGTGGAAGCCCTTGCCCAAGTGGGAGGGGTTGTCCTGATGCAGATGAATTGGGCAAAGGATAAGCTCTCTGTGTTTGCGGGCATTGATAAGGTGCGCTTTCGCCGTCCCGTCCTCCCCGGCGATCAGTTAATCCTGCGGGCCGAGCTTCTTGTTGTCAAGCAGCAGCGCATCGGCAAAATGCAAGGACGGGCTGAGGTGAATGGTCAATTGGTCTGTGAGGGCGAGATGATGTTCTCGCTGGTGGACTAGTCACAATCAATGATGCAAACACTGATCCATCCTACTGCTGTCATTCATCCCAGTGCCGAGCTACATCCCACAGTTCGGGTCGGCCCCTATGCCGTGATTGGCGAACAGGTGCGCGTTGGTGCCCATACCGAAATTGGTGCCCACGTGATTATTGAAGGGCCAACGGAGGTGGGGGTAGGTAATCGTATCTTTCCGGGAGCGATCATCGGCACGGCTTCTCAGGATCAAAAATATACGGGTGCCAATAGTGCCCTACGTATTGGGGATTACAACACCATTCGCGAGTTCGTGACGATCAACCGTGCCAACGGCGAAGGGGATGCCACAATTATTGGTAACCACAATCTGTTGCTGGCCTATGTCCATGTGGCCCATGATTGTGTGATTGAGGATCAGGTGGTGATTACAAATGCGGCCTCGATCGCGGGCCATGTTTGCATTGAATCAAAGGCTCGCATTGGCGGTATGGTGGGCATTCATCAGTTTGTCCATATTGGCCGCTTGGCAATGGTGGGAGCCATGGCACGGGTAGATCGGGATGTGCCCCCCTATATGCTGGTGGAAGGTCATCCCGCACGGGTTCGTGCCCTCAATCAAGTGGGGCTGCAAAGAGCGGGGGTGACGGAGGCAGAAATGCGCAACCTCAAGGAAGCCTTTCGGATTCTCTATCGGCGGGACTTGCCCCTTGCCCAAGCGATCGCCCAATTAGCAACCCTGCCCCCTTCTGAGTATTTAGAGCATCTACAGCGCTTTTTAACCTATGCCCGCGAAGAGGGACGGCGCGGCTTAACCCCCAGTGGCCGGGCGACAACGGATTAAGTCTCTAGTTGCCACTGACTCAACGCCATGCCTGCTGTGGTGCTTGTCCATCCCCAAATTCCCCCGAATACAGGCAATATTGCCCGCACCTGTGCTGCCACCCACACACCGCTGCATCTGATTGAACCCTTGGGCTTTGAACTCAGCGATCGCTACCTCAAGCGAGCTGGTCTTGATTACTGGCCCTATGTCACCTTGCACTGCCACCCCGACTGGCCGACGTTCCTCAAAACTACCCATAGCGGGGGGCGTCTGATTGCCTTTGAGCCTTCAGCCCAACAGATTTACTGGGACTTTAGCTTTGCTGACAGTGATTGGCTGATCTTTGGCAGCGAACCCGATGGCATCCCCGCCGAAGTCTTAGCGACCTGTGACGCCTTTTTGAAAATTCCCATGTGGCAGCCGGCGGTGCGCAGTTTGAATCTCTCGGCTTCGGTGGCGATCGCCCTCATGGAAGTTTACCGCCAACTCTATTCCTCAACTGCTTGATGACCGAATCACTCCCCCTTGATGATTCCCATATTTTAGACAACGGCTGTATCTGGTACTTTGCCTACGGCAGCAACCTCTGTACCGCCCAAAAAAAACGTCGCATCGGTACCGTCCCCACTGCTGAAGTTGCTGAACTGCGGGGCTATCGCCTTGTGTTCAATAAACGCAGTAATGATGGCACTGGCAAAGCAAATGTTGTCCCTGATCCTCACCGTTCTGTTTGGGGTGTGATTTATCGCTGCACAGAAGCAGACATTGAACGCTTAGATTTTTACGAAGGTGTTAAGTGGGGACATTACCGCCATGAATTTGTTAGAGTCATAACGTCCACGGGTCAGGCGATAACAGCTCTGACTTATGTGGCAGGGGAGGATTTTATTGATGAAACCCTGTGGCCTTCAGCCGACTATTTAGAGACAATTCTCCAAGGGGCAAAGGAGCATGGGTTTCCTGTTGAGTATGTTGCTGAGCTGTGGCAGTGGAAAAACCGAATATGAATACCTCATCATCTTCCAGTGCAGTTGCCACCAAACCCCCACAAACTGAGAAACGGCGCCGCATTTTTCGGATAGTGCGGATTGGCTTGGGGGTGACGCTTATTGGCTTAGCGGTCTATCTCCTCTGGTGGCGACAGCGCAATGTGGTCAGTCGTGTCGGCTACCTCAATGGCACAGTGATTACCCTCTATGCCACGATCCCCGGCACCCTAACCCTAAAAGACTTGCGCCCTGGCGAACGCCTGAATGCCGGTACGGAAATTGGTACCATCCGCAACGATCGCAATCCCCAACTGGAAACCGATCGCCAAAATCTAGAAACTCGACTCAATGTCGCCCTTTCCCAGCAGCAGGGACTGCAACAGAAACGCAACAGCCGTATGGCTCTGATTTCTCAACTCGATCGCTATCAGCAGAGTCAGCAAACCCTTGAAGTTCGCTTTGCCCAAGAGGCAGTGCAGCGTACCCTAGGGGAACTGCGCCAAGCCCAAGAAGCTCTGGCCATTGCCCGCATTGAAGCCGATCGCTATACCAGCTTAGTGGAAACAGGGGCTGTGGCGCGCCAACTCGCCGATGAAGCCGTTTCCCGTGCCAAGCAAGCAGCGAAATTTGTTGAGAGTAAACAGGCCGAACTGCGCCGCCAACAAACAGCCCTACAAGCGGCTCGCCAAGGACTGCAACTCGATGCATCACGCACCTTTAGTTTTCCCCAGATCCGTTTGATTGATTTGCAAGTTGAACTGGTCGATATTGAGGTTGAACGCTTGGCAGTGGCCACAACGATTGCCGAGCTACGCCGTGAAATTGCCAATATCAAACAGCAACTCTCCCTGCAACGCCTTGCCCCCGTGACAGTACCGACGACCGCAGTGGTTTGGTCAGTGATCCACAAAACAGGGGATTTGGGTATTCCCCTGACCGCAGGGGATCCGATCGTTAAAATTCTCGACTGTAGCGATGTTTGGGCAACGGGCTTGGTGGCGGAGCGGGATAATCCTCGCCTGCGGGTGGGTCAGGAAGCAACAGTGCGCTTATTGGATGGGAGCGATCGCCGGCTAACGGGGATTGTCCGTGCCATTCGCGGCGGGCCAGGTAAAGTCGAAGTGGGTGAAAATGTGGCTGTGCCCCCCCCCGATCTAGTGCGCAATGAACTGGCGGTTGATGTTCAACTCTACAACCTACCAGAGGACTTAACCGCTGAGCGTTTCTGTGGTGTGGGCCAAAGTGTCGAAGTGGTGTTTAGAAGCTAAATCATGCGCCTCAAGTCGTTGCAAGCCGATGGCTGGCTCTTGCTCTTAGGCATTCTCGCCCTCCTAGGGGTACTGCTGTGGCAAGTGAACTGGCGAGATTTACTACCGAATCTTGTCGGTTTTTGGCATGGGGGACAAGCCATCATGCGCCCCCAAGGAACCACACTTGAGGCTTTACTGTTGCCGGCGTTTGTCTGGTTGGCAATCACGTTTCTCCTAAAGGAACTCTCCCCTAAACCGACCTTCTGGTCACGGCTGATTGTCAGTGTGGGTCTTGCCCTATTGGGGATTCGCTATGAACTCTGGCGCCTGTTGAATAGCCTCAACTTGGATGATCCCCTCAATGGCACGATCTCCGTCGTTCTCTTTTTGGCAGAATTGCTGACGGTTTTCAATAGTGTGGCCTTTTTCTTTCACTGTATTTTCTCCATTGACCGCACACCCGCAGCCGATCGCCTCAGTCAAGCGGTGATTCGTGGTGAGTATCTGCCTTGGGTAGATGTGATCTTACCGACCTACAACGAAGGGGTGGATATTTTGCGGCGTTCAGTCATTGCCTGCCAAGCCATGGACTACCCCCACAAGCGCATCTACTTGCTGGACGATACCCGTCGCCCGGCGGTACGTGCCCTAGCTGCAGAACTGGGCTGTGAATATCGCGATCGCCCCGACAACCGCCATGCCAAAGCTGGCAACATTAACCATGCACTGCCCACACTCACGGGGGAGTTGATTGCCGTCTTTGATGCGGACTTTGTGCCGAGTCGCAACTTTCTCACCCGCACCGTGGGTTTTTTCCAGGATGCGAAAACGGCAATGGTACAGACCCCCCAACACTTTTTCAATGAGGATCCAGTGACTGTGAATCTAGGGCTAGAGGGGATTCTCAACAACGAGCAGACGCTGTTTTTCCGCTTTATTCAGCCCAGCCGCGATTACTGGGACTCTGTGGTGTGCTGTGGCACCTGTTTTGTGATTCGCCGCCGTGCCCTCGATGAAATTGGTGGCATTCCCACAGACAGTATCACCGAAGACTACATGACAACCATTAAGCTGCAAAGCCTTGGCTATCGCGTCAAATACCTCAATGAAGCCTTGGCGGCGGGGATGTCGCCGGAGACGATTAGTGCCTACATTAACCAACGCTTGCGCTGGGGGCAGGGCACACTGCAAATGCTCTTTTTGGGGGGCAACTTTTTCACTGCCCCTAATCTGCGGTTAACGCAGCGCCTCTCCCATTCCTTGAGTATCATCTACTGGTTTCTTTCCATTCCGCGGGTGATCTTTCTTTTGGCACCGTTGGCCTTTTTGCTCTTTGGTATTGCTCCCTTGCGAGCAACGGTGAACGAGATTCTTTACTTTTACTTTCCCTACTATCTGGGGAATATCATGGCCTTTTCATGGCTCACCGAAGGTCGCCGCTCCGCTTTTTGGTCGGATGTCTATGAAACAATTATTGCCTTTCCGATGGCGATCACGGTGATTCGCACCCTCATCAATCCGCGGGGCAAAACGTTTAAGGTAACGCCCAAGGGGATTGTGGATCCCCACCGCATCAATGTTAATTGGCCACTCATTCGCCCCCTGCTGGTGATTGCCCTTTTGACGATTGGGGGCTTGATTTGGCGCAGCTCTTCCCTTCAAGAGACGAATGTCAATCCCGATAGTTTGGCGGTGAACATGGTCTGGTCAATCTATAATTTGTCACTTTTGTTGGTGTGTATGCTGGTGGCCATTGATGTACCGCAGCGCCGTTTTACCCGCTTCCTGCGGACTGAACCCTGCGAACTCATTGTTGGGGGCGATCGCTATGTCGGGCAAACTGTGGATATTTCTGAAGAGGGCGCCCGCTTACAAATCCGCCACTGTGACACTTGTCAGGAAAACCATGCTTCACCGCAGGGATTACGAACCTACAGTGCCCAATTTCGCCTCTTGCCTCCTAGCGAACTCGCAGATCTATGGCTCTCGGCAGAGCTGCGCTGGCACGATCAGGAGCGCCTGATTCAACTTCAGCAGGGGGCGAGCAGCAACCCTGTCGAAATGCGCATTCGCTTTCTGGATCTATCCTTGGCAGAGCACCGTCGTCTCATCCCCTACCTCTACTGCCAACCGGGACAATGGGATGAAATTCGTGTGCCTGAAATTAAGACCGCTTGGGCAATGATTCAAAGCGTCTTTCGCCTGCATCCCCTTGCGGAAAGTCGCTAGCCCATTGTTGAATTTTTGCTTTAATTTTTCGGTATAGGCTTAGTTTTGCTAAAGCATTGGGTACACTAGAGGTAAGTTC
This sequence comes from Thermosynechococcus sp. PP555, assembly GCF_031583225.1. Lineage (NCBI taxonomy): Bacteria > Bacillati > Cyanobacteriota > Cyanophyceae > Acaryochloridales > Thermosynechococcaceae > Thermosynechococcus > Thermosynechococcus sp. PP555. The sequence continues at coordinate 2,394,939 of NZ_CP134168.1, forward strand.
CCTAAATGGATTAGCACCATGGTGAAAAATTACATCTGTCCCATTCTTGCCAAGCCAAACTGGCCATATTTGTTAGCCTACGAATTCGCTGCAATTATTCTAGGCAGTCGGAAATTTTGCTGATAATTAGTCTTGCATGTAGAAGCATTGTTATTCATCAAATCAATTAACACGACTGCTACATCCAAGATTCATTGATCAAAGCATTGAAAATAGTTGAAATCTAAAGAGTTGCTCACCCGATCGTAATTTTGAGGTCGTGGCGTTGTTCAACTCTGAGTGAGTACAGGATGTAGAGCTTCATCCCAACTGACTGTGTTCCCATGAAGCTACTTGAAACTAACAACCTATCCCCTAGGGTTTCTCAGCCATCGAGGCCGCCTACACCACAGGCACCTGCGCGATCGCGACGTATTAGCCCTGATCTGTGGCTTTTACTGTTGGGCAGTGGCGCATTTCTGGCCGTCCTGCTGAGTCAACTGGATTGGCAAAACTTTCTACCCAACTTAGTCGGTCTTTGGCACGAGGGGAAAGCGCTGCTGCGGGCTGACGGCACGACGCTTCAAGCACTCCTATTGCCCACACTAGTCTGGATTGCCATTACGTTCTTCCTGAAGGAGATTTCCCCCAAGCCCAATTTTTGGTCGCGTTTAATTGTGGGTTTGGGGCTGACCCTGTTGGCACTGCGGTATATCCTCTGGCGTTTTTTTAACAGCCTCAACCTAGATGATCCCCTCAATGGCACGATTTCGATTCTGTTATTTATCGCTGAACTACTGACCCTAACAAATACCATTTGCTTTTTTGCCCTGTGTATCTTTTCCAAAGACCGCAGCCCTGAGGCCGATCGCCTAAGCCAAGCCGTGATTCGGGGGGAGTATTTGCCTTGGGTGGATGTGATTCTGCCCACCTACAACGAAGGGGTGGACATTTTGCGGCGTTCAGTCATTGCCTGCCAAGCCATGGACTATCCCCACAAGCGCATCTACTTGCTGGACGATACCCGACGGCCGGCGGTGCGTGCCCTAGCAGCAGAACTGGGCTGTGAATATCGCGATCGCCCCGACAACCGCCATGCCAAAGCTGGCAACATTAACCATGCACTGCCCACACTCACGGGGGAGTTGATTGCCGTCTTTGATGCGGACTTTGTGCCGAGTCGCAACTTTCTCACCCGCACCGTGGGTTTTTTCCAGGATGCGAAAACGGCAATGGTACAGACCCCCCAACACTTTTTCAATGAGGATCCAGTGACTGTGAATCTAGGGCTAGAGGGGATTCTCAACAACGAGCAGACGCTGTTTTTCCGCTTCATTCAGCCCAGCCGCGATTTCTTTAACGCCATTGTGTGTTGTGGCACCTGTTTTGTGATTCGGCGCCGTGCCCTCGATGAAATTGGCGGTATCCCCACCGACAGTATCACCGAAGATTACCTCACCTCGCTCTATTTGCAGGGGCGTGGTTATCAGATCAAGTATCTGAATGAAGCCCTCTCAGCAGGAATGTCACCAGAAACCATCAGCGCCTATATTAACCAGCGATTGCGGTGGGGACAAGGAACCCTGCAAATACTGTTTCTCAAGGACAACTTTTTTACCATTCCTAACCTCAACTTCCTGCAGCGTTTTTACCATAGCCTTGGCGTGCTCTATTGGCTGCTGTCGATTCCCCGCCTGATTTTTCTCTTGTCACCTTTGGCCTTTTTGCTCTTTGGGCTGGCGCCGCTGCGCGCCACAATTAACGAGGTAGTGTACTTTTACTGTCCCTACTATTTGGGCAATATCATGGCCTTTTCTTGGCTTACCGAAGGCCGCCGCTCCGCCTTTTGGTCCGATGTTTATGAAACCATCATTGCCTTTCCCATGGCTATCACAGTGATCCGCACCCTGATCAGTCCTAGGGGCAAAACCTTCAAAGTCACGCCTAAGGGGATTGTGGATCCCCATCGCATCAATGTTAATTGGCCAGTCATTCGTCCCTTGTTAATCATTGCCGCTCTGATGATGTTTGGTCTCATTTGGCGGAGTTTGCCTTTGCAAGAGACGCTGGTCAATCCCGATAGTTTGGCCATTAACATGGTCTGGTCTAGCTACAACTTTCTCTTGATTTTGGTTTGTGCTCTAGTGGCCATTGATGTGCCGCAGCGACGACATCCGCGGTTCCTGCGTTCTGAACCCTGTGAACTCATCGTTGGGAACAACTGCTATGGCGGACAAACGGTTGACCTGTCTGAGGAGGGGGCACGAATACGCCTCAATAGGTTGCCGGCGGAGTTGTTAGATGACCCCCGAGGCGAACTGCACTTTCTGGCGCCGAGCCCTTTGATCTACTTGCGCTTACCGATCCAACTGCGGTGGTCAAGAATGGTGGCGTTAGGAAAAAACGCCACGGCTCTAGAGATTGGGGTGCAGTTTCTTCCCTTTTCTTTGCCAAAGCAACGTCGCTTTATTCGTTATCTTTACTGTCAACCCGGCCAATGGGATGAAGTTCGTGTGCCTGAGATTAAAACCGCTTGGGCAATGATTCAAAGTGTCCTTCGCCTGCATCCCCTCGCCGAGAGCCGCTAACCATTGAGAAGGGTGAGGAGATTTTGAATCGCCATACTGGTAGCGCGAATAGCTGCATGGATATTGGCGTTTTTTGGCTCCACTTGTAGCAGATAGGCCAAGCTGGATTGGAGATACGTCAGCGCCATCTGAATGTTGGGATCAATGTGCTGGTAGGTTTGGGGCGGGTAGGGCTGACCATAACTGGGATGGGCATAGCCAACGGAGTGCTCGTAGTTGGCCGCTGGATACCCTTGGGAATAGTCATAGTTGGGGTGGGGATAGCCCACAGAATGCTCGTAGTTGGCCGCTGGATACCCTTGGGAATAGTCGTAGTTGGGGTGGGGATAACCCACGGAATGCTCGTAGTTGGCCGCTGGATACCCTTGGAAGTAGTCATAGTTGGGGTAGCCGACGGCGTGCTCGTAGTTGGCCGCTGGATGGTCTTGGGTGGCTTCAACCGGTTGTGCAGGCTCAGAGGGGGTTGAAACTGTTGCTGCAACTGCAGGTACTGGTGGCGCTGACGGCAAAATGACGGCGTGATCTTCTTCCTTCTCCGGTTCGCCAGCAGGGGAGGCAATTGGCGTTGATGGGGTGCCACTGGCCTTGGCAGCCATAATTTCCGTAGCCTCAAGGATTTGGGTGGGGGCGCTGTCAATGTCTCCCATGCGTTCTCCCCGTTTGTAGGCACTGATCTGACTGGGACTCTCGGCGGTGTCTTTTTCCTCTTTTTTTAGCCATACCAGAAAGTCAGAGGCACTGTAGGTGGCTTCCCCGCCCAAGGTACGAATGGCAACAAAGCCATTGGCCGCATTGACGCTTTGAATGGGATACCAAGTGCCCCGATAGAGAATCATCGCATCCATCCCAAGGGAGTTACCCCCTGTCAGAGCGCCGCGTCGCTTACCCCGTGCCCAGCGGTCTTTCCACAGCACTCCCGCTTCGGTGTATTGGATCACATAGCCTTCGGGAACGGTGCGATGTTCGTAACGTAAACATCCGGGGGTTTGAGCCACGCCGACTTGGAAGATCTCATAATCTACCATTACCTCTTGAATCAGAGGCCGATAGGGGGAGGCATCTCGTACTTCAATGGCAAGGGTGGGGGCATCTGTTTTCACCCGAGCAACAATGCCATCTTTGTAGGAAATCAACTGAACTTCATCAAATGTTGTTTCTACGCGCAGGTGCCGATTCGAGAGCATTCGCGAATTTTTCTGAATCAAGTCTTTAATAAATTGGTCTATTAATTCGCGATCGCCCATAGTTTTTGCTTTGAATCACGGCAAGAAGACTGCCACTGGGCCTAAGGGACGTGCCCCCTTCCTTTCATTATATTCCCTATGAACTTCTTTCAATGAAGGGCATTGCTGAATGCAACTTTGCGACGCTAGACCCGTTCTTGCATAGGAGCCACAGGTTGGTTGAGGAACACTATTGGCGTCAGTGTAGGACAAAAAGCTTGCTGCCAACAACCGTGAATCTACGGATGAAAGGTTTGCAAATACTCCCGCAGCCGCTGCAATGCCTGACCCCGATGACTGACCTGTTGCTTTTCAGTGGGACTCATCTCGGCAAAGGTACGCTGCTGACTGGGCACCCAAAAGATAGGATCGTAGCCAAACCCCCCCCGACCGCGGGGCGCCGTTAAAATCTCGCCTGCACACCGTCCTTCGGTCGTAACGGCAATCGTGCCATCGGGACGCGCGAGGGCAATGACACAAATAAATTCAGCAGCGCGATCGCTGACACCGGCCATTTCCCGTAATAGACGCTCAATACGCTCAGCATCCGTCGCACCGTAGCGAGCCGAGTAGATCCCCGGTGCCCCCTCAAGGGCATGAACGGCTAGCCCCGAATCATCAGCGATCGCCCACGTTCCCAGCTCCTGAGCAGCAGTGGTGGCCTTCAAACAGGCGTTGCCCACAAAGGAATCCGCAGTTTCAGCAATCTCAAGCGTGGCTGGCAGGGGCAGCAACTCCCCAATCCATGGCTGTAACCAGCCTTGAAACTCTCTGACTTTACCGGCATTGTGACTGGCTAAGACCGCTTGGGCGAGAATGGGCATTGCCTAAGGACGACGCTGCAACTGAATATGATCTTGCCGCAAACTGACATCAAAGTGCTGGAGAAAATCCTGCCCCAATAGGCCAATGGTCATTTCAGGCCCAGCGACAGCAACGGGCACTTGCTTCCGATGAAAACCGCCGACGCTGATGGATTGGACATAGACCACTGGCAGCACCACTTGACCATTCGCGGTATGAAACAGGCGATTATCCACCACTTGAGCGGGGGTAATGCCTAAAGCGCGTGCCATCGATCGCGTAATCACTGTCATACTGGCGCCTGAATCCACTAGCATCTCAAACCGTAACCGTTGATTAAACATCACTGGGATAACGGGAATTCCTCCCTGCCGCCGCAGAATCGGTACGATGCCACTGGGCTGGGTGATCACTGTTGCCATGGGCGGAGCAGGGGTTCGGGGAAGTTGTTGCAGCCGCACCAATTCTTGACGATAGCTAGTAAGGGCTGGCGCCTGTTGGGGATGGGCACGAATGACCTGATCGAGAATTTGCACCGCTGTTGCCCAGTCTTGGCTGGCGATCGCCCGATAAAAACTTTCTGGCAGTGCCACCACAGGCACCCCCTTGGCCGGGGCAATCAGGAGCATCATCCCCGCCAGCGTTGCCAGTGCCCAATATCCGTGTTGTTGGGTCATAATTTTCTTCGTACCCTAGGATCAATAGTAGCGAGATAAGCGTTGGCTATTCTAGGCTGCCAATGAGCACGCAACCTTCGCCACAACTGAGTCCTGAAGACTATCTGCAACGGGAAACCCAAAGTGGGGTCAAGCACGAATACATCAACGGTCAGATCTACGCAATGGCAGGGGCAAGCGATGCCCATGTCACCTTAGCCTTAAATTTGGCAACTCTGCTACGACCAACGGTGCGCCAACGGGGCTGTCGTCTCTACATTTCAGATATGAAAGTGCGTCTGGAGCAGCGAAATTGCTTTTACTATCCGGATCTTTTTGTTACCTGCGATCCACGGGATCGGCAAACCTCTCTCTATAAATCTTTTCCTTGCTTGGTGATTGAGGTGCTCTCTCCTTCAACAGAGGCCTTTGATCGCGGCGATAAGTTCCTTGACTATCAAAGCCTTGAGACGCTAGAGGAATACGTGCTGGTCAATACTCGTCAGCAGCGGCTAGAGACCTTTCGTCGCAGTACCTCGGGCTTATGGGTTTGGCAGGCCTATTCCCCGCCACAAAATTCGGTTGAACTCAAGAGCATCGCTTGGCAAGGCCACTTGTCTGATATCTATCAAGACGTGACCCTTGAGGAGGAGTTGAGGAGTTGAATTAAAAGTTGGTGTGAATCGCCTCCATCGGACACGCGGTCACACATTGCTCACAGACAATGCAACGGGAGCGGCTAAATTGGAGTTGAAACGTCTCTGGATGGAGCGTCAGCGCCTGAGTGGGGCATACCCCCGTACAGAGGCCACAGTGGACACAGGCCTGCTCATCAATCACAATTTCACGGCTGGCAAGGGAAACCTCAATATTCTGTTGCCGCAACCATTCTAGGGCGGCCTCCATTTGATCAATGTCCCCAGCCAACTCTAGAACCAGTTTGCCCACTTGGTTAGGTGCCACTTGGGCGCGAATGATATTGGCAGCAATGTTAAAGTCCTTGGCTAGGCGATAGGTGACGGGCATTTGAATCGTCCGTCGAGGGAATGTCAATGTGACTCGCTTTTTCACTGGTTGAAGCTTTGCATCGCAGTACAGCCCTTTCCACAAGTATCGCACACTCGCAACGCTGTGAAAGTTAGTGCACAGCCCTTTTCATAGGAATTGAAAATGAAAAACCACTAAATTTTGTTTACTAGTCTATAAACCTAAAAGCCATCTCCAAGGTGAAATTGTTACCCTGCTAGATAGGGATGAGATAGAGAATTTTTGTCAAAATTTAATAAATTATTAAAAATGAACATCGCAAAGAAAAACGAATCTCAAATCAAGCTAGAAGGTTCATCCGTTGCTGATGAAATGGCTCTTTTATGGATGCTTGCTGGCTTGATAATCATTTTCTTAAAATTATACTTTTCTCCCATCCTTTCAGGACAGTTGAGTTGTCAGCGCACTGAAACGAAAGATATGACCGCCACTGCCCAGTGCTGAGTTAAAGAATATTGGTTTTGGGGATTGTATAAACGAAATGAAATGTTAGTTGAATACGTCTCAGGGAGTAACATTGAAATCAAAGAGGAAATATTGCGCTTCTTGGAGCCTAGAGGATCATGGGAGTTCCCATTTTGGTGGATGGGGTGGGGGAGATTGTGGTGCGATGAAAGCGGCACAAGACTGATTATCAAGATTCCTGTAGTCTAATCGAGAAACCTAGACGTATACCTATAGAAACCGTGATTAGTTACCGAGTGCAATTATATCTATTTTGACTTTTCCTTTGACGGTTAACTTCTTAGCAGTCTCTTATCAGCGATTCTACTATCCTCGTATGTCAGAGTCGTTGAAATATAAGGAAACATTAATCATTGATCGATCTACAAGAAAGATTATATGGGAGAGTCCGAAAACCAAATTTCGCAGAGAATATGACTTTCCCGATATAGAGGCAATGATTGTCCAAAAATATGTCGAAGTGATACAAGGCAGGCATGGCCGTTCTTGGGAACAGAATCATTTCAAGATTTACTTCACTCTTAATGTGCCGGGGCCTCCTCGCAGAGTGCCTCTTTATCAAGGGTGTAACGATGCCATAGCCGAATCCCTTATTACACAAATTCCTAAGTTTCTACCGGTCAAAATTGAGCACCAACAGTTGTCTCATCGACCAGAGGAAGACTAGGATTGGGAATCGGTGCTGACAATTTCACCGAGGCGTTCAATCTGCAAGGGAGTGTTGGGAAAGTCGGCTTGGGTTAAACGGCGAATCAGTTGCACACTGGCAAAGTTTTGATCAATGTGGGGAATCCCCTTGGCATCGAGGCGTACAGGAATGACTTTACCTTGAAGGAAGCGGCCAGAACCGTCGAGTTCAACATCTAGGATTAAGGACTTGCCAAGGGTGCCGTGACTGCTCAGGGTCTGATAGCCGACAAAGTTCCCTAGGGAATAAGCAATGAGGCGGCCTTTGTACAATTCAAGGGCACGGGGGACATGGGGGCCATGACCTAAGATTAAATCGGCACCGTTATCAATCATGGTGCGAGCAAACTGAACCACATTGCCGCGGTCTTCGCCATAAAAGTACTCAGTGCGATCGCGGGTGTGAATTTGATCGCTGCCTTCGGCGCCACCATGGAAACTAACAACCACAATATCACCGTTTTGCTTGGCCTTCTGTACAAGAGCGGCACCGGCCTTGAGGTCTTGAATGCGATTTTGGCCGTAGTAGGTGGCAAAGCCAATAAATGCGGTTTTCAGGCCATTGACTTCGAGGTAGGTAATTTGATTGAGATCACCAATGGCGGTCATACCAGCGGCGTTGATGTGGCGAATCGTATCGCGAAATCCCTGCTCATGAAAGTCGTAGCTGTGGTTGTTGGCAATGTTGAGAACATTGAAACCAGCTTGGCGCAACACCTGTGCATAACTGGGCGGTGAGCGAAAGACAAAACTGCGACCACTACTGGTGTTTTTGAAGGGATGGGGATGATCGGTGAGGGTACTTTCATAATTGCCAAAGAGGAGATCTGCCCCCTGAAGATAGGGTTTCACTTGGGCAAAGAGCTTTTGTGGATCCGCAGGCAAGCGGTTACTCGGAAAATTGGTGCCAAGGACAATATCGCCAACGGCCTTAATCCGCAGCCGGCGATCGCTCGGGGCGGGTGGGGGGGGCACAAGGGGAACGTCGGGTTCAGGGGTTGTAATGGCTGGACTGGGTTCCGCACTCGGCGGGGCATCGACACTGAGTTGATTTTGCAGGGTAAGGGCAACGGCACTCGTGCCCGCGATCGCCAGTAAACTGAGGGCAAAAGCACTGACCGCTTGATGGGATGGCGTGGTGGCAGGTGTTGTTGGATTTGAGCTTGCCTGGACAGACGGCGCCGCTGGTAAGGTCTCCTGTAAGTCAACAGTCTGTGTCCATTCTGGCCATTCTTCGCCAAGGAGCCGAGCATGGAGCCGTACACGTAGAACGCCTTGGGGCGCCAATTGCTTGAGGCCTCGGCAAACAAACTGAACGCAGACTTGGGGAGGGAGCGATCGCGCCGCTTCAAACATAATTTGTAAACAGTCACCCCGTCGCCGAACGAGGGCACGCACTCCCTTGGCCTGAAGCGTGCGGTTCATCAAATGGGCAATGGCCTCTGCTTGACCCTGCCGTGCCTGCTGCCAAATCAAATCAAGGGAAGCGGTCATGATCAAAGAACCCTCAGGCGATCGCGAGCGAACCTGTGGTTATTCTATGGGAAGTCACCAATCTTGAAAGTTAGTGTCAGGCCAATTTGACAAACGTCACGCAGAAGTTTCTTGGGTATGCAGGGCGCGCAACAGATCATGACGGCTAATAATGCCGATCAATTCTCCTTGGGCATTCAAGACCGGCAGGCGACTAATGTGGTGATTCACCATGAGGCGAGCCGCTTCGGCAATGGGGGCATCCACCCCAATGGTGTGGGGGTTAGGGGTCATCACATCCTGCACCTGTTGGCCAAGGGTTTTCTTGAGGTGTTGATGAAAGGATTCTGGAGACTCAAAGTAAATGATGCTGCCGAGGAACGTAATGTACAACGGTGGCTCGAGAGGCGCTTCGCGCACGATCAGGTCAGCTTCAGACACCAAGCCCACCAATTTGCCTTTATCATCCACCACGGGGAGGCCGCGCACCTGTTTTTCTTCCATCAGGCGAACTGCCTCAGAAATCGGGGCATCGGCACGAATGGTAAAGGGGTTGGGGGTCATGTAGTCACGGACAAGAGCGGTCATAGTTAACCTAGGGAATGAGAGGACAGATGGAGGGGATGGTAGTCGCCGTGCATTGCCAGATCGGGACGGAGGCTCTGGGCATGGCGCAGGTAGGCATGGTAAATCGGTTGATCGGGGTTGGGGGTGTTGAAGTAAATCAAGCAGCGGATACAGCGGGGTAAGCCTCCCTCCACATGCATTTGTTGAACATCGAGGAGAGGAATGTTGCGCCAATGGGGACATTCCCGGGCGATCGCCGCCGGAAAGATTTGATCGAGGTCACGGGTCACAGAGAAGGTCACACTAATCACTTCCGAGAAATCGAGGGCATTGCGCCGCTCAATCTCGCCGAGGAGTTCCAAAACCGCCTCACGGATTGCTGGAATTGAATTTTCAGTGGCGGTAGTTGCTCCACGAATTGCTCGGACGCGCCAGCCCACAGTGTGCTCCTCCATCAAGATATCCGCAAGGGTACTGTATCCAGCTTAGGGGCGATAGAGCCATAGGGGAAGTCCATTGGTGGCCATTTCAAATTCCAACCAGTCGAGACCCGCTTGCCACGGAAAGGGGAATCGTTCCTGCTGACGCGGAAACAGCCGAGCCAAGGGCGACTTGGGTTCTTCAATGGTTTGCACCTTGGTTTTGTCGGGGTCAAGTCCTGCCAATTCCGCCAGCCAGCGACGGGCATCCTCCTCGGTTCCCAAGCGATCCACCAGTCCGAGAGCAAGGGCCTGTTCACCGGTAAAGACACGGCCATCGGCAAAACTGCGTACCGTTTCCACATCGAGGTTACGGCCTTCGGCCACGGTTTGGACAAATTGGTGATAGCTGGTGTCAATGAGGTCTTGGAGAATGCGGATTTCTTCCTCAGTGAGGTCGCGATCGAAAGCAAGAATGTCTTTGTAGGGGCCAGACTTGATCACTTTGAATGAGACCCCCACCTTGTCGAGGAGCCGTTGCAAATTGTTGCCCCGCAGGATGACGCCAATACTGCCTGTAATGGTGCCGGGGTTGGCCATGATGTGCTGTGCCCCCATACCGATATAGACCCCGCCAGAGGCAGAGATATTGCCAAAACTGGCAACGATTTTCATTTTCGACTGCAAACGCTTGAGGGCCGCATAGATTTCTTGGGAATCCCCCACGGTTCCGCCGGGACTGTCAATGCGCACCAGTAGTGCCGGATAGCTCCGTTCTTCAATGGTTTTCAGGGCTTTGAGGACACGACGGCGAGTACCCCCAGCGATCGCCCCCGTAATTTCGAGGCGGGCAATTTGACGATGGTAACCACGGGATAAGGGCCAAGGCATAGGCAGCAATCAGTTCCGCAAATCGTAACAATTGACTCGGATTTCTAATCTAGCAAGGTTCTAGGAGGCAGAGGGCGGTGCTTGCTTCACCATCGCTGCTGAGAGTCCCTCGGTCCCGTTGCCGATATACCACAGGGCTGCTGCGGCTTCGGCGCGGGTGACGGGTTTTTGGGGCTGGAGCAAGAGGGTTTCTCCCCAAACGCGGCGAATGTTTGAGAGATCCCCCGCGAGATAGTCAGCGGCCACGGCATTGATGGCGGGCGGAGCAATCCGTTGACTGTCCTTGAAGCCCCATGTTTGCTGAATGCGGTCAATCGTGCTGGGACTGAGCCGCCCCTGTTGATCGAGGGGCACTTTCCACTGCAACAGCGTTTCGCGAGTAAGGGGAGCATTGGGGCGAAAGAGGGTACTAGTATCGCCGGTGAGGGGGCTGGGCAAAAATCCTGCCATCGCCAGTCCCTGAATATAGGGAAAGTCGGGATGATCACGAAGCACATCTTGGAAAATGGGTGTGTCGTTGCGGCTGCCCAAGCGGATTTGGCGTGCGGGGCGATCGGCATAAAAGCGGTTGTAGGTGGTCACCAACCAACGCACAAACTGAGCACGACTGATGGGGGTATTGGGTTGCAGGCGATCGCCCGTGGTGCTGAGAACCCCCAGTTCTGCCAAGTCACGAATGGCCGGCTGTAGGGGGGCAGGGGCGTCCTCTAGATCAGCGAACGTTTGGGGGGAGGAATGGGTGGGCTGGGGAGACGGTGTGGCCGTGGTGCTATTGACGGCTGTGTAGGCCACGGTGAAGGTTGTCAGGTTATTTTCTGGCACCGTGTTGATGGTGACGCTCACTTCCAGTTCAGCACTGCGCCCCTTGAGGGTGATCGTATTGTCGGCTACCTGTTGCTCCACCAGTTGCCAGCCCGACTGTTGAAATTGTTGGCTATAGAATTGCTGGATGGCGATCGCCGGCGCGGGTGCTTGCCAGCGGGTTTCCGTCGTCTGGGGTGACCCCGCTTGGGGCTGATTGGCTACAAGCATCGCATTAGGAAACCGTAAATTCTCTGGTAGCGTTGTCGTCGGTTCTGGCGTGGGTGCCTTCCCTGCCCATTGATCAGCATTGGGGTCAGCAGCAAACCAACTTTGTAGCCCACTGCCCTCACAACTGCTGAGAAGCAGGGCACTCAAGAATAAGATCCATCCCAATTGGCGCGATCGCTTCAACGTTCTTCGACCCTCAGCTTGCTACCGTTTCACTCAGCACTGATTTCAACCGCCATAGGAGGAAAGTCTGCCCCAACTCTAGAGGCAGCGGTGTTACCCCCTCAATACAGGACTGTACCCAGCCCTCTCCCCACGACCATTCTTGCCAGCCCTCAATGGCCTGCCGCAGCACCAATACCAGTCGCTCTGCTGTGAGTAGTTCCACGCGATGTTCCAGTTTTAACCACAGGAATTCACTGGTGAAGGTATCCCCCACTTGCAGGCGATCGCCCGTCGTCTGAACCTGTAGGGGCCACAACCACTGCCGTAACTGTGCTGGCTGCGTCAAATACTCCCGCAGTTGGTCTGCGGTGGCCGGCACCTCAATGCGCAAATGGCTTGACTGAAATGTTCCCAGCATCGCTTTCCCTAAGAGGATAGATACGTATAGCTGCGCAAACTCCGCTCATAGTTTTCTAGCAGGTGCTGCGCTTCTGCCAATGTAATTTGCTGTTCTGCCAGCGCTGCCTCAGTGCGACGGCGAATTTTTTCTAACAGGGCATCTCCTTGGTACTGCACATAACCGAGGACTTCTTGCATTGTATCGCCCCGCACCAGGTGCTCAATTTCATAACCCTTGGGAGTTAGACGGATATGGACGGCATTCGTATCCCCAAAAAGATTGTGGAGATTGCCCATGATTTCCTGATAGGCACCGTTGAGAAAGAGACCAAGGTAGTAGGGTTCCCTTGGGCGAAAGGGATGCAGTTCCAAGACCGATTTCACATCCCGCAGGTCAATAAATTGGTCAATTTTGCCGTCGCTGTCGCAGGTCAGATCTGCAAGGATGCCCCGTTCTGTGGGTTCTTCATCGAGGCGGTGGATTGGCATGATTGGAAACAGTTGATCGATCGCCCAGCTATCAGGCACCGACTGAAACACCGACAGATTGATGTAGTAAATCGAAGCCATGATTTTCTCAAGATCTTCGAGATCGTCGGGCACATATTCCTGCTGGCGAGCAATGCCGAGGATTTTGGCACAACAGGCCCAAAAGAGACTTTCTGCCCGTGCCCGCTCTGGCAAACTCAAGTAGCCAAAGTTAAAGAGACTGATGGCCTCCCCCTTGAATTGCAGGGCGTCGTTGTAGGCCTCTTGGTAGTTGTTCTCATCAATCGTTTGGTAGGTGTCGTAGAGGTTGCGGATAATCAGGTGCTCGTCCTCCGTGGCCGGTTCGGGGGTAATTTTGGGCACTTCACTGACCCCCAAGACATTGAAAATCAATACCGATTGATGGGAGGCAATGGCGCGGCCACTCTCACTGATGAGAATGGGATCGGGAATGCCCCGCTGCCGACAGGCGTCCTTAATGCCGGCCACGACATCACTGGCGTAGTTTTGCATGCTGTAGTTTTTCGAGGCATGGAAATTGGTTTTGGAGCCGTCGTAGTCCACCCCCAAGCCGCCGCCCACATCGAGGTATTGCATATTGGCACCGAGGCGCACCAGCTCGCCATAAATTTGCCCCGCCTCACGAATCGCATCCTTAATGACGCTAATGGCAGAAATTTGCGAGCCAATGTGAAAGTGCAACAGTTGCAGGGAATTGAGCATTCCTGCTTCTCGCAGTTGTTCGACTGCCGTTAAAATCTCTGGCACCGTCAGACCAAACTTGGCGCGATCGCCCGCAGAAGTGCCCCAACGCCCTACCCCCTGGGTGCTCAGTTTTGCCCGTACCCCCACAATGGGTTCAATGCCCAAAGCCTGACTGACAGCAATCACTTCCGCGACTTCTTCGGGCTGCTCAAGGACAATGATCGGGGTGTGGCCAAGGCGACGGGCGAGAATCGCCGTTTCAATGTAGCTGCGATCTTTGTAGCCATTGCAAATCAGCAGTGCCCCCGGTGTATTGAGCATGGCCAAGGCAATCAGCAATTCCGGTTTTGATCCTGCCTCTAGGCCAAACTGATGGGACTGGCCAAAGCGCACGAGGGCTTCAATGATGTGGCGTTGTTGATTGCACTTAACGGGAAAGACCCCCTTGTAGGCTCCCTGATAGCCATAGCGAGCAATGGCGCGGGCAAAGCAGGCATTCAGTCGCTCAATGCGATCCTCAAGGATATCGGAAAACCGCAGTAGCAGGGGGAGGCCAATGTTGCGCTGTTGGAGCGCCTGCACCAATTCATAGAGATCCAATGACCCACCGCGATCGCCCTTGGGAGAGACGGTGACATGACCCGCAGCATTAATCCCAAAGTAGGGTTCGCCCCAGCCCTGAATGCGGTAGAGCTGCTCGCTGTCTTCGATTGTCCAATTGCTGGTTTTCGTAACGGTCAAGGCCATCGTGGGTGACACAGCAGCCATAGTGCGCTCCCAAATAAAACCCTGCTGATCCTAACTTGTTTTTGCCAGTGGCACCAATGCAATTGCCGTCGCCTTTTCGGAAGCGTTGAGCTGGCATGGTAGCATTAGGGATCGCTTCCCCTACCGTTGACCGCCATGGCCTTTACGAAAATTTTGATTGCCAATCGTGGCGAAATTGCACTGCGGATTCTGCGTACCTGTGAGGAATTGGGCATTGCAACGGTTGCCGTCTATTCCACCGTAGATCGCCATGCCCTGCATGTGCAATTGGCCGATGAGGCGGTGTGCATTGGCGAAGCCCCCAGTAGCCGCAGCTATCTCAATATTCCCAACATTATTGCTGCTGCCCTCACCCGCCATGTCTCGGCGATTCACCCAGGCTATGGCTTTTTGGCGGAAAATGCCCGCTTTGCCGAGATCTGCGCCGACCACAAAATTACCTTTATTGGGCCGAGTCCCGCTGCCATGCGTGCCATGGGGGATAAATCCACCGCCAAAGCGACGATGCAACAGGTGGGGGTGCCGACAATTCCCGGCAGTGATGGACTGGTGCAGGATGAGGAAACTGCTCGGGCGATCGCCCGCAAAATTGGCTATCCCCTGATGATTAAAGCCACGGCTGGGGGGGGTGGCCGGGGGATGCGCTTGGTGCGCTCTGCTGAAGATTTAGGACGGGCCCTCAGTGCCGCCCAAGGGGAAGCGGAAGCCGCCTTTGGCAATGCCGGCGTCTATCTGGAGCGATTTATTGAAAATCCCCGCCACATTGAGTTCCAGATTCTGGCGGATAGCTATGGCAATGTCATTCACCTTGGGGAGCGCGATTGCTCTGTACAGCGGCGTCATCAAAAGCTCCTTGAGGAAGCGCCTAGCCCTGCCCTCACCCCCGAACTGCGTGCCAAGATGGGGGCTGCCGCCGTGACTGCGGCTAAGGCGATTAACTATGTGGGCGCTGGCACCATTGAATTTCTCCTCGACGGCCAAGACAACTTTTACTTCATGGAAATGAATACTCGCATTCAGGTGGAGCACACCGTCACAGAAATGATTACGGGGCTGGAT
Organism: Thermosynechococcus sp. PP555; assembly: GCF_031583225.1. Lineage (NCBI taxonomy): Bacteria > Bacillati > Cyanobacteriota > Cyanophyceae > Acaryochloridales > Thermosynechococcaceae > Thermosynechococcus > Thermosynechococcus sp. PP555. The sequence continues at coordinate 2,410,355 of NZ_CP134168.1, forward strand.
CTGATTGCGGAGCAAATTCGCATTGCCCAAGGGGAACCCCTCAGCTTGACCCAAGAACAGGTGCTGTTGCGGGGACATGCCATTGAATGCCGCATCAATGCCGAGGATCCGGAGCGCAATTTCCGTCCCCATCCCGGTCGTATTAGTGGTTACTTGCCCCCCGGTGGCCCTGGGGTGCGCATGGACTCCCATGTTTATACCGACTATGAAATCCCCCCCTACTATGATTCGCTGATCGGTAAATTGGTGGTGTGGGGGAGCGATCGCCCCGCTGCCATTGCCCGCATGAAGCGTGCCCTAAGAGAATGTGCGATTATGGGGGTGCCGACCACCATTCCCTTTCATCAGCAGGTGATGGACACGCCAGAGTTTCGCAGCGGTATTGTCTATACCAACTTTGTCGATAAGCTCATGACCACATTGGGCTGGAATGTTTAATGCTTGGGCCAAGGAAACTACTGATTGCAGCGAGTGGTACTGGCGGGCATCTCTTTCCCGCACTAGCAGTAGCAGAAGAGTTACCTGAATATAACATCCATTGGTTGGGGGTGCGCGATCGCCTTGAACAGAAATTAATTCCGCCCCATTACCCCCTGCATACGATCAACTTCGCTGGTGTCCAAGGCAAGACCCCTTGGGCAAGGCTGCGCCCCCTCTGGCAATTTTGGGGAGCTTTTTGGCAAACGCGCCAGTTGTTAAAACAGGGACACTTCCAAGGGGTGTTTACCACCGGTGGCTACATTGCAGCGCCAGCTATTTTAGCGGCTCGCAGTTTGGGGCGTGTCGCCCTGCTCCATGAATCCAACGCCCTACCAGGCAAAGTCACCCGCTGGCTGGCGCCTTGGTGTACGCTGGTTGCCTTGGGTACCCCCGCGAGTTTAGCCTACCTCAAATCCAAACGGCTGAACCTACGGGTCACGGGCACCCCGGTGCGTCCCGATATTCTCCATCCCGGCGACTTGGAGTTGCCGATTCCCAAGGAGGTACCCCTGATTCTAGTGATGGGGGGGAGTCAAGGGGCAGTGGCCATCAATCGCCTTGTACGGGAAACGGTTCACCGCTGGCTCGAGGCGGGGGCTTGGGTGGTGCATCTCACGGGCAACAATGATCCCGATGCCCAAAGTGTTCAGCATCCCCACTATCTCGTCTTTCCCTTCTTTGAACCCATGGGATCCCTGCTGCACCGCGCGGATATCGTCATTAGTCGAGCTGGCGCCAGTGCCTTGGCGGAACTAACCCTCACAGGAACCCCAGCGCTGTTGATTCCCTATCCCTATGCGGCTGAAGATCACCAAACGGTGAATGCTGAAGTGCTGGTGAGTGCCGGCGCTGCTGAAATGATCCCGCAGTCGGCATTGACGGGCGATCGCCTCGGGCAGATCATTTTAGAATGGCTAGGGCAGCCGCAAAAATTACAAGCCATGGCCGAGAATGCCCGCCAATTGGCGATGCCCAACAGCAGTCAGCAGGTCGCTGATCTCATCCGTACGTTGATTCCCGCCCCCTAGGAAATGTCCTATGCCCATCCGTCTTCTTTTTGTTTGTCTTGGTAATATCTGTCGCTCCCCTGCCGCCGAAGGGATCATGCAAGATCTGATCAAAAAGGCAGGTTTAGAGTATGAGATTCAGTGTGACTCTGCCGGCACCAGCAACTTTCACGTTGGCGATCCACCGGATGCCCGCATGGTAATGACGGCACGGCAACGGGGACTGCACTTGACCCATCGAGCACGCCAATTTCATGCCGCCGACTTTGAGGAATTTGATCTGATTTTGGCGATGGATCGGGAAAACTACTATGATATCTTGCGCCTTGACCCCGAAGGGAAATACCGCGATAAAGTGCGGTTAATGTGTGATTTTTGCCGTCACCACGACGCGAGGGAAGTGCCCGACCCCTACTACGGTGGCCGTCAGGGGTTTGAGAAGGTGTTGGATCTGCTCACCGATGCCTGTGAAGGCCTCCTAGAGTATCTCAAGGCTCACTACCCCCAACTACAGGAGCAGCATTGATGGACTACCGCAGTGCCGGTGTAGATGTGGCCGCTGGCCGTGCCTTTGTCGAGCAGATTCGCCCCTTGGTGCAACGCACCCAACGACCGGAAGTAGTGGGACGACTGGGAGGCTTTGCTGGGCTATGTCAAATTCCCAAGGGCTATCGTCAACCCCTTTTGGTGTCGGGAACTGATGGAGTGGGCACGAAGCTAAAACTGGCTCAAGCCCTCGATCGCCACGATACGGTTGGCATTGATCTGGTGGCCATGTGCGTCAATGATGTCCTCACCTGTGGTGCTGAGCCGCTCTTTTTCTTGGACTACATTGCCTGTGGTCGTCTGGCGCCAGAGATGATGACCGCTGTAGTGGCGGGTATTGCCCAAGGGTGTGAAGCGGCGGGTTGTGCCCTCTTGGGGGGGGAGACAGCGGAAATGCCGGGATTCTATGCCGAAGGGGTCTATGACCTTGCGGGGTTCTGTGTTGGTGTCGTTGAGCAGGATCAGGTGCTGGATGGCACCCAGGTGCAGGTGGGGGATGTGGTCTTGGGATTGGCCAGTTCTGGGCTGCACAGCAATGGCTTTAGTTTGGTGCGTAAAATTGTTAGCGATCGCCAGCTCAGTTGGCAGGATACCCCCCTTGGCTCCACCCCCCTTGGCGAGCTGTGCTTAGAACCGACGCGCCTCTATGTCCAACCCATTCGTGCTGCTTTGGCGCAAGGGATTCCCATCCACGGCATGGCTCACATCACCGGCGGTGGTCTGCCGGAAAATTTGCCCCGCTGCTTGGGTCAAGGGCAATCCGCACAACTGGATCCTCAGGCTTGGCCAATTCCGCCACTCTTCCACTGGCTAGGGGAAATGGGAGGGGTCAGTTTGGGCGAACTTTTCAACACTTTCAATATGGGGATTGGGTACACCGTGGTTTTACCGCCGTCAGCGGTTGCAGCGGCGCAGGCCTGCTTTGCCGAGTGGGGGGTTGAGAGTTGGCCAATTGGCACCGTTGTTGCGGGCACCAGTGAGGTACTGGGATTACCTCCTGCTTAGTTGATGCGCATGTACCATTCACCATTTCGCTGACGCCTAGAATAAAGGTGCTGGCTGCTATCACGGACGGTTGCGAAAAATGACGGCTCCTCTCCTCACCCTTGAAAGTGGCGATCGCCTGACCCGCGAGGAATTTGAATACCGCTATGAGCACTCTCCCCACATCAAAAAAGCGGAACTCATCAATGGAGTCGTGTTTGTGGCCTCCCCAATTAGAGTAAGAAAGCACGCTCAACCTCACGGACACATGGTTGTGTGGCTGGGTACCTATGCGACACTGATGCCCAGTTTGATGATGTGTGACAATGCTACTGTACGGCTGGATGACAGCAATGAAGTGCAACCTGATGTGCTATTGCGCCTCGAAGAATCGGCGGGGGGACAATCACGCATTAGTGCCGATGACTACATCGAAGGGGCACCGGAGTTAGTGATTGAAATTGCCTCTAGCAGTGCCGCCTACGATCTCCACGACAAGAAAGACCTCTATTGCCGCTTTGGCGTCAAGGAATATCTGGTGTGGGTGGTCTCAGAACAGGCCTTTTACTGGTATCACCGCGAGCAGGGGAGCTACGTTCAACAACAGCCCGATCGCGAGGGAGTGCTGCGTAGTCAAGAGTTTGCCGGCCTCTGGCTGAACTTGCCGGCCCTTTTACAAGGGGATATGAAAAAGGTGATGCTCACATTGCAACAGGGGTTGTCAACAAGAAGTGATCACCCCCTCAGTGAAGGATAGATCATGGAACGCTGGCAGTGGCGACTCAAGAGTTATAAAAAAGCGTTTCAGAGGCTTCAGGAAGGGGTGGAACTGTGCCGTACTCGCCCCTTGAGCAATATAGAAAAGCAGGGAGTGATTCAAGGATTTGAGTACACGTTTGAACTGGCGTGGAACTTGCTCAGGGACTATAGCTATTCCAATCAAGAATGAGATATTATCCAGCACAATAACTGTGAATGCGTCAGGACACCTTTGTAAAGGTCAGCGTCAAGGCAAAACGTTTGAGAGCAGGATGGGACGATGACTATCTCGCTCATCTCCTTGCTACTGCCTGAGTATGCGTTTGCCCTGCGAGGATTTCGGAGCAGCCTCACTGCTTGCCTGCAAGGCTTTGAGATCTAGCAAACTGACGATCGTCCCCGTCATCGGAATGGCAAGGAAAATACCGACAATTCCTGCGACTGTTGCCCCTACTAGGAGGGAAAAAAATAAAACCACTGGATTCAGGTTGACGGTGTTGCGCATGACACGGGGCATGAGAATATTTTCTTCCACCTGTTGCAGCAGAATACAGCTAATCAGCACTTGTACACTCAGGGCAATACTCTTGGGCAGCAGGATCAAGCAGATGAGGGAAATGCCCATCGTTGAGCCAATCCCTGGAATGAGATCCAAGCCACCGGCGATCGCCCCAAGGGCAAGGGCATAGGGGGCACGTAACACCAGCAAGACAAGGAATGTGGCGGTACCAAAGAAGAGAGAGAGAAGCAAACGGCCACTAAAGAAGCCCAAAAAGTTCCGCTCTAAGGCTTGGGGCACGCGATCGCGCCACGGATCAGGCAAAAAACTCAGTAGGTACTGCCATAGCCGCTCCCCCTCCAGCAGCATAAAGAAGGTAATCACAGCCAGAATAATGCCGCTGAGCAACAGCGCAAAGACAGACTGCAACTTGCCAAAACCAAACTGCAGACCCGCAAGGGCAAAGTTGCGTAATTCTGACTCCAGTTGCTGGAAATTGATGTCTAGATTCCATCGCGCCAGAAACTGCTGCATCCTCTCAAGGGAGTCAATCCACAGATCAATTTGGCTGGGCAAATTGGTGATCAAGTCCTGCAACTGGCCAATGATCGCCAACCCAAGGGTAATCCCCAAGCCGATTAGAATTGCCAATGTCCCGAGAAACACAATGGTAACCGCCAAACCATGGGGCAAGTAACGCTTGAGCCAGCCCACGGGATAGTTGAGTAAAAACGCCAGAATGGCTGCAAAAAGAAACATCAGTAAGACGTAGGCAAAGTAGTGCAAAAGTTGCACGCCAATCCAGCCAAGAGCAAAGAGCAGCAGCAGGCGCAGTAGACGGTGGTTTTCGAGGCGATCGAGCCAATTGAACATAGATTGATGTCGGATGCCCTCAACGCCTTGACTATAGCTCATAGGCTGCGTTTTGCGGCTTAGTTACATTACTTTACAAAGCGTCTGACCCTTTGGGATCATGGGATGGGGTTTTAATCGTACGGAGTAGATCGGCGTGGATCAGCACAGTTGGCAAACCAGTTCGCAGTGGATCATGGTGGGGTTATTGCTCTTGTTTGCGATCGCCCACAGTGGATTGGCAAGCTTACGTCCTTGGGCAGAAAAGCGCGTCGGTGCCCGCCTTTATCGCATTTTTTTTGCCTTAGTGAGTCTACCCTTAGCGACAATCTTGATTCTCTACTTTTTGGCCCATCGCTACGATGGCGTCCAACTGTGGCAACTCCAAGGGGTGCCGGGGATGGGTGCTCTGGTGTGGAGCCTCTCGGCCCTCTCGTTTCTCTTTCTTTATCCGGCCACATTTAACTTGCTAGAGATTGCCGCTGTGCAGAGGCCAGAGGTACACCTCTACGAAACGGGGATTATTCGCATTACCCGCCACCCGCAGTTATGGGGACAGGTGATCTGGTGTGTGGCGCATACGCTGTGGTTGGGCACGTCCTTTACACTGCTGACCTCCCTTGGGCTGATTGCCCATCACTGCTTTGGAGTTTGGCATGGCGATCGCCGCTGGTACGCACGGCATGGAGAAGCGTTTACTGCCCTGAAAGCCCGCACCTCAATCATTCCCTTCAAAGCTATTTGGCAGGGCAAGCAACAACTGGTGTGGCAAGAATTTTTGCGCCCCGCCTATGGGGGAGTAGCCATCTTTGTCGCCTTGCTGTGGTGGCTGCATCCCTACTTTTACCGTGTGACACCGCAACTCTTGCCCTTTTAGCGTCTCCCGTGGAAATTGCGCATAATTGCGCATAATTAAGTTAGAGCTATCCCGTTTCAGGCAAATTTTTTCCACCAGTGTCCTCCCTCTCCCCCCTTTTTGCTGCTGAATCTCGCCTCACTCGTCTTTTCAATCAATTGCAACCGCCCCCGGAAACCGTCGTACTGGTCTTGGCAGTACTCATTGGCGGCAGTGCCGGGCTAAGTGTGCTGCTGTTTCGTTACCTGATTGAGACAATTCATCACATGGCCCTTGAAGACTTGATGGGGCTTATTGGTCGATGGGGCGCTTGGACACTGGCCTGTGTTCCGGCCTTGGGGGGCTTGCTGGTGGGGATCATCCGCTGGTTTGTCCAAGAGTTTAGTCCCAACCTGATGTCATTGATGGGTGCTGTAGAAGCAGGCAAGGAAATTCCCTTCATTCGCCCCATTGCCAAAACCCTTGCGGCGGCGATTTCCCTTGGTACAGGTGCGTCCCTTGGTCCAGAAGGCCCCAGTGTGGAAGTGGGTGCCAACATCGGCATTCTCTTGGGTCAAGCGCTGAAGGTTTCCCGAGAACGGCAAAAGTTGCTCCTCGGTGCAGGGGCGGCGGCAGGGTTGGCAGCAGGCTTCAATGCCCCGATCGCTGGCGTGTTCTTTGCCCTAGAGGTGGTATTGGGCACCACGTTTGAAACAACGGCTGTGAGTGTGGTGCTTTTGGCTGCTGTGATTTCTGCCCTGATTACCCAAATTGGCTTGGGGGCACAACCCGCCTTTGATTTGCCCACCTATGAGGTGCGCAGTTCCCTTGAGTTGCCCTTGTATTTGGGCTTAGGACTGTTGGCCTACGGCGTTGCCATTGTCTATACCCAGTTACTTCAGTGGCTCCCCCAAGTCTTTCAGGGGAAAATTCCACCCATGCAGTTTTTAGGTCGTATTCCCCTAGCGCTGCGTCCCCTAGTGGGTGGCCTCTGCGTTGGCCTTGTGGCTTTGCATTTACCGCAAGTGCTGGGCATTGGCTATGAAACGGTGGAAGCAATTCTCAGGGATGTGAATTTTTCCCTCGGCTTGCTGTTGATCTTGCTACTGACCAAGATGGTCTTAACAGCAGTGAGTTTAGGCAGTGGTCTAGTGGGGGGCATCTTTGCACCGGCGCTCTTTTTGGGCGCGTCCCTTGGTGCCGCTTATGGTAAAGTGTTGCCCATCCTGCTACCCATGTTTGCCAACAGTATTGCTGCTCCTGCCGCCTACGCAACGGTGGGAATGGCCGCCGTCCTTGCCGCTAGCGTCAATGCCCCCTTAACCGCCATTTTGCTACTCTTTGAAATGACGCGGGACTATCGCATTATTTTGCCTCTGATGGCAGCGGTGGGCTTGAGTGTCTGGCTAGTGAATAGTTTGAGTGTTCAAAAACGGGGCGAACTGCCCGCATTGGCACCCAGCGCTCAGACCCAGAAGGAGGAGCAGGAGGAAAGTCCCCCCAATCTTTCTGTGGCGGAAGCCATGCAATCGGAGGTGCTGTTTCTTAGCGAAGCAATGCCTGTGGTTGAAGCTGGCTTGCAACTGATTGAAAAAAAAGCCTACTGCGCCTTTGTGACCGATAGTCAGCAGGACTTGATGGGGTTGGTCACCCTTGGGGATATTAATCGGGTGCTGACCCGTTGGGAAGCGGATCAGGAAACAACCGCCTATCAAACGCAAATGGTGGGGAGTGTCTGTACGCGAGACTTGTTACTGGCCTATGGGGATGAACCCCTGAAGGACGCCCTCGATCGCATGGCAGCGCGGGATTTAAGGCAGTTGCCCGTGGTCGATCGCCAGAACCCGCAACGGGTGTTAGGCCTACTCACCAGAGAGAATATCCGCCTTGCCTATTCTCTGGATCAAACGCGACGTAAGCTTTTGCCCTATTTGGAGCGGGCAATGCTGTCGGTGTCCCTAGAACCTGTTTCTTCAGACCTAGTGGAGACTTCCGATTAACTGGGAGCGCAGGTGAATGACCTCGCCAATGACAATCAAGGCAGGCGTTTGAATCTGTGCCTCGTCATAGGTGGCGATCGCTCGCTCTAGGGTTGTCACCACCACCCGTTGTTGCGGTGTTGTCCCTGATTCAATAAAGGCCAAGGGCGTCTGGGGCGATCGCCCCCCTGCCAGGAGTTGCGGCACAATTTCCCGCAGATGATGGAGTCCCATGTAAATCACAATCGTATCCACCGCCGTAGCCAGAGCCGACCAATTTACACGCGGTTGATAGCGACCAGCAGCCTCATGGCCCGTGACAAAAACCACCGAAGAACTAAAATCCCGATGGGTGAGGGGAATGTGCGCATAGGCAGGTGCAGCCACCCCACTGGTGACCCCCGGCACCACTTCGACAGTAATGCCAGCCTCGACAAGGGCAAGACACTCTTCACCCCCTCGGCCAAAGACAAAGGGATCACCCCCCTTGAGGCGCACAATCACCGCATGGCGCTGAGCCAAGTCAATCAACAGGCGGCAAATCTCCGCTTGGGAGAGGGTATGGTTGCCCCGCCGCTTGCCCACATGAATTTTTTCCGCTTCGGGGTTGATCAAGTTAAGAATTTCGGGGCTAATCAGCGCATCGTAGAGCACCACATCCGCCCACTCCAGTAGCGTCTTGGCACGCACCGTCAGTAGCCCCACATCGCCGGGGCCTGCGCCCACTAAATATACTTTGCCAATTAATTGCGATGAACTCATTCTTGAATCAAACCTTGTATAACGGTTTCTATCTGCTGAAAAGCTGGAGTGGCTCACTCAACAGTCACCAGTTCTGCTGGTAGCGCTTCCCACCCTTGTCCCTTGCGTACCAGTAGCGGCGGCTCCACAGTGAGATCAAGGATACTCGACATTTGCTGTCCGGGGGGTTCGCCGGTATCAATCATTAAATCCACCCGTTTGTCAAAGGCATCGAAGAGATCTGCGGTATTCACGTAATACGTCTCGTCGTCGGGCAGTCGTGCTGAGGTGGAAATAATCGGATTCCCCAAGGCGGTCAATAGCGCTTGGCTCACAACGTGGTCAGGTACGCGAATCCCTGTGGTTTTGCGTTTGGGATTTTGGACAAGGCGGGGCACCAGTTTGGTAGCGGGGAGCAAAAAGGTGTAGGGGCCTGGGATCAGGCGACGCATGAGGCGATAAGCAGCATCGCTGACATAGGCATACTGGGCAATGTTGGAGAGGGAAGAGCACAAAAAAGTGACGGGTTTATCGTTGGAGAGTTGCTTGAGTTGGCGTACCCGTTGCACCGCTCCTTTGTGGTTCATGTCGCAGCCAATGGCATAGACGGTATCCGTGGGGTAGAGCATGACTGCCCCTTCCTTGAGAGCCTCAACAATTTGGGCGATCGTGCGGGGCTGGGGGTTAACCGGATGAAGCTCAAAAATCGCTGCCATTCAAAGATCCGCAAGGGCACTGCCGCTATAACGTAGTTTTAGTTTAACGGCAATAGCACGGGCGAATGCACCTCATCTAATGCACCTCATCTAGTGTTTTGAGCTAAGTGTCCGTTTCGGGGAGCCAACTCTGGGTCAAAACCCTCTCTAGGGGATAAGGGCAGGTTTCAGGAAAGGTGCTCAGCGGTAAACCCGTTTGCTCTGCTGCTTGGCGGCGAGCGCGTTCATAGCTTATGGCAAGTTGGCTGGCCGGATAATCCCGCAAGCTCGGACTATCAGCTATGGTCAGCTCAATTTGAGTGCGGGCATCCGTGATCGAATCCAACCAACTATCGGATCGGCGCTGGGGTTGATATTGCCACTTTAAGAGGTGTAGCAGCAGACGAGTTAACTGGCTATTGATGGCGCGCCGTTCACTTTTGCCCAAGTCCTCTACCTCAGCAATGAGATGGGGCAGATCCAACTCTTGCCATCGTCCTTCTCGCAACAATGCCACTGTTTCTGCAATCCACGCACTGTAATCTTGGTCGTACTGCTGCTTCATTGTTCCTAGATAAGGCGTGCCAGCATGATTCTTAGATGCAATTTTCAGAATAGCGGAACTACAAGACGGTACTCGCGGTCTTTAGCTCTAGCACTATGTGGAGTACAGTACACTAGATTCGGTTAGTGGATGGTTCTCAATGAAAAACTCCTTGCGCTATCTCCTGTTTGGCTTGGGTGTGGGGCTGGCGATCGCCCTTGTGCCCCGTTTACCTGTTTTGCACTCTCCCGATATGGTCATGGCGCAGGGAACCAGTCAGACCATTTCCCCCCAAGGGCTGGCGAACCACCTCAAGAAAATCAATGCCAAGATGTACGGTGCCTACTGGTGTCCCGCTTGCATGAAGCAAAAAGAACTCTTTGGCAGCGCTTTCAAAAGTATCAACTATATTGAGTGCGATGCCCGCGGTACCAATGGCCAGCCAGAACTGTGCAAGCAGGCCAATATCCGTGCCTACCCCACATGGGAAATCAACGGTAAACGCTATGAGGGGGTCTATCCCCTAGAGGGTCTAGCTCAGCTTTCGGGGTATCAGGGGCGCTAATGCTCGCAAAGCCTAAAAACTCTTCATGAGGAGAGAACTTGGCACCAATTTTTATCGTCGGTTGTCAATTGATTGTCTTGTTGTTTATCATCAAAAAGTAGTAGGGCGTTTGCGCTAGTCAGCGATCAAAGGTACTTAAGTCATTCTTGTGATTAGGATCACGGGAAAAACGTGCTTTCGATCACCAGTTAACGATATGTTGCCTTCTATGATGCAGGTATGTTAGACCCTCTCAATTGTGCCCCTGAATTCCAGCACGGTCGGTAGCGGCGTGGCTTAGGAGCGCATTATCCCCTATGAATACTTGGATAAAGACAAACGACTACCAACTGATTTATGAACACTTGCTGGAATGCGTGCAGCACGAGAGTCCACAGCAAGTCATTGAGCGGTTTCGTGCCCTTTTTCTCATGGGCTATACCTATCCCGATCGCCAGATTCAAGAGGTGATGGATCGGATTGTGACGGGGGCACGGGTGGCAGATAATTTTCGTCCCTTTATGAACCGCTGCTGCCACATTTTGATTAACCGCTGGCAGTCGCGTCCTTTGCTCCAAGGGGCAGTTCCCGAATTTCTGGCTATGCTGCAAACGCCTGTGGCGATGCCGGCGGGGGGTCTGAGCCGGGCACCGATTGTGCGTAAGCTGCGGCTGCTCCTCAAGGATTATTTAGAGAGTGAAGCCTTTCAGAAGCTCCAGCGCATGGTGCAATTTCTGCAAGAAGATGCCCAAGACGTTTCACAGATTCAGCAAAATAGCGATCGCCCCCTTGCCACCTTAATTCGCCGCTATCCCTATCTCTATAACCACTGCTTGGTGGGCGATGACACGACACCCGAAGACCTGCGCTACATTCAAGACTTTCAGCAAAAGGCCACTCAGCAGTTTGAAATGAACCTGAGTCAATACCTCACGAGTGAGTTTCGCCGTGCTCAGGGGCATAACAATATCCCACTGGTGAAAAATCCTACGTTGCTCTCTGCTGAGGAAGTCAGAACCTCGATTCAACATTTTGTCGGTAAGGTGGATGGCCGCCACACCTATCGCGACTTGGCCAGTCAATTTGGACAGCGGCTGCAACGCCTGAAATCCACCCGCGACTTTCGGGATGCCTTCTTCCACTACTTGACGGACACCACAGCGGATGTGGGGCGGGGTCGCTTTCGCCAGCGCTTTTACCAGTATTTGGAAACGCTGCCCCTCTTTCAGCAGCCACAACCTCTGAATGAATTTACGATTGTGCGCACCTGTAGCCAGACCCTCAACTACTTAGTGGTGGATAGCGCCCAAAATCCTAACCATCTGGTTTTTGTTGACTTGCTCAATACCATCGGCACGGCGGCAACGATTGGCTTATTGCTCAAGGTTGTGCTCCTCAGCAAGAAAGTAAAACCCTACCTTGAAAAACGCTTTGCGATCCTGTTTAACCACTATCAGTCCTTTAGTCGCGGCAAGGTACGCTGGCTGGTGAATTGCCTAGAGCATTTTAATATCGCCCATGTCACCCACTTTGGTAAGTTGGATTTTTCCTTCTTTGCCCGCTGGTAGGTGACTCTATTCCAAGTCCTCAGCCAAGACCTTGGCGATCGCCACCTGAGATTGTTGGCGAAATTGACTGACATCCACTCGTTTCAGAAGCAAGACAGCGGCCAGCATTCCCAGCATCGGCAGACAAAAGACAAATCCATAGGCGAGGATCGGCACGCCAAACAGTTGACGCCCAATATCAAGGGCCGTTCCGCCGACAACAGTCGCTGATCCCCGGGCAATGGCCTGCGCTAAGCCCCAAGCGCCAATAAATGTCCCCGCTGTTTCCGCCGCCGTTAAGTCCAGCATGAGACTGAGGGCACCCGTTGTTGTCACCCCAGCGGCAATGCCAAAGAGAAAGAGTTGCAACTGAAAGAGCCACACCTGCTGCGTGACGCCTGAGATGATCAAGAGCAAGAACATCAAGGCCACCCCCCAACAGCCATAGGTGGTGGTGCGGATCTTGCCGAGGCGGGGCACAATCAAAAATCCGGTGAAACTTAGACCCACAAGGGTACCCATGCCCCAGTAGGCATTCAAGCGGGTGGTTTCGGCGATCGTCATGCCAAAAACTTCACCGCCAAAGGGTTCCAGAATCGGTTCCTGAATAAATAAACTCAGGGTCATCAGGACAAGGAAGAGAAAAAAGCGCCACGTTTGGGAGTTGGCCGTGAGAATTTTCAGGGCGCGACCAAGGGTAATGTTTTCCGGATTGTCACAGGCACGGCTGCGCACATGGTAGCGGGAATACTTGGCCTCAACTCCCCAGGTGCTGGCGATCGCGAGGGCAAAGACCACCGTCAAAACCACCAAAAAGAGGCGATTAACACTTTGTTGTAGCAGTTCAATGGGGGGGTCTAGCTCCAACTGACGCAGCAGCACACTACTGAGAATGGCACCCGCCACAATGCCCACGGTCAACATGGACCAGACAATGCCCACCAATTTGCCCCGATCTTCCTCTTCGGAGACATCCACGAGCAGGGCAGCAAAGGGGGTCGAGCTACTACTGACACAAATGCCATAGGCGGCAAAGAGCAATCCCAATAGGCCAATCCACCCTTGGGTGATGAGACTCCAGCCCGCTTGATCTAAACTCTGCCCCACCTGCCAGATCACTTGAACAATCGCGTAGGTGACCAACGTAAAGGCCAAAGCCCCACCCCAGACATACCCCGTGCGATGATAGCCGCCAATGGGATGGGCATCGGAGAGCTGACCAAACCACACGCGCACCGGTGAGACAAATTGATGCATGGCGATCGTCAGCGTCACCAATGTGGCCGGCACCGCCAGTTCTTTAATCAGGATGCGGTTGAGCACCCCCAACACCAGAATCGACATCATCCCCAGTGCCATCTGAAACAGACCCAAGCGAAACATGACCCACAGGGGCAGCGGCGGGGGTGCAGCGGCAGAACGAGTGGCCATACCTCACTCAACTCACATCACTGATAGAAGATGATAAATGATTTTCAGGGCAAATTTAGATTGCCATCAAGAAGGAAATCGTCAATGATACAACTAGGGCAATCAGTGTCAAAAAGAGCGATCGCTTCAAAGATTCCGTATAAGCAGACATGGGTGGCATCACCTCATCAGTAGGATGTTTTGGGCTGTGTCCAATCGATGGGAAAAGGACTGTATTGTGTTAAGTTGTAGTCTTTTATTGTACTGCCTTTTTCTGGGGGTCTAAACCCGCCAAGGCAGGCATCCATCAGTTGAGGACGTATCACATCAATGGGGATCAACCTACGCTCACCATTATTCATTGTTTTACTCACAATTGTCATCGACCGTTTGGGTGAGAGTCTGATTTTCCCCATTTTGCCCTTCCTCGTGGAGCGATTTAACTTTGATGCGTTGAGCTTGACGCTGTTATTTTCTGCCTTTGCTGCTGCCCAATTCATTGCTGCTCCCCTTTTGGGTGCCCTCTCGGATCATTGGGGACGTCGCCCGGTGTTGCTGATTTGCATTGCCGGTACGGCCCTGTCCTACATTCTCTTTGCTGTGGCGACGGTTCCTTGGCTGCTCTTTGTCTCGCGGATTATTGATGGTCTCACGGGGGGCGTGGTTTCAACGGCTCAGGCCTATATTGCTGACACCTCTGCTCCAGCAGATCGGGCTAAGAACTTTGGTTTAACGGGGGCAGCCTTTGGCATTGGCTTCATTTTTGGGCCGGCCATTGGCGGCAGTCTAGCAGCCATTGATCTCAAGTTGCCGATTTGGTTTGCAGCGGGCTTGGCACTGGTGAATGTCATCTTGGCCTATTTCATCTTGCCAGAGTCATTGCCCGCAGCCCAGCGATCGCCCCTGACCCTAAAGAGCTTTGCCTTGCAGCAACAGTGGTTGGAGCTATTCAATCAACGCACCCTCCAAGCCTTACTCATGGCCTTCTTTATTTTCAACTTTGCCTTTGCTGGCTTTACCAGTATCTTCGTCCTCTTCTTGAAGCGGCAATTGAGTTGGGGACCTGCCCAAGCGGGGATCATTTTTGTGATTATTGGCGTGGTGAGTACGATTGTGCAGGCGGGCTTGATTCGCTCATTGATTCCTCGCTTTGGTGAGCAGCGCTTGAGCTTGGGGGGATTGCTCCTAGTGGCCTTGGCCTTGTTGGGGATTGCGGCGGTGCCCAGTGCGGGCGGCTTTAGTGCGCCCTTGCTTTATGGGTGTGTGGTGGGTTTGGCCTTTGGCGTGGGAATCATGTTGCCCTCGCTGCGAGGGGTGATCTCCAATCGGGTGCGAGATCAAGATCAGGGGAAAATTATTGGCGCTAGCCAATCACTCCAAAGTGTGGCGGGGATTGCTGGACCGGCATGGGCAGGGTGGGTCTTCGATCGCTGGGGTGGGGTGGCGCCCGCTTGGCAAAGCAGTGTGATGATGGCGATCGCCCTTGGCTTTTTGGCGCTGGGATTGGGCAAGCCCAAGGATGCGACCCCTAGCACTCTCTAAGCAAAATATGTCAAACTGCTAAGCAAAGACCTTTATTCGCCCATTTTTTCAACCTTTGAACCCTCTCGACGCTCACCTATGATGCGGTTGTCTTTTCCTCAGCCTTCTCGACAGCCCCGTTGGCTCCATGCTTGGCGACGATCGCTCCGCTATCACTATTTGCGCTTGATGCGCTCCCACAGTAGCACTGAGAGTATTGCCCGTGGCCTTGGAGCAGGGGTCTTTGCTGGCATGCTGCCCCTGTTTGGGGGGCAAATACTTATTGCCGTCACGGTGGCCCTCCTTGTGCGCGGCAACAAGCCTTTGGCTGCCCTTGCCACTTGGGTGAGCAACCCCTTCACCTATGTCCCCCTGTTTTGGTTTAACTTTCAGGTGGGTTGGTGGCTGATGGGGCAGCCTGCCCTATCTTTTGGTGAGTGGCAATCTTGGGAAAAGCTCCTCGAACAGGGGGGGCAAATGGCAACGATTCTGATTTTTGGCAGTGTTTGGGTGGGCGTGGTTGCCGGACTCCTCACCTACGCCCTGTGTTTGCGACTGCTACCCACCCTGCGACAACGCTTTCGGCGGCGTTCTGCTATGGCTGCTGTAAATTTTCTAAACCGGCCACAACCTTAGCGGATTGCAGGCGATCGCCCTGTTGGATCCTGTCCACCACGTCCATACCATCGGTGACATAGCCAAAGACGGCATAATTGCCATCCAGAAAATCCAGTTGATCAAGGGCAATATAAAACTGGGCTGAGGCCGAATCGGGGAGTTGCGATCGCGCCATGGCCACCGCACCGCGCGTATGATTGAGAACGGGTGAGACTTTGCCCGCTTGGCTATAGGTGGGGGTGTCACTGCCCTGACCGAGAATTTCTAGGGGAATGTAGCGGGGGCGATTGGTCGCGGGGTCAATGAATGAACCCGTGCCGTAGAGTTGCGGCGACACACTGGGGTCTTTGCTCTGGGGATCCCCGCCTTGAACCACAAAGGGTCGGGGTTCACGAACCACACGGTGAAAAATCGTGCCATCATAGACTCCCCGCTGCACTAAATCCACAAAATTGCCAGCGGTAATCGGGGCAGCATCCCCCTTCACTTGAATCGTAATCGGGCGATCGTTGACTGTCAGTACAACCGTTGCATCGCCATTGAGTCGAGGTAAATTGGCCATAGGGGTTGGGCTTTGTGCTCCTGGAATTGAACTGGTGTCAGCCACTGAGGAGAGTGACGCGCAACTCACCAGCAGAAGCACACCGAGCACCATCACCAACTGTGGCAGAAATCGGGGCAATCTTGTGCCGAACTTCAGGGGTTTCATTGACCAGCCACTCCAAGCTAACCGTTCTATTATGCCGTGCCCTTGCGCCCTAATGACTGCGGGGAAGGGGTTGCTGTGTTGGTTGTTGCCGCAGTTGCACTAAGGGTTCATCGGGGTTCACCAAGTCAATAAAGACCATTTGGCGGGGATCCAAGTACTGAGGTAACTGCTTGAGGCTGGCTAGGGCACTGAGTTGTTTCTTCAATGTGGGACTATGCCACTGCACCACCCCAAGATGAACCGGCGCGAGGGGGGTTTGGACAATTAGATTCTGTTCATTGCGCCAATCTAAACCCGTAATCGGTAAATCCTGCTGCTGGAGAATCTGGTGAATTTGCTGCCACTGCTGCTGGCGATCGCGATCGATGGCCATTGTCTGCGGGCGCGGTGCATCCTTAACGGGTACAAAATACCCCTGCAATTGGAGTGTGGGCATTGGCTTCACGGCACTGGCTTGATAGCTACTCAGCGGGGCAACAAATCCGAGGCCATCCACCAACCAGCGACTGGCAGGCCCTTGCAGCTGCCCGCTTGCACTCATTACCCAGCATTGATTGCAGGTGGCGACTGCGACAGGCTTGCGTTCTTGGGCTTCGACAATCAGTGTCGGCGGAAAGAGTTGGCGGGCGATCGTCACCCGTTGCAGAGGCAGCGTCGTTTCTAGGGCATGAATGATCTCCTGTGGCCGCAAACGCAGCAGTGACTCCGGATACTCAAGGGGCAATTGTGCCTGCAACGCTTCCGTTTTCAGCAGTTGATTGCCGCGAATCACCACTTGCTCCGGGCGGCGGATAACCCAGTCCGGCAGCGTCAGTCCCCAAACCAGTCCCCCTGTTAAGGTCAAGAGGACACTGGTACGCCAAAGCCCTGCCAGTTGCCGCCAGCGGCGTTTACTTTGCAATTGGCGGCGCCGTTCCCGAATGGCATCATGAGCCGTTGTCCCCTGAGGGGTGGGATTTACCATGGCCACGGCCTCAGTCTTGAGGAAAATTGGAACTTAGGATCCTGCACGGGCTGTCATTACTTGGTGGTAAGATACGCGATGTTGATTGTCCGCTTGACTGCCTCTATCTTAGTAAAGGCTTCGCACCATGCCCCTGAATACATTTGCTCACTGCTCAAGATCATCCCTGCTCCTCGGGGTGTTACTACTGGGGGTACTCCCGCGGGCGGTGTTTGCTCAGAATCAATCTTCTAGCCCCAATGTCCAGATTGTGAATCCCACACCCCCACCCAGCTCTTCAATCTATACCCTTGAGGGGGGCAAGCGCTTGATGGATGAGGCTGCCGCCGCAGTCAATAGCCAAAATTATGCCGTCGCCGCTCGCAAGCTCTTAGAAGCCCGTACGGTGATGAACCAACTCTCGAACTTTTACCAGTCCCTCAACTCTAGCTTTTTGGGGATTGATACTGCGGCTGCCGATAGCAACCGTCGCCGTGCCCTAGAAGCAGCACAACTGCGCGATCAAGCGACTTTTCAACTGGCTTTGGTCTATCGCGCTAATAACCAACCTGAGCTTGCCGTGCCCCTTTTGGTAGAAATTATCCGCAGCCAAAACCCCACCCGTGAACTGGGACAAAAGGCCTATCAGCAATTGCTAGAATTAGGTTTTGTGGATGTGCCCTTTCCGCGTACGGGGGCAATTCCTTCCGGAACGCCTGCGGCGAGTCCACCGCCAGCCACCTCTGCCAATCCCCAACCCCGTCAGTAACGCTTCATGAACGACTCTCTCCTCAGTAATGGCCACGCGCCTCGGTTGCGCCAAGCCACGGTCGATCGCCAGACGAAAGAAACCAAGGTTCACGTTGAACTCACCCTTGATGGCAATGGTCGAGCGGACAATCACACGGGGATTCCCTTTCTCGATCACATGCTGGATCAGCTTTGCTCCCACGGCCTTGTGGATTTGCGGGTGCAGGCCACAGGCGACACCCATATTGACGACCACCACACCAATGAGGATGTGGGCATTACCTTGGGGATGGCACTCGATCAAGCCTTGGGCGATCGCCGGGGGATTCATCGTTTTGGTCACTTTGTGGCTCCCCTTGATGAAAGTTTGGTGGAAGTTGCCCTAGACTTCTCGGGGCGTCCCCACCTTAGCTATGGGTTGCAGATTCCCACGCAGCGGGTGGGCACCTATGATACGCAACTGGTGCGGGAGTTTTTCGTTGCTTTGGTGAACCATAGCCGCATGACGCTGCATATTCGCCAATTGGATGGCATTAACTCCCACCACATTATTGAAGCGACATTCAAAGCCTTTGCCCGTGCCCTACGCATGGCGATCGCCATTGACCCGCGCCGCAGTCAGCACATTCCCAGTTCTAAGGGGGTGATCCAAGCTTAGGTGTGGACGTGCCCATCGGGCATAATCGCTCCCGTGAGGCGTGCCCCGGTCAGTTTCACTAGGAGGCGATTGCCTTGGCTCATCTTTGCTCCCCGTAAATCGGCACCCCGCAGATCAGCCCCACTCAAGTCAGCACCAATGAGATTAGCCTCTTGCAGGTCGGCATAGCTGAGATCTGCTTGCAGCAAATTGGCGCGAAAGAGATTGGCGTGGCGCAGGTTAGCACGGTGGAGAATCACGCGGTGCAAAAAGGCATCACTGAGATCGGCATAGCTGAGATTGGCATGGCTGAGATTGCGCCCCTCAAAGTCCTTTTCGCTCAGGTTGGCTCCCTGTAAATTCACCCCCGACATATCCTTGTGGGGAGGCGTCGTGCGGGGTGGTTCTGGGGGCGGGGGCGCGGCTGTGCGTTGGCGCTGATAGGTGCCGTAGGTGTGGTTGTGGTGTTGGCTATAGGTCTGGTGCGTCGTTTGCTGCGGCTCACGGGGCGCATGATAGCTGCGATAGGTGTAGGGATTGGATTGATAGCGTGGGGGTGGCGGCGAGGAACGATAGGTTTGCCGCTGGCTAGCAGTCCGCTGGGAGGTTTGGCTGCCGTGTCGGGCAATATGCTGCCGCAGTTGATCCCGCGCTTCATTAAACTGCTTAATTTTCTCTTGTGCCTTCTCGATTAGCCGTGTGTTGTCCTTCGGGATGCGATCGGGATGCCAAATAAACACCAAATCCCGATAAGCTCGGTTCACTTCCTCGAGGGTTGCCCCCGGCTCCAACTCCAGTACCCGGTAGCAGGTGTCTAAATCGAGCATTTTCTGACGGCTTATCATGGATATTGATGATCTTAACCACGGGACTGCTCACCTAGGGTTGCGAAAGAATGCGTTAGTATGAACTTATGTAAAGACTTTTCACTTTTCCTAGCGGAGGATGGCGATCGGTGAATAAACAATGGCGAAACGCAGGTTTATATGTTCTTCTTGCAATCGTGGTGCTGGCCTTGGCCACTGCCTTCTTTGATCGCCAACCCACGACCAAACAGACATGGCCCTACAGTGAGTTCATCCAACAGGTCGAAAATCAGCAAATCACCAAAGTCAGTATTACCCCCGACCGCTCGCAGGCACAAGCGATTACCCAAGATGGCACGCGAGTGCTGGTCAATCTTCCCAATGACCCCGAACTCCTTGACATTCTCACAACTAACAATGTGGACATCGCCGTCTTGCCCCAAAGCAACGATGGCTTCTGGTTCCGCGCCCTGAGCAGCTTACTGGTTCCCATTGGTTTGCTGGTACTGCTCTTTTTCCTGTTGCGGCGTGCCCAAGCAGGTCCTGGCAACCAAGCGATGAACTTTGGTAAGTCACGGGCACGGGTACAGATGGAACCCCAAACCCAAGTGACCTTTAATGATGTGGCTGGCATTGATCAGGCCAAGCTGGAACTGGGTGAAGTGGTGGAATTCCTCAAGTACGCCGATCGCTTTACCGAAGTGGGCGCCAAAATTCCCAAGGGGGTTCTCCTTGTCGGGCCTCCCGGAACGGGTAAAACCCTGCTTGCGCGGGCAGTGGCTGGTGAAGCGGGCGTTCCCTTCTTCTCAATTTCCGGTTCTGAGTTTGTGGAAATGTTCGTTGGGGTGGGTGCCTCACGGGTGCGCGACCTCTTTGAACAAGCCAAAGCCAATGCCCCTTGTATTGTCTTCATTGATGAGATTGATGCCGTCGGTCGCCAGCGCGGTGCTGGTCTGGGGGGGGGCAATGATGAACGGGAGCAAACCCTCAACCAACTGCTGACGGAAATGGATGGCTTTGAGGGGAATACGGGCATCATTATTATTGCTGCAACGAACCGTCCGGATGTTTTGGATGCAGCACTATTGCGTCCGGGGCGTTTTGACCGTCAAGTGGTGGTGGATCGTCCGGATTACAAAGGTCGCCTCGATATTCTCAAGGTTCATGCCCGTGGCAAAACCCTCGCTAAGGATGTGGATCTCGATAAAATTGCCCGCCGTACCCCTGGCTTTACCGGTGCGGATCTCTCGAACCTACTCAATGAAGCGGCCATTCTGGCGGCTCGCCGCAACCTGACTGAAATCTCCATGGATGAGATTAACGATGCCATCGATCGCGTCCTCGCTGGGCCTGAGAAAAAAGACCGTGTCATGAGCGATCGCCGCAAGAAGTTAGTCGCCTACCATGAGGCGGGTCATGCCCTTGTCGGTGCCCTGATGCCCGACTACGATCCCGTTCAAAAAGTGAGCATCATTCCCCGGGGGCGGGCAGGTGGTCTGACTTGGTTTACTCCCAACGAGGATCAGATGGATTCGGGTCTCTATAGCCGTGCCTACCTGCAAAACCAAATGGCCGTTGCCCTTGGGGGTCGCATTGCTGAAGAAATTGTCTTTGGTGAAGAGGAGGTGACAACCGGTGCCTCAAACGACCTGCAACAGGTGGCACGGGTGGCTCGCCAAATGGTTACCCGCTTTGGCATGAGCGATCGCCTAGGACCTGTGGCCTTGGGACGGCAAACCGGGAATGTCTTCCTTGGCCGCGACATTATGGCAGAACGGGACTTCTCCGAGGAAACGGCTGCCACCATTGATGACGAAGTGCGCAATCTCGTCGAGCAAGCCTATCGTCGTGCCAAAGAGGTCTTGGTGAACAACCGCCACGTCCTTGACCAAATTGCCCAAGTGCTGATTGAAAAAGAAACAATCGATGCGGAGGAACTCCAAAGCATCTTGGATCGCAACGATGTGAAGATGGCAACGATTCCCTAGGCTTGCCCTTTGCGATCGCCCCAAGGGTCGTGCTAATGTAGTATTCCTTGGGACTGCGGGCATGGTTTAATGGTAAAACCCTAGCCTTCCAAGCTAGAGACGCGGGTTCGATTCCCGCTGCCCGCTTAACACTCAACTCCTTGAAGAACCTGCATTTTGGCGTATTGCAAAGACTCTGGGATGCTCTTTCAAAGTCTCAAAATAGGCTCAAACTGGATTTAGCACCCTATTCTATTGGTGGCCTATGGCTCAGCCACTTCGGCTAGGATAGCGCTTCTGGATTGATGAATGATTCTCACTGAAAATCTCAATGTCCTCTGGGCGAGCGTCCTCTTTGAAACCCTCTATCGCTTAGGACTGCGGACAGTCGTTCTCTCGCCGGGATCACGTTCGGGACCATTGGCGATCGCGGCTGCTGCCCATCCCCATCTTGAGGCCCTGCCGATTCTTGACGAACGCTCGGCAGCTTTTTTTGCCCTTGGCCTTGTCCAACAGCAGGGACGACCCGTTGCCCTTGTCTGCACTTCAGGTACTGCTGCGGCCAATTTCTATCCCGCGATTATTGAAGCAAGCCTTAGTCATTTACCGTTAATTGTGCTGACCGCCGATCGCCCCCCCGAATTGCGCTTTTGCCAAGCGGGACAAGCCATTGATCAGGTGCATCTCTATGGTCATGCCGTACGTCACTATCGCGAACTAAGTCTGCCGGAACTTGCTTTGCTGCCCTACCTGCGGCAAACCCTCTGCCATAGCTGGCAAACTGCCCTCTGGCCAGATCCGGGGCCAGTCCATTTGAATATTCCCCTGCGGGATCCCCTTGACCTGCGCCCTGAGGCCAATTTTCATGGGGCACTGCCAAAGAACTTCTTTGATCAGGTGCAGCCCTTTGTGCCGCCTCGGGTTGTCACCGCTCTCCCTTGGCAAACATGGCAACAGATGCAGCGGGGGTTGATTATTGCGGGACCCAGTCATGGGGTGGAGCCTTTGGCGGAAGCGGACGCGATTGATCGCCTGAGTCGGTTTCTGCAGTGGCCAGTGCTTGCCGATGCCCTCTCCTACGCACGGGGACTGCCCCACGGCATTACCCATTACGATCTGCTGCTGCGAAATGGCCACCTACGGGAATCCTTGCGTCCTGAAGCAGTGATTCAACTAGGGCCGCTACCCACCAGTAAAGCCCTGCGGGAATGGCTCAGTGCCTGCGATCCCCTGATCTGGTGCCTTGACCCCACGGGCGATAACAACAATCCCCTCCATGGCCGCTGTCAAACGGTGGCGATCGCCCCCCAAGCGGTGGACTGCCCCCCCGACCCCCTACCCCCCAACCCCT
Organism: Thermosynechococcus sp. PP555; assembly: GCF_031583225.1. Classification (NCBI taxonomy): domain Bacteria; kingdom Bacillati; phylum Cyanobacteriota; class Cyanophyceae; order Acaryochloridales; family Thermosynechococcaceae; genus Thermosynechococcus; species Thermosynechococcus sp. PP555. The sequence continues at coordinate 2,433,079 of NZ_CP134168.1, forward strand.
ACCTCAAGGACTGGCAAGACCACGATCAACGAGTACATGAGCAACTGAAGCGAACCTTGGAGGCCATTGATTGGTTCTGTGAAGCCAAGCTGATTTACCATCTGCCGCAGTGGTTGCCATCGCAAACGGCGATTTTTGTGGCCAGTAGTATGCCCGTGCGCGATGTTGAGAGTGTTTGGCGGGCGAGCGATCGCCACCATCGTTTTTACTTTAATCGAGGCGCCAACGGCATTGATGGCACATTATCTAGTGCCCTTGGGGTTGCCCATCGCGGTCAGCCCACCCTCTTGATCACGGGGGATTTGGCCTGCTTGCACGATACCAATGGCTGGCTGATCACGCCCCAGTTTCAAGGGTGTCTAACCGTACTGCTGATCAATAACAACGGCGGTGGTATTTTTGAGCATCTACCGATTCGGCGGTTTGATCCACCCTTTGAGAGCTTTTTTGCCACCCCCCAAGCGGTCAATTTTGCCCAGCTTGCAGCGGCCTACGGCATTCCCTATCACTGCTTACAGGACTGGGCGGATGTGAAAACCCAACTTTCCCTTGCCCCTTGGCCAAAGGTACGACTTTTGGAATTTAAGAGCGATCGCCAGCAAAATGCCCAATGGCGCCAGCAGGTACTGGCTCACCTCACAATTTAACTTGCGGTACCTCAGTGGCTATGGATGTGGTGGGAGAGCAACTGCTCCTCTAGCGCCGCAATCTGATTGTAGGCCGCCGTGAGTTGTGCCGTCAGCCGTTGAATTTGCACCTCTGGACTCAGGGGGCGATCGCCACTGAGGTTGCGTGTTTGGCTATAGTCATCATCCACCAAAATATCCTTGTGTTCTGGGGTACTCACCAAAGGACGCGGTTTGGGCAGAGGATTCTGCTCAGTAGGGGTTACAGGCAGAGGCTTGAGCCGCCCCTCCTCTAGGGCCTTAGAAACCTTTTGGTTGAGTTGTTCAACGATCTGGTAGAGGGCATCAATTTTGTTACTCAGAACCAGAATCTGTTTATGTAATAAATCCACAGGCCAAATCCTCTCGTGGTGAAATGCTGTAATTGTCAACTCAACTGCCTCTGGAGAAAGTAGCGGTGCACGGCATCGCTAACCCTAGGCACTGGAAATACGCTTGATAAGATAAACTAGGCATTTCTCCCAGCGTAGGGTGCCTAGAGCTAGGAGCATCGAGTGCGGAGACCAAGCTTGCCGAGAAACAAGGGTATTGCTATAGATCCAGCCTAGGGAAAGTCACTGGCTAATGGCAACTTTTTCAAAAAGACTTAAGACCAAGTAAACTTTTGTAAAAGTATGGATTGTTTTATCAATGCAGAACACCTGCCGACAAGTAATATTCCTAAAGAACTTCACACTTGGCTGAGCGAGGGTAGCTAGCTTTAACTCTCTCACTTGTTGTTTGATATGGGTTGATCAACGTTCTATCAACTGCCCTAGCCTTTGGAGACAGACGGTGGAAATTCAGCGACTAACCCTAAAAAATTTTAAGACCCACCGCGATCGCACGTTTGAGTTTCTGCCCGGTGTGAATGTCATCTGTGGCGAGAATGGTGCGGGCAAAACCAGTATTTTTGAAGCCATTGCTTGGGTTCTCTTTGATGCCACCTCGGGCTATGGCAGTGGCTTTAATAAGGCGATTATTCGCAAGGGTGCTAAACGCGCCGAAGCCACAGTTCAGTTTATCTCGGCAGCAGACGGTCGCTCCTATGTGGTACGGCGCAATACGCAAACGGGGTACGCGATTTATGACCCCCAAGTGGGAGACCTCGGTCTTTCGTTGCGTGAAGATGTGCAGGTGTGGTTGCAGGAGCACCTTGGTATCCGCAGTGCCTTTCCGCTTCGGGATCTCTTTGAGCAGATCATTGGCATTCCCCAAGGGATGATCACGGCGGATTTTCTCAAGCCACCCGCCCAGCGGCGGCAAGTTTTTGAACCGATTTTGCAAGTCAGTGACTATCGCCAAGCCTTTGACAATGCCCTTGCCCTCGTGAATTTTTCCCAAGAGCGGGTGGTGTCCCTAGAGCGGCAGTTGGCTGTGCAAAAGCAGGAACTGGCCACGCGATCGCAATATGAACAACAGGCAACCGCCTTGGCAGCGGAGCTAGAGCGCGATCGCCAGCAGTGCGAGGAATTACGCCAACAATGTCAGGCCTTAGCCACCGAAAAACAGCAATACGAAGCTGCCGTTGAAACGCTGAACCGTCTTGCGCAAACCTGTCAGCGCCTCGAAGCCCAACTGCGTCAGCAGGAGGAACTCTGTCGCGATCGCCAGCGCCAGTTGGCCGCAGCTCGCAATAGCCAAGCCCAGTGCCAGCAACTGCAATCCGACTATGATCGCTATCGGCAGCAAGAGAGCCGCTACCAAGAACTTGAGCAGCAACTACGGGGACGAGCTGCCCTTGAGCAGAACATTCGCAAGCTAGAGCAGCAGCAACAAAAGCTGGCCACCCAATTAGCTAGTATTGAAAGCCAACGCCAAGCGATCGCCACCATTGCTAGTCAACTTGCTGCCCTTGAACCCCAAATTGCTGCTGCCGACGCCCTCGATGCCGAAATTGCCCCCCTTGAGGCGCGCTACCAGCAAGCCCAGCAGGCGGATCAAGAACTGCGCCACCTCAAGCAACAAGCGGCAACGTTGCAAGCCCGCCTTGAGAAAATTGCGCAACAGGTGCAAGCCCTAGAGCAACAGCGTCCCATAGCCGCCACCTTGAGCGCTAAACAGGCAGAACGGGAGCGACTCCAAGCCCAACTCAGCCACGCCACCGCCGCCCATGCCTTTGCTGCTACCCTCGATCCCATTCTCAAGAGAGCGCAAACCCAAGCCACGGAAACGGATCCCCTTGTAGCGGCGGCGATCGCCGAACTCACTGCCGCTCAGCAATTTGCTCTAGTTCGCCCTGCCATTGAACAGGGGCTAACGGCACTCCAACAGCTGCAGGAGAACTACCGTTGGCTTTTGGATCAACTCACGGCACTGCGACAAACCCTCACAGATCCTGCCGCTATTCCTGCCCTCAACCAAACGTTAAAACAGTTAGAAACTGACATTGCCCGTGCTGCCGCCGCAGAACGATCCCTCTTGCAAGCCCAAGCCCTTGAGGAGGAACGCAGCCGTTTGGCAGCAGAGCTTAAGCAGTTGAGCGATCGCCAGCAAACCGTAGAACCCCTAAGCAAAGAACTCACTGATTTAGAACGCCGCTTGAACGAGTTACGGGAAGAACGCGCCAACCTTGGCCAACCCCATGCCCAGCGCCAACTGTTACTGGAGCAGCAGGCAGCAGCCCCCCAACTGGAAGCCGACTACGCACGTTTGGGTACCGAACAGGCCACCCTACAAGCTCGCCTCACCCCCCTTTATGAGGAACGCCAACACTATGCCACCCTTGAGGAACAGCGGCAACAGCTGAGGGATGAGCTAGCTAGACTACGTCCCAGCTATGATACCTATCTCCAACACCAGCAGCAGGCCGCCCAAGTAGAAAGCTATGAAGCGACCCTGAGAACAGCTATGCAAGCCGCCCATGAGTTAAAAGCTGCCCTTGCCAAAGCCCAAGCAGAGTACAACGCCCAAGAGCAGCGGGTGGATTTAGCCGCTCTGGAAGCCGTGCGCGATCGCTACGAAAACCTACACCGCGAGTATCAACGGCTCCTTGGTGCGATTCCTGAAAAAGAAAAGCAGTACCAAAGCTGCCTTGCCACCCTCAAGCATCTTGATGAAGTCGCCACCGAACAGGAAAAGACACTGCAAAAGCTGGTAGCGGCACAGAAACACCACTCTCTGATTGAGACGGCCCGCGAGATTTTCAAAAAGAGTGGCCCTCGCGTTAGTGAAGCCTATCTGCACACCGTTTCCAGCGAAGCCGATCGCCTGCTGCGCGAACTTCTCAACCGTCCCGATGTGGCGCTCCAGTGGACATCGGACTATGAGATTCAGGTGAATGAAGGCGGCTACTGGCGACCCTTCAAAAGCCTCTCCGGCGGTGAGCAAATGTGTGCTGCCCTTGCGGTGCGCTTAGCCTTGTTGCGGGTACTGGTCAACACCGACATTGCCTTCTTTGATGAGCCGACCACCAATATGGATCAGATGCGCCGCCAACAACTGGCCGAGAGCCTGAGCAACCTCAGAAGTTTTCATCAACTTTTTGTGATTAGCCACGATGCAACCTTTGAAGCCCTCACCGAGCACACGATCCATCTGGAGCGATCGCTCCCTTAGGCGTAGGCCGTGTGGAGAGCCCACCAAATGAGTGCCGCAATAAAGCCAAGAATCAAAACGGCAGAAATCGCGATCATCGCTGGGCTGTCGGCACCATCAAACTTCATAATGCCGCGATTAAAATCCGTGGCCATAGGAATAAACTCCAAGCACCATTGAATCCACAGTAACCAAATTAATTTTAGGCTGCTTTTTTGGCAGTGGGGTTGAGGATAACGACTTGTTACGATTTGTGGCGCTCCCTAAAAACCCTCTTAAATGTGATCAATATCACAGCAGCCCTAGGTGAAACAGGCAAAGGTAGAAGTAAGCACACAGCCTAGACCACTTGTTGAAGTGTCACGTTTTGTAACGTTGCTCCTGCCCTAACTCAAGCTGAAGGCGGGGAGGATTCAGATTTGCAGAGGGGATGATTTCTTGAGGGCTGTTGAAATACGGGGGATAGAGGTAATGAATAGCCTGCAACAGGAACGTCACGTTTTAATTTTGAATACCGTGGGTGGCCGGCGGGCGATCGCCCTTGAGGCAGCGGCCTACTCCCTTGGGCGCGATGAGAGTAATGCCATTGTTATTGACTTTGAAACGGTTTCTCGCCAGCACGCTATTCTCCTGCGGGTACCTGTCCCCGGTACCACCAGCTACCGCTATCGTTTGGTGGATGGCAATGCCAATGGTAAGCCCAGTACCAACGGCACCTTTGTCAATGGCAAGCGCATCAGTAGCCATGAATTGCAGCACGGCGATGTGATTCTCTTTGGTCGTAAAGCCAAGGCTTCCTATCTCATGCTCTCGATGGCGGATACCGAGTTCAGCCAATATCTGCAATCCATTGCCTTCCAAAGCATTAAATCCGATCTGCGGGGTGCCAAGGAAACCCTTGTGGGTATGGAGCTAAGTGGCGAACTGCGGCGAACCCCGAGCCGTGAATTGGTGGCAGCGGCAGCCACGCAGTTACATCCTGAAGCCGAATCCGCAAAAGAGACCTTGGCCAGTGAGAGCGACAGGGAGCCGCAGGGGAACAACAAAGAAACCGTCCATGAAAAAGAGAGCCAAGGCTCAAAAACCAGCCTCGTGGGTCTAGGGGCGATCGCCCTTGTGGTTGTTGCCATTATCGCAGGAGCCGTCTGGCGATCGGGCTTCTCCCCCAGTCAACCGCAGGGTACACCACCTGCCACTCAAACCGGCAACTAGCTCAACCCAGATCCTGCATTGCTTTGATAAATAGTTTCAAAGTATAAACAATTCCGTATAACAGTCGTTCCCCTGAGTGCCTTTGCTAAAATGAAAGCAATATGGAATGCGTTCTACAACTGCCTGTGGGGTTGCGATCGCTCTAAAGTCATGAGTTAAGCGGACAAACAGACAGACATTTCAAAAGCCAGTTTTAGGAGAGCTTAAATGACAAAGCGGGATCATAGCAAAGTTTATAGTGTCACACTGGTCAATGAAGCAAGAGGCTTGAATAAAACCATTCGTGTTCATGCTGACGAGTATATTCTTGATGCTGCCGAAGCCCAGGGCATTGCTTTGCCCTACTCCTGCCGCGCCGGTGCCTGCGTCAACTGTGCTGGTCGGATCATCAAAGGGACGGTGGATCAGTCGGATCACTCCTTTTTAAAGCCCAAGGAGTTGGATGCTGGATTTGTGCTGCTGTGTGCGGCCTATCCCACATCCGATTGCGTGATCTCAACCCACGAAGAAGATAACTTACTGAACTTGACTTAATCTTTTAGTTAATTTCGTCATTATTATCGCTCAAAAATTAAGTACCCCCTAGGAGCAGAACCACAAGTTTTTCTATGTGGTCTTTTATCTTTTATTAGTTATTGGCATTGCCGTCGGTGTAATACAAGGTTATTCAACGGTTACTGACTTGGCGAGGTTGCGGGGTTGATCGACATCTAAGCCACGGCGGGCAGCAATGTGATACGCCAACAGTTGCAGGGGGATCACCGTCAGGATGGGGGAGAGAAGCTCATCGACCTCGGGTACAGGTAAAAGGTTATCGAAGGTGTGCTGGGCTTCGACCCCGTCGAGGGGGGTGACACCAATGAGGCGGGCATCGCGGGCACGGGCTTCTTGGGCATTGGAGAGGACTTTCTCAAAGACACTGCCGGGCATGGCGATCGTGACCACCGGTACTTTGGCATCGAGGAGGGCGATCGGGCCATGTTTCATCTCACCGGCAGGATACCCCTCGGCATGGATATAGCTAATTTCCTTGAGTTTGAGGGCACCTTCGAGGGCAATGGGAAAGTTGATGCCGCGTCCCAAAAAGATAAAGTCTTGGGTCTCGGAAAAGTCATGGGAGAGAGCTTCAATATAGCGTTCTTGGCTTTCTAAAATTTGCTCCATCTGGGCAGGCAATTGGCGCAAGCCAGTGACGAGTTCCGCCAAGCGGGAGCGATCGCAAGACTGCCGCTGCCATGTCAATTCTAGGGTCAGCAGATAGAAGGCCATCAACTGGGCAACGAATGTTTTTGTGGCGGCTACGCCAATTTCAATACCGGCACGGGTATCAATAATGTGGGGCACCAGATGCCCAAGACTACTTTCTGGGCGATTGGTAATCCCCAGCAAACGAGGTTGGAGAGCGCCCGCGAGTCCTTGGCGGCGTTTTAGCTCCATCTCTAGAGCGGCAAGGGTATCCGCTGTTTCCCCAGACTGGGTGACACCAATGGTCAGGGTATGGGGTAGCAGGGGCGGCGGCGCGTAGCGAAACTCTGAGGCATATTGCACACTGGTGGGAATCTGGGCGATTTGCTCAAGAAGATATTTGCCCACAAGGCTGGCGTGCCAACTGGTGCCACAGGCAACAATTTGAATGTGCTGCAGATTTTCGAGGAGGCTGGGGTCTAGGTGCAACTGCACCGGGCTAAAGGAACTGTTCTCATCCCAATCGGCTCGCAAATAGTCCTCTAAACAGGTGCGCACCACCCCCGGCTGCTCATAGATTTCCTTGAGCATGTAGTGCTTAAAGCCCTGCTTCTCCACCATGACGGGGTTCCAGTTGAGGGTGCGAGGGGTTTTGCGTAGGCGATGTCCCGCAAAGTCATAGACTTCAACCCCTGTGGGCGTCAACCGAGCCAGTTCGCCATTTTCCAGCGGCAATACAGCACGGGTATAGGGAATGATCGCTGGGGTATCGGAGGCGCAGAAGAATTCCCCTTGGCCAAAACCAATCACAAGAGGAGCTTGCTGCCGGGCCACGATCAATTCATCGGGATAATCTGCACAGATAACGGCGATCGCAAACGCCCCTTCCAATTGATGCACAGCTTGACGCACCGCTTCTAGGAGGCCATTGGCGGTGGGGGTCTCAGGCAACGCTTCGGCAATCAGGTGGGGAATGACTTCTGTATCGGTTTCGGAGCGGAAAATGTGCCCCCGCGCTTGGAGTTGCTCCCGCAGTTCACGGTAGTTTTCAATGATGCCATTTTGCACCACGGCTAGGCGATCGCGGCTGTCGCGATGAGGGTGGGCATTGTGTTCCTCTGGTTTACCGTGGGTCGCCCAACGGGTGTGGCCAATGCCAACATGGGCAACAATGTCGAGCTGTTCAACTTTTTCGGCTAAGTTGTGGAGTTTGCCCTTGGCGCGCACACAGAGGAGTTCGCCCTCATTGAGGGTGGCAATGCCAGCGGAATCATAGCCCCGATATTCCAGCTTTTGCAGCCCCTGAAGCAGGACTTGGGTTGCTCGCTGTGGGCCAATATAACCAACAATGCCACACATAATTGATAGACCTCGTAAGCTGAGAGAAAGAGGAGTGCTCTAACGACGGCTGGCAAATTGCGGCAGTTCCACCTGTGACCGTTTGAGGGGGAGTCGCGAACGGGAGGCAAAGCGTTCTTTGGTGAATTCGGCTTGCCACGGTTGAATACCAATGGGTTGAATCGAACGCGGATGGGAAACTGCTGGCATGGTGATCGCGTCTAAGGGTTTCGAGGCGGTTCTGGAGGGAACCTGAACGCGGTGAATTGTCCTGTGCCAAGAGGTTTCAATCTGGCGGCGAGAATTGGCGATCGCTTGCCATTCTTGATCATCCATGTTCCAGTCTGTTTTGTGCCACTCACTCATCACCCAACACCCACACCTTAATGACATGTTATTATTCGGATTTTTATGAACTAGATTATCGGAATTTTAACAAAAGGCAAGCTTTGGGCAAAAATTGTCACAGGATGCTAGGGGGACAGCCTGTAACTCCCGTCACCTGCTGTGTTGAGCAATTACGCCAATCCGCTAGGGTCCATGCGCTTTCAGTGCAACTCAAGACACTTCACAAACTGGTACGTGCCTAGGCTGCATCTCCTCTCGCAGAATTCCTCATCCATACAGTGGGGTCGTTCATTGCCGTATCTTTTACAGCCAAGTGCCGTAGTGCCACAATACCCTAAACGGCCTATCACTGGAGATGCACAGCCATGAACCTACGGGAACTCCTGACGGCGGCAGAGATTACGCCGAGTTTTGAGCATCCTGCCCTCGATCAAGAGGTGAAGTCCCTGAGTACGAATTCTTGGGAGTGTCAGCGTGGCTCGTTGTTTATTGGCATGCCTGGCACGCGGGTGAATGGGGGCAATTTTTGGCCAAGTGCCTTGGCAGCTGGGGCGATCGCGGCTGTGGTGTCTCCGCAAGCCAAACCCCGTGAGGGAGATGCCTGTGTGATTGTGGCGCCCGATATTGAGCGTGCCTGTGGTCGGCTCGCGGCTGCTTTTTATCATTACCCCAGCCAGCATCTCAGCCTGCTAGGGGTTACGGGTACCAACGGCAAAACAACCACCACCCACTTGGTGGAACATCTCCTCAACAGTGTGGGCTATCCAACGGCACTCTTGGGAACGCTCTACAGTCGCTGGCCGGGACACTGTGAGATTGCCAGTCATACCACGCCCTTTGCGGTGACCCTTCAGGAACAATTAGCGGCAGCAGTCGCAGCGGGCTGTCGGTTTGGGGTGATGGAGGTGAGTTCCCATGCCTTGGCGCAGGATCGGGTGTGGGGCTGTCAGTTTGAGGTGGCGGCTTTTACCAACTTGACCCAAGATCATCTGGATTATCACCGCGATCTGGAGGACTATTTTGCCGCTAAGGCCAAGCTCTTTACTGCTGACTATCTCAAGGGTCGAGCAATTCTCAATGGCGATGATCCCTTTGGCCAGCGACTGGCTCAACAGTTGCCGCGCGATCGCTACTGGACCTATGGCCTCAGCGAAGATGCCGATTTTCGGGCTGAGCATCTCACCTATCGTGTCAATGGCGTGACGGGCACGGTTCATACCCCTATCGGTAGCGGCACCCTAGACTCGCCGTTGGTGGGACAGTTTAATGTGGCCAATGTGCTGGCGGCGATCGCCATGGGGGCAGCGGTAGGACTCCCCCTAGAATCGATGCTGAAGGCGATTCGTGACTTTGCGGGGGTACCGGGGCGGATGGAGCAGGTGCGCATTAGCCCAGACCAAGAGATTACGGTTCTTGTGGATTATGCCCATACCCCCGATAGCCTTGAGAACTTGTTAAAAGCTGCCCGTCCCTTTATTCCCGGTAAGCTAATCTGTGTCTTTGGTTGTGGGGGCGATCGCGATCGTACCAAGCGTCCCCAGATGGGAGCCATTGCCGCTCGCCTTGCGGATCAAGTGGTGGTGACATCCGATAACCCGCGCACCGAGGATCCCCGCCGCATTCTTGATGACATCCTTGCCGGTATCCCACCGCAAACGCCGCTGATCGTTGAGGCCGATCGCCGTCAAGCGATTCTGCAAGCCATTCTGAGGGCAGCGCCGGGTGATGGCGTGATCATTGCTGGCAAAGGTCATGAGGACTACCAAATTCTGGGCACTGAAAAAGTTCACTTCGACGATCGCGAGGAAGCCCGTACTGCCCTCGAACAGCGACGCAAACAACAACTGAATCAAGGCTAACGTGCCACAATAGGGGATTGTTGTTCCACAGCGAGCAGATTGTGATTGAGGCAGAGGTTCACCGCCAATTACGGGCATTTTTACGCAGCAGTGGCGATCGCCGGTGGCCTCACCATCTCACCTTGGCGCGGCTGGTTGCCCGTGCCCTACGGCTGCAGCGGGGGTGTTTACTTCAAGTCACTCAGCGGGCAGTGTTGCAACATCGCTATGGCCTGAGTTATCTGCTGCCGCTGCTGTTGTATCCTGAACCTGCCCTGCTCGTCGTCCCCCAAGAGCGACTGACACGACTACTGCACCAAGAAATTCCTGAACTCCTCACCTTCCTTGCGGTTGCGAAACCGATTCAGCATAGCCCGTACCCGCAGCCAGCCTTTGAGGGGGTGCTTGTAATGAGCCTCGAGGACTGGTGTCGCCACGCCACCGCCCATCCCAACGTTGTCACGATCATTGATGGCATTGAAGCCTTGCCCCAAATTGCCCAGCAGCAGATGACCTGCACCATTACCACCAGCGATTGGGAGCACCTGAAACTCGCGATTCCCAGCGCCGTTGGTGCGATTCGCCAAGTCTATGCCCAGTTGGTGCAGCACCTCTTTCAGCGGCCTCAGAATCCCTACGGCGACTATCTGCTCACCCCTACAGAACAGCAACCGCTCCTTGAACTCCTGCATCAATGGCCGCAGGCGCTGCCTCCCCAATGGTCGCAATTGCGGGACTACCTCAACCGCAGTGACACGGTGATTTGGGGACGGCGCCACCCCACGGTGGGGTACTTCAGCCTCCAAGGACACCCCCTCAGTTTCCGCGCCTATTTTAAGGATCTTTGGTCGCAAGCGCCTTTTGTCCTCATCGGCAGCGGCCCCGATACAGACTCCCCTCTAGCCTATGTGCAGCAGGAACTAGGGATTCCGCCCCAAACGACGATTAAATTTGCCAGCGATCGCCACAGTGAAGCGATTACCCTTGCGATCTCCGAAGACTTACCTCTCCCCAACACCCCGGAATTTGCCCCAGCCGTCCTGCGGCGTCTCTACGATCTCATTGGCACGATTGGCCATCGGCGGGCGGTGATCCTTGTGAGTGATGTGCCGCTGCGGGAACAGTTGGCCACCCAATTGGCTGCCCTCTACGGTTCACGGGTACAGGTGGAGACGCCAACCCTTGATACGAACACGATTTTAGTGACGGGGGAAGCCTTTTGGCTGCGTCATGGGGCGCAGTTGCCTTGCCCGGCGCTGTTTGTCTTGACCACACTGCCCTTGCCCTCGCCGGAAAAAGCGGTGGTAAGTGCCCGCATTGAATGGCACAAGCAGCAAAAACAGGATTGGTTTCGCCAGTATCTCTTGCCAGAGTGCTTGACGATATTGGATCGCGCCCTTGCCCCTGTGCGTCAGGATGAAACGTTGGTGGCGATTTTGGATCGGCGGCTCACGGAGCGCAGCTATGGCCGGGAAATTCTCCAGAGTCTCAGTCCCTACAACCGCGTTAGCGATCGCGCCCGATCACGGCGTTGAGCTTGCCACTGCGAAAGCCCTCCAGATCCAAGGTGACATAGGTAAAGCCAAGGGACTGAAAGTGGTTCACCAGCTTCTCCAGATCCGTCATCGTCACAAAGTGGGCAATCTGCGCTTGGGGCACCTCAATGCGCGCCGTATCGCCATGACTGCGGACGCGGCACAGTTCCCAGCCCTGCTTGCGCAGGTAGTATTCGGCATGGCCCACCCGTTGCAGCTTGGCAAGGGTAATTTCCTCACCGTAGGGAAAGCGCGAACTCAGGCAGGGTTGAGCAGGTTTATTCCACCACGGCAGACCCAAGGATTTGGCAATTTCGCGCACCTCTAGCTTGGTAATCCCCACCTCGGCAAGGGGCGATCGCACCCCCCGCTCTTTGGCCGCAGCAATGCCGGGGCGATAGTCTTGGAGGTCATCAGCATTTACACCATCGAGAATGTAGTCATAGCCCCACGCCTGTGCCAGTTCCCGCAGGCGATCGTGGAGTTCACTTTTGCAGAAATAACAGCGATTCACCGGGTTCGTGGCGTAGTTGGGATTGTCCAGTTCATGGGTTTCAATGAGTTCATGGCGAATGCCGATGGCCGCCGCCTGAATGCGGGCATCCTCTAGATCCGCTGGAAAGAGCGAGGGGGACACCGCCGTGACTGCCACCGCGCGATCGCCCAAGACATCCTGAGCAACTTTGGCCACAAGCGTACTATCAATGCCGCCAGAGTAGGCAATCAAGGCTTGATCGAGTTCGCCAATGAGATCCCGTAAGGCCGCTAGTTTGTCCACGCCCATCACCGACCAATGTTCCGAGAATTCTGCTCCTACAGTGTAGCTTAGGGATAGACGCAGCAAGCTCAAGCGCCCATTAAGCAAATGCTGCGAGTGCTCCCCCCTGCTCTACAATAAAATCACGAACTAATAACCGCTGATTGCTCGGGAGAACCTATGGGAATTTTCAATGGCATTATTGAGTTTCTTAGCAATATCAACTTTGAAGTGATTGCCCAACTGACCATGATTGCCATGATTGGCATTGCAGGGCCGGCAATTATCTTCCTATTGGCTGTGCGGCGCGGCAATTTGTAGGCCATTGTTTTGCCAAGAATTAGGAAGTCTCCCACCTTTGCGCTAGCCGTGCCAAATCCTTAGCTTGCAGCTGATACCAGCGTTGCAATCGTGTTAGTTCTGCGGTAATGCTCAGGGTGGGAGTAAATCCTTCACAGCCATAGCCCAAATGGCGCAGGATCGCTACAAGCGTACAGGGAGCAATCCAATAGGTTTGACTCAAGGCTAAAAGATTCACCTTAGTCTGTTCTTTGAGGTCATTTTGAATTGAGAGGATGAGGGTTGTCAGCGGAGCGATCGCCGGTCGTTGGCACCCTACATAGACCATTTCTGGTTGGGCAATGGCCAAGAGCCAACGCAAGTGGGTGGCAGAGGGCGGCAGTGACCAGAGAATGAGGGTGCGACAGCGATCGCGGGGGCGATCGTAGTGAATGGCTGCTGTGGTTAAGTTCGGGGGAACCTCAGGGCGGCCATAGCCATAGAGCAAGACATTGTCCCGCAACTGCGGCAGGAGCGTTGTCAAAGGCGGTAGGGGTTGCCAATGGGGAAGCGGGTGACTGGGCGGATTAGGGACGTACCACGCCAGTGAGGGTTTGACCCCCTTGAGTTCGAGTTCCAACTGGGTTTCGCCATTCCAAGTGTGGGCTGTGAGGTGATAGGCAATATCGACCGTGGTGGGCAACGGAAAAAATTGTCCCCAGCGCCAAGCCTTAGCGGTCATCTGCTGCCCATTCTGCTCTAGGGTGAGTTGCAGATGTTCCCGCTGCTGACCCATGGGTGCTTGTTCGAGAATCTTGACCCCGCGACTACAGAAAATTGGCTGCGGATTCTCACTGCCAAAGGGTTGCAGTTGCTCCACTTGGGTATAGAAGTCCCACGTCAGCTGCTCAAAGGAGACTTCGGCATCAAGGGTAACAAGGGGACGCAGATCCTCTGGTTTGAGACAGGTTTGGGCAAAGGCTCGCAGGCGATCGCGCCAAGTCGCTAAATGCTCTGCCCGTAGGCTAAACCCCCCGGCTGCCCTATGACCGCCATATTTCAAGAGCAGATCCTTGGTCGCTTCAAGGGCCTCAAAGACATGGAATTCGGGAATGCTGCGAATTGAGCCGCGAATGGTTGTCTCATCTTCATAGGTGCCAATAAACACCGGTACGCCGTAGCGCTCCACGAGCCGCGAGGCAACAATGCCAATGACCCCATGGTGCCAGTCGGGCTGGACGATCACTAAGACCCACTCCTGTTGGGGATCAAAGCCCGTCTCTTCAAGGTGGGCGATCGCCTGTCTCTCAATCTCAGCACAGAGTTCCTGACGGCGACGGTTGGTTTCCTCACACAGGGCTGCCAGTTCCTGAGCACGCTGCGGATCCTCGGTGGTCAGCAGGTCAATCACCACTTGGGGATCACCAATGCGGCCAATGGCATTGATGCGTGGTCCCAGCCGAAACCCTACCGCTGTGGGCTTGAGGGCGGTATTCTGGGCTGGCAAACAACCCGCCATCTGCATCAGCGCTTGCACCCCCACAAGAGAAGAGGTGGGAATTGTTTGTAACCCCTGCTTGACCCAGCGGCGATTCACCCCCATCAAGGGCGCCAAATCCGCGATCGTGCCTAGGGTACACAGTTCCCGCAAAGGCCGCACCAGTTCCCGCCAGTTGCCCAGTCGCTGTGCTAGGGACAGAGCAAGGATATAGGCCATCCCCACCCCAGCGAGGGTATGGTAAGGGGATGTTGGCGGCACCAGTTTCGGATTGAGAATGGCATGGGCAGGGGGCAGTTGCTCCGGCACATCGTGGTGATCCGTCACAATCACCGTCAGCCCCAGTTCCCGTGCCTTGAGAATGGGCTGGTGGGCAGCAATGCCGTTGTCCACGGTGAGAATCAGTTTCACACCGCGCTCGTAGCAGTCTTGAACAATCCGCTCATTAATGCCGTAGCCTTCCTGCATGCGGGAGGGAATTTCATAGTCAATGTCGGCTCCCAAATGGCGCAGCGCACGCAACAGCAGAGCGGTACTGGTCATGCCATCAGCATCGTAATCGCCACAAATGGTCATTTTGTCACCGCGGGCGATCGCCTGCTGCAGGAGTTCCACTGCCAGATCAAGGTCGGGAAAGACCGTTTGCGGTGGCGGTAGCGCTAGAGTTTCCGGCTCGAGAAAGGCCTGTACCGCTTCTGGAGTCGTCAGACCCCGCCGCAGATAAATTTCCGCTAGTGATGCGGGGCAACCCAAGGCCTGCCTCAAGGCGTCACAAGACTCGAGATCAATGGGTGGCAAGAGCCAACGTTGCTGGGGAAGGGCACCCATAATGCGGCGGGGGGAGATAGGCAAAGCGATAACCCCAATGCTAACTTGAGCGTGGCTTCGGTTGACAGACCGAAAAAATAGAATAATAATCGTTACCATTCTCATTTAGCCTTGGTGAATTCCCGAGGCCGTGTCTTGGTGTGAGGTAAGGAGGTCAGTGATGGAAAAATCCCTAACAACGGTTATGGTGGCTGCCATTCACCTTGCACTACTCAGTCCAGCCGCTGTTGCTGAACCTAGGATGCCCGCTCCCGCCAGCATCGGACAGGTGACCTCTGTCTCCCAACTGTCTGACGTGCGCCCCACCGATTGGGCCTATCAAGCCCTTGCGTCCCTTGTGGAAAAGTACGGCTGTATTGCTGGCTATCCCGATGGCACCTTTCGGGGCAACCGTGCCCTGACGCGGTTTGAAATGGCGGCTGCTTTGAATGCCTGCTTGGATGTGATTAGCGATCGCTTTGCCACCAAGGAAGATTTAGCCACCTTGCAACGGCTTAGGGAGGAGTTTGCCGCCGAACTGGCCACCCTACGCGGACGGGTGGACAACCTCGAAGCCCGTACTGCTACTCTGGAGGCCACGCAATTTTCAACAACCACCAAGCTCTCTGTGGATGCCGTGATGGCCTTTCAAGCCGGTGGCAATACTCGCCAAGTCGTTGACCCCATCTCTGGGAATACGTTCACTGGGGGCAGCTACAATCCGACGGTGATTAGCAAGGTGGAGATTAACCTCAATACCAGTTTTCGCGGTACGGATTTACTGACCACGACCCTCGAAGTGGGTAACAACGGGTTAGATACGTTTGGGGCAACGGGGATTGGTACTGACGGCTTGATTGCCGGTGGCGCTGCCGATTACAGTGGCGTTGGCGCAAATGTGGAATTATCTCGACTGTTCTACAGCTTCAAGCCCACAGAGGATTTAACGATTGGTGTTGGGCCGCAATTTTATCCCAGTGATATTGTGGATACCAATAGCTATGCCAACGATTCTTTCACGGATTTTAGTTCCAATTTCTTTATCAACAACCCGCTGATTGTGCCCTACGCCGTCAATGATCCCGGTGGGGCGGGTGTCAGTATTGAATGGAATCCGGGAGGCGGATTCTTCACACTGCGCGGTGTTTATGTGGCCGCTGCAGCGGGAGCACCGACGGGTATCCCTACGGGAGGAGGTCTTTTTGGCGATCCCTATCAGGGAACCGTGGAACTGGAGTTTGCCCGTGCCTTTGGTGCCAATGAACGGAACAACTTTGCGGTGCGCCTGCAATATACCAACTCCTCAACCCTGAATATTTCCCAGAATGCCGGCGGTGTCAATGTGGAACTCACCCTCGGTAAGTTTGGCCTCTTTGGCCGCTATGCTTACTCCGATATGAAACTCTATGGCGATGGAGCAACGATTAATGGCTTGGGGCCATTTACTGTGGATCCGGGGGTCTTTGTCATTCCCGCTGGTGGCCAAGTGAAGACCACTGCGCAAACATGGATGGCGGGTTTGGCCTATCGGGACTTGTTGGCGGAAGGATCATTGCTAGCAGCGGCGCTGGGTCAGCCCTTTATTAACTCGTTGGCATCACAACCCGGGATCAATGATGCTACCCAAACCAACTATGAACTCTTTTTCCGCTATCCCCTCAGCGACAATATCTCAATTACGCCTGTGTTTATGGCAATCACCAATGCCAACAATAGCGCTACCAATAGCCCCATTTTCCAAGGGTTGATCCGCACCACGTTTAGTTTCTAAATCAGACACGCCCTAAAGGCTTGGCGGAGCTGGTGCTCATCAAGGTTACGGCCAATAAAGATGAGTTCATTGCGCTGATGGCCAAGGGGGCGATCGAGGGGACGACCATCAAAGAGCATATGCACCCCCTGAAAAACAAAGGGCTGGGGCTGCTCCGCGAGGTGCAAAATCCCCTTCATGCGGAAAATATCGGGGCCTTGGGTTTGCAGCAACTGGCTCAGCCACGTTTGCAGCTTAGCGCCATCCAATTTGCCCTCAGCAACAATGGCCACAGAACCCACAGATTCATCGTGTTCATGGTGATCTGCGCCAAGAAAGTCTGGGTCGAGTTCGAGGGCTCGCTCAAGGTCAAAGCCCCCCACATCGAGGATGTGCTCCATGGGGATGGCGGCCTGCTGGGTGCAATACACTTTGGCCAAGGGGTTCATGGCATGAATGCGATCGCGCAACTGGGCGAGGTCTGCTTCGCTCACCAAATCCGTCTTATTGAGCAAAATCACATCGGCAAAGGCAATTTGCTCTTGGGCTTCGTCCGCTTGCCAGTGGTAGTGAATGTGCTTGGCATCCACCACGGTAATCACGGCATCTAGGTGAGTTTGGCTGCGGATGTCCTCATCCATGAAGAAGGTTTGAATGACGGGTGCGGGATCGGCAAGCCCCGTGGTTTCAATAACAAGGTGATCAAACTTGTGCCGCCGCTTCATCAGGTTGCCAATGATACGGATCAAGTCGCCGCGCACCGTACAGCAAATGCAGCCATTATTCATCTCGAAAATTTCTTCATCGGTATTGACCACCAGTTGATGATCAATGCCCACTTCGCCAAACTCGTTGACAATCACAGCGACCTTCTTGCCGTGTTCGTGGGTGAGAATGCGATTGAGGAGTGTGGTTTTACCGGCACCCAAGTAGCCAGTGAGCACTGTAACGGGAACGGTCATAGGCTGGACAACAGCTAGAGACTCTTTGAGCCTATCAAATATCCGTTACAGTCGTTGTGAAAAGGGCTGTAGGATAAAAAAATGCACAACTACGGAAAGTTTCAAGTCTATGCTGCATCCGCGTTTAGCCGCTGCCTTTGAGCAGCGTTCTGTTCTCAAGATTATTAGTGGCCTCAACAATTTTGATCGCGATCGCGTGCGGGCGGTGGTGACTGCTGCCGATCAGGGGGGTGCCACTTTTGTGGATATTGCTGCCGACCCTGAGCTGGTGCGCCTTGCCAAGGAACTGACGACACTGCCGGTCTGTGTGTCTGCGGTGGAGCCATTACAACTGCTAAATGCCGTTGCTGCTGGTGCCGATCTGGTGGAAATCGGCAACTACGATAGCTTCTACGCCCAAGGGCGGGTGTTTAGCGCTGAGGAAGTGCTGGTATTGACGCGCCAAACGCGCGAGTTGTTGCCCCAAATCATGCTGTCGGTCACAGTGCCCCACACGCTGCCCTTGGATCAACAGGTTGCCCTCGCTGAGGCCTTGGTGGCCGCCGGCGCCGATGTCATTCAAACCGAAGGGGGAACCAGTAGCCAACCCCACCACAGTGGCACGTTGGGTCTCATTGAAAAAGCAGCCCCGACATTGGCGGCAACCTACGAAATTTCCCGCGCCGTTGCGGTGCCGGTGCTGTGTGCTTCGGGGCTTTCGACAGTGACGATTCCCTTGGCGATCGCTGCTGGGGCTGCGGGTGTCGGGGTCGGCTCTGCCGTCAACCAACTCAATAGTGAAGTGGCCATGGTGGCCAGTGTGCGTGCCCTCGCCGAAGCAGTCAAAGGTGCCATCGCCCTCCACCGCTAAGCCTGTGGTGAAGCTCTCCCGATTGGCTGTGGCCTGTGCTAACCGTCTCTTTGAGACTGCCGGCGATCGGGAGCGTTTTTTAGAGGCTCTCACCACTCCCCCGCCCTACCCTGCCACGGTGCTGTGGTGTCGCGAGCCAGCGTCTCCCTTACCCTTTGAGCCATTGCCGCCACTTTCTTGGCAGCCCCCTTGGGTGAGTCGCTTTGCCCCCGGCAGCCGTACCGGTCAACACCCTCTCCATGAGGCCGGGGCTTATTATTGCTTGGATAGCTCATCGGTGTTTGCGGCGGTTCCGCTGCTGACGCTGCCCCAAGAGCCGTCATTGGTGATTGATGTGTGTGCGGCGCCCGGCGGCAAGAGCCTCTTTGCGTGGCGATCGCTGCAACCCCGCTACCTCATCTGTAATGAAACCATTGGCAAACGGGTGGGGATGCTGATTAGCAATCTCAAACGCTGTCGAGTGCATCCAGTGGGCGTCACCGCTTGGGATAGTGAAGTGCTGGCTGCTGAGTTCCAAGGCGCTGCTGATGTGGTGATTGTGGATGCTCCCTGCTCTGGGCAATCGCTGCTGGCCAAGGGGCAAAAAGCTGAAGGGTGTTTCCATCCATTGACGATTCGCCACAACCAACGGCGGCAAAAACGCATTCTCGCAACTGCAACAGCCTTGGTGCGCCCGGGGGGATGGTTGCTCTATAGCACCTGCACCTTTAGTCAGGATGAAAATGAGGATGTGGCGGCTTGGCTGATGGCAAGGTTTCCGCAGTGGGTTCCTCAACCTGTGGCGGCACTAGCGGCCTATCAATCCCATCTAGCAGCCTTTCCCTGCTATCGGCTGTGGCCCCACCAAGGGGAAGGAGCGGGCGCCTTTACGATCCTCTGGCAGCATCAGGGGTCTGGGGAAGCCAATCCTTTACCGCAATTGGCTGAAGGTTGCGCCTTGGGCGATCGCTGGCGCTGGCAATCGAATTCCCAACCGGCATAGGTAATGGCAGCAACGGCATTTTGATCTAAACACCGCCCGAAAATGCGACTACCGGCGATCGCGTCCTGACCCATTAAGGTAGCTCCCAGCAGTTGTCCTTGGCGGTTGATCACCACTTGACCCAAGCTCTGACCCTCGGAACTAAACTGCTGAATCTCCCACAGTTGAACGGGTTCCCTGAGGCGTTGCTGGGCTTGCCGCGCATTCCAACCGACGCGGGCAATGGGAACAGGTAGGGCAATCCACCACGGTTGACGGTAGTAATCAAGGGGCAGGGATTTTCGCTGTAAAATCTGGCGGGCGATCGCAAAGGCCTCAAAGTAGGTCAGGGAAGGCAAATGGTACCCCCGCTGCCAACCGCCACAGGCATAGACTTGGGGATGACTGGTGCGCCCTTGGGAATTGATCCGCAGCCACCCTTGAGCATCTCGCTGGAGGCGGTGCAGGTTCAAAGGAGTTGGATCGGGGGCTTTGCGCCTTCCCAGTGGGGGAACCCCTAGACCGAGGCCACTCAGGGCAGCATGCAGGCGATCGTTGAACCACGCATCTTCTGTGGCCACAAGCGGCAGACCTTGTGCATCGGGATGCGAGGCTTTGCCAGACCAGTGGTGCCAACAGGCCAGCTCAATCCTGCTGAGGGCGTCCATATCCTGAGCATCCATTGCCGCAGGCGCATCAAGGAGGAAATAGCCTCGCGCATAGAGGCGATCGCCCCCCACCTGAAAATGACAGCGGGGCTGCCAGACAAATTCCCCCGCCCCTGTGATCACATCGACCCCCACCAATTCCAAGACCCTAGGGGCATAGCGACGCTGTCCGTGGCTGAGGTGGGCTTGAAAGTGCTGCCACTGCTGAGTATCCAATCTTTGAGGGGGAAACTGCGACAGCCACCAGCGTTGCCACTGCCATTGCCACTGCGCATCAGCGGCTGGGATCACTAGGCCAATCCGCCCCAAGGCCGCACACCGATAGGCAATGTCCAATGCCAAAGGACTCGCCGCCACAATCAGCAAATCATACTCAAAGCGCATAGGAAATTAAGATAGAAACGACGACACTGGCAGCTCCTATGAAGCCCATCCGCACGTTTAACGTTCGTCCTCACCTGCCGCAACGTTTGGAACCCCTGCGGGAACTGGCCTACAACCTCTACTGGACGTGGAACACGGAGGCGATCGCCCTCTTTCGCCGTCTCGACCCAGAACTGTGGGAGCAAACCAACCACAATCCCGTCGCCCTGTTGGGACGTATTCGCCAAGATCGCCTCTTGGATGCGGCGGCCGACAACGGCTTTTTGGCACAGATGGAGCGGGTGATCAGCCAATTTCAAGAATATGCCCAGCCTGTGCAGACGTGGTACCAGCAAACGCGCACGGACGCGCCTCCCGGCGAGTGTATTGCCTATTTTTCCCTTGAATTTGGCTTGACAGAGTGCCTGCCGATCTATTCTGGGGGGTTGGGGGTGTTGGCAGGGGATCACCTCAAATCTGCTAGTGACTTGGGACTCCCTTTGGTGGGGGTGGGGCTGCTCTATCAAAAGGGCTACTTTTCGCAGTACCTCAGTGCCGATGGCTGGCAGCAGGAACGCTATCCCAGCAATGATTTTTATACCCTGCCCCTGAAACTCGTCACGACTCCCCAAGGCCAAGAACTCCGCATCCGGGTTGATTACCCCAATCGGGACGTGCAAGCACGGATCTGGCAAGTTCAGGTGGGTCGGGTTCCCCTTTATCTTTTAGACACAAACCTGCCAGAAAACAGCGCCTACGATCAGCAGATCACCGATTACCTCTATGGCGGCGATATGGATCTGCGCATCCATCAGGAGATGCTCCTAGGCATTGGGGGAGTACGCCTGCTCCACAGCTTGGGGTTGCGGCCAACGGTCTATCACATGAATGAGGGGCACTCGGCCTTTTTGTCCCTAGAGCGGATTCGTCAACTGATCACCGAAGAGCAGCTTACCTACGATGAAGCCTTGCAGGTGGTCAAGGCCAGCCAGTTGTTTACCACCCATACCCCCGTGCCTGCGGGGATTGATCTGTTTCCTGCCGATAAGGTGACGTACTATGTCGGCCACTATGCGGAGGCCTTTAACCTTTCGCAGCAGGAGTTTCTCTCCCTTGGCCGTGTGAATCCGGGGGCTTTTCAAGAACCCTTTAGTATGGCGAACCTAGCCATTCATACCGCCAGTTTTGTCAATGGGGTGAGCGCGCTCCACGGTGAAGTCTCCCGCCAAATGTTCCAAGGCCTGTGGCCCAATCTGCCGCCGACGGAGGTGCCGATTACCTCGATTACCAATGGCGTCCATGCTCGCAGTCGCGTTTCTGAACCATTGCAATACCTGCTGGATATTTACCTTGGGCCGCAGTGGTCTGATGCGCCCTTGGCGGATCCCCTCTGGTCGCGGGTCAGCAGTATTCCCGATGAGGAGTTGTGGCGTATCCATGAGATTTGCCGCTATCAGTTGGTGATGTTTGTGCGATCGCGCCTACAACGGATGCTTGAAGAGCAGGGCGCCTCTAGTGCTGAATTGACGCAAGCGGCAGAAGTGCTGGATCCGACCGCCTTGACCATTGGCTTTGCCCGTCGCTTTGCTACCTATAAACGCGCCACTCTCTTTTTGCGGGATGTGGAACGGCTGCGGCGAATTTTATTGGGCTCAGTACCGGTGAAAACGGGGGCGAAGCAGCGGCGGCCGATTGTCCAGTTTGTGATTGCGGGCAAGGCGCACCCCAAGGATAACCCCGGCAAAGAACTGATTCAGGAAATTATTCACTTTACGCGCCAAGAGGGCATGGCCAACCACATTGCCTTTATCCCGGATTACGATATGCACGTGGCGAAAATGATGGTGGCAGGCTGTGATGTTTGGCTGAATACCCCTTTGCGGCCTCAGGAGGCCTCCGGCACCAGCGGCATGAAGGCGGCCATGAATGGCTTACCCAATCTGAGTACCTTGGACGGTTGGTGGGACGAGGCGGACTATGTGAAAACGGGTTGGGCGATTGGCCACGGCGAAACCTATGACGATCGCCACTATCAAGATCTGGTGGAAGCCAATGCGCTCTATGAACGGTTGGAGCGGGATGTCATTCCCCTGTTTTACGATCGCGATGAAAATGGGGTGCCGCGCGGCTGGGTGCAAAAAATGAAGGCAGCCCTTGCTCTCAATACGCCTCAGTTTAACACCGCGCGAATGGTGCGCGAGTATGCCCATCGGGGCTATTTCCCCGCCAGCGATCGCTACTTTACGCTCAAGGAAAATAACTATGCTGCAGCCAAGGAACTGGCACGCTGGAAAGCCCATATCTTTGAACACTGGTACTCAATTCAGATCATCAGTGTTGAAACCTCGGCTGAGCACAACCTCGAAGTCAATGAAATAGTTGAAGTCAAAGCTGTGATTGCCCTCGGTGCGCTCTCCCCCAATGACGTACAGGTGATTTTGTTCCAAGGGCGGGTGAATGACGCCGGTACCCTAGAGGAGGCTTGTCCTACCCTGATGACGTTTGTGGGTACCACCCCTGAAGGCTATAGCCTGTACACCGCCGAGATGAGCTACGACACGAGTGGCCACCAAGGCATTGCCCTCCAACTGCTACCGCGCCACGTCTATCTGAGTCATCCCTATGAAATGGGACTGGTCTTGTGGGCTTAGGAGAGAATCAGGTTGCGATTAACGGATCAGCAAGTGCAGCAAATTTGCCAGATAGTGGCGGCGCTGGTGGGTAGCGAGGCTGAGGTGTGGTTGTTTGGTTCGCGGGTGGACGATCGCCTGAAGGGCGGCGATGTGGATTTATTGATCCGGCTGTCTCACCCCGTTGAGAATCCTGCCCTTGTCAGTGCTCGACTCAGTGCCAAAATCAGCCGCGCCATGGCAGGTCGTAAAGTGGATATTCTCCTCTGGGCACCCAATCTCCAGCGGCAGCCGGTTCACGATTGGGCCCAACAAACGGGAGTTCGCCTTCAATGTTGAGTCCTCAACTTCAGGAACGCCTACATCACCTCTGCCAACTGGTGGAGCGAGAAGTGGCACACCTACAGGTGACGGATCAACGCCTCTTTCAGGAGCCATTTACGGCACGGCGGGCAGCACAATTGGAGGAGGATATTGACCTAGCGGAGCGGGTGGATGCTTTTGTGGCACGCTTTGGTCGCCTTCAAGATACCCTAGGGAGCAAGCTGTTGCCCGCCTATCTGAGTGCCTTTGGCGAACCAGTGGCAACTTTTTTGGAAAACCTTGACCGTGCTGAGCGACTCGGCCTTGTGCCTGATGCAGACGCTTGGTTTACTATGCGGCAACTGCGCAATCAAATGGTTCACGACTACATTCGAGATGCAGCCATTTTAGCCACGAGTTTGCAAGCTGCCCACGAGTTTGTTCCTGTCCTGATTGAAACTGCAACTCGGTTTTGCCAACGAATAAAGCACAAATCGTTCGGCAACTCCTAGCTTTTCATCTTTATTTCATGTTTATTTCATGTGCCTTTGCCAAAATCAGCCTTAGTAACACACTGTGGTAATGCTGAATCGAATTCTTGGGTGGTCAATTGTCCAACGTTGGTTGGTGGTGCTCGGGGCGATCGCCCTGACGATTTTCGGTATTTTTCAACTGCGGCAAATGCCCCTTGATGTACTGCCAGAGTTTGCGCCCCCCCAGTGGAAATTCAAACGGAGGCACCGGGCCTAGCACCAGAGGAAGTGGAATCGCTGATTACGCTGCCCATTGAAAGTGTCGTCAATGGTACGGCAGGGGTTGAAACTGTGCGCTCTGCATCGTCTCTTGGCTTATCTGTTGTCAAGGTAGTTTTTAGTTGGCAAACGAATATCTATCAAGCACGGCAACTGATTACCGAGCGGTTGCAGGAGGTGCGCGATCGCCTACCACCTAATGCCTCACCCCAAATTTCACCGATTACCTCCCCCATTGCCACGATTTTGATGTATGCCCTTGCCCCCAAGGTGCCCACTGCCCCAGATGACACCTCCCTCATGGAACTGCGACAGCTTGTGGATCAAAAGGTGGTGAATCGCCTCTTGGCAGTGCCGGGGGTGTCCCAAGTGATTGCCTATGGTGGAGATGTGCCCCAGTATCAGGTGCTGGTTCATCCCGATCGCCTCGCCGCACAACAGGTCTCCTTGCAGGACGTGGTGGCGGGGGTGAGTGGCGCCAATGAAAATGCAGCGGGTGGGGTCATTGTCACTCCCGATCAGGAGTTAATTGTGCGGGGCATTGGTCGGGCAACATCAGTCGCTGATTTAGCGGTGGCGTTGGTGGCGCACCGCAATGGCCAACCAATTCGCGTGCAGGATGTGGCAACAGTCACGAAAGGGCCTGCCTTAGCGCGGGGAGATGGCAGTGTCAATGGACAGCGAGCAATTATCCTTATATTGACTTCTATATCCAAGAGGGGGAAGACCATATTCCCGTGGGTACTGCTACCGTTACTGCTGATATTGAAACGCTAACGGGCGATCGGGTCACTCTACCGATGACCTATACCCCTGAGGACAAACACTACACCGCACGGCTAGCCAATCCCGTGGCAGGAGACTATCGTATTGTTCTCCTTAGCACCATCAATGGTCAACCCATTAACAGTCGTTTTCGCTTTCGTTATGAACTCAATCAGGGAGGAAGACAAGAATGATGCTACCACGCTTTATCCAACCCACCCTCTTGGGACTGGCCATGCTCTTGAGTGGGGCGATCGCCAC
Source organism: Thermosynechococcus sp. PP555 (assembly GCF_031583225.1). NCBI lineage: Bacteria > Bacillati > Cyanobacteriota > Cyanophyceae > Acaryochloridales > Thermosynechococcaceae > Thermosynechococcus > Thermosynechococcus sp. PP555. The sequence continues at coordinate 2,458,343 of NZ_CP134168.1, forward strand.
CCTTGGGATTGCCCAGCAACGGCAAATGCCTATGCTTCATGACCACCATCACCTGCACCACAGTCCCAACCATGAGCAGGCAGACGGCTCTGCTACGACCCATATGGAACTACTGAATGCGCCCGCACCTACGCCTCAACAACCAACCACCTTTACGTTGGCGATTCGCACCCACACTGGTGAAGCAGTGACGCAGTTTGAGCGTTTTCAAGAGGCGCTAATGCACCTGATCATCGTCAGTGATGATTTTCAAGTGTTTCAGCACCTGCATCCCCGCTATCTGGGTGAAGGTCAGTTTCAAGTCACAACCCCATTGCCCCAAGGGGGAGGCTACACCCTCATTGCCGATTATAAACCCGCTGGCGCTGACGAAACGGTGGCGATGATCCCGATCGCGGCTGAAGGAACGCCGCCCGCATCGAGTACGCCAACCGCTCAAACCACCCAAGTGATTGGCACAACGGCAGTCGAACTAAAACTCCCTCAACCCCTCAAGGCTGGATCAGCGGTGGAAGTGGCCTTTCGCCTACGGGATGCTGCCACCCAGCAACCCCTTAGGGATCTGCGCCCCTACCTTGGCGAAGCAGGGCATCTGGTGATTTTGCGAGACACGACTCCCCTCGAACCTGCTGATTATCTCCATGCCCATGCCGTGGATCATCAACCTAAGGAGGTGATCCGTTTTATGACCCAGTTTCCTGTGCCCGGACGTTACAAGCTCTGGGGACAGTTCCAGCGGGGTGAGCAAATTGTTACTGCTCCCTTTTGGGTGACGGTGAATTAGGGGATTGCACGGATGAAGGTGTTGCTGCTTGAAGATGAACCGGATTTAGGAGCCGCCATTCAGCGCGTGTTGCAACGAGAAGGCTATGTGGTGGACTGGGCGCAGGAGGGGGAACTGGTTTGGGCCTACGTTGAGCAGTTGCAGGTGGACTACGGTGTTGCGATTTTGGATTGGATGGTTCCTCGGCTGTCGGGGTTGGAGGTTTGTCAGCGACTGCGTATCCACCACTACACGGTGCCCATTTTGTTGCTGACGGCACGGGATGGCCTCAGCGATCGCGTTCAGGGATTAGATGCGGGGGCAGATGACTATTTGATTAAGCCCTTTGCAATGGCTGAGTTGCTGGCGCAGCTGCGGGCTTTACTGCGGCGATCGCCCCAATTCCAACCCCAGCAATTGTGTCAAGGGGCATTAACGTTAGACTATGGTACCTTCACCCTGAGAAATAGGGCGGGTACTGAGGTGCAGTTAACCGCTAAGGAATTCCAGACCTTGGAATACCTCATGAAACGCCCCCAGCGGATTCTCAGTAGCGACCAACTGATGATGCAGCTTTGGGAAGTGGGCAGTGAACCCAGTAGTAATGTAGTGGCAGCACAAATTCGCCTGCTGCGCCGCAAACTCGCCCTCCTTGGTCAAGAGCACTGCATTGAAACCCTCCATGGGTTAGGCTATCGCTTTGTTGTCGATCATGGTTGATCATAAGCTCTTCCGCCACAGCCGCAGTCGTCTTGCCCTCTGGTATGCCCTCACCATGAGCGCTATTCTCAACGGTTGCTTACCCTACAGAAGCACAGCAAGCACAGGTGGCTGTGGGTCAAGCTCTAAATATCACTGTTGCAGGACTTCCCAATCGTGTTTTCCGCAGTCGTATTGAACTCATTGATAGTGTCGTTGATCCCGCCACGCAGCAAGTTGCGGTACGCGCCAGCTTGGCTAATTCCAGCCAAAAACTCAAACCTAGTAGCTTTGCGACTGTCCAAATTTTTGACGATCGCCAAACCCGCAATGCCGTGATGATTCCCCAGTCCGCGATCGTGGAGCCAGTCGATCAGCCCCCCCTTGTGTTTGTGCAGAATGGTACTGCCTTTGAAGCTGTCGAAGTGACCCTTGGCCAGCGAGTTGGCGATCAGGTAGAAGTGATTAGCGGTCTTTATGGGGGCGATCGTATTGTTACCCAAGGTACGATGCAACTCTATGCCCAATCTCTGTGGGGGGATACCTCAACCGCTACTTCAGACACAAAACCGGAAACAGACTCTCCACCGTGGATTTGGTTGGGGGCGGCTGTTGGGGCGATCGCTCTATTTGGGGCAGGTCTAGGTTGGCAAGCCTATCGAACACAACGGCTGAATTCCGCAGCGCATACCGAACCCTCTCAATCTTCTACCCCCACGAAGGTCAACCCTTAGAAATCGCAAAATGCCACTCGATCTTCTCCATTCTGAGGGGTTTGTGTGTCACGAGGACAGGGTGTCTGCCAAACTAGGCAAGATATTAGTTAGAGTTTTGAACACCTTGAACAGGCAGATAGTGATGCGATCGCCCCCCCCAAAAACGGTTGTTGATCTCCCCACCGTCACCCTCACCCTCGAAAGTCAGGGGAAAATGTTGACCTATTCCCTGACCCAACCGGAGCATCGCCTTGGACGCGATTACCAATGGGCGGATTTAGTAGTGCCCGATGAGCCACTCTGGTCAGTGATTTCCAACCGCCATGCCGTTTTTAAGCAACAGGGGGCAACCTACTACCTTTGGGATGGAGATGGCCATCAACGCCGCAGCACCAATGGCACGTTCTACCACCAACGCCGCATCGGCATTGAAGAGGGCTTTGCCCTTGGGGAAACCCTACGTCTAGAGATTGGCCAAAACCCCAGAAATAAGGTGCAACTACTGGTGCAGATCCAGTCTTTGGGAGCGGCGAGTCCACCTCCTTTGCCCCAGCAGCGCCGCCTTGTCCTCAAAGCCCTCAAGGAATGGCCGCTGACTTTAGGGCGCGAAACCAGCAACAGCTATCAGCATTGGCAACTGGCTGCCCCCACGGTCTCCCTACGCCATGCCAGTATTGATCGCACGGGTGCGGGTCTCTATATTTTGCGAGATTTGGGCAGTACCAATGGCACCTATGTGAATGATCAATTGCTGAGGGGACCCTACACGCTGCGCAATGGCGATCAAATTCGCATTGGCCCCTTTGTCCTGCTCTACCGCCACGAGACCTTGGAGATTACGGATCAGGGCAGCCACATTCGCATTGATGCTTGGGGATTGGAACGATGGGTGAAAACGGCTGCCGGCGATCGCCCCCTCTTAGCGGATGTCTGCTTTGTGGCGGAGCCGACGCAACTTGTGGGGATCGTTGGAGGCAGCGGCACTGGTAAATCCACACTGCTCAAGGTGTTAATGGGGCTTGCCCCTGTCCAAAAAGGCCAAGTACTGCTCAATGGTCTCAATCTGCATCGCAATATCGCTGCCTACCGCCACCAGATTGGCTATGTTCCCCAAGAGGATATTTTGCATTCTCGCCTAACCGTGGGCGAAGTCCTCAGCTATGCGGCGCAACTGCGCTTACCAGCGGATACCGATGCCCAAAACCGCAAAGCCGCCATTCAGCGAGTTCTTGAACAGGTGCAGTTAACGGGAACTGAAGATCAACTGGTGGCGAGTCTCAGTGGCGGTCAGCGCAAGCGGGTGAGTATTGCCGTTGAGCTATTGGCCAACCCCAAGCTCTTTTTCCTTGACGAACCTACCTCGGGTCTGGATCCGGGGCTAGACTTTTTGTTGATGCAGTTGCTGCGGCAATTGGCAGATGAAGAACGCACGATTGTCTTGGTGACCCATGCTACGAGTCATGTGCATTTGTGCGATCGCCTGCTGGTTCTAGGCTCGGGTGGGCGTCTTTGCTATTTTGGCTCTAGCGATCGCGCTTGTGAATTCTTTAGCCCTGATCGCCCCCTGAATTCCGTGGCTGAAATCTATGCCCTCTTAACCTCAGAAAACAGCGCCGCGTGGAGTCAAAAATTTCGCCAATCCACGGACTATCAACGCTACCTTGCCAGCCACCTCAGCATGGGGCAGCACTATGAGAGCACCAGTGTTTTGGGGGGCGAAAACCGTGCCAGTGCCGAATCCTCTCCCCAACAGCCAGCACCCCCTCACCTCTATCAATGGCGGGTGTTGTGTCAACGCCAGTGGCAACTCCTGTGGCGCGATCGCCTCAGCCTTGTCTTGAATCTGATCAGCGTCCCCATTGCCCTGCTGCTCACCCGCTTTGCTATTGATCGCTCCCCCTTTGTCCCCCAAGATCCCCCCGGCCTGCTGCAAGCGGCGCAAACCCTGCGCATTCTCTTTGTCTTTACCTGTGCCTGTCTTTGGGTGGGACTTTCTGGCTGGGCGCAAGCCTTGATCACAGAGGTGGCCATCTATCGCCGCGAACGTCTTGCCAATCTCAGTCTCTGGGCCTACATGGCAGCCAAACTCACCCTTGGCAAAGGCATGGCTTTGGTACAAACGCTACTCATTACCCTTGTGGGACTGTTGGCCTTTGGTCTGCCAAAGGGGGCGCTGCTCCCTTGGCCAGTGGGGTTTGGCATCACCACCTTCCTGACCCTGGTGGCCAGTCTCGGCTTGGGACTCCTGATCTCTGCAGCTGTAAATAACAGTGAGCAGGCCAGCAAGATTTTACCGCCGTTGCTGTTGCCCCAAATTATCTTTGCTGGCGTCCTCTTTAAGCTCACAGGGATTGCAACGGCTCTCTCTTGGCTGACGATTGGCCGTTGGACAATGGGTGCCTATGGTGCCTTGATTGACGTGAATGGCATGGTACCGCCGCCCCTCGATTTTGGCCTTTTTGAACCACCGCCTCAGCCCTTTGATCCAACACCTGTCTATGCTCCCACTTGGGGTAATCTGCTGCTAAATTGGGGACTGCTGATCCTCCACAGCCTCATTTACACGGGCGTGGCCACCTATTTGCAATGGCGCAAAGCGCCACCTTAAGGCCATCGGGGGTTGATCTTCCAACCAGAGGCAGGGTTCAACCGCATATTGACTCATTACAATTGTGCATATTTACTTATTGCAATTATGGCTGTCCTGCGAGATGATCTAACAAATGACCCAAAATTGTTCCTATTGAACATAGACTGCTGCCGCACCCATGGAGAGCGATGTTGTTTCCCTGTATGGGCGCGATTATATCCCCATTGTCGCCCCGCCCCCGCCGGCTACTAAAATTCGAACTCACCCGAAAACGGTTCCGGTGCTCAAGGACGACGATGTGCTGCTCATTTGTGATGAGTTGGGCAATATCTGTAATGACGAGCAGCAAACGGCTATTACAGGTTTATTTTGTCAGGATACCCGCTTCCTCAGTCAGGCGGAATTGCGCGTGGGGGGCGATCGCCCGATTCTGCTGAGTTTTCATTGTACAGGTAGCCATGCGCTCAAGGTGGTGTGCACCAATCCCAAGCAACCTTCTCTGCCCGCGGAGGCCTTAGCAATTGAACGATTCCTAGTGGTGCGGGGTGCCCTCTTTGAAACGATTCTCATCACCAATCATCAGGCGCAGCCGGCCAGCGTGGAGATTCGTTTAACCTTTGCGGCAGACTTTCAAGATTTATTTGAAATTCGCCAATACGGCGGTGGTCGCCCACAGCGGGGAAAAACGCTGCAACCCGTCAGTTGTGAATTGCGCCACACCAAAGGACGGGCGGATCTGTGCTTTGCCTACCAGGGGCTTGATGGCGCCCTTATGGAAACCCAAGTGCAGTTCTTGGGCACCCCTCCGGATCGTCTTGATGACACCACCGCCCTCTGGCGTCTCAAGCTAGAACCCCAAGGCTACCACAGCATTCACTATTGCATCCGCCCCTTTACCAATGGGGCACCCACAGCCCATGTCCCTGTGCCTTCATCCCTAGCGGCTGCCGATCAAGCGGCTCAACAGGAGCGGCAACAGTGGTGGTCAGACTGCACGGAAATTGTCACCTCAAATCCGCAGTGGAATCGCATCCTACGGCGGGGGATGGCAGATCTCTATATGCTCTTGCAGTCCTTTGGCCATGGCAAGGTGCTGACGGCTGGCATTCCTTGGTTTGCCACCCTGTTTGGCCGTGACTCGATCATCTCAGCCATGCAGACACTGATCCTCAATCCAGCGATCGCCCGTGATACGCTGCGCACCCTTGCCCATTACCAAGGGAAACAGGTCTGTCCTGAGCGCGATGAGCAGCCGGGGAAAATTCTCCATGAACTGCGCTTTGGCGAGATGGCGCGCAACCGCGAGATTCCCCATACCCCCTACTATGGTACGGTGGATGCCACCCCCCTGTGGCTGATGCTCTATGCCGACTACTACGCATGGACGGGCGATCGCACCACGGTCGAGGCGCTCTGGCCCCATGCCCTTGCGGCAATGAACTGGGTGGATCAACAAATGGCCGCCACGGGCTACCTCACCTACGATCGCCAAGCAGCCAAAGGCATTGACAACCAAGGCTGGAAAGATTCTGGCAATTGTATCGTCAACCGTCGCGGTCAACTGGCTCACAGTCCCATTGCCCTCTGTGAAGTTCAAGGCTACGTCTATGCCGCCAAAACCCGTCTGAGTGCCCTTGCTCGAGACTTTGGCTATGGCGAGTGGGGCGATCGCTGGCGGCAGCAAGCAACGGATCTCAAAACTCGCTTTAACCGCGACTTTTGGCTTGAACCGGAGGGATTTTATGCCCTAGCCCTCGATGGCGAGGGTCGCCCCGTTGATAGCCTCACGTCCAATGCAGGTCAGTGCTTGATGACAGGAATCTGTGACCCCGAAAAAGCCCAACGGGTCGGACAACGTCTGCGGCTGCCGGATCTATTCAATGGTTGGGGCATTCGTACCCTCAGCAGCACCTCCCCTGCCTACAATCCCATTGGCTATCACTTGGGGTCGGTCTGGCCCCACGATACGGGTCTGATTGCCTTGGGGCTGCGCGCCATTGGTGATAGTGACTTTGCCCTGACCTTGGTGGATACCCTTTTTGATATGGCCTGTCGGCAGCCAGATTTGCGCCCACCAGAACTTTTCTGTGGCTTCGATCGCCAGACCTATCCCCAACCGGTGCAATATCCCGTGGCCTGCTCTCCCCAAGCTTGGGCAACGGGCAGTCTGTTTCAATTCATTCAGATCATGGCTTGGCCGCTGGTGGATGTGCCCCAAGGCAAGTTTTTGGTGCATCAGCCCCTGTTGCCCAACAGTATCGAGGAACTCCACCTCCGTAATTTGCGGGTCGGTGACACTCGCTTTCACCTGCGGCTTTGGCGCACGGGCGAGAAGGGCTGCGACTGGGAAGTACAGCCGGCGTAACGAATCGTAACTCGGGACGATCGCCCTCGCTAGAGTAGAGGTGGCTCAATTCCCAACCTCTGTAACGCAAGCAACGGCATGACCCGAACCACCGCCTACGACATTTGGCGCGCTGGTCATCAACCCCTGCGCCCCCTCTTTGCCCCCAAAAGTGTTGCTGTCATCGGTGCCAGTGAAAAAGAAGGCAGTGTTGGCCGCACCCTTCTCTGGAATCTGATTCAAACCCCCTTTGGCGGAACGGTTTTTCCCGTCAACCCGCGCCGCAGTTCGGTGTTGGGCATCAAGGCCTATGCCCGTGTGACGGCGATCCCCGAAGCGGTTGATCTCGCAGTCATTGCCACCCCTGCGGCTACAGTACCAGCGGTGGTTGCCGAGTGTGCAGCAGCGGGTGTGAAGGGGGCAATTATTGTCTCGGCGGGATTTCGGGAAGTGGGGGCGGCGGGTCTTGCCCTCGAAGAAGAGATTTTAACCATCGCCCGTCAGGCGCGGATGCGCATTATTGGTCCCAATTGTCTGGGAATAATGTGTCCGCCCACGGGGCTGAATGCTACCTTTGCCGCGACAATGGCGCGATCGGGTCATGTCGGCTTTCTCAGTCAAAGTGGCGCCCTGTGCACTTCGATTTTGGACTGGAGTTTGCAGGAGAATGTCGGCTTTAGTGCTTTTGTTTCCATTGGCACGATGCTGGATGTGGGCTGGGGCGACCTCATTTACTACCTAGGCGATGATCCGCAAACCCGCTGCATTGTTATTTACATGGAATCTCTGGGGGATGCGCGATCGTTCCTCTCCGCCGCGCGGGAAGTGGCCTATGTCAAGCCAATCATTGTCATCAAAGCAGGACGCACTGCCGCCGCCGCTCAGGCCGCCGCTTCCCATACCGGAGCATTGATGGGGTCAGATGCTGTTTTTGATGCGGCACTGGAACGCTGTGGGGTGCTGCGGGTGGAAACCATTGAAGATCTGTTTGACATGGCCGAAGTCCTCGACAAGCAATCGCGCCCCAAAGGCCCCCATTTGACGATTCTCACCAATGCCGGTGGACCTGGGGTCTTGGCGACCGATGCCCTGATTCGGGCGGGTGGTCAACTGAGTCCCCTCTCTGGGGATACCCTCAAGGCACTGAATCAAGTGCTCCCCCCCGCTTGGAGCCACGGTAACCCCGTGGATATTTTGGGGGATGCCACTGCGGATCGCTATCTCAAAGCTCTGCAATACTGTGAAACCGATCCAAATAGTGACGGTTTGCTGGTGGTACTGACGCCCCAAGCCATGACCGATCCGCTGGCGATCGCCCAAGGTCTTGCTACCTATGCCAAAAACCGTCCCAGTGGTGCCAAGCCGATTCTGGCCAGTTGGATGGGGGGCACAACGGTCAAAGAAGGGGAAGCCATTCTCAATCAGGCGGGCATTCCCACCTATGCCTATGCCGATACTGCTGCCCGCATCTTTAGTTATATGTGGCGCTATAGCGATCACCTGCAGGCGCTTTACCAAACCCCCTCGCTGCCCCTAACCACCACCCCCCCGGATCGGAATGCTGTCAGTCAACTCTTTGAGCACGTGCGCAGTGAGGGGCGTACCCTATTAACGGAGTGGGAAGCCAAGGCGGTTCTTGCTGCCTACGGCCTACCGGTGGTGGAAACCTGTATTGCCCGCAGTCAAGCAGAGGCAGTGGCTGCTGCCGATCGCCTAGGGTATCCTGTAGTTCTCAAGCTCTATTCGCCCACAATTACCCACAAAACGGATGTCGGGGGTGTTGCCCTCAATCTTCCCGATGCGGCTGCGGTCATTACCGCCTACCAACAGATTGAGAAAAATGTCACCACTGCTGCTGGCGCGGATCATTTTGCTGGTGTCACCGTGCAGCCGATGATCCCATGGAAGGGGTTTGAACTCATTTTGGGCAGTTCCACCGATGCTCAGTTTGGGCCGGTGATTCTCTTTGGTACGGGGGGACAGTTGGTGGAAGTCCTCGAAGACACCGCGATCGCCCTTCCCCCCCTGAACACCACCTTGGCACGCCGTCTGATTCAGCAAACGAAAATCTCCCGTGCCTTTGCCGGCGTGCGGGGCTGGCCAGCCGTCAACCTTGCCCTATTAGAAGATCTGCTGGTGCGCTTTAGCCTGCTGGTGGTGGAGCAGCCGTGGATTAAGGAAATTGACATCAACCCCCTCTTGGTGGCACCCCCGGATCGCCTGATGGTCTTGGATGCCCGCATTGTGCTCCACAAAGAGGAAAGCACCTTTGTCAAGCCTGCGATTCGTCCCTATCCCACCCAATACGTGAGTCCTTGGCAGTTGCGCGATGGTACCCCAGTGCTGATTCGACCGATTCGGCCAGAGGATGAACCCCTAATGCGGCAGTACCATGCCACCCTCTCGGAGCAGAGTGTCTATTTGCGCTATTTCCACCTGATGAAGTTGTCGCAGCGGGTTGCCCACGATCGCCTAGTGCGCATCTGTTTTGTGGACTACGATCGCGAGATGGCTCTGGTGGTGGAGCATCAAGGCGCCAGTGAACCGCAAATTATTGGTGCGGCTCGCCTCAGTAAGGATCACTTTAGCAATACAGCCGAGTTTTCGATGTTGATTAGCGATCGCTGGCAGCGGCAAGGCCTTGGCACTGAATTACTACACCGCTTGATTCAAATTGGCCGCGATGAGGGGCTAAGTGCCATCCACGCCTATGTTCTCAAGGATAACGAGGGGATGATGCGTATTTGCCGCAAATTGAACTTTGAGTTTGCTGCGGGTGATGATCCCAGCGTTTGGTTTGTGCAGCTTGCCCTCTAGGGGATACAAAGCATAGAACCCTAGGATCATTGGTGTAGGACAATAGGTTCCGTTGAGTCGATTAGAGGAAGCGTGAACAAAGTAACCAAGATTGGGGTGATTGGTGGTGGTCAGTTGGCTTGGATGTTGGGGCTGGCGGCCAAGGAAATGGGACTCTCGCTGTGGGTACAAACGTCTGCGGCAACGGATCCAGCCGTCGCGGTTGCTGCGGGGGTCTGCTATGGGGCGATCGCCGATGTGGCAACGACAGCGCAACTGGCTAAGCAGGTTGATGTGATTACCTTTGAGAATGAGTTTGTCGATCTCGAGGGGTTGCAGCGCCTTGAACAGCAGGGGATTTGTTTTTATCCCCGCCTTGCCTCCTTGGCTCCCCTCTTGAACAAGTACCAGCAGCGCCACTTTTTGCAACAACTGGGGATTCCTGTACCCGCCTTTGGCTATTTGGGCGATCGCCCGCCCAGCATTCCCTGTGTGATTAAAGCCTGTCGCCACGGCTATGACGGCCAAGGCACATTTGTCATCTCCGATGAGCAGGCATGGCAGCAGTTTCAGCAGCGTTGGCCAGAAATTCCGCCCCAAGGGTTTTTGGTGGAAGCCTTTGTGCCCTATGTCAAAGAACTGGCGATCATGGCAGCGCGATCGCCCCAAGGAGACATTGCCCTATACCCCGTGGTGGAAACGCAGCAGGTGGCTGCCATCTGTCGCTGGGTGATTGCCCCTGCCCCGGTTGACCCCCAAGTGAGTGAGCAAATTCAGCAGATTGCCCGCCAAATCCTAACGGCACTTGATGCTGTGGGTATTTTTGGCATTGAGTTTTTCCTCACAGCCACGGGTGAGGTACTCGTGAATGAAATTGCGCCCCGCACCCACAATTCTGGGCATTACACCATTGATGCCTGCGTCACGAGTCAATTTCAGCAGCACTTGCGCGCCATTAGTGGCCAGTCCTTGGGCAGTCCCGCCATGCAGGTACCGGCAGCGGTGATGGTAAATCTCTTGGGCTTAGCCGAACCGCAGGTTGACTATGGGGCAAAATGTCAGGTCTTGGCGGCTCTCCCCCACGCGAACCTTCACTGGTATGGTAAAAGTCAAACCTACGCGGGCCGCAAGTTGGGTCATCTTACAGTGCTGTTGGCAGAACCAGCGGCAGCCCTACCCATGATCCAGCACATTGAAGCCCTCTGGTATAGTACGCCTGTTGCTGTGTGACCGTTCCTGCTAATGCGTTCTCACTCCTTCCCTCAGCCCCTTGATCGCGCTGCTTTGAGTGTGTTCCTTGTGGCGCTGGTGCTGACCCTTTTGCTGTTGTGGGGGGGCGATCGCACCCAGGCCCAAGTGCGGGACTTTACGTGGCAAGACCGCGATGTGGGCGCCGACGATCGCGCCTTTATCCTCGCCTTTAATCGGCTGATGGATTGGTCATCGGTGGCGGCGCATCTCAAGATTGAGCCACCCCTTGAGGGCAAGGCCAGTTGGTCGGGGCGTCGTTTTGCCTACACGCTGACACAGCCGATTCCCTACGGTCAAACCTTCAAAGTCTCCCTCGAGGATGCCGTTTCTGTGCCCCAAGGGAAACCGATCAAACCCTTTCAGGGGCAGTTTCGTAGTCGTGATCGCGTGCTGGTCTATCTTGGCTCCGGGGTTGAAGAGGGGCGCCTCATCCTCTATAACCTGACGCTGCAACGGAAGATATTCCTTACACCTGCCAATCTACGGGTGTTTGACTTTCAGCCCTATCCTGCTGGCGATCGCATTCTCTTTAGTGCCGGTCAGCGCGGCGAGCAAATGGGTTTTGACCCCCAACTGTACACCGTGACTACCGGGCTATACTTCAATGCCCCTGAAACCCCCCGCCGGCAACCTCGACCCGTGGGCGAAATTTCCCTGATCCTTGACAATAGCGAGTATCAAAACCTGCGCTTTCAGTTGGCCAATGATGGCAGCAAAATCGTGGTTCAGCGGGTAAATCGTCTCCAGCCTGCGGATAGCTCCCTGTGGCTCCTCGATGAAAATTTTCAGCCTCGGCGGCTCAACCAAGCGGCTGCCGGTGATTTTCGCATTGCCCCCGACAACCAGCATTTAATCATTGCCCAAGGGCAGGGGTTAGCGATTGTGCCCCTAGAAGCCGGCAATGGTGAGAGTGACTTTGACTTTTTGCCCCAGTATGGCATGGTGCTGGACTTTAGCCGCGATGGCCGGCAAGTGGCAGCGGTGAAGTTTAACCCCAATTTCTCGCGATCGCTCTATGTGGTGGACATCTTTGGCGAGCATAGGGAACTGCTAACCATCAATGGCTCAATCATTGCCGGCCAATTTGACCCCAAGGGGGAATTTCTCTATGCCATCCTCACCCGCATTGAAGGGGAAGGCTCTTACCGCGAAGTTCCCTATCTTGCCCTCTTTGATCTGAAAACTAAGGAACTGTTCAAGCTCAAAGATTTTGACCCGCAGCAGGAACTCTACCTCAGCTTGGCACCCGATGGCCGTACCTTGGCCGTTGACTCTGTTGAGGGACGGGAAATGCCCGATGTGGTGGATAATAGCGATCTGTATAGCGAGACTGCCCCTGTCAACCCCAGTCCCAGTGATCTGGCAGAACTGCCCACTGACCCCCAAGCACCCCCCCCGCCACCGCGTCAACTTTCCCCCCAACAACATCAAATTTGGCTTTTCCCCCTAGAATTAAATCAAGATAAAATTGCTGTTGGGATGCCAGAACCTTTGGCACCCGGCTTGCACGCACGGTGGTTACCCTAACATGGCAGCAGGAACGGGTCGGGTCGTCCTCAATCACTCCACTCACATTGAAGGTCTCATTCCCGTCTTGGAAAAATTGGCCAAGGTGGCAGGCATTAGTACCCTCACGCCCGGTGTCATTGCTCCCGTCAAAGGGAAATCCCCCCATCTGCATCTACGGGTGTCGGTACCGATCAAGGGCGGATTTAAGCTGATTGCGCGGCGAGGCAAAACGGTGCAGGAGGTGTTTGTCATTACCCAACTGAGTGAAGCAGAACTCAAGGCTGCTATTGATGCCGTGCTGGCCTCTAAATAAGCCATGGGTAAATCCACTGGTCAAGGTCTTGGGAATGAAACGAGCCGCCTGATTTTGCAGCGCTTGGGGGAAGCCCTGATCACGCTGCTGTTGGCCTCGGCGTTAAGTTTTGCCATTATGCAGTTGGCACCGGGCAACTATCTGGACAATCTCAAGGCGGATCCCCAAATTTCTTTGGAACGCCTGCAGGAATTGGAGCGGCAATTTGGTCTTGACAAGTCGCCCGTGGAGCAATACTTGCACTGGCTGTGGCAGATTATTCGCTATGGCAACTTTGGCACTAGTTTTGTCTACCAGCGATCGGTGGCCTCCCTATTGTGGGAGCGGGTACCCGCCACCCTCCTGTTGTCCGTAAGTTCCATTCTGCTCACCTGGGGATTAGCCATTCCCTTAGGTATTTGGGCAGCGGTGACGCAAGATCGTTGGAGCGATCGCCTGCTGCGGGTCATTAGCTACATTGGCCAAGGCTTTCCCAGTTTTATTACGGCTCTGTTGCTCCTGTTTCTGGCGCAAAGTACGCCTTTGTTTCCCGTAGGGGGCATGACCAGTTTGTTTTACGACGACCTCCCTTGGTGGGGCAAAGTTCTGGATATTGCTTGGCACCTGATTTTACCGACTATCGCCCTCACCCTCAGCAGTTTTGCGGGTTTACAACGGTTGATGCGGGGTAATTTACTAGATGTGCTGCGGCAAAACTACATTCAAACGGCACGAGCCAAGGGACTCCCAGAATCGCGGGTGATCTACGTCCATGCCCTACGCAATGCGGTGAACCCCCTCATTACCCTGTTGGGTTTTGAATTTGCCAGCCTCCTCAGTGGTGCTTTTATTGCCGAGTTTTTCTTTAACTGGCCGGGTCTGGGGCGCTTAATTTTACAGGCGGTAACTGCCCAAGATATTTACGTGGTCATGGCCAGCCTGATGATGGGGGCAGTGATGCTGATTATTGGCAACCTCCTTGCAGATTTACTCCTGAAATGGGCTGACCCCCGCATTCGGTAACCCCGCAGAACCCAATTTTTACAAAAATCTATAGAGAGGCAACAGCTGAGCAAGGCGCTGGCTGGGCTTTGAGGCAGTAGCACCAATGGAACCATGTACAATGGGGCAAAGAGCAGTTTGAGGCTAGTCAGCCATGGGTCTAAACGTGGTTCATCTAGTGGGTCGTGTCGGCAGTGATCCCGACGTTCGCTATTTTGAGTCGGGGAGTGTGAAGTGTCGGCTGACCTTGGCCGTGAATCGCCCCACCAAGGAGGATCAGCCCGATTGGTTTAACTTGGAAATTTGGGGAAAAACCGCTCAGGTGGCTGCTGATTATGTGCGCAAAGGAACGCTGTTGGGTATCAAGGGCAGTCTCAAGTTCGATCGCTGGCAAGACCGCAACACGGGGGCCGAGCGCTCCTCGCCGGTCATTTTAGTTGACCGAATGGATATTCTCAGTTCCAAGCGGGATACGGATCCCAGTGCTGTGCCAGCGGGCTATGTGCCAGAAATGTAGGGATACAATTAGGTTGTCAGTGCGTCCAATATCATTGTCCCTATAGCTGCTGCCATGCCCAATCCTGCCCGCGATCTTTGGCAGTCCATGACTCAAACCGTCACCCAAGCGGTACAGACGGTACACTCTCGCTTTGATTGGCAACAGGTCTCCCTGCGGGAAAATGCCCGCACGCCCGAACTATGGGTGGAGTTCAAAGGTCAACGCCAAGTCTTTCCCTTGGTGGGCGATCGCTACATTCTTGGCCGCAGTCAGAGCCGCGCTGACATCATTATTGACGCAGAGATTGTCAGTGGCACCCATGCCCGTTTGAAACGACTCACCCCCACCGGGGTCTTTCAAATTCAGGATTTGGACTCCACCAATGGCCTCTATCGCCAACGCAAGCGACTGCAAACGGCTGAGCTACACCATGGCGATGTGATCACCCTTGGACCACCGGAGGTGAAAGGCGCCGTTACCCTCCGCTTCCACAATCCGCCCCCGCTATGGGTTGCGGTTCTCACCTACAGCATTTGGGGAATTATGGGCATCAGCGCCCTTGGGATTGGCTTGCTGAGTGTGGAAGCCAACAAAGTGGCGGTGCGTCCCCTGCCACCCCTTGAGCAAGGCCCGATTATTCTCCTTGATCGCCAAGGGGAACTGATTAATCCAGTCGAAGATCGCCCCCACCGCGAACTGCAACGGCTCAATGAGTTTTCCCCTTACTTAGTCCATGGGGTCTTGGCCTCTGAGGATGCTCGCTACTACTGGCACTTTGGTGTTGATCCTCTGGGCATGGCGCGAGCAGTAGTTACCAACCTATTAACCCGCCAAACACGCGAAGGAGCAAGTACCCTCTCCCAACAACTGGCGCGCACCCTCTTTCGTTCCCATGTGGGGATGGATGAGAGCCTCGGCCGCAAGTGGCGCGAAATGGCGGTTGCCCTCAAGTTGGAATTTTTCTACAGCAAAGATGAGTTGCTCTTGGCCTACCTCAACCGTGTCTATCTGGGTATGGGCAATCGTGGCTTTGAGGATGCGGCGCAATTCTACTTTGATAAGCCTGCCAAAGACTTGACACTCAATGAGGCCGCCACCCTAGTGGGGATTCTGCCGGCACCGAACCGCTTTAACCCGGTGCGCGACTACGATGCGGCGGTGGATTATCGCAATCGGGTCATTTTGCGCATGGTGCAGCAGGGCTACATCAGCAAAGAAGAGGGCGATCGCGCCCGTCGCTCCCGCATTGAAATTAGCCCAAAGGCGCGAGAATGGCTCAGCACCCAGCGCTTTCCCTACTACACCGACCATGTCTATCAAGAACTGGCTCAACTCCTTGGCGATGAACTCGCCCAAGAGGGCAACCTGATTGTGGAGACAGGCCTAGACCCCCGCTGGCAAGAACTGGCCGAAACCAGTCTGCGCAATTTTATCACCAGCACTGGCAGCGCCTATGGGGTTCATCAGGGGGGACTGATTACCCTGCGGCCGAGGGATGGTCTGATTCTTGCCCTCGTGGGTGGCGTGGATTACCAAAAAAGCCAGTTTAACCGTGCCACCCTTGCCCTGCGTCAACCGGGCTCCACATTCAAGGTGTTTGTCTATACCGAAGCCCTCCTGCAAGGCCATAGGGCTGGTGAAACCTTTTCCTGCGCGCCCGTCTTCTGGCAGGGGCAACAGTTCGAGGGCTGCCGTGGGGGGGGTGGTGCCATGGATTTAGCCACCGCCTTAGCCCTTTCGGAAAATCCGATTGCTTTACGTCTTGCCCAAGCCGTTGGTTTGGAGGCCACCATTCGATTGGCCAGAGCAATGGGGATTACGACGCCTCTGCAAGCGGTGCCCGGCCTTGTTCTCGGTCAAAGTGAGACGACCCTCCTTGAAATGAGTGGTGCCTTTGCCGTAATCGCCAATGAAGGACAGCGCATTCCCCCCCATGCCATTGTTTCGGTGCGCGATGGCGGTGATTGTAAAAGTACAAACGACTGGCAGACCTGTCGCCTGATCTATGCCGCGAGTGATGAAAGGCCTCAACGGGTGCTCGATCCAGCGATCGCCAATGAAATGACGCATTTGCTGACAGCTGTTGTCAGCCGGGGAACGGGTCGTGCCGCTGCCATTGGTCGTCCAGTCGCTGGCAAAACCGGCACTACCAATGATGGTCGCGATCTTTGGTTTATTGGCTATGTGCCCACTGCCGATGTTCTCACCGGAATTTGGCTGGGCAATGATGATAATAGTCCCAGCCAAGGCAGTAGTGGGTTGGCTGCTGCTCTTTGGGGCGAATATATGGGGCGTGCCCTAAATTAGAGTTCCTTGGGAAAGAAACGCACCGCTTGCGCGGCCACTTTCACAGGGGTACCAACGGGTAAATTCACAGCAAGGGGCTGGCGGGCATGGAAATCTTGACCGGAGGGCAGTTGAATGCAGTAGCGATACTCGCGACCAAGGAACTGGCGATCGCGAATCACAAAGCAGCTGGTTGCCGCAGTGTCTGGCTGCAATTGCACATCCTCTTCCCGAATCATCACCTCCCCTTCCCTCTTGGGGAGTGCTTCCGGCAGGGGAAACACGCCAACATCCGTGAGCACTTGAGAACCTTCAGCACAGGCGGGCAAAAAGTTGGCTTGGCTAATAAACCCAGCCACAAATCGCGAGGCCGGGCAGCAATAAATCTCCTCCGGCGTGCCCACCTGTTCAATTTTTCCTTCGCCCATGACGGCTAAGCGATCCGACAGACTCAGGGCTTCCTCCTGATCATGGGTCACAAAAATTGCCGTTGTCCCTGTGCCCTTGAGAATTCGGCGTAACTCTTCCCGCAGTTGCAGCCGCACTTGGGCATCCAGATTACTCAGGGGTTCATCCAGAAGAATCACCGCTGGTTGGGGGGCGATCGCCCGCGCCAAGGCAACTCGTTGCTGTTGGCCACCCGACAATTCATGGGGATAGCGCTTTTTCAGATCCGCCAGCTGCACTAGAGCCAAAACTGCTGCCACCCGCTCCTGAATTTGCTGCTTGTTCAGGCCTTGTTGTTGCAAACCAAAGGCAATATTCTCCGCCACTGTCAAATGGGGAAACAGGGCAAAGTCCTGAAAGACCATGCCCAAAGACCGTTGCTCAGGGGGCACAAAGACATTGGCCGCGGCCACACAGCGATCGCCTACCCTAATTTCCCCAGCATCGGGCGTGTCCAGACCCGCAATTAAGCGCAGTAAGGTTGTCTTGCCACAGCCTGAGGGTCCTAATAGACCCAGAATTTCCCCCTCCTGAACCCAGAGGCTGACATCGCGAATCGCAGCAAAGCGGCCAAAGGATTTATGTAAGTGCTCAACTTGGACGGCTGTTTGAAGCGTTGGCATCAGGGGAAGTGTGGTCATGATCACCCAGAAAGCGAACTGTCTGCAATCAGTAAAGCGAAGGAGCACCCACTGCATTAGGAATTATTTGCAGTACAGCCCTTTTCTGAAATATCGGGTACGTCAGGTAAGTGAAATGCTGACCCACACGTGCTTTCGCAGTGCTAAGCATATTCATCCCTGTGAAAAGGGCTGTAATTAGTGCTCCTCATATTCTGGCACAAAAGTCCTCGCTTGTTGCAGAGATTTTGCAATTGCTACACTCGCTGCCTAGGTTGCCATCCGCATCTAACTAGCATTGAGAATGCGTTGCACAATTTGCAGACCCGTCACCGCCTGCCAACCAAAGAGGATCACCAGAAACAGGTTGAGGGTCATGTGCAGGGCTCGAGCCGTCTCACTGCCCTTTTGCATAAAGGGAACTAAGCTAGCGGAAAGGGCAATCAGAGCCGTCATGGTCAGACCCACAATCAAGTGGGGCCCGACAAAGAGCTTGCCATTATTGATATAGGTCACAGCCATACCGCCAATCGTGCCCATCACCATTAGGGCGAGTAAGATGGCGCCAACTTGGTGGTGTTTGACGTTCACCTTGGCTTGGATCAGCGCTTTCTTTTCCTCGCCACTGAGGGAGCGCAGGCGACGGGTTTGAATCCCTAAATACATGGCATAAAGTGTGAGCGCAAAAAGAATCCACATCAGCACCGGGTGGGCAAAGGTAATCACCGGCTTAAGAGGCTCAGGAATTTCAATCATTGTTTTCGTGAACAGAACTCGGCAGGCAAAGCATTCATCGAAAGTTTGCTTTTCATATCGTAATACAGCCCTTTTCTAAAATATGGCCTACACCAAGGGGGCGCGAGGCTTCCGTAATTTTGACTGCTGCCAGCGTGTTCCATCCCCGCGAAAAGGGCTGTAGGGTTTACCCATCTGTTCTAAAGATGACAAAACGTTAGACTGAGAGCAGGACCTCTCCTTCGGTGTGTCAATCCTTGGGAACACGATTTATGATGAAAACTTTTTGGCAACGTCTCAAATCTGTCACCGCCATTGTGGCAGTGGGGGTATTGATTGCCCATCTTATCCTTGATAGTGGTGCCGCATGGGCCGCCCGCAGTGGTGGACGTGTCGGGGGTGGCTCCTTTAGTCGTCCGGCGCCCACCCGTTCCTACGGTGCCCCCCGCAGTGATTACGGCGGCTATGCTCAGCCCGTTCCAGTCTATGGCGGTGGTTTTGGCTTTCCCTTCCTGATTCCCTTCTTTGGTTTTGGCGGTGGCTTTGGCGGCCTATTCACGATCATTATGATTGGTGTGCTGGCCAATATCTTGATCTCCACCTTCCGCAACTTCCGCAATAGCAGTGATGAGTCAGAAATCTACCAAGACAACCCCGTGGTCTCGCTACATACGCTGCAGGTGGGACTCGTCGCCCAAGCTCGCGAACTCCAAGAGGAACTCAATCAACTAGCCCTCACTGCCGATACCGCAACGCCCGAAGGTCTCACCAAAGTGCTGCAAGAGGCAACCCTTGCCCTGCTGCGCCATCCCCAATACTGGGTCTATGCCCATGCCAGTAGCCAAGAAACCAAGCTGTTGCAAGCGGAAACGGCCTTTAACCAACTGGCGCTTGCGGAGCGCAGCAAACTCAGTGCAGAAACCCTCTCCAACTACCGCCGTGACATTAAGCAAACAGCGATCGCCCCCATTGTCAGCAATGATGTGGGTGAATATATTGTTGTAACTTTGGTGGTGGCTGCCACGGGTCGCTTGAAACTGCCCGCAGTCAATAATGACCTAGAGCTACGGCAAGCGCTGCAACAGTTGGGAGGCATTGGTAGCGATCGCCTACTGGCGGTCGAATTGCTCTGGCAACCCCAAGCGATTGGTGACACCCTCACTGCCGATGAGTTGCTAATGGCCTATCCACAACTGAAGCACCTCTAACCCCTAGGCCCCCTGAGCGGCTAAATGTACCGCGCCCCGCAATCCCACCTCTGGATTCGTAATCACTGCAACGTACAACTGCTCCATCAGGGGGCGAAATCGTCCCTTACTCACAAACCCTTGGCGAAACGTGCCATCGGTCATTTTCGGCAGAATTTTGGGGGCAATCCCTCCGGCAATCAGCACCCCCCCCAAGGGCAAACTTTTCAGGGCAAGGTTGCCAGCCTCTGCCCCATAGGCATCCACAAACATCCGTAAGGCTTCTGCACACAGAGGATCCCCCTCAAGGCCGTATTGACTGATCACGGCGGCGCGATCCTCCACCTCTGCCATGGCTGCTGCAACCACTGCTGATTCGGGAGCAAAGTGGACACTCTTGAGATACTCGTAAATTGCCACTAGCCCCGCGCCAGAAACCACCCGTTCCACAGAAACTCGCTCGTAGGTTTGCCACAAATAGCGCAATAGACCCATTTCCTGTTCATTGCGGGGTGGAAAGTCGGTGTGGCCACCCTCTAGGGGCATCACTTGGTAGCGATCGCCCTGCCAAATCATCAGTGCTTCCCCCAAGCCAGTACCCGCTCCCAATAGGGCAATAGGCGCTTGGGGACGCCGCGGCCGCTCCTGAAGGACAACAAAATCCGTCGGCGGTAATACTAATGCACCATAGGCTACGGCTGCAAAATCATTCAGCAGCGTCACGCAAGGGATCTGCAATGCCGTTTCTAATTCGGCACCACTGACCCGCCAGCCCAAATTGGTGACCTGAGCCACTTGGTCAATCACAGGCCCCGGAATCCCCAGACAAGCCCGCTGTGGATGGGCAGGACTCTCCTTGAGGAACGTTTGCAAAAGAGTTGTCAAGTCAGGGAAATCGCGGCTGGCGTATTTCGCCCTGTGAAGCAAATGCCAATCACTGCCCACCACATCCCATAACTCGATGAGAGTTTTTGTGCCACCCACATCGGCGCCAAGTACAACGGTCATTGCCCACCCCTTGCTAACTCACGCTATGGGCTAACACTCGCTGCATCACGAGGGCGTAGGCATCCTCAATGGCGCCCAAATCTTGGCGAAAACGATCTTTATCGAGAATGCGCTTTTTAGGATCACTTTCATCTTGATTCCAGAGGCGGCAACTGTCGGGGCTAATTTCATCCGCTAAAAGAATCTCCCCCGTCGGACTGCGGCCAAACTCCAGCTTAAAGTCCACCAAGGTAATGCCACACTCCGCAAAAAAGCGACTGAGATGGGTATTGACGGCCAAGGCCATTTCCTTGATCGTTGCAACTTCCTCATCTGTAGCAATCTGCAATAGGCGCAGGCGATCGCCTGTAAGGAGCGGGTCACCAAGATCATCATTCTTGAGGTAAAACTCCACCAAGGGGGGATTGAGTTCTAATCCCAAGGGCAATCCCGTCTGCCGACAAAGGCTTCCCGCTGCCCGATTGCGCACCACCACCTCAAGGGGAATAATCTCTACTCGCCGAATGTGCATCTTGTTTGGCGCCACTTGAGCAATAAAATGGTTGGGGATGCCCTGAGCCGCCAGATACTGAAACAAATGGCTGGCGATCGCGCAGTTCATCACTCCCTTGTTTTGGATCGAGCCACGCTTCTGGGCATTAAAGGCGGTGGCCTCATCCTTGAACTCCGCCAGCAAGATGTCTGGATCCGCTGTGGCATAAATAATCTTTGCCTTGCCTTCGTACAAGGGAGAGAACTGAGTCATAAAAAGAGGTGCGTCTAAAAGCCAGATCTAGCCTAGCAAAGGCAGTCCCCCAATCCACAGCAGCTTGCTATAGGATAATCCCAATGGCTAAACCCCTCTTCGGCAAATTGGCATAGACTGACGGCAGGAGATAGATAGCGATGCCTCACTTCAGTAATCAACAGGCAGAAAAACTGGCAGAAATTGGTGCCTTCCTCCGCGAAAAGCGAGGGGAAGTGGGTCTAAGTCTTGAGGAGGTGGCCGCCAAAACGTTGGTGCGCCAGTCAATCCTTGCAGCCATTGAAAATGCCAACCTTGAGGAGTTGCCCGAACCCGTCTATACCCAAGGATTTATTCGCCGTTTTGCCGATGCCCTTGGCCTTGATGGCAAAAGTATTGCCGCCAATTTTCCAACAGTGGCTGACCCTGTGGAGCGCCCCGATAAACCCAGTCTTCCCAGGGGCGATATAGGTTGGCAGTTGCGCCCAATTCACCTCTACCTAATGTACTTTGCCCTCGTGGCAGCAGCAGTGGCTGGGTTGGCCTATCTCTTTCGTCCTCAAGCCCAAAGCATCACCGATTTAGCCCCCGCACCGACCCCTACCGCGTCCCCCAGTCCCACACCCACCCCCACAGCAGCGGCAACACCGACGCCCAGCCCCACGACCCCTGAAACGGTTGAGGTCAAGTTGTCCCTCTCCGATGCCTCGTGGCTCGAGGTGGAAGCCGATGGTCGAGTTGTCTATGCTGGTATTTTGGAGTCGGGAACAGAGCGCAGTTGGCAAGCCAAGGAGCGTTTAATTGTCCGCACGGGGAATGCTGGCGCTGTCAAGGTGAGTGTCAATAATGGTCCGTCCCAACCGATGGGGCAACTGGGAGAAGTGACAGAAAAAGAATTTCTTGCTAGTCAGGCCACTTCAGAGAGGGCAACCACGTCAACAGCACCGGAGCGTAGCGTTTCCAACTAGGTCACCCTCAATGGATGCAGCAACCACCTATCAAGTGGGGGGCAGTTTACCCACCACATCGGCAGTCTATGTCCGACGGCAAGCGGATGCGGATCTGTTGGCTGCCCTGACCGCTGGTGAGTTTTGCTATATTCTCAATTCGCGGCAAATGGGCAAATCCAGCTTGCGGGTGCAAGTAACACAGCAATTGATCACAATGGGGTACCGCTGTGCTGCCCTCGACATTACCAAAATTGGCAGCCAAAATATTCAACCCGAGCAGTGGTATGCCAGTTTTGTGGGTGCCCTCATTCAGGGATTTCAGTTAACTGATGTGGTCTCCTTGCGCGCTTGGTGGCGCGATCGCCAGCTGGTGTCACCCATTCAGCGCCTCAGTGATTTCGTAGAAACAGTGCTGCTTGCCCACACCCGTGAACCCCTTGTCATTTTTATTGATGAAATTGATAGTTTGTTGAGTCTGCCCTTTTCCACCGATGATTTTTTTGCTTGGATCCGCGCTTGTTACAACCAACGGGCAGATTATCCCGAATATCAGCGCTTAACCTTTGCTCTCTTTGGCGTGGCCACCCCCGATCAACTGATTCAAGATAAGCAACGCACCCCCTTTAACATTGGTTGTGCCATTGATTTACAGGGATTTACCCTTGCGGAAGCCACCCCCCTACTCAAGGGCATTGCCCATCTTAGCGACAACCCCGATCAACTCTTGGCGGAAATTCTCAATTGGACGGGTGGCCAACCCTTCTTGACCCAAAAACTCTGTCGCCTGCTGCAACACCACGGGTCATTTATGCCGGCGTCAACCCTCTCCCATGAGTTAGCCCAGTTTGTCCAAGAGCATATCCTTCAGGATTGGGAGCGGCAAGATGAACCCGAACACCTCAAGACCATTCGCAATCGCTTGCTGGCCGATGAACAGCGCATCGGTCGTCTCTTGGGTCTCTATCAGCGGGTTTTAGAAACGGGGGGTATTCCCCTTGATGGCAGTAGTGAGCAGCGAGCCCTCGCTCTAACGGGATTGGTGTGCCAGCGCCAAGGCAAATTGCAGGTGTTTAACCCCATCTATGCCCAAGTTTTTGATGCCCAGTGGGTTGAGCAACAGTTGGCACAACTGCGCCCCTACAGTGAGGAGTTCCAAGCATGGCTGCGCTCTGGGGGCAGTGATAGCTCCCGTCTCCTGCGGGGACAAGCCCTTGAGGAAGCGTTGATCTGGGCCAGTGGCAAAAGCCTCAGTGATCTGGATTATCAGTATCTTTCTGCCAGTCAGGAGGCCAACCAGAAAGCGATTCAAGACACGTTACTGCTCGAGCGCCAAGAAAAGGAGACGATCAGTGCTGCCAACCGCATTCTCGAGGCAGCTCGCCAAAAAGCCAGTCGTCTGACCCGCCGCGCCCTCATGGCTCTTGGTATTGTTTCTGTG
The DNA here is from genome assembly GCF_031583225.1 of Thermosynechococcus sp. PP555. Lineage (NCBI taxonomy): Bacteria > Bacillati > Cyanobacteriota > Cyanophyceae > Acaryochloridales > Thermosynechococcaceae > Thermosynechococcus > Thermosynechococcus sp. PP555. The sequence continues at coordinate 2,482,199 of NZ_CP134168.1, forward strand.
ATTTCTCTGGGGGTAGCGGCAATTTTGGCAAAAACCTATGCAGATCTACAAGCCTCCCAAGAAAGTCTAGCCCTTGAGCAAACCAGTAATGATCTTCTGGAACAGTTTCAAGCCCAAGAGTTACCCGCCCTTTTAGCAGGTATTGAGGCAGGACGCCACTTAAAACGACTGGTGGGCGATCGCCCCCTGAGTCAATACCCTACGACGCGCCCCCTCTTTGTGCTTAATTTTCTCCTCGATCACATTCAAGCCCGCAACCAATGGCAGAGTGACAATACCCCCCTGATGGCGGCCTTTTTGACGGCTGATGGTCAGCAGTTCAGCATTAGTGAAAGCGGCGTTGTCGAATTTTGGCGAGTGAACGGCGAGCGACTGAGTGCCCAGTCTTTGGAGATTGGCAATGTCAAACTGGCACGGATCAGCCCTAGGGGCGATCGCGTGGGTCTGCTCAATAATAAGGGCGAAATTTCCCTGTGGCGTGTCGAACTGCAAAAACTTATCTTTGAACGGCGTTTGCCTGCCTTACCGATCAATAACTTTCGCTTTAGTCCAGAGGGGCAGGAGTTGGCGGCCACCACAACTACAGGGGATATGCTGCGTTGGAGCCTTGAAGGGGAATTACTGGCCACTATTCCCACCCCTAGCCAGAGTATCAATAGCTTGAGTTATGCCATCAGGGGCGATCGCTTGGCCACTGCCGATGAAGAAGGCTGGATTCGGGTTTGGTCTCGTCAGGGGGAACTGCTCCAAGCATGGCAAGTCCAAGCCGATCTTCCCGTTCCCCAAACCAGTTTGACCTATCTCAGCAATGGCCAACTGGCGACGGTAGGCAAAGATGGCACCCTCCGCCTTTGGAACACCAAGGGGCAACAAATCAATCAATGGCGTGTCAGTGCAGCCCCAGTGTATTTTGTGGGTACGTCTCCTGTGGGCTATCGTCTATTGACCCTGAGCACAGATAACACGATGCGTCTGTGGCAGCCAACGGGTGAACTGATTGCTGAGTTGGGGAGTCATGAACGCCTGATCAATACCGTCAGCTTTAATCCAACGGGGTCAGTGCTCCTCAGTAGCGATCGCGGGGGGCAAATGACGCTGTGGTACCTCGATCATCACCGCACGGAACACTGGTTTGCCGATCAAGAGAGTATTTGGACAGTGGCCTTAGATTCCCAAGCAGCCACAGTGGTCACGGGGGGCAAAGATGGTCGTGTCAAGTACTGGCGACGGGATGGCACGCTCCTTGCCACAACCCCAGTTCTCGATCCTCAAGGCATCAACCAAGTGCTCTTTAGTCCCAGCGGCCAACGGGTGGCGATCGCCACCAAAGGGGGAAAATTAGTGATCTGGAACCTTGCGGATCGCTCCCAGCAAATCTGGCAACTGCCCATCGAGGCTACCCTCTACACCGTGTCCATGGATCCCCAACGACGGTACTTAGCCGCAGGCGATGAAAAAGGCACCATTTATCTTGTTGACCTCCAGCGGCCAGAGAACATTCAAAAGCGCAAAAGTGAAGGGGAAATTTGGAGCCTCAGCTTCCATCCGACACTCCCCCTGCTGGCGAGTACGGGGTCTGCGGGCACAATTGAGGTCTGGAATTTTGAGGGCGATCGCCTTGCCTATCGCCTGAACCCTGATGCAGGATGGCTGGCTAGCCTTGAATTTAGTGCCAACGGCCAATTCCTAGCGGCGGCTGGCGAAAGTGGCTCCGTCTATTTGTGGTCAATTCACGGCAAGAATGCCCCCAGCAACCCCCGTGTGTTTCGTGCTCACCAGCGCAGTATTGTCAGTCTCGGTCTTAGCCCCAATGGTGAAATGATTGCCACCGCCTCCCCCGATCGCAGTGTGCGGGTTTGGAACCAAAGAGGCCAGCTCATTACACTGATTGATCGTATTTCTGCCATTCCCTACAGCGTTGATGTGAGTGGCCAAGACGAACTTTATGTGGCGATTGGTACCGAGGATGACGAGGTCTTGATTAGCCCGCTGGCCACCCTAGGACAGTTATTAACCAGCGCCTGTGACTGGCTCAAGGACTACCGTCAACAAAATCCCGATGTTGCTCAAGCCTGTCCCTAAACGCTTGCAAGGGAAGCAAGGGGATTCGGAACCTCCTCGCTGGTGAATTGCCCCATCAGCACATACTCCAAGCGCAGCTTCAGCCACTGAATAAATTGCTGGTTGGTGGAGATAATGGCTGCGGCGGGCTGTGGACAACGCGCCTTCTGTTCAGCAAACTGGGGCTGCTCTAAAAACGCCGGCTCGGGCACCAGCCAAAAATCAATCTCTTTGCCTTGCTCCCGATAGTGACGCTGTCGCTCGCGAAACACTTCCTCAAGGGGTTCTTCCTCAGTCAAAAACTTTTTGCTTGCGAGAATGTAATAGTACGTCGCCATAGGGATCTATGCAAAACCACAACATATTCTATACAGTCCTCAGCTTAGCATAGGGGGAACCCCTGCCTCCATAACACTCTAGTTCTGAAGTTTTCTGAGGTTTCTGGTCGGAGCGATCGCTCTTCCTAGCCCATGCACCGCGACTCCTTGTTTTACCAACTGTTTGCCCAGCTGCCCCAAACTCTCTTTGACCTCTTGGGCAGAGACACACCGCAGGGGTATCGTTTTGACTCAGTCGAGTTGAAGCAAACCGCCTTTCGCATTGATGGCGTCTTCGTGCCCCCCGACCCCTCGGGAATAGTCTATTTTTGTGAAGTGCAGTTTCAGCGGGACAACACCTTCTACGAACGATTCTTTGCGGAAATCTTTCTCTATCTGCGGCTGTATCGTCAAACCTTCTCTGATTGGCAAGCGGTGGTTATTTATCCCAATCGCCAAGCAGAACAAGAGTGTTTTGAGCCGTATCAATTGTTAGTGAATAGCGATCGCCTGCGTCGGGTCTATTTGAATGAACTCGGTTCACTTGAGGCGTTGCCATTGAGCCTAGCCCTGATGCAGCTCACCGTGTTACCCGAAGCAGAAATGCCGACAGCAGCACGGTTACTGGCAGAACGCACTCGCATAGAGGCGGTTCCAAGGCCAGAAGTCATAATGGAGTTAATCACAACCATTGTGCTCTACAAGTTCACCAAGCTGAGTCGCGAGGAGGTGCTGCGCATGCTGGGGTTTACCACTGAAGAACTAAAGCGGACGCGATTTTATCAAGAAGTGTATGCTGAGGCACGAGAGGAAGGGCGACAAGAGGGGCGACAAGAGGGGCGACAAGAAGGATTGCAGCAAGGAGAAGCAGCCGTTGTCCTACGGCAGTTAAGGCGGCGGTTTGGTAGTGTGCCCAATGACCTTGAAGAAGGGATTCGTCAGCTCTCTCCCGATCAAATCGAAGCGTTGGCAGAAGCACTTCTAGACTTCACTGACCTAGAGGAAGTGTTTGCGTGGCTAAATCGCTCTTCCTAGCCCATGCACCGCGACTCCTTGTTTTACCAACTGTTTGCCCAGCTGCCCCAGACCCTCTTTGACCTCTTGGGCAGAGACACTCCTCAGGGGTATCGTTTTGAATCCGTGGAACTCAAGCAAACGGCCTTTCGCATTGATGGCGTCTTCGTGCCCCCCGACCCCTCGGGAATAGTCTATTTTTGTGAAGTGCAGTTTCAGCGGGACAACACCTTCTACGAACGATTCTTTGCGGAAATCTTTCTCTATCTGCGGCTGTATCGTCAAACCTTCTCTGATTGGCAAGCGGTGGTTATTTATCCCAATCGCCAAGCAGAACAAGAGTGTTTTGAGCCGTATCAATTGTTAGTGAATAGCGATCGCCTGCGTCGGGTCTATTTGAATGAACTCGGTTCACTTGAGGCGTTGCCATTGAGCCTAGCCCTGATGCAGCTCACCGTGTTACCCGAAGCAGAAATGCCGACAGCAGCACGGTTGCTGGCAGAGCGCACTCGCACAGAGGCAGTGCCAAGGCCAGAAGTCATAATGGAGTTAATCACAACCATTGTGCTCTACAAGTTCACCAAGCTGAGTCGCGAGGAGGTGCTGCGCATGCTGGGGTTTACCACTGAAGAACTAAAGCGGACGCGATTTTATCAAGAGGTTTATGCTGAGGCACGAGAGGAAGGGCGACAAGAGGGGCGACAAGAGGGGCGACAAGAAGGATTGCAGCAAGGAGAAGCAGCCGTTGTCCTACGGCAGTTAAGGCGGCGGTTTGGTAGTGTGCCCAATGACCTTGAAGAAGGGATTCGTCAGCTCTCTGCCGATCAAATCGAAGCGTTGGCAGAAGCACTTCTAGACTTCACTGACCTAGAGGAAGTGTTTGCGTGGCTAAATCGCTCTTCCTAGCCCATGCACCGCGACTCCTTGTTTTACCAACTGTTTGCCCAGCTGCCCCAGGCTCTCTTTGACCTTTTGGGCATAGACACCCCTCAGGGGTATCGTTTTGACTCAGTCGAGTTGAAGCAAACCGCCTTTCGCATTGATGGCGTCTTCGTGCCCCCTGACCCCTCGGGAATAGTCTATTTTTGTGAAGTGCAGTTTCAGCGGGACACTACCTTCTACGAACGATTCTTTGCGGAAATCTTTCTCTACTTGCGTCTGTATCGCCAGACCTTCTCTGACTGGCAAGCGGTGGTTATTTATCCCAATCGCCAAGCTGAACAAGAGTGTTTTGAGCCGTATCAATTGTTAGTGAATAGCGATCGCCTGCGTCGGGTCTATTTGAATGAACTTGGTTCACTTGAGGCGTTGCCATTGAGCCTAGCCCTGATGCAGCTCACCGTGTTACCCGAAGCAGAAATGCCGACAGCAGCACGGTTGCTGGCAGAGCGCACTCGCATAGAGGCAGTTCCAAGGCCAGAAGTCATAATGGAGTTAATCACAACCATTGTGCTCTACAAGTTCACCAAGCTGAGTCGCGAGGAGGTACTGCGCATGCTGGGGTTTACCACTGAAGAACTAAAGCGGACGCGATTTTATCAAGAGGTTTATGCTGAGGCACGAGAGGATGGATTACAGCAAGGATTACAACAAGGACTACAGCAAGGAGAAGCAGCCGTTGTCCTACGGCAGTTAAGGCGGCGGTTTGGTAGTGTGCCCAATGACCTTGAAGAACGGATTCGTCAGCTCTCTGCCGATCAAATCGAAGCGTTGGCAGAAGCACTTCTAGACTTCACTGACCTAGAGGAAGTGTTTGCGTGGCTAAATCGCTCTTCCTAGCCCATGCACCGCGACTCCCTCTTTTACCAACTGTTTGCCCAGTTACCCCAAACCCTCTTTGACCTTTTGGGCAGAGACACCCCTCAGGGGTATCGTTTTGACTCAGTCGAGTTGAAGCAAACCGCCTTTCGCATTGATGGCGTCTTCGTGACCCCCGACCCCTCGGGAATAGTCTATTTTTGTGAAGTGCAGTTTCAGCGGGACACTACCTTCTACGAACGATTCTTTGCTGAAATCTTTCTCTACTTGCGTCTGTATCGCCAAACCTTCTCTGATTGGCAAGCGGTGGTTATTTATCCCAATCGCCAAGCAGAACAAGAGTGTTTTGAGCCGTATCAATTGTTAGTGAATAGCGATCGCCTGCGTCGGGTCTATTTGAATGAACTCGGTTCACTTGAGGCGTTGCCATTGAGCCTAGCCCTGATGCAGCTCACCGTGTTACCCGAAGCAGAAATGCCGACAGCAGCACGGTTGCTGGCAGAGCGCACTCGCACAGAGGCAGTGCCAAGGCCAGAAGTCATAATGGAGTTAATCACAACCATTGTGCTCTACAAGTCCACCAAGCTGAGTCGCGAGGAGGTGCTGCGCATGCTGGGGTTTACCACTGAAGAACTAAAGCGGACGCGATTTTATCAAGAAGTGTATGCTGAGGCACGAGAGGAAGGGCGACAAGAGGGGCGACAAGAGGGGCGACAAGAGGGACGAGAAGAAGGACGGCAAGAAGGATTGCAGCAAGGAGAAGCAGCCGTTGTCCTACGGCAGTTAAGGCGGCGGTTTGGTAGTGTGCCCAATGACCTTGAAGAAGGGATTCGTCAGCTCTCTCCCGATCAAATCGAAGCGTTGGCAGAAGCACTCCTAGACTTCACTGGTCTAGAGGAAGTGTTTGCGTGGCTAAATCGCTCTTCCTAGCCCATGCACCGCGACTCCCTCTTTTACCAACTCTTTGCCCAGCTGCCCCAAACCCTCTTTGACCTTTTGGGCATAGACACCCCTCAGGGGTATCGTTTTGACTCCGTGGAACTCAAGCAAACGGCCTTTCGCATTGATGGCGTCTTCGTGCCCCCCGACCCCTCGGGAATAGTCTATTTTTGTGAAGTGCAGTTTCAGCGGGACAACACCTTCTACGAACGATTCTTTGCGGAAATCTTTCTCTATCTGCGGCTGTATCGTCAAACCTTCTCTGATTGGCAAGCGGTGGTTATTTATCCCAATCGCCAAGCTGAACAAGAGTGTTTTGAGCCGTATCAATTGTTAGTGAATAGCGATCGCCTGCGTCGGGTCTATTTGAATGAACTCGGTTCACTTGAGGCGTTGCCATTGAGCCTAGCCCTGATGCAGCTCACCGTGTTACCCGAAGCAGAAATGCCGACAGCAGCACGGTTACTGGCAGAACGCACTCGCATAGAGGCGGTTCCAAGGCCAGAAGTCATAATGGAGTTAATCACAACCATTGTGCTCTACAAGTTCACCAAGCTGAGTCGCGAGGAGGTGCTGCGCATGCTGGGGTTTACCACTGAGGAACTAAAGCGGACGCGATTTTATCAAGAGGTTTATGCTGAGGCACGAGAGGATGGATTACAGCAAGGATTACAACAAGGACTACAGCAAGGACTACAACAAGGACTACAACAAGGACTACAGCAAGGACTACAGCAGGGATTGCAACAAGGATTGCAACAAGGACTACAGCAAGGACTGCAACAAGGATTGCAACAAGGACTACAGCAAGGAGAAGCAGCCGTTGTCCTGCGGCAGTTAAGGCGGCGGTTTGGCAGTGTGCCCAATGACCTTGAAGAACGGATTCGTCAGCTCTCTCCCGATCAAATCGAAGCGTTGGCAGAAGCACTTCTAGACTTCACTGACCTAGAGGCAGTGTCTGATTGGCTCGATCACTCCGCCTAAGAATACTGCCTCGCGTGTTGATCTATTGGGTTGACATGCCCTAGACCCAAGAGGGGTAACATCGGCTGTTAAAATTTGTGATGGACTATCCATACGTGCAGCATTTTTGCCCTTAGGAGAGAACTGATTTGAGCGAAGCAGCCGTTGCCATTGTCACTGGTGCCTCACGGGGAATTGGTCGGGCGATCGCCCTCGAACTGGCGAAAGAAGGAGCCACTGTAGTTGTCAACTACGCCCGTTCTGCTGAAGCTGCCCTTGAAGTGGTGCAAATGATTGAACAGCAAGGGGGAACAGCGATCGCGATTGCTGCCGATGTATCTATCCCTGAGCAGGTCGATACCCTTGTGGCCAAAACGGTGGACACCTATGGCCGCGTCGATGTGCTGGTCAACAATGCCGGCATTACCCGCGACACGCTGCTGCTGCGCATGAGCCTCGAGGATTGGCAGGCGGTGATTAACCTGAACCTGACGGGGGTCTTCCTGTGTACCCGTGCGGTGAGTAAACTGATGCTCAAGCAAAAGCGGGGACGAATTATCAACATTGCTTCGGTAGCCGGGCAAATGGGCAACCCTGGCCAAGCCAACTACAGTGCTGCCAAAGCAGGCGTGATTGGGTTTAGCAAAACTGTGGCCAAAGAACTCGCCAGTCGGGGCATTACCGTGAATGCCGTTGCCCCCGGTTTTATTGCCACTGAGATGACCGCTGGACTCAAGGCAGAGGACATTCTTAAATTCATTCCCCTAGGGCGGTATGGCGAACCCACAGAGGTGGCAGGGATGGTGCGCTTTTTGGCCTTGGATCCGGCAGCCGCCTACATTACGGGGCAAGTCTTCAATGTGGATGGTGGTATGGTGATGGCCTAGGCGCCTTGGAGTAGTGCAGCAACCCATGACCGACGCGATTACCCTCCCCAGTCAATACGATCCCAAGCAAACCGAGGCCAAATGGCAACAGCTTTGGGAAAGCAGTGGTGTCTTTCACGCCGATCCCAACCACCCTGGCAAGCCCTATTGCATTGTCATTCCGCCTCCGAATGTCACCGGCAGTTTGCACATGGGTCACGCCTTTGAGCACGCCCTGATTGATGTGCTGATTCGCTATCACCGCATGATTGGTCGCAACGCCCTCTGGCTGCCGGGGACAGACCATGCCAGTATTGCTGTTAGCACGATTTTGGATCAACAGTTGCACGCGGAGGGCACCAACCGCTTTGCCTTGGGACGAGAGGCCTATCTGCAGCGGGCTTGGGCGTGGAAGGAGTCATCGGGCAATACGATTGTCGGCCAAATTCGTCGCTTGGGACTGTCGGTGGATTGGTCGCGCGAACGCTTCACCATGGACGAGGGGTTGTCGCGGGCGGTGCTGACCGCCTTTAATCGCCTCTATGAAGCAGGGCTGATCTATCGCGGTAAGTATTTGGTGAACTGGTGCCCCGCCAGTCAATCGGCAGTCTCGGATTTAGAAGTGGAAAACCGTGAAGTACAGGGGCATCTCTGGCATTTTCGCTATCCGCTGACGGATGGCTCAGGATATTTGGAGGTGGCGACGACCCGGCCAGAAACGATGCTGGGAGATACAGCGGTGGCGGTTCACCCTGAGGACGATCGCTATCGCCATTTGATTGGCAAAACGCTGCGGCTTCCCCTGATGAATCGGGAAATTCCCATTATTGGCGATCCCTTAGTAGATCCGACCTTTGGCACCGGCTGTGTGAAAGTCACCCCAGCCCACGATCCCAATGATTTTGTCATGGGGCAACGCCATCACCTACCCATGATTAACCTGATGAATAAGGATGGCACCCTCAATGAGAATGCTGGCGAGTTTGCAGGTCTGGATCGCTTTGTGGCGCGTAAACAGGTGGTGGCTCGCCTAGAGGCAGAGGGCTTTTTGGTACGGGTGGAGGACTATAAACACACCGTTCCCTATAGCGATCGCGGCAAAGTCCCCATTGAACCGCTCCTCTCTACTCAATGGTTTGTGAAAATTCGTCCCCTCGCGGATGCTACCCTCAAGGCACTGGATAAAAAGCACTCCCCCCGCTTTATCCCCGATCGCTGGGCAAAGGTCTATCGCGATTGGCTGGTGAACTTACGGGATTGGTGTATTTCACGGCAACTGTGGTGGGGGCATCAAATTCCCGCTTGGTATGTGGTCAGTGAAACCGAAGGCGAAGTGCGCGATGACACGCCCTTTGTGGTGGCCATGGATGAGGCCGCTGCCCGCGCCAAGGCGATCGCCCAATTTGGCAAGGAGATTCAGCTCCAGCAGGATCAGGACGTACTGGATACGTGGTTTTCCTCTGGTCTATGGCCCTTTTCTACCCTCGGCTGGCCCGATGATACGCCAGACTATCGCTGCTATTACCCCAACACCACCCTTGTGACCGGGTTTGACATCATCTTTTTCTGGGTGGCGCGGATGACTATGATGGGGCAGTACTTCACGGGTAAAATCCCCTTCCGCGATGTCTATATCCACGGCTTGGTGCGGGATGAAAACAACAAGAAAATGTCCAAGTCTGCCAACAATGGCATTGACCCGCTGATCTTAATTGAAAAATACGGTACTGATGCGCTGCGCTATAGCTTGGTCAAGGAAGTGGTAGGCGCCGGTCAGGATATTCGCTTGGCCTACAACCGCAAAACCGATGAATCGGCAACCGTCGAGGCGGCTCGCAACTTTGCCAACAAGCTCTGGAATGCCTCTCGCTTTGTGTTGCTGAATCTAGAGGGACAAACCCCCAGCCAGTTGGGGACACCACAGCGGCGGGACTTGGCGGCCAGCGATCGCTGGATTCTCAGTCGCTACCACACGGCCATTCAAACCACCCGCGAACGCATTGAAAGCTATGGTCTTGGGGAGGCGGCTAAGGGACTCTACGAATTCATCTGGGGGGATTTTTGCGACTGGTACATTGAACTGGTGAAACCCCGTTTGCAAGGGGAAAACGCCAAAGCTAAGCGCACGGCGCAACAGGTGCTAGCCACGGTTCTCGATGGTATCCTGAAGCTGCTCCATCCTTTCATGCCCCACATCACCGAGGAAATTTGGCACACGCTGCATCAGGTGGGAGACAGTGAAGTTTTAGCGGTACAACCCTACCCGAAAGTGAATCGCCGCGCCATTGACCCTGACCTTGAAGCCCAATTTAGCCTTTTGATTGAAACCATCCGCACCCTTCGCAATCTGCGGGCAGAGGCAGGGATTAAGCCGGGATTGTATATTACGGCCTTGATTGAGGCCAGTGCTGAGGAAGCACCGATCTTTGAGGCTGGGGCGGCAGATATTCAACACCTAGCGCGCCTTGAGTCGCTAACCATTGGCACCGACCTGCAAATTCCGCAGCAGGTGTTTAGTGGTGTGGTTGGCAAAAGCGAGGTGCTCATTCCCCTAGCGGGGGTCGTGGATGTGGCAGCCTTGGTGGCCAAACTCCAGCAGGAGGGCGATCGCCTGACCAAAGACATTCAATCTTTAACGGCTCGCCTCAACAACCCCAATTTTGTTAACAAAGCCCAACCAGAGGTGGTGGCTATGGCTCAGGCGCAACTGACCGCTGCCCAACAGCAACTCGCGATTATTCAGCGCCGACTCCAGTCGCTAAGTGCCGATGCCTAAACCCAACCCTGATCAGTAGAAAACAGCACCGCAAGCAGTTGAAGCCTATTTGCGCGATCGCTCGCCTCATTAACGTGCAATAAAAAATAGGGGGGTGTTTCCCCCCCCTAAAATGGACTGAGAAAATCTCAGCCTCAATAGCGATAGCCGCCGTAGCCGCTGTTGGCCTGATTGGGCTTGTAGACAATAAAGCCCATCACTTGGCACTGCTTGATATTGTCAAAGGCCACCACCCGGATAAAGCAGTTAGGATATTCCGAGCGGCACTGCTGCACCTCGTTGAGCACCTCTTGGGCATTGGTGCAGTTAAACAGGGGCAGCTTCCACATCGTCCAGTAGTGAATCTCAGCATCAGAGGTTTCGTTGAACTCTACGCAGGGGTGGTAACCCTGATCAATCGCGTACTGGATTTGCCGCATAATTTGGGCATCACTGAGGGGAGGCAGGTAGGAGAAAGTTTCGTAACGACGCTCTTTGGGCAGTGTTTTCATAGGTTCCTCAATTGGTTCACAGTCAACAAATTATTCAGGGGTTTCTGGATGGCTGCTCTCAACATTGGCTTCCGACACTTGGGTCATCCGCTCCAGTTGTTGACAGCGTTGTTGCAAGTTGGCCTGCTGGATGCCCGCACGTAACATTTCTGGTAGATAGTCCGCCACCATTTCCGCGAGATGTTCGCGTACCGTGAGGATGCGAAAACCGAGATCGGGCTGTTCGCGAAAGAGAGCTTCCAAGTAGCGTTCACCATCTTGGATACTTTCTTGACTCGTGAACTGGTGTAGCCAGAGCGATCGCGGTGGATCGGTTTCGGCCAGTTGCCCAATCACGGTTCGCACGGCCTGATAGGTGAGATAACTCATCAGGGTTTTGGTGGTTTGCTTCGCAATGTGCTTGACATCCATAGACCTACGGGGAAATCGTTGCCGTAGCTCCGATTGAACCCCAACTGCACCACCTAGATCGTGTCTTGCGCTTCAAACTCGAACTTGATTTCTTTCCAGAGTTCGCAGGCAGCAGCCAGTTCTGGACTCCAGCGAGCGGCTTCGCGGATGATGTCGCTGCCTTCGCGCATCAGGTCACGACCTTCGTTGCGGGCTTGGATGCAGGCTTCAAGGGCGACCCGGTTCGCAGTTGCCCCCGGTGCATTCCCCCAAGGGTGACCAAGTGTGCCGCCCCCAAATTGCAGCACAGAATCATCACCAAAAATGTCCACCAGTGCGGGCATGTGCCAGACGTGAATGCCACCAGAAGCCACCGCCATCACTCCTGGCATCGAGGCCCAGTCTTGGGTGAAGTAAATGCCACGAGAGCGATCCTGCTCAATGTAGTTTTCCCGCAACAGATCGATAAAACCAAGGGTGATGGCTTTATCCCCTTCCAGCTTACCGACAACGGTACCGGTGTGGATGTGGTCACCCCCAGACATCCGCAAGCACTTGGCCAAGACCCGGAAGTGGATGCCGTGGTTTTTCTGACGGTCAATCACAGCGTGCATAGCGCGGTGAATGTGCAGTAGCATGCCATTGTCACGGCACCATTTGGCCAAGGTAGTGTTGGCAGTGAACCCCGCGGTCAGGAAGTCATGCATGATGATGGGCATTTCCAGTTCTTTGGCAAACTCTGCCCGCTTCAGCATTTCCTCGCAAGTGGGAGCGGTTACGTTGAGATAGTGGCCTTTGATTTCGCCAGTTTCGGCCTGGGCTTTGTGAATGGCATCGGCAACGAAGAGGAAGCGATCGCGCCAGCGTTGGAAGGGCTGGGAGTTGATGTTTTCGTCATCTTTGGTGAAGTCCAGACCACCGCGCAGACATTCATAAACGGCACGGCCATAGTTTTTCGCCGACAGACCCAGTTTCGGCTTGATCGTGCAGCCCAAGAGGGGACGACCATATTTATTCAATTTGTCGCGCTCCACTTGAATCCCGTGGGGGGGGCCTTGGAAGGTTTTCAGGTAAGCCACCGGAATCCGCAGGTCTTCTAGACGCAGCGCTTTGAGGGCTTTGAAACCAAACACGTTCCCCACAATGGAGGTCAGCATGTTGGTGACGGATCCTTCTTCAAAGAGATCCAGCGGGTAGGCAATGTAGGCGATGAACTGATTATCTTCACCCGGCAGGGGTTCGATGTCGTAGCAGCGACCTTTGTAGCGATCCAAGTCGGTCAGCAGGTCGGTCCACACGGTGGTCCATGTCCCTGTCGAGGATTCTGCGGCAACGGCGGCGGCAGCTTCCTCAAAGGGCACGCCCGGCTGCGGGGTCACACGAAAGGCCGCTAGAATATCGGTATCTTTGGGAGTGTAATCAGGGGTGTAATAGGTCAGGCGGTAGTCTTTTACCCCTGCCTGATACCCAGCTTTCTGGGATTTGGATTGCGTATAGGCCATAGACGTTTTTCCTCTTTAACAGTTACTGTGCCGAATAGAGCAATCTCTACGGGCAACCTTTGCAATGGGTAGTGTGAACGCTACGATTCCCCCAAAATGGGGCAAAATTGAGCAATGCAAAACTCAGCGAGATGATGCAACCATCCGCAAGCCTGTGATATCGTCGTAGGTCTTATGCTTAAGCATCAGCTTAGTTGATACCCAATGCAATAACTTTTGCTTTGGAGATTCTTAATTATTCTATAGGTTTGGGTTATCAATCTTTAGAGTTGTTTATAGGTTTCTAATCAGAGGCGCACAACCATAGTGCTCTGTCTATTCAAAAACGATTGAGGATTATCTGAAATCAATTGAATGGCGTTCATGGGGGGCGATCGCTCTATTGTTTTTGCAAAAAAGGGGGTGGAATTTCTATGAGTCCGATCATTCAATGGTATCCCGGCCACATTGCTAAGGCAGAACGCGCCCTTAAGGAACAACTGAAACAGGTGGATGTGATCTTAGAAGTGCGGGATGCACGGATTCCCCTGGCCAGTTACCATCCCCAAATTCGTCAGTGGGCTAGTGGCAAGCACCGCCTCTTGGTGCTCAATGGCATGGACAGGATTAGCGATCGCGATCGCCAGCAGTGGCTGACATGGTTTGAGACCCAAGGAGAAACCGTCTTTTTCACCAATGCGCAGCGGGGTGAAGGGATTCGCCAACTCCAACAGGCGGCGGTGCGGGCAGGGACTGCCATGAATCAACGCCGTCAACAGCGGGGCATGCAAGTAAGAGCCGTACGGGCTGTGGTTCTGGGGTTTCCCAATGTGGGCAAGTCAGCACTGATTAATCGCCTTTTGCGGCAGCGGGTGGTTGAGAGTGCCGCTCGGCCGGGGGTAACCCGGCAACTGCGCTGGGTACGTTTGTCTCCCACCTTGGAACTTTTGGATGCCCCCGGGGTCTTGCCGATGAATTTTAAGAATCAAGAGGCGGCGGTAAAACTGGCCATTTGCGATGACATTGGCGAAGCTGCCTACGACCCTTGTCGCGTGGCACCAATTCTTGTTGAGCTACTGCACCAGTTGGGACACGCCGATCACCTCAGCGATCGCTATGGTCTAGCCGTCACCGACACGGGTGAAACCTATCTTCATGATCTCGCCACTAACCGCTACCATGGTGACTTAGAACGGGCAGCCCGACAACTGTTGCAAGACTATCGCCGCGGTTACTTGGGGGCGATCGCCCTTGAGCGTCCCCCTTTGCAAGATAATATGTAAGTATTTCTGCAATTCTAATTGCTGTGCCATGAAAACACTGATGATTACTGTGGGCAACCGACAGGTGGGCTGGCGGTGCAAAGACGGTATTGTGCGCAATTTTGGAGCTGATGGTGATCCTGCCCGTAAGGGGAATGCGCCACCTCACCTGAGTGAGTTGTACGAGGAATTTGGCATCCAACGGGGTTTTCATGATCCTGAGGCAAAGCACCGCCACAACGTGCGCTATTTAAGTGAAATCGTTTATCGGCATTGTCAAGCTAAGAATGACTTTTCACCCGTGGTTTTGCTGCTGGATGAGCAAATCTTGGCAGCACACTATGCCACGCCAACGGAACCTGCGGAGGTGATTCTCTGGGGAACAGATCAGCCAGAGTCGGTCGGCTGGCAATTTTACGCCATGGATACTTGCTGGTTGGCGCAGTTGATGGCAGGGGCGATTCGGCAGCGCTATCCCCACCTCAACGTCACGGTTTGGAACTGTCCGGTTGATGTGAATCAGAGGCAAGCCCTGTGGGACTTCACGGAAAAGCAGTTAGAGCAATATATTAAGCGTCTGCCAGAGAACGCGGCTGGCAATTGGCAGTTGCAAATTCAAACAAAGGGGTCTGTCCCTCAAATGGCAGATGCTTTGAACATGATTGCGGCAGTTCTCATGCGTCAGTATCCCGTTAGGAAAATTATCCCGACAGAGCCAAAACCGTTCTTTGATCCAAGCAATCAGTCTGCTCGCAGTGCTGAATCTCTTGAAGAGGTGTCTTTAGGTGAGGTCTTTTGGCCACTGGAACGCCAGCGGATTGCCACAGCATGGAAACGGGGCGACTTTGCTGCCGCAAAGGTACTCCTTGAAGCCCATCGCGATCGCCATGAAGCGCTCTATCAGTTGGCCGATCGCCTTGCCTTAGCAACAAACTGGAGTATTCAAGATTTTCTCAAGGGAATTCAGGGGGAACGCTGGCTGGATCAAGGGTCTACGAGAGCAGTGGCTCGCAAAGATCAACGGCAGCAGTGGCGCGAGGCGACGGTCAATCGTTGTCCCAATAGTGAAACGGCCACCAGCAAGTTCTTGAAAATTTGCGAATTTGAGCTATTGATTGATCTGAGCTTGCAGCAGGCGAACTATACCCTCGCCTTTATGCAATTTGCCCAGATGCTTGAACGGCTCCTGTTTTGGCGATGCGAACAGGAAGATTGGCGCACGCAGGGGCACTTAGGTGAGGAATTTTTGCAGGAGGGCAACTATCGTGATCCGACATTGGGGGTGCTGTGGCGAGCCTGGGCAAAAGCGGAGCAGCGATCGCCCGCTGATGACCTTGTTAAAAAGCTGGGGACGGTCAATGAATATCGCAATGGCGTTGTTCACCGCAATCGAGCGATCGGCCGTAAAGAGTTGACTCAGTTGGCCGGTGTTTCCCCAGAGACATCCCCAGCAGAAATTCATCAAGGGCTGTTAAATGTCCTTTGCCAAGTTCTCAATCAAGAACAAATGCCAGAAAAAGGGGTGGCGCGATCGCTCTACGAGTGGGGACTAGAGCAACTGAAGTAATCCCAATCCCAGCCTAAGCAGCAATCTCCACGCCAAAGACCTCTTGGAAGACTTTGCCCACCTTGTAGCCGGAGTCAATTGACTCAAGGGGATCCTTGCGCAGACGGTGCCGCAGACACAGGACAATCACTCGTGAAATATCCTCGACGGTAACATCCGTGCGTCCCTCAAAGGCGGCCAAGGCCTTGGCAGCGCGGTTGGTGACAATGTCTCCCCGCAGGCCATCCACATCTAGCTCGGCACAGACTTGGGAAATTTTCACCCGCAGTTCGTAGTCAATTGTGACACTCGGCAAGAGGGCTTGGGCAGCAACCAGCTTGGCTTGCAGCGCTTCCTGTTGAGCTTGGTATTTGGCCAAAAAGGCTTCGGGGTTTTGATCAAATTGCGATCGCTGCTCAACAATTTCTACCCGCAGGGTGGCATCCTTAACGGTGCGAATCTCGGCGTGCATGCCAAAGCGATCCAGCAGTTGCGGTCGCAGTTCCCCTTCTTCGGGGTTACCAGAGCCAACTAAGACAAACCGTGCTGGGTGACGAATTGAAATACCTTCGCGCTCAACGGTATTCCAGCCGGAGGCAGCGGCATCCAGCAGCACATCCACCAAATGGTCGTCGAGCAGGTTCACCTCATCCACATAGAGAATGCCGCGGTTAGCCCTCGCCAAAAGACCCGGTTCAAACGCTTTCACCCCCTCCGCAAGGGCTTTTTCAATATCAATGGTGCCGCAAACCCGATCCTCAGTTGCCCCCAAGGGCAGATCCACCATCGGCACTTTTTTCTTAATGGTGTGAAGGGGTTCCCCCGCCGCCACCGCCACCTTCACTGCGTCGCTCATGAGATCGGGATCGTTAGGATGACTGTTGAAGGGATCATCGGCCACCACCTCAATTTCCGGCAGCAGATCCGCGAGGGCGCGAATGGTGGTTGATTTGCCCGTGCCGCGATCGCCCATAATCATCACCCCACCAATTTTGGGGTCAATGACATTGAGCAACAATGACAGTTTCATTTCGTCCTGACCGACAATTGCCGTAAAGGGAAAAACAGGCCGACGAGGGACAGCAGTCGCAGTCACAGGCATCACATCGCAAAAACAGCATTGATTATTGTGCCACATTGCGCTTGCGCTGCCACAGCAAAATTTTTCCGCAAAATCCTAGCCCTAGGTGGAGGAACTGTGATACCCTAAGTAGGAACAATTAAGGAGCTAGGCGCTCTCATTGCTTTTGCTCCATTACGTCCATGCAGGTTCTCAATTAGCAACAATCGCTGTGAACCCATCCAGTTATTTTACACCACTAATCAAGGCAGGGGCTTTGCGTACCCTTGGGGGACGTAGACCTCAGTTGCGAGCGGTTTCTCACGCCCGACTGTCCATTTTTGAATCGTGTTGTTTTTAAGCTGCCGAAGGGAGGTTTCTTTATGTCCGTGCGTTTATATGTGGGCAATCTGCCGCGTGAACTGAGCCGCGAAGAGCTAGAAGCCCTATTTAACCAAGAAGTGGGCGAAGTGGGCACCACCAAACTAATTACCGATCGCAAGACTGGTAAGTGCCGCGGTTTCGGCTTTGTCACCGTTGAATCCGAGGAAGTGGCGGATCAGGTGATTGAGAAACTCAACGGCTACACCTTTAAGGACAATCCCCTCAAGATTGAGAAAGCCAACGAGAAGCCCAAATCTGAAGCTAAGGAAAATAAGGAAAAAGAAGAAACAGTGGCCGAAAAGCCCACTCCCAGCAACCGCAATAATCGCAAAAATAATAAAAACAATGGGCGGCGTACCCCAGCCAATTCGGCGCCGGCTGAATATAGCTCCATGGATACCGAGGCGGCTCAACCGGATCCCCGCTGGGCAGATGCCTTAGCACAGCTTAAGGAACGGCTCCTCGCCCAAAGCAGCAACGCTTAAAGGTTTTAGGCAGTTTCTATGACGGTGGATCCCTGGCCATTTGTGACCCCGGGTATCCCCGATGATCTCTTTGAGCGCTTACCAGGTATTCCCCTCACCCAACGGGAAACGCGATTATTGATGCTTTCCTATTTGCGGCTTGAGCCGGACTCTTGTCTTTGGGATGTGGGCGCGGGCACGGGTACGATCGCTGTTGAGGCAGCACGCTTGGCGAAGCGGGGACAGGTGATTGCCATTGAACGGGATGAGGAAGTCGTTGATCTGATCCAACGCAATTGCGATCGCTTTGGCGTCAAAAATGTGCAAATTGTTGCTGGTTCGGCTCCAGATTGCTTTCCCCAGTTACGTCGCACCCCGCAGCGCATTTGTCTCGAGGGGGGGCGCCCGATTAAGGAAGTTTTGCTGCAAGCGTGGGAGTATCTTGCGCCCGGTGGTCGCTTGGTGGCGATCGCCAGCAGTTTAGAAAATCTCTATGCCCTCTCTGAAGGGTTCGCGACAGTCCAAGCCCGCAGCCTAGAGGTGGTGCAATCGGTCATCAATCGCCTAGAAACGCGGGGCGGCCACCAAATTTTTGCAGCAGTGGAACCGATCTTTATTCTCAGTGGCGAGAAAATTTCCTAATGGGCAGCGGGCAACTGTGGGTGGTGGGTACCCCCATTGGCAATCTTGAGGATATAAGCGCTCGTGCCCTGCGCATTCTCAAGGCGGTGGATCTCATTGCTGCGGAGGATACACGCCACACCGGCCGCCTGTTACAGCATTTTGGCATTACCACACCCCAAATCAGTCTCCATGAGCACAATACCCAACAGCGCGTGCCCCAACTGCTTCAGCGCCTAGAGGCGGGTCAACAGATTGCCTTGGTTAGCGATGCAGGGTTACCGGGGGTGTCGGATCCCGGTTATGAACTGATCACGGCCTGTATTGCCGCAGCCATTCCGGTCACACCGATTCCCGGCGCGAATGCTGCCTTAACAGCCTTAATGGCCGCAGGATTACCGATGAATCGCTTTTGTTTTGAAGGGTTTTTGCCGACTAAGGGGCGCGATCGCCAGCAGCGATTAGCAGCACTGAAACAGGAAACGCGCACAATTCTTCTCTACGAAGCCCCCCATCGCTTGCTGCAAACGGTAACAGAGTTACGTCAAATCTTGGGGAGCGATCGCCCCCTCGTCCTCGCCCGCGAACTCACGAAGCGCCACGAAGAATTTTGGCGGGGAACCCTCGGCACTGCCTGCACTTATCTACAGGAGCATCCCCCCCGTGGCGAATACACACTGGTTTTAGGCGGTGCCCCTGAACACTCTGTGGCCGTGAATCCCCATCATCTCGCGGACGAATTAGCGACACTTCTTAGCCAAGGCCTTTCCCTTACCCAAGCCAGCCGTCAACTGGCAGATCTCACAGGGCTTTCGCGGCGCGACATCTATCAACTGGGACTCCAGCTCAAACAGGCATCCCCTTGACTTTCCCCCTCAATGGCGGCGGCAACCCATCCACAAACTGGGGATAGACGGGGAGTCGTGGCACTAATTCCCATCCCCACGCCTGTAATTGTTCCCTTAGGGCTGTCACATCGGTATGGGGATAGTCGGGATTGACATGATCCAAGGGAACGATGCCCCCCAAATCGCGAGCGCCCGCGTTTAGGCACGCCCGAAAGACCTCTGGATCTGTGACGAGATTCGCAGGAATTTGAATCGTGATGTCTTCAGGCAAGAGCGATCGCGCCCAGTGTACCACGTTCGGTAATTGCCTCAGATCAAAGGGGGGCAACGCTGCTTCCTGTTGCTGGCCGGGACTGTGGGGCTGCAAAATCACCTCCTGAATATGTCCCCACCGCCGATGACACTCAGCAATGGCCGTGAGCGTTTCTGCCCAATCCTGCGGCTCTTCACCAATGCCCAAGAGCAAGCCCGTAGTGAAGGGAATACCCAGTTCCCCGGCCTGTTCCAGTTGGTGTAAACGCAGTTGCGGATCCTTGCTAGGGGCATGGCGATGGACGCTTTGCAACAACTTCGGTGTTAATTGCTCTAGCATCAGTCCCATCGAGACATTCACCGCCTTGAGAGCGGCCATTTCTGCTCGATTGAGGGGACCCGCATTGGTATGGGGCAGAAATCCCTGATCCAAGGCTAAGGCGGCTAGATCATAGAGACGCTCTAACCATTGGGAACGCTGGGGACTGTTGGGGGCAACTTCGCCACTGAGAATCAAAATTTCTCGCACCTGTTGGGGGTCAAGCCCTGCCAACTGTTGAGCCGCCGCCTCTAAACTCAACCAACCACTCGTGCCAATATCCTGACGGAAGTTGCAGTAGGTACAGCGATTAAAACACTCGTACGTCGGTACAAGAGTAAAAGCTGGACTATAGGTGATGGTGCGATCGCTCATGGAGACTCACGAAAAAGTGCTCTTATCTCAGCACCACTGCGTTCAAGGAGATAATTTCTCAATAACGGGCGATCGCGAACACGTAGAGGGCATGGCCTGCCAATAACGTTAACCACACCAGCGTTACCGTTGGCATAAAGGGTACTGCCGTGGGTTGCACCTGATGCCAAAACCAGCCACCAGAGTTAAAAGCAGCAAAAAGGGCAACATGAACCGCAAAATTCATGCGATCGTCCAAACGGCGATAGCTCGGATCACGGCGATCGGGCTTACGGGGCCAACGGGGAGGCATATAGAGCGTACCTAAATCACTTCCAGCTCGTCGGGGTGCAAATGAGCAATGAACTTGGGACTAAACCGCACCTGAATCGGGTAGTTGGGACTAATGGGACGGCCCTGCCAGTCGCTGAGAATGGCGAAAATCTCCCCCTCCATTCCTTGAATGTCAAAGGGCTGATTGCGGTGATCAGGGTGGTGATAGACGATGGTAGGGGTCTTAACGCGTACCCGCAGGCCTACACTTAGGGTTGGTTGCTCTACAACGCTCATTTGCTTGTTGTTCTCCTGGACCGGCAAGGGTTTTATTTTTATCGTTGCATACAGATCGACAAGGGCGATCGCCCTAGGACAATTGAACATCAATTGTTACCATTGCCGCCCGACCTCTGTCAGTTGGCAGAGGAGATCATCGGATGACCGAGGGAGTTGCCATTGGCGCTTATTGTCATTGGTGGCATGAGGAGTAGAGAGCGCACTTGATGGCGTTTTTCGGGGCTGAGGTATTCCTGCTGGACGGAGCGCCAAGTTTGCCACTGGCGTGTTTGCTCAAGGGCAATCATTTCTGCGAGGCAAGGAGAGGCTTGGCGAAGATTGAGTCCAAGTTGGGTACGGAAAAAGTCATGGAGGACAACGCCATCGTGAAGTGTGCCTAGGAGTTCTTGCAACTGAGCAAAGGCATCTACCTGTTCAGTGAAGGTGTCTCCATAGACACTGCTAAAGAGTTCCATTTGGTAGCGTACCCGCTTGGTTTGCTTGCGTAGATCGTGGAGATCTTCACCCGCTGTTTGCAGCCACTGGGGCGGGTTACTCACCGCAAGGAAAAGGGGGCGATCGCCCTGCCATTCAATGGCCACTTGCCACCCCGGATGCATCAACAGTTGACACACCAAGGGCAACAAAATATCTGGGGCAATCAGTTCTGTGGGTAAGTTAGCAATCTCACGATATTGAGGGGCAGCTAGCCATTCTTCTAGCCCCTGTTGCAATTTGCGATAGCGATCGCTGCGCAGCAATTGAAGGGCTTTTTGTAGCAGTTCTGTCCGTTGCTTTTCGAGTTTTTTGATCAGTTTTGCCAGTTGTTGTTGCTCAGGGCGAGGTAGGTGAGGGTAATACTGCTCCTTGAGCGCCAGCATCATCACATCCAAATCCCGTACGGGACTGAGACTGCCGGCGATCGCCCGCACCCGTTGAATGGAGACTCCCTTGGGCAAACGTACGGTATTACAAAACACTTCCAGAGCCGTTCGCAGGCGGCGCAAACCTACCCGCATCTGGTGAATTGCCTCAACATCGCGATCGCGAATCACCCCCGGCTCGTGTTTGCTAATTTTGCGGTAGTACTTTTCAAAAGCGGCGTACGCGATATGCCCTAGGGTTTCCATAAGACCCCCTCCCTGCTCAACGCCTAAAGGAATACCACTATTAAATTAACGTTTATTAACCAAGGTTACTTTTATCTTAATTTTAACTTAACCATAGTTGTGGCCGAATCATGGCTCAGCAAAAAAAGCCCCGCTCGATCAGAACGGGGATCAGTGAAATCAGTGAAGTAATTCAGTAAGAGCGGAACAAAAAATTGGGAAACTTAGGCAGCCGCTAGATTTTTAGCAACAAAGTCCCAGTTCACCAGTTGGTTGAGGAAGTTATCAATGAAGTCTGGACGGCGGTTTTGGTAGTCGAGATAGTAGGCGTGCTCCCAAACATCAATCGTCAGGAGGGGCACTTGACCGTGAACCAAGGGGTTTTCGGCATTGGGGGTTTTGGTCACTTTCAGCGTACCCGCTTCGAGCACCAGCCATGCCCAGCCGCTACCAAATTGGGTCGCCGCTGCATTTTTGAACTGGGACTTGAACTCATCGTAGCTACCAAAGGCACTGTTGATCCGGGCGGCCACATCACCTGTAGGAGCGCCACCGCCACCGGGCTTGAGGCTATTCCAGAAGAAGGTGTGATTCCACACTTGAGCCGCATTGTTGAAGATGCCCACCTTGGCAGCATCGCCATAGGTCATGCGAATGACATCTTCAAGGGATTTGTCAGCGAGTTCCGTATCTTGAGTCAGTTTATTGAGGTTGTCCACGTAGGCTTTATGGTGCTTGCCATAGTGAAATTCAAAGGTTTTCGCAGACATCCCATAGGGTTCAAGGGCACCCGGATCAAAGGGAAGGGGTTCTTGTACAAATGCCATAGTGCTCAATACCTCTCTAAAGGTGATGCAGGTTTAGGCTACTAGAGATCAGTCATCGCCAAAAGGCACCTAGCAGCAGTGCCCATCGCCTAATTAACAATTCGCAATAATTATATCATCCTCCTTTCCGCTTCAGAAAAGAGCTGTCTCGCAGCATGATATGTTCAGAGGGGTTCTTGGGTCTTGGGTTCTATGGTTGCTTCTGTCCTTCGCCTCGATCAGGTTTTGATTCCTGAGGATGCCCCGATTCGCTTTGGTACCGATGGCTGGCGCGGCATCATTGGCGCTGAGTTTACTTTTAACCGTTTGCTGCGGGCAGCCAAGGCAGCAGCGGCAGTGCTCCATCAAACCTATGGCAAGGGCACAACGCCTCGGATCATTGTGGGCTACGATCGCCGGTTTTTAGCGGAACAGTTTGCCGCAGCCGTTGCCCAATTACTGGCGAGCCAAGGCTATGAGGTGTGGCTTTCAAATTGTGCGGCACCGACCCCCGCCTTTAGTTGGGCCGTCAAAGCAGAGGGAGCCATTGGCGGCTTGGTAATGACGGCAAGTCACAATCCCGCTATCTATGCGGGACTCAAGGTGAAAGGCGCCTTTGGTGGCTCCGTACCCACGACCGTCACCCAAGCCATTGAAGCGCAGTTAGCTCAGGGAGAGCCGCCACCCGTGGGTGAGGCCAAAACAGACTATCAAGCCTTTGATCCGTGGCCCAGCTATTGTGCGGCCTTGCGCACTCATGTTGATCCAAGACCCATTCGTGAGGCGATCGCCAGCGGTAAGCTGCGGATCTGTGCCGATGTTATGCATGGGGTGGCCGCAGGAGGGCTAGAGCGCTTGTTGGATTTAGCGATACCAGAGTTTCGGCGCGATCGCGATCCCCTCTTTGGGGGAGGTGCTCCTGAACCCATTGGCCGTTATTTAACCGCAACCCAAGAGCAACTGCGACAACAACACAGTGCCACCCCAACAGTGTGTTTCGTCTTTGATGGTGATGCCGATCGCCTAGCAGTCATTGATGGCGAGGGGGTGCTGTACACTGCCCAAGAAATTATTCCCATCTTGATTGATCATCTGGCACAACACAGTAGCTACCGAGGGGCTGTGATCAAATCCATTAGCAGTTCTGATCTGGTGGCGCGAGTGGCCGCCCACCATGGTTTAGCGGTGATTGAAACGCCCATTGGCTTTAAGTACATTGGCGATCGCATGCTGGCAGGGGAAGCTGTCCTCTTAGGTGGTGAAGAATCGGGGGGAATCGGCTATGGCCATCATCTTCCTGAGCGAGATGCCTTACTCTCAGCACTGTACCTACTACAAGCCCTAGTGACATCTGGCTTGAGCGTAGGGGAATACTATCAACAGTTGCAGGCAACCACGAATTTTTACAGTGCCTACGATCGCGTTGATCTCACCCTCGCGTCCTTAGCGCAGCGACAACAACTAGAAGCAATCCTAGCAGCGCATCCCTTCACCCAGATTTTGGATAGCCCCGTGAGCCACTGGGAGAGCATTGACGGCTACAAGTTTCATCTAGCTGATGGCGGTTGGTTACTGATTCGCTTTAGCGGCACCGAACCCCTGCTGCGCCTCTACTGCCAAGGGAAAACGCCTGAAGAAGTGCAGCGCATTTTAGAATGGGCAAGTCAATGGGCAGTTGCAGTGGCTAGCTAATCGTTAAAAAAAACAATCGTAATGGACAACGCATCATGCCACTAGACCCATCCAGCCCAAATTCCGCTGCCACCAGTGCCCGTTCGCCCCTTTCCCTATGGACAAAACTTGCCTTTGGCGCCGGTGATCTCGGAACCGCCATCACGGCCAATTTACAGGTGTTTTTCCTGATGGTGTTCTTGACCAATGTGGCTGGCCTCAATGCGGGCTTGGCAGGCAGTGTGTTGATGATTGGCAAAATCTGGGATGCCATCAATGATCCGATCATCGGCTACCTCAGCGATCGCACCCCTGTGGGCAAGTGGGGACGCCGCCACATCTGGATGATCCTAGCAGCCCTTCCCTTTGGCATTTGCTTTTTCTTGAACTGGTGGGTACCAACGACGGATCAAGGGTTGCTCTTTGGCTACTACGTTCTCATGGGTCTCCTCTTTAACACGTTTTACACCGCAGTCAACCTACCCTACAGCGCCCTAACACCAGAACTGACAGAAGACTACAACGAACGTACTAGTCTGAATAGTTTTCGCTTTGCCTTTTCCATTGGCGGCAGTATTGGCTCACTCCTATTGGCGCAAATTCTCTTCCAAGTCATTCAGGAACCCAAAACTCAGTACATTGTCCTAGGGGGCATTGCCGCTGTATTATCTGTGCTGCCCATCTATTGGTGTGTCTGGGGCACACGGGGACGGGTACGGGAGTTTGAACGGCATACCCCCAGCAGTGGCCAAAGCCCTTTACCCTTGAAGACGCAACTGCGGTTGGTCTTTAGCAATCGGCCCTTCCTATTCGTGATGGGCATTTACCTCTGTTCTTGGCTGGCGGTGCAAATTACTGCCTCACTGATTCCCTTTTTTATTGGCGATTGGTTGCAAATGTCCCCCGCTGAATATACGCAAGTGGCGCTGGCGGTGCAATCGACGGCGATGATCATGCTTTTTGTTTGGAGTGCCGTGAGTCGGCGTATTGGCAAGAAGGCGGTCTATTACATGGGCATGGCTCTGTGGATGATTGCCCAAGCTGGCTTGTTTTTATTGCAGCCGGGACAAACAACGCTGGTCTATATCTGCGCGATTCTGGCGGGGTTTGGGGTTTCAACGGCCTACCTTGTCCCTTGGTCAATGATTCCCGATGTGATTGATCTCGATGAACTCAACAGTGGCCAGCGGCGGGAGGGGATCTTCTATGCCTTTATGGTGCTACTGCAAAAAATTGGTCTTGCCTTGGGGTTATTTCTCGTCGGTCAGGCCTTGCAGTGGGCAGGCTACCTCTCCAGCGTTGCCGGTGAACCGCGCCCCGTTCAGCCCCCCTCGGCACTGTTGGCAATCCGCATTGCCATTGGACCTTTGCCGACTTTTTTTCTCATTATTGGCATTGTTTTGGCCTACCTCTATCCGATTACGCAAGCGGTACACCAAGAGATTCTCTTAAAGCTGCACGCTAAACGGCAAGGAGAGGCTAGTGCATGAAGGGCTGGTACGTGGGCGATCGCGCTTTTGTTTGGGGGGAGCGCACCTACATCATGGGGATCTTAAATATCACCCCCGACAGTTTTAGCGATGGCGGTGACTTTTTTAATCCCGCCAGTGCCGTTGCCCATGCCTTTGAGATGGTGGCGGCAGGGGTTGATGTCATTGATATCGGCGGTGAGTCCACCCGTCCGGGCGCCAGTGAAGTGCCCATTAGTGCTGAGTTAGCGCGGGTGTTGCCCGTGATTGAGGGCATCCGTCAGCAGTCGCAGATTCCCATTTCCATTGATACCACCCATGCGGTGGTGGCGCGCGCAGCGGTTGAGGCAGGGGCGAATATTGTCAACGATGTCTCCGGCGGGCAGGCGGATCCGGAAATGTTTGCCACGGTAGCGGCATTGGGGGTGCCCTATATCCTCATGCATCGGCGGGGAACGCCAGCCACCATGCAGCACTTAACAGACTACGGGGATTTGATTGGTGATTTGCTTCGCTATTTTCAGGAACAAACGCAGCGGGCGATCGCCAGCGGCATTCCCCCCGAGCATCTGATGATTGATCCCGGTATTGGCTTTGCCAAAACCACGCCCCAGAATCTCACCCTTTTACGAGAACTGCGACAATTTCACAGCCTTGGCTATCCTCTCCTGCTGGGGCCATCGCGCAAACGCTTTATTGGTGACGTGCTGAACCTGCCCAATCCTAAAGACCGGGTTTGGGGTACTGCAGCGGTCTGCTGTCATGCCATTGCCCAAGGGGTCGAGATGGTGCGTGTCCATGATGTGGCGGCCATGGTGCAGGTGTGTCGGATGGCCGATGTGCTCTGGCGATCGCCCTAGGGAGACTCAAGCCACTTGAGGACACCCACCGCTATGAGAAAAAGACTCGCCAAGCCCTCTAAATAAGGGCCAAAGCGCAAGGGGGTTTGTTCGCGGAGTTGCTGCCCCAACCAAAAGCCACTACCAATGCAGACCCAACTGGTTACTGTACTCGCTATCACAGCACTAGCGATCGGTAACTGTGCCAAACCCGCAGCTACCCCTGTAGCAAAGTTCGTCAGGGTCAATGCTAAACCCAACAGCAGCGACTGGTAGAGCGTGAAGTCATAGGCATAGTCAAGAATTGGTAATAAGTTCGGCTTTGTGGTTTTAGAGGGATGATTCAAGTTGAGCCAGACTCCCCCCAGTGCCGATGCCCCCATGACTATTAGTAAGCCACTGCCAAGCCGCTGTGTCCAAATCAACGGCACATACTGCTGCACCCACCCACCCAACCCCATGGCCAAAAAGGTACTGCTACCCGAAAGAGCCGCAATCAGAGCATTCCCCAGCCAACTCATACGATAGCGGCGCAGACCATAGCTAACGGCCACGCTAAAGTTATCCATATTGGTGGCAAAACCAAAGAGTAGGGAGGCGATCGCGACTGGGAGCATTGGAACCTCTCAAGAATTCACCCTGAGCATAAGCGATTTCTAAGGACAAAGGCACCTGTTAATTAGGATGGTCTGGCGGGGCGATCGCAAATTTTCTGGGTGGATGCATATCCCTAACAACAGCAATGGATAACCAGATGTATACCCTTGCGAGGTGATCCCATGAATCTTCTCCAAGAACTCCTACAAACCGTTGAAATTGGCACCCCCCAAACCTTTGGTGGCATGACGCTGTTTCCCCTGCTGCGCCCGATTGTGGCAGAACCCGACTATTGGACGCTAACGGAAGCAATGAACCAAAACCTGCTGAAGATTACCGAGGTGTCTGAAGGGGGGCATGTGCCTGAACTCCTGTGCCATAACTGGAGCGATCGCTCGGTACTGCTTGTGGATGGGGAAGAACTCGTCGGTGCCAAGCAAAACCGTATTCTTAACCTCACAGTACTGGTGCCCGCCCACACTGATCTGAAAATTCCCGTTTCCTGTGTTGAACGGGGTCGCTGGCACTACCGCTGCCGTGAGTTTGCCGCTGCTGATCGCGCCTACCATGCCACAGGGCGCGCCAAGAAACTCCGCTATGTTACAGAGTCGTTGAAACGCAGGGGAAGCCGCCTTGCTGATCAGGGGGAAATCTGGGCGGATGTCGATGACCATCTGCTTTTCTTTGCTTGCAAGTCCGCCACCGATGCCCTCGCTGATGTTTATGAAAAGGAAGCCCACTCCCTCGATGAGTACGTCCAAGCATTTCGGGCGATCGCCCAGCAGATTGGTGCGCTTTTCGTCGTGCACGGTCAAATTTTGGGCTTGGAACTCTTTGACTTCCCTGCTACCTTTGGCAAACTGCTCCCCAAATTCAGCCGCAGCTACGGCCTTGAAGCCCTGAAACCCTCTCTTTCTCACGGTTCAGAAGTCACAACTGCCGATGCTAAAATCTTTTTGACGACTGTGGCGGCTGCAACGGCTGAAACCTTTGAGGCCTTGGCCGAAGGCACGGATGTGCGGCTCACCCATCCCGAAGTCATTGGTAGTGCCCTTGTGGCCAAGGGGCGAGTAGTGCACTTGAGCGCCTTTCCCACCGAGATCACCCAGTCCAAACGCCGGCGGTCAGGTTGGGAAATTTAAGTCCTAGGGACAATTGCTGCGCCCCGGTGCCGGCACACACAACTCCCATTCCGCATTGAAGGGTTCGTAGCCGAGAGCCACCCCCGCCCGTTCTGCTTGGTAGCGCACCTCCTCAAAGCAGTCAAAGCCATCGGGGCGCACGGCAATAATAATGTACTCGCGATCGCGCTGACGGCGGAGATTGGCCAACAAAATGGCCAGTGGCGAGGTCGGTTTGGCCAGATCTGCTGCCCGCACAAGCACCTTTCGCGGATGAATGATCACCCCCTCGCGACGGCACTCTAGATAGCGGGGGGTACGCCCGTCATTTTGGGCATTTTCCCGTGCCAAAATTTGCACATTGGTACGTTCTCGCCCAAGGCTGCTGGCACTGATGACCACCACTAGCAGGATCAGCGTGCCAATGGTGCAGGCCAAGATCGAGAGGAAGGGAAATAAGTCCAGTTGTAAATGGTGGGATTGACGCCGCCGCACAGCCTGATGCCTTACATAATTTTGGGCACACGGAAAAAGTCATCCTCGCGATCCGGGGCGATCGCCAGCAAGTCCTCGCGATTTGGCCAAGGCTCCAACACGTCGGGACGGGTTACATTACTGACTTCAATCGCACGGGTCGTCGGTGGAATATCCGTGACATCCAGTTCACTCAATTGGTTCACATAGTCAAGGATGCTATCTAGTTGCTGGGTCAGGGCTTCAATTTCGCTTTCCTCAAGGGCGAGGCGAGCCAAGTGAGCCACCTTGCGCACATCCTCTGTGGTAATAACTTTTGTTGCCATGGGTAATCCCTTAGAAATAAACATCCATGCTGGAGCGACCCGTGGTCTTCAGCCAGTTTTGCGCCTCGATATAGTTATTGGGCGCCAGTTGAATCGCCCGTTTCCAGTAGTCTGCGGCGCGATCGAAGAGTTGTTCAGCCTCCTCGGAGCGCTGTTGCTCCTCTGCCTGTGTGCCCAAGTAGTGGTAGATCACCGCAATATTATTGAGGGCTTGGGGCATGCGGGGATTGAGTTCAAGGGCTTGGTGATAATACTCTAGGGCTTTTTCATGATCGCCGTTACTGGCGTGGATCAGGCCAATGTTGTAGAGAATGTAGCTGCGATCGTTGGGGTCTTCCTCTAGTTCTAGGGCTGCTTGGTAGTTCTCCAGCGCCTCAGCATATTCCCCGTCCGCTTGGGCAGACATGCCATCGCGGTAATAGGCAAAGGCGGTTTTTGACTGCGAACTGGTGGGCAAGACCTTGAGAATGAGGTCAGCCATGACCGTAAAGGTTTTGTCAATAAAATTGTCGTTCCGTTGCGATCGCGGCATAGGGCTTCCTTGAACGGTCTCTTGCTTAGTGTATCAAAAGCACTCCCAAGAGCGCCCCCTAGCCAATGCCTAAGATTTGTAGCGTTCCACCAAGAAGCCCCTAACCCAGACCTAAGATCGTCATACAGCCCTTTTCTTGAGATGTGGCGTGTACGAATGAGGAGAGCATCCTATCCTCCAGCAGTTTTGACTGTTTTCAGCGTGTGCCATCCTTGGGAAAAGGGCTGTAGTGGCCATCCGTGCCCTGATGCTCACCAGATGTTGGGAGTTTGAGATTTATGATTGAAAATATTCTATTGGCAGACTCAGGAACTGGACAATCCGAACAAATGCTCAAGTCGCTGATGGAGTTGCCAGCGATTCAACGCGCTGCCGTCACTGTTTTGCACGTGATTCCACCGAAAATTACTGCCGAGGAGATGGCCGAACAACGTCAAGCGGGTGCCAAACTCCTAGCGGAAGCCGTTGCCCGACTGCATCTTGACCCCGTCATTAGTGTCAATACCATGCTGCGGGAGGGGGATCCCAAAGATACCGTGTTGCACGTGGCCGATGAAATCAATGCCGACTTAATCATCATGGGATCGCGGGGACTCAAGCGCCTGCAATCCATTCTCGAAAACTCCGTCAGCCAATATGTGTTTCAACTGTCTTCCCGACCGATGTTGCTGGTGCGCGATGACCTCTTTGTGAAGAAAATTAACCGCATCATGGTAGCGCTCAATAATTCTGCTGCAGCCAAGGCCTCCTTGGACTTAGCCGTGCGCCTAATAGAGGGGGTCAAGGGGGGCAAACTCATTCTTGCCCACGTCAATCCCGACCTCAAAGGTCATGCTGATACCCCTAGCACGGCTGCTGAAAAAGATCCGATTCTCTCGGAAGCCGCAACGGTGGCCAAGCAGCGGGGTGTGGAATACCAGTGTGTCCTGACCACCGGCAAGCCTGGTGAAGAAATCTGCCGCATTGCGGTTGACACCAATGCCGATCTCCTCGTTCTGGGTTCCCCGGATCGGCGTCCGTCCATCGCTCGCAGTTTACCCGACTTGGATCGCCTTTTGGGCACCTCCCTGTCTGACTATGTGCGGGTCTATGCCGAGTGCCCCGTGCTCTTTGTGCGACAATCGGAGGCGTAGTCTGGTCTGGCGACGGTGACCTTTTTCGATGATCTGCGCTGGCAGGGCGATCGCCAGTGGCGACAATTGGGTGAAGCCCTTGAGTACAGCTTTCTCCAACTCTTTCGCCAGCAAACGGAGCCATTTTGGCAGGACTCCCCCTCCTTAGAGGCATGGCTACGCTGGTTCTTGCAAGGGGTCTTGCTCGTTGGCCTTGGACTCGCCCTCTATTTCCTAGGGCGCAGCCTGTGGCGATGGTGGCAGCGGCGATCGCGATCCTCCTCAGCAACACTGGCTTCTACCCTTGAGGAGCGCCCCAGACCCGTACGGGAATGGTTAGAACTGGCCCAAAGCCTACAATTGGTGAGAGACTACCGAGGGGCCTGCCGTGCCCTCTACATGGCCTTGCTCTATCGGCTGCAGGAGGCGGGCTGGCTACGGCTACAGCCCCACTGCACCAATGGCGACTATCTACGGGAATTGGAGCGACTCTTTCAACTGGGGGAGCGATCGCCAGCCGTGCGGCGGAGTATTCAGCACCTCTTTCAAGTTCACAGTCGCAGTTACTATGGCGCCGAAGCGGTGGATGCCCAAACCCTAGCCACCTGTCAAGCCGCCTATTTTGAGGTGGAACCCTTCCTGCGGGAGCGCCAGCAATGATCGCGATCAACCGTCGCCAGTGGTTTTTCCTCGGCTTCGCTGTCCTTGTGCTGTTGGTGGTTGGTCTCCTGATTTTGGCGGTGGCTCCCAGTAGCCGCGCTGGCTCCTCCTTTGATCCCTCCCCTTGGGGCACGCAGAAATTTTATGCCTATCTGGAGCAGCAGGGGTTCCAAGTGGCGCGTTGGCAGCGGGACTATGCCAACCTCAAGGGTGAGGGGCACGTTTTCATTCAAATAAGTAGTCGTCCCATTGGCTGGTCACCGCCTCTTTTGGAGTGGCTGGCTGAGGGCAATACGCTGGTGCGCTTTTACTGGCATGGGGAACCCACCGCAGCCCCCTTTGTACAGCGCCTCTCCACTCCTCAGGGCAAGGTGTTGATTGAAACGCGCCGCCGCGTCCCCCGTCAGCGGGGCGATCGCCCCCTGCTCAAGGATGATCATGGTTCAATTGTCTATCTCAGGCAAGCCACTAGTCCCCAGAACCATGGACAACGAATCCTTGGGGTCTATCCTTGGCTGGTGGCCAATGTCTATGGCGGTGACCCCCCCCTTGCGAACTTTGCCGTTGTGGCCGAGATTTTGCAGAACGTGGTTACGCCGGGGGCAACGATTTACTTTGATGAATGGCTCCACGGCTATCGCCAACGCTCCCCAGAGGATGTGGTCAGGGAGACAGTGCCTCAAACCCTCTTCGACTACTTCAGTCGTACCCCTTGGTTGGCGGTGGGGTTGCAACTTGCCCTCTTGGTTCTCTTTTTGCTATGGCAGCAAAGTCAACGTTTTGGCCCACCCTTATTGGAGAAAGAACCCGTCTCCAGTAATAGTGCCGCCTACATTGAAGCCCTCGCGGGCGTTTTGCAACGGGCACAGCAGCGGACGTTTGTTCTAAAACAGCTTCAGGATCGTCTCCGCTATGATCTGGCAAACCAATTAGGCCTTGCAACCACTGCTGCCGATCTGCCCAAGGATGCTGAACTCCTACAAGCTTGGCAACGCACCACCGGGCGATCGCCCGAACTCCTGCAAGATCTCTTCAGTGTGACCAACGGCCTCGACGATTCTCAGTTACTCAGGTGGCTAGAGCAGGCCACCAGTGTTGTGCAGGCTCTGCAAACGGTTGACTAGTCTAATTGACCCCATCAGCAAGCCTCACCTAGCTTTTGGGCTTCGTCTTCACACCCACCGGCCCATAGACAAGGGTTTGGCAAGCCAAGCGATAATTCTCTGGCTTACGGCGGAGCTTGCGTTCTTCCACTGGTGTGCGGGGGGAGAGGTTTTCCATACCCTCGACGATCTCAACAATACAGGTGCCACACTGGCCATAGCCCCCACAATTAAAGAGCTTGCCCTTGAGGGTATAGAGGTCAACCCCCGCTTCCATTGCTTTTAAGCGCAGATTCGCGCCGTCGGCAGCAATCACTTCTTTGTTTTCGTTAACAAACTTAATATTTGTGCCCACAAATTCAGCTTTGCTTGCCATAGGAACCGACGCTAGTTACCATTCTTAATACATTCTCATTTTGGCAGAAAAACTGCCCAACCGTAGCTGAAGTTACGGGTAAATTGGCCGTTAAACTCTTAGTAGGGAAGCGGTTGTTACCGTGATCCGGCTGCTTAATAAAATTTGTTCATGCAAACGCTAAATTTTTGTATAGGAGGAGCGTAGTCAATGGGACTACCCTGGTACCGAGTCCACACTGTCCTGATCAACGATCCAGGACGGTTGATTGCCGCCCACCTGATGCACACGGCATTGGTCGCCGGTTGGGCAGGGTCGATGGCTCTTTATGAGCTAGCTATTTTTGATCCCAGTGATCCCGTTCTCAACCCAATGTGGCGGCAGGGAATGTTTGTCTTGCCCTTCATGGCACGGTTGGGGGTCACGGGGTCTTGGAGCGGTTGGAGTATTACTGGCGAAACAGGGATTGACCCTGGTTTTTGGAGCTTTGAGGGGGTTGCCCTCGCTCACATCGTCCTGTCAGGTCTGTTGTTCTTGGCGGCCTGCTGGCACTGGGTCTATTGGGATTTGGAACTCTTCCGCGATCCTCGCACCGGTGAGCCTGCCCTCGACTTGCCGAAAATGTTTGGCATTCACCTGTTCCTTGCCGGTTTACTCTGCTTTAGCTTTGGTGCTTTTCACCTGACCGGTCTCTTTGGTCCTGGGATGTGGGTCTCTGACCCCTATGGCTTGACGGGCAGTGTCCAGCCTGTGGCACCCGAATGGGGACCCGATGGCTTTAATCCCTACAACCCCGGTGGTGTGGTTGCTCACCATATCGCCGCAGGCATTGTCGGTATTATTGCTGGTTTATTCCACCTGCTGGTACGTCCACCCCAACGGCTGTACAAAGCTCTGCGCATGGGGAATATTGAAACGGTACTCTCCAGCAGTATTGCTGCCGTCTTCTTTGCTGCCTTTGTTGTTGCCGGCACGATGTGGTATGGCAGTGCCACCACGCCCATTGAACTCTTTGGGCCGACGCGCTATCAGTGGGACAGTGGCTACTTCCAACAGGAAATTAACCGCCGTGTGCAGGCCTCCCTCGCCAGTGGCGCCACCCTTGAAGAGGCTTGGTCAGCCATTCCAGAGAAACTGGCCTTCTACGATTACATTGGCAACAACCCCGCCAAAGGTGGTCTCTTCCGTACTGGCCCGATGAACAAAGGGGATGGCATTGCCCAAGCTTGGAAAGGCCATGCCGTCTTCCGCAACAAAGAGGGTGAAGAACTCTTTGTCCGTCGCATGCCTGCCTTCTTTGAAAGCTTCCCCGTCATCCTCACCGATAAGAATGGCGTTGTCAAAGCCGACATTCCCTTCCGGCGTGCCGAGTCGAAGTATAGCTTTGAGCAACAAGGCGTGACCGTCAGCTTCTACGGTGGTGAATTGAACGGCCAAACCTTCACCGATCCACCCACCGTCAAGAGCTATGCCCGTAAAGCTATCTTCGGTGAGATCTTTGAATTCGATAAGGAAACCCTCAACTCCGACGGGATTTTCCGCACCAGTCCCCGTGGCTGGTTTACCTTCGGCCATGCAGTGTTTGCCTTGCTCTTCTTCTTTGGTCACATTTGGCATGGTGCCCGCACGCTGTTCCGCGATGTCTTCTCTGGGATTGATCCCGAACTGTCGCCGGAGCAAGTGGAATGGGGCTTCTACCAAAAAGTGGGCGATGTCACCACTCGTCGCAAAGAAGCTGTCTAGTCATTCCTAGGGGACTACTATGGAAACCATCACCTACGTTTTCATCTTTGCCTGCATTATCGCGCTGTTCTTCTTTGCCATCTTCTTCCGTGAGCCTCCTCGGATCACCAAGAAGTAGCCTCTGATCCATCAGCGAATAGGTCTTTAATACTTGCCGATCGCCCCTGCGGTCGGTTTTTTGATTTTTATGTGATGCTCAAGAGATGATGCCCGCCAATTCTCGAATCTGTCGCTCCTGAAGCCACAGTTTCTGCTAAAGTCTGTATGGCAAGGTGGGATGGCCAAGTTTGTTGTCTGTGAATTGTTAAGGAGAAACCTCTGAGTACCCGAGTCATCATTGTCCGCCACGGTGAAAGCACGTTTAATGTCCAAGAGCGGGTGCAAGGTCACAGTGATGCCTCTTCACTGACGGAGCGCGGTCACTGGATGGCAGCCCAAGTGGGTCTGGCCCTGCGGGGCATTCCCATCCGCAAGATTTACACCAGTCCCCTGAAACGGGCAAAGGAAACCGCAGAGGGCATCCATGCTCAGCTCCAAGACCCGCAACTCAAGCCACCCCATTCCCTTGATTTACTCAAAGAGATTGCGCTGCCCGCTTGGGAAGATCTGCCCTTTGCCGAAGTGAAGGCACGGTTTCCCGAGGACTATCGCCGCTGGCAGGAAGCCCCAGAAACCTTGATGATGAAAATCACCACGGAGAGTGGCCAAACCCAGGAGTTTTTTCCGCTATTGGATCTCTACGATCGCGCGGGCATGGTTTTGGAAGCGCTGCTGACGGCTCACGAAAATGAAACGATTGTCATTGTCGGCCACAGCGGTATGAATCGTGCCCTGATTTGCACGGGTCTCGGCTTGGGGGTCAAGGGCTATTTACGGCTCCAGCAGGCCAATGGCGGCATTAGTGTCCTCAATTTCAGCAATGGCTTGCGGCAACCCGCACAACTAGAAGCCCTCAATCTCACGAGCCATCTCAATGATCCTTTTCCGCAACCCCGTTTCAAGGAGCAAACGCTGCGCATCTTTCTGGTACGCCATGGTGAAACGGACTGGAATCGCGAGGGACGCTTCCAAGGGCAAATTGATGTGCCCCTGAATGAAAATGGCCGTGCCCAAGCGGCGGCGGTGGCCGAGTTCCTCAAGGAGGTGCCCTTTCACCATGCCTTGAGTAGTCCCCTACGGCGGCCCAAGGATACGGCCTTGGCGATTTTGCAGTATCACCCTGATGTCGAGCTAGAGCTAGAACCAGCCCTTGCCGAGATTAGCCACGGGGATTGGGAGGGCAAGTTTGAACCGGAGGTGGCGGCGGCCTATCCGGGGGAACTGGAACGCTGGCGCACCACCCCGGCTCTGGTGCAAATGCCCAATGGGGAAAACCTCGAACAGGTGCGCGATCGCGTGGTTAAGGCATGGGAAGAGTGGCTGAAGCGCTGGAAAACCAATGCTCCCACCCCCCACAATGTTTTGGTTGTGGCTCATGATGCCACTAATAAGGTCTTGCTCTGCCACATTGTTGGCCTAGGCATTGAAAACTTCTGGCTCTTTAAGCAGGGCAATGGCAGCGTCACGGTAATTGACTATCCCCTCAAGGGCGGTCTGCCGCGATTGCAGGCAGTGAATATCACCACCCATTTGGGGGGCGTGCTGGATCGGACGGCGGCGGGAGCCTTGTAGGCGATGGTGTGGCGACTGTTGCAACAGGTGCGGCTGCTGGATCCGGTCAACCGCCAAGATTATCGCGCCGATGTGCTGCTGGCGGCGGATCAATTGGTGGCGATCGCCCCCCAAGAGGTACCTGCTGACGCCGAAATCATTGATGCATCAGAATGGGTGTTGGCTCCCCCCTTGGTAGATCTCTATAGCCACAGTGGTCAGCCGGGTTATGAGGCGCGAGAAACCCTTGAGACACTCTTGGCCGCTGCCGCTGCCGGTGGGGTGCAGCATTTAACCCTCTTACCGACTACAAACCCCGTGATTGATGATCCTGCCGT
This sequence comes from Thermosynechococcus sp. PP555, assembly GCF_031583225.1. Taxonomy (NCBI): domain Bacteria; kingdom Bacillati; phylum Cyanobacteriota; class Cyanophyceae; order Acaryochloridales; family Thermosynechococcaceae; genus Thermosynechococcus; species Thermosynechococcus sp. PP555. The sequence goes on from NZ_CP134168.1 coordinate 2,518,822, forward strand.
CTGGCAAGGGCTGCAGCAGGAGATACCGCGGACGACTTGGTCACAGGTACGGGCTTGGGGCGCACTCACCCAAGGATGCCAAGGGACGGCTTTAACCGATTTAGCGGAACTGGCGGCCAGTGGGGTAGTTGGCTTTTGTGATGATCGGGGGTTGACCCATTGGCCTTTGGTGCAGCGGGCACTCACCTATGTCCAGCCCCTAGGCAAACCCGTTGCCCTTTGGCCCTTTGACCCGGCCTTGGCCGCCAATGGGGTGGCACGGCAAAGTGGGGTAGCCACTCGTCTCGGATTGGTGGAGCAACTGGTCTGCTGTGAAACCATTCCTCTATTGGCGATTTTGGAATTGGCACGCACCGTCTCAACCCCAATTCACCTCATGCGCCTGTCAACCGCTCGCAGTGTCGAGATTCTTGCTAAGGACAAACCTGAACAGGTCAGTGCCAGTGTGTCGTGGTTACATTTGCTCTTTACGGTTGAGGATCTAGCCAGTTACGATCCGCATCTGCGCCTTGACCCGCCCCTAGGAACGGCCAGCGATCGCCAAGCCCTGATCGAAGGACTCAAAACGGGGGTTATTGAGGCGATCGCCATTGACCACACCCCCTTGCTCTATGAAGAAAAAATGGTTTCCTTTGCCGAGGCACTCCCCGGTGCCATTGGTCTCGAATTAGCCCTACCCGCCCTCTGGCAGGAACTGGTTGTCAAGGAATACTTGAGTGCCCTTGACCTGTGGCATGCCCTCAGTACGGCACCGGCGCGGATTTTGAGCATTGAGCCACCCCGTCTCGAACTGCACAGTCGCAATTTTGTGCTCTTTGATCCGACGGTGACTTGGACAGTGACGCACCAAAGCCTGCGATCGCGCGCTCGCAATACGCCCTTTTGGCAGCACTCCCTGCGGGGTCAATTAGTGTCCTTTTCACCCAGCATCAACTCTGGCCGCACCCACTGATCAAATTCCTCAGCCGTGAGATACCCCAATTCCACCGCCGCTTCCTTCAGGGTTTTACCTTCGCTGTAGGCCTTTTTCGCGACGGCTGCTGCCTTGTCATAGCCGATGTGGGGGTTCAAAGCCGTCACCAACATGAGCGATCGCTGCAAATGGCGCTGAATTTGCTCCCGATTGGGTTCAAGGCCGATTAGACAAAACTCAGTAAAGGCTTGACCGGCATCACTCAGCAGTTCAATGGAACGCAGCACATTGTGAATGATCAGGGGCTTATAAACATTGAGTTCAAAATTTCCTTGACTGCCCGCGATGCCCACTGCGGCGTCATTACCCATCACTTGCACACAGACCATTGTTAGGGCTTCGCATTGGGTGGGGTTGACCTTGCCCGGCATAATCGACGACCCCGGCTCATTAGCAGGTAAGATCAGTTCTCCTAGACCACAACGGGGGCCTGAAGCCAGCCAGCGAATATCGTTGGCCATTTTCATCATTGCTGCGGCCAAGGTTTTCAGGGCACCACTGAGCATCACCAAGGGATCATGGGCGGCCAAGGCAGCAAAGGGGTTCTCGGCTTTGCAGAAGGGATACCCCGTCATTTGGGCTAATTCTGCCGCCACGCGATCGCCAAAACCGGCGGGGGCATTCAAACCCGTCCCCACGGCCGTACCGCCAATGGCGAGGGGATACAGATGCTGGAGTGCGTACTCAATATGGGCTTGACAGGCTGCAATTTGACTGGCGTAACCCGAGAATTCTTGGCCAAGGGTGAGAGGCACGGCATCCATCAAGTGGGTGCGGCCAATTTTAATAATGTCGGCAAAAGTGGTGACCTTTTCCTGCAATACGGCCAGTAAGTGCCGCACCATCGGCAGCAGTCGCTCCTGCAGCTCAATCACTGTGGCAATATGCATCGCCGCCGGAAAGGTGTCATTAGAAGACTGGCTACAGTTCACATGGTCATTGGGATGAATTGGCGTTTTGCTCCCCTTCACCCCCCCCGCCAGTTCAATGGCACGGTTAGCAATCACCTCATTTACATTCATATTGGTTTGGGTACCACTGCCCGTCTGCCAGATGGAGAGGGGAAACTGATCATCCCAGCGCCCTTCAATGACCTCATCGGCCGCTTGCATAATCCATGCCGCTTTATCGGCAGCTAAAACCCCGAAATCGCGGTTGGCGATCGCGGCTGCCTTTTTCAGCCGTGCCATGGCATGAATAACCTCGAGGGGCATGCGCTCGTGACTGATGGGAAAATACTTTAGGGAGCGGGCCGTCTGGGCACCCCAGTAGCAGTCCGCTGGTACCTCAATGGCGCCGAGGGAGTCGTATTCTAGGCGAGTTGCAATTGTCATGATTCGTCATACCGAGGGGGAAAACCCATCTCTCATCATTGCAGAAGAAGAGCCAATGCTTACCTTAGACCTATCAGAGATAGAGTGGCAACAACTGAAATAGTCTAAGTCAATATTCCGAGTCAGAGAACTTAGCGTCGGGAAATTTGGCTGGGAATGATTTAAGTTATATTGTAAAGCCGATTTTATTGCCTGATCTCTCATCAAATCAAATGAATTTACCAGTGCTCATCTAAACATAATCTCCGGGTCGTCGGAGGGCAATCAAAGGATTAGCATGTTCAATCTGATAGTTAGGGTATCGTGTTCTAGCATCTGCCACAGCTTCTATCCATTCAGGATGCTGATCGTTCCACAAGGGATGGCGGATAATTCGAATCACACTGTTGTTTCTCTGATTTTTCACAAAACCAGTTAGATTAGCAAACTGAGTAGGACTGCCATAACCAAGGTGTTGAAAAGTTGTAGAAATTGCACCAGTTACTAAACTTTGCCAAGGATTAGGGACATTCCCCCAATTAGAGGCTAAGTCTATAGTAACGGATGAGTCTCTGACCAATCGAGCCATATCCAAAGCCAATCGCCAGTCTAGGAGACCATGATAGGCAAGATTTCGATAATCTCGCAAACAGTCATTACAAGAAGTATCACAGTTTCTGCCGTGACCTTGAGAATTCAGCCAACGGTAGGCTATTGACAGAGAATTATTAGGGTCTGATTGAGCCATGACTTTCTCAAATTGATGAGGATTGGCTAAAAAATTGCAGTAGCCTGCACCATTCTCCAAACTGTCACAGAGAAACGCTTGGCCTACAACTTTGCCATCTTGAGCTAATGTACGAAATCCTGCTTGCAATTCCAGCGGATCAACATCTAAATAAGCAGAGGCGGCAATCCTGAGCCAAAAAGCGAAGGAATACCATGCCGCTCTCCCTTCTACCGTCATTGGATCAGCAAATACCCCCTCACTCCACCGGGCAATGCTTACCAAGAGAATATCACTTTTGCGGCGTGCAAGGAGTGCAATTCTATATTTCTGTCCTGAACCAGTAACAGGACTGCTCTCTTCAATGGCATCGGCAACTACATAAGCTCCTGATTTGCGTTCATTGAATACTAAAGCATCTTGAAAATTGAACCCTCCCCTCCCGCCATTATCATTGATTGAAATAATATGATCGCTTACAGAAGAAACATTAGCGTTCAAAACTAAGATTGGATTACCAGCAGGAGAATTGATACTAACAGTGGGACGTGTAGAACGAGGTTGCCACTCAAACTGCCCATCATAATTCTCTGGTTTCAAATTCGCAAAAAAACCTTTTGGTTCTCTAGCATCCAAAGAACGTAAACTTTGTTGATGGCACACAGGGCATTCAAAAAGTTGATCTATTTTACTGCCAGTAATAGATTGATCAGGTTGATAGGGATAAACTACGGCTTGACAATTACTGCATAACCCCAGTGCTTGGTTAGGCTCAGGTAAAGGGGGCGAAAAACCAGGCTTAACATCAACGTAGTTACCATTGTTTTGAGGTACTAATTCCACAACTCCACAGGCGGTATGCACTGCTCTATCTCTTACAGTCTGAGAACCAGGCGCAAACTGACCGATCGCTATATCCAAATCACGATCGATGGTTTCTTTATTTGACCATTTGGTGTAGAGAAGCCTTACCCTAGTGGGAAAGCCAAACATAGGCAAGTATCCTGCATTTGCTAATCGCTCGCTCAAATTATTTTGAGTGTAGGTAGCATCTGCCACAATACGATCAATTTCAGGAATAAGGTCATTACGAAGATAAGTCAGAAATTGAGAGTCTTCTGTGCTTAAATCAACTTGGATTTTTAATGCCTTTAAAATAGATAGAATTTTTGACTCATTAGAATTATCCTGCAACCAAGCAATAATTTGAGGTTTGTATTTATGCCAATCGTCAACTTTGCCAAACTCACCATGCACGCTATCAGTTAGCTCCAAAGAGCTACTAATCCCTTTTTCTTTAAATGACTGTCGTAAAACTTCCTTGATCAACACTCGCTTAAAAATCTCCTCACTACGCATATCCACATAGGGTGGGGGAGGGGAATCACCCGTGATGCTTTCTGGGCGCTGAAAATAAAAATCGTCATGACTTCTACCCCTACAGAAAGTAACCGCTAGAGAAACTCCTGCACTACGCCGTCCCGCCCGTCCTACCCGTTGCTGATAGTTGAATCTGCGGGGGGGCATATTAGACATCATCACCGCCAGTAATGCTCCAATATCTACGCCAGCCTCCATTGTGGTCGTTACGCTTAAAAGATCAATTCCTTGAACTCTGGGAATTTCTTGATTAATGAATACGTCTTGAAACCAGCGCTGGCGCTTTAGTCGCTCATCCTTATCCGTTTGTCCTGTGAGTTCTGCCGCATTCATCCGAAAAGGATTCCCCGACTGCTCCGAAAGATAAGTGTAGTAATCAAAATCCGATCTGCTTTGGCTAGGTTCAAGCCTTACTATTGGCGCATTTTTATTTTTGGAAGTATTGCATTCAGGACAAATTTCACCCGCAGGATGAAGATAAAAAGCATTGCATTGGGGACAGCGATAACCGGGGCGAGTGCCATCACTATTCAATTGTGTAGGAGGAGGTACAAGATAAAGTCTGTCTGGATTGAGAGCAAGACAATTACCACTGGCTATACCTGCCTTAGAGTCAGCAAGCTGTCGTAGAACATCAGCGGAAGAAACATTAGCGATACGGTTACAATATCTTTCAGAATAGCCGGGCAATTTTTGATTAGTCCCTTCATGGAAATAACTGGAGTACCTATGAAGTCGGCGGGTGCCTAATTGGCGAACGACAGCATCCACGACTTGAACCAAAACATCAGAGGCATTCCCGACAGGTGAATAGCTAACCCACCCTTGTCCAATATTCTCAAGTACCCTAGCTGAATGAATGAATATAGCGTACATCATCTCATCAGCTAATTTTGCTTCTAGGCGATCACAATGATTAGTCTGTTCAGGAGTAATAGGATATACTTGAACCACTGGTTTGCCCCAGTCATCTGGCCAGTCATAGCACTCAAACCAAGGATGCCATTCTTTTCCAGCGCCCTGACCTACTGAGTAGTTTAGAGCACTGAGATCAGTCCCCCCTGGACAAATTCCATACTGCAATAAAGCGTCTCTTAATTTGCGCCTTAAATCCAAGAGGGGCACACGATTTGGATAGTCTCGGAGCATTCTTAGCCATTCAGTTCTAGCACTTTCATTTTGCGCACGTTGATTTCTCATCCATCGTTCAGCTTCTCTTGCGATTTCTAAATATCTATTGCTAAACTCATCTGCTTTATGGGTATCAAATGTCTCAGGAGCAGTGATAATTTTCTCATACAAAGCTGGATTGGCATTTTGGATTAAACTAGAATTAAGGGAAGGGTTTTCTGCGTAGAAATTTTTTAGATATTCTACGAAGTCTGTCCAATAATCTTTGAAAGATTGAATTAGTAGTAATCGCACCATATCTCGATAGTGATCTCGCTCCATCCCCGCCGCCAGTTTTGCCGCATCTTGACGACTATCAGAAAAAATCACCAATTTACGGGAAGACCGAATACTTTGAGGGGAAGGAGCAGGCATTTCTCTCAACAAGCCGCTTGCAATCACCTGACAAGCCTTCTGAAAACCTGTGCGATGGGTACGCAGTGGAGTTGGAAATATTTTTCCTTTGCCGTAGTCTGCATCACAACGAGGACATTTACTAGGAAAAGCGGAAGCTTCATCTGAGCGACTACCCATCACTTGATAAAGCCAACCTGGTACCTGATTTTTCCTTGGCGGTGTATTCGACTGATCAAGCATTCCAGTTACATGATCTAGTTTTGCTTTAGTCCATTTACAATTAATTCCATTGTGAGTCCATTGCTCATCTTGAGGTTGAGTTTCCCAAGGATTGCGATCATTAGGTAGGGGCCAAAAAATGCGATAGTTGCCATACTTTTGACTTAATATAACTGCATCTGGAATTCCTTCCAAGTCAGGTTGATCAGGAGTGAGAATTTCCACAGTAGTATTTCCTACCTTTCTTGTAGCTTTGTATCCGCCCACTAGGACTTCGCCACAGACTTCACAAACAATTAAATCTAAGACACGAGAACCGCAGGAGCAAGATAAACTATGGTTGGCATGAATTGCTCCTATAGTTGGTCTACTTGGTTTTGGCTGACTATTTCGTAACTCTCGATCAACGGCTGGATCAGTACAATTGGGATTAGTACAAGCCCAAAGATTTTGCAAATTACGGAAAAATAAATGACCTCTCACTGGTTGGGGCGATCGACCGTTAGCTAAGGTACTCATTCCCAATGCCATTAAAAATCCTCGCATAGCATCAGAAGTAAGCTGTCCTGGTTCTCTAGCATTCGGAAAAAGCTGATCATCTAAATCTCTTACATCAGTAGCACGAACACTACCATTGACGGCTCTACAAGCATCTCTGATAGCATCTGCCGCTTCTATTTTTTCTAGAGCTTCACCCAGTTGTCTGCGTGGGTCAGAGTCACCACTGGAAGTTCCTAAATTTTCTGCCAAAGTAGTTATGTATGGCAGTGATGATTCAAGATCAGGTGGTTGCATGGGACGAAACGGATCGGGCTGAACTGAGCGAGCAAACTGAGCAAAAACATCGCTATATTGATTGATATTTAACCGTGCTCCTTCTCTAGGTGGAGTTTGCTCCCCAGTAATAAACCTAAAGTCCCCCCGACCAAAAAACTGCCGCAGAAAGTCATTTCCCTCTTGTCCTGCTTCTAAACTAGCTGTGGTCGTTAAGATTCTCAGTTGGGGTGAATCAGCAGTTAAACCGAGGCGATGGTATAACAGGCGAAGGATGTAGGCAACTTCTGTACCCGGTGTACCCCGATAGGCATGCAGCTCATCAATAATTAAGTAGAATTTATTTTCTGAATTGCTTTCTAACCATCTCTTTGTAGCATCAAATATATTGTTTTCGATACTTCGCATCATCATGATATTCAGCATTGAATAGTTGGTGATCAAAATATCAGGGGGATGGTCTTGCATATCCCAGCGCGATCGCATTTCACCACCATCTAATCTTGGAAAGTAGAAGCGTAAATCCGGCATGTCATTAAGCACTGATGGATCACTTTCAATACCACTTTGAAGATTTTTATATTCTTCTTCCATGCGTTGCATGATCGTTCTCAATTCCCCGAGCTTTTCCGAATTTTGTACTCGCCCATGACTATGATTTAGCCTAGTTTTTGTTCCAGGTACAGGGGTAAGCCCTGTGTAGCGTCCAAAGGTAATGCGGTTTCCTGCTCTAGTACGATCGAGCCATTCATGCACAGTAGGACTATCTAAAACTTTGCGTAATCGGCGTAATTGGTCTTCTACCAAAGCATTCAAGGGATAGAGAATCAAGGCGCGTACAGCTGCAGGACGAGTTTCATGGCTCCTTTGAGCAACCCAATCACCACGAGGATTATCAGTTTCATCCCACCAGCGTTGATTTGCAGGTTTAGTATTAGGTGCTGTCCAGCTTTGAGATTCTTTGGCTAACTCAGCTAAAAGTGGCAAGAGAAAGCACTCTGTTTTACCCGATCCTGTTCCCGTTGTAACCACAATATCTCTTTGATCAACGATCACCTCTTGTAAACTTTGCCATTGATGCTGATAAAGCTGAATTCCATCATCAAAGAGAGTTTGTCCAAGTTGGTCTAAGTCTTGATACTCTCTTGGTAAATTTCTTGCAGCCTCAGACAAGCTCATGCCTGATGGGGGATAAATTGGTAATGGCTCAACTAGGGGTGGAATACTCAGGACAGGATTATGGGGATCACGAAGAAATTGCAAGCGGCGATCGCGTTCTTTGGCTAGGGCAGGATACCGCAAGGGAAATGCACTCTTGATGTAAAGTTGATAAATGCGATCAAGTCTTTGGTATGTGCCAAGTAAGTCATGCATAACTACTGCTCAGTTAGTGTAATCTTGAGAGCTTCTGAAATTTCTCTAGCCAGCCGTGAACTAATTCTAGTGTAAATCAAGAAGCCATCTCGGTAGGTAGGTAACATGCCAGATGCCATAACTAAATGAGATTCATAAATCTCTGGCAACCTTTGAGCCCTAGGAATTGCCAAAGTTTTTTCTTGACGATTGTAGTAAAACTCAACATTCTGCCCAAGCGATAGAATTGCCAAAAATCTTAATCCATACCAATCACCCTGTAACCATGATTGTGTATTTTGATTGTAGAAAAAATTATATCTAAGCCGTCTAGAGTCTTTTGTCCAAAACTGATAAAATCCCGTTTCATTTTGGAAAATACAATCAATAAAGTTTGCTCCATCAAATCTCTTCAGATCAAAATTAAAAGGGAGAACACCATCAATTCTATTCAAACTATTCTGCCAATCATTAAGACTGAGAATACTTGAGGATTCAGCTAAATTAATAGAATATCCAATCTTTTGAGCTAGAATTTCAATCGTAATTTGACTGGGCAATATTAGCTTAATTCTGGGAGGTGCTTCCCCTCTTGGCTGATGTCTTTCCTTTAGTGATCCAAATTCTCTAAGCCTCTGTAAAAAGCAATGGCTACGTTGACCATGAAGTAAAAAAGTCTGATCGCTAGGTTCAGAATCAGTACCCACATGTACTAAAGAGGGCGGATTAACTTGCCATTTAGAGCCATTATCAGAGGTAGTTAAATGATTCAGTAGTTTTAGCCGCCTTAAAATGCGCTTTGGCTCATGGAGATCAAGAATTTCACAGGTTTTCTTAAAGGATTCCCATGTGCCGCTTCCTGAAGTAGATAGCCAATAAAGCAGATGTTCATGCTTAGTTGAGAATTGCCTAATTTGCTCATCACTGAGATTTTGAGTTTTAGTACTATCAACTAAGGCGAAAGGACTCTCACGAATAATTTTTTGGGATCGGTATGGAATAGGATTTGTGTAATCTTGGACATCATGTGCTGCGCCAACCATTGGTTTAATATCGTCAATAGTAAATTGGTTACGTTCCTTGCCAACAGGAAAATTAAAACATTGTTCCTTTAAGCCTTTAATAAAACTATCTACTTCAGGTGGGATATCCCCCATTTCTATGCTCTCAATCGCGATAAAAAAGTAATATTCCCCTTTTGGTTCTTTTTCGATTCTTAATAATGGTATGTACGGTACAAGATTTCTAGACTGAACTGACCTAGATATAACTTTGATTAGCTGTTTAGGTTTTAATTTCTTTGTACTTTGCTTAAATCCCATATACCATCTTACTGATCTTTGTCTACTTGTTCTCTCTTGTCTGGATTGGGTCATGATTAACTCCTTGCTGATTAAGCACTAAAACTTGTAAAATCAATTTCATCCCATGTTACAACTTTTATTAGTCCCTGAGCAGATTGCCCTGAACAGGTGGCACTAACTATAAAACTACCTTGAGTCAAATTGGGAATTGAATGCCGTTGATTAGTTGAAAAAGACTGATCAGAGTAAACCGTTTCGTTGGTAGTAATGTTGGTAATCTCTACCGCAACGGTTGGATGAAATGCAAATACTGTTACCTGTGGGAGATGATCACTGATCCATGTATTATTCTTCTTGGGTACTCTTAACCCTCCTGAAAAACTAATAGATAGCGATGTTTTCGGTTGTAGTTCATTTTTCAATTCTGCTGATTGAATAAATACTGCATCCCATGCTTTAGAAAGGACTTGACACTGATAAACTTCATACCAATCTGAGTTATCACCAAAAACTAGATATTTTGTATCACGATCGCCTTCCCATTGAATTAGGTTTTCATCTCTCAATCTTTGTAAATCTGTAAATAGTGATTCCCTGAAAAGGATAATAAACTGCTCTCCCAATTTTGGACTACTCCAGCTAGCATATACCCCTGATTCAGGGTTATCTGGATCGGGCACTAAAATCCAAAAGTCTCGCTTGGGTAAAATTAACTTCTCAGCTTGGGCATTGGGATTTATCTGATATGTTCCGCCGTTAGATATTTCTTGTCTCGACAAAGGTTGTCCGATCGGTAAATACCAGCCCGCTCTGTCTTCTCGTAAATCCCATCGTTCTCCATTGGCTTCTACTGTTAATGAACCAAGCGATCGCCCTTTTTGTTGCTTTGGATACAGGTAGTACTCAATATTTCCCAAAAAATCCTCAGTGCGATATATCCCTGCGTACAACTGGCGACTCCACTCTCTACGCTTTGTTCTACCGGTTAAGGTGTTTGGTGATCCTTCCGCCAGCCAGTCTTCGTAGGTTTCATGAATTACCTGAGCTACTGATTCATAGCGACTACGATCATCTATTAACTTTTTGAGATGCTGGGTAAATGTTGAGTATTCATTAGCCACTTTCGTAAATAATGTTTGCTCATCCCATCTTGTTTGCCATTGTTTTTCATGAAAGAGTCTTCTCAATCGATCCTTATCTGCATTACGAAGCAATGACTGGGATATTGGATAGTTAATGTATTTTCTTTGTTTACTAGAACCCTCTTCAGCTGTTGGGATAAAGCCTTTTTGAAACAACCAGCTATTCCATTCTTTCCACAAATATATTTCAGGAGCATCTTCATTAGGCCTTATTTGTAGCCCCTTTGGTCTAGATTGTCTATCCTCAGGAAGGCACAGGATTTTGCGAAACCTAGAAAAATAATTTTTCTCATCTAACTTATTATCTTCATCATCCGCCATTTCATTGGCTGCTAAAACCATAATCCCTAAAAATGCAACTCCAAGAGGGTAACCCGATTTGTCCGAATAAGACACAGTGCTTAGGTCTATTTTTTCACCTTTGACTACTCGACTTCTTACAACATTGCAGAAGCTTATAGCCCAAGATTCATGTTCACACTTTTGGGAAAAAGAACTGCCAATTTTTTCTAAGCTATCACTATCTAGGCTCAGGTAAATTTTTGTGCCGTAAGGTACATTTTGGGTAAAGTAGTTGATGAGAGCAGTATTCCAGTCAGAGTAGGTAACCATGAGACCAATATTTCTTTCATTCCTATTGGTATGTTTTTCTTGCTTTACTCTTTACTTAAGAAATGTAGGCATTGATAATGAGCAACCTTAGAAGATGGATTTGAATAATCTCTAAACGGCTGACCTGATCGACTACCTTTTAGTAAATCTTGACCAGAATAAATTAAGCTGTAGCCACGGATTGATTTAGGTCGAGAAACCCCTACAACATTTGTTCAACACGTTCAACATTATAGTCTACCTCTGCATAGCCCCAAAAGTTGACCAGTATAGAGCTTGGTGTTACTGAGTCATACAGTCTTAACGCTTGAAAAAGATGTTCTAGAAAAATTCTATGGTCAAACGATCTGATTTGAGGCAGAAATATTGAATCTTGCAACAAAAATTAACATATCAAGTGACAATCAGACCGGCTTGTCAATCAAAGTGCCAATGTTATTCCAATGTTATTATTGTATTATCGAATACCGGTTAGTACCCTAAGTAGCTGTAGCTGCTAGTTAAAGCCACTTTGCGTCAATAATTGTGACAGTTTAATTTAAAAGAATAACTCTGACCGTTGTACGGCAAGTCACATCTGCATTGACTAGCTAAACAATTGTGCTATTCGAGGTCTGGCAACCCTATAGCTACTTCAGCCATGATATTTAGATACGTTTGGGAATAGCCCATGTCCGATTGTGGTTGCCACATCGAAGCAAGAAATGCGGCGGAGCGCAAAACCCTGCGAATTGTGCTGCTGATCAACGTGCTCATGTTTTTTGTGGAGGTGATTACTGGCGTCCTTGCCCAGTCCACTGCCTTGATTGCTGATTCTCTTGATATGCTGGCCGATGCTCTCGTCTATGGCCTCTCCCTCTATGCCGTGGGGCGATCGCTCAAGCAGAAAACCCGTGCAGCAAGTCTAAGTGGCCTGTTTCAAATAACGCTAGCCGCCCTAATTTTGCTGGATGTGATCCGTCGCTTTGTCAGCGGTAGTGCCCCAGAGGCAGATTGGATGATGGCGATCGCCCTCCTTGGGCTAGTAGCCAATACTTGCTGTCTGTATCTGATTGCCCAACATCGGCGGGGGGAGGTGCATATGCGGGCGAGCTGGATTTTTACCCAAAACGATGTCATTGCCAATGTCAGCGTGATTGGAGCAGGGGCGCTAGTGGTCGTTTTTCAGTCTCCTTATCCTGATTTGATTGTGGGGTTTGGCATCGCCAGCCTTGTGCTTTGGGGCGGGATTCGCATTATTCGGGATGCAAGGCAAGCAGGGATGAGTACCCCTGTAGAATAGGTAGGGTTACCCTTTGGGAGAGGCTTTCTGTGAGCACACCCGCGATCGCCATTATTGACTACGATATGGGCAACCTGCATTCCGTGAGTAAAGCCCTTGATGTGGTGGGGGCAATGCCCTTAGTGAGCGATCGCGCCAGTGACATTTGTGCTGCGGATGCCGTGGTTCTCCCCGGTGTCGGTGCCTTTGACCCCGCCATGACCCATCTCCACGAGCGGGAACTGGTGCCTGTCATTCAGCGGGTGATTCAGCAGGGGATGCCCTTTTTGGGGATTTGTCTGGGTCTGCAAGTCTTGTTTGAGTGCAGTGAAGAAGGCAGAGAACCCGGCCTTGGTATTTTTGCGGGGAAAGTCAAACGCTTTCAATCTGAACCCGGTCTCCCCATCCCCCACATGGGCTGGAACCAACTGACCTTGACGCAACCCGCCTGTCCCCTCTGGCAGAATTTACCGCCAACCCCTTGGGTGTATTTTGTTCACTCCTACTTTGTCGCCCCTGAGGATCCAGAGTTAGTGGCCGCCACCGTCCGTCATGGTCAGCAAACTGTCACAGCCGCGATCGCCCGCACCAATGTCTTTGCTTGTCAATTTCACCCCGAAAAGTCGGGCAAGATCGGCCTGCAACTACTGCGCAACTTTGTCACTCTCGTCAAACACCAGTATGGCCATTTTAATCAAGAATGAGATATTATCCAGTCCAATAATTGCGAATCAGCTCATCACACCGTTCTTGCTAGCGCATCTGTTTTTTTCGGGTGATGCCCATCTGATTGAGGGTGTAACCAACGGTGGAAACTTGTACCCCAAATCGCTGGGCACGATCGATTAAACGGTCATCGGGATGCTTTGAGTCGCTTCACTGATTTTGCCGCCTTGCTTGATATTAGGAGACAACCCGCTCTCGTAAGTCCGAGCTATAGCTCATAAGGGAGTCAGGGGGCATGGGCTAAGCATAGAAATCAAGCCAATCAGACACTTCCCCAAGGTCAGTCCTGATAAAACCGCGTCCGCTTCAGCTCTTCAGTCGTAAACCCCAGCATCCGCAGCACCTCCTCGCGACTTAGTGTGGTGAACTTGTACAGGACAGTTGTTATGATTAACTCTATTATGGCTTGCTGCTTCAGGTCTGTTTCTGTCTGACTCCGCTGCGCAAGTAATCGATTGGGATAAATGACCACGGCTTGCCCATCAGAGAAGGTCTGGCGATACAGACGCAAATAGAGAAAGACTTCAGCAAAGAAGCGTTCGTAGAAGGTATTATCTCTTTGAAACTGGACTTCACAAAAATAAGGGATCAGGGGGGACAAAGACACCGTCAATGCGGAAGGCGGTTTGCTTGAGTTCAACGGAGTCAAAGCGGTAGCCCCTAGGATAGTCAATTCCAAGCAGCTCAAAGAGCGTCTGAGGCAGTTGAGCAAAAGTTGGTAAAAGAGGGAGTCGCGGCGCATGGGCTAGGGAATATATCACGGGAGCATGGATTAAAGCAGGCCGCGATAGCGAATAAATGTCAGCACTGCCGCCCACGACCCCAAAGCCACTTTCAGGGCAATGAGGATATTCAGCCAAGGAATCCAGCCACCACTGAGGAGCGTGCCAAACTGACCCGCCGGCAAGGCCACCCCCATCAACAGGCTGGCACCGCAGAGAATGAAAACAATCACGGAGATTTTTTCCCATCTGGCGGCATGGAAGCGACGATAGATGCTTTCTAGCCATTCTGGAGCTGAGGTAATGGCCACAAGCCCGATCGCCGTCCCGCCAGCAACGCCAGCCGCAAATCCACCCCCCGGACTCAGGTGCCCCCGCAAGGCCAACTCAATACACACAAGGGAGCAAATGGTGGCGCCAAATCTTGCCAAAACAATCGAGGGCTGATCATTAAAGCGGCTAACGTGGCCAAGGGGTTTTTCATTGCTGAGTAGATACTGTGCCCCCATGATGGCAAGAGTGAATACCACCACTTCAAAAATGGTGTCGTACAGGCGATTGCGCAAAATCACAGCCGTAACGGCATTGGGAATGCCACTCTGGTTAACAAGGGTTTCGACAATGGGAAGCGTTGGTACCGCAGGTAGGGTGGGGATCATCAGCATTTTCACCAGCAGCAGCACTGCCGCAATGCCATAGAGCCAAATCATGTCGCTGACTCCTCTTCACTGGGCAAGGGGTAATACACGAGTTCTGTGAGATTGGTGAGCTGGGGCTTGAGGATGGTGTAAAGGCGTGCTACACGGGTCATCGTTAATAATTGAGTGGTTTCTTCAGCACATAGGGCATGAATCTCGCGATCGCGGAGCGCTATTTTAAGTTGCTCAAAGGTGGGATAAATGATTAATTCAACACGCAAATGATAGGGAGCAACGGCTTCACGAATGGCTGCCAGTAAGTGATCCAAGCTATCGCTGGAGAGTGCCGAAGCTAAGATGCCCAATCGCAGCACCAAGGAAGAGCGTACTGCAACGGCGTAGAGCATAATTGAGAGCATTGTTCCCACAAGGGCTTCGGTCAGCGCCACATCGGCAGCGCCGAGAATGGCATAGAGCAGGGCCGCCACCGCACCAATAATGCCACGAATGACAAGGGCGTGGTAGGGATTCTCCTGAAACACCAGCATCAGAGCCGTTAGAGGCAAGAGTGCAGTGACAGCAATGAGCCAGCTATCCATCAGTGTCCTCCCCTTGGGAGCAGTAGGCCAAAACGTAGCCCAGAATGGTGTTCCAGAGGGCGAGGGAGATCAACGCCAAGACCAGAAGCGGCCATTCGCGGGGAATGCGCAGTAACACCCCGATCATGATCGCCATCGAACCTAAGGTATCGGAGACTGACAAAAAATGCAGTTTATAGAGGGGCGATCGCCGACCCACCAGCGGCCATGTTCCCCACAGCCAAAGAAAGAGACCAAAACTAATACAGGCATAACTGATCCACTGTAAAATCACTGACCCCCTCCCTAAAGATTGGCGACATCCCGTAGTCGCCGCAGAATCTGCGCCAAGAGCATCAGGGCACCATTGCCCACACTAAGGATGATCACCCCCACAATGCCAATCATCCAATCATCCCGCTGCACCGACACCAGCAAGATCATAATGGCTGCCTTTGTGGCAATACTGGCAAAGGCCAACATCTTCGACCAGATGTGCTCCCCCTTCCAAGCAGCATAGAGGGGAATGCCCAGAATCAACAGCATGATGACTAAAAAGGCGGTCATTTTTCGGGTCTGCGCTCCACTAGTTGATGCACTTCAAACCAGCCCTCCTCGTCGTAGTGCAGCACGATCGTCTTGGGGGTGAAGGTAATCGTAAAAATATCCAGAAAAATCAGACCGGGGGCACGGGTAGGATCAACGGGTTCACGGACGATCGCCTCATGGCGATGGGGACGCACCATCATTTCAATTGTCTCAAAGTAGGCACGGGGAACAGCCATCGCCACTTTTCCTAGGGTACTCAGCCACTGCCGCAGTGTTGCCACCCCCCCTCGCCCTTGGGGCAGCAGGAGCGAAACCAAAATCCCAATCGCCAGATTGACCAAGCCAAAGTCCGCCGTCAGCAGCAGCCAAATCGTCAGGCGCAGGGCAAAGTTCAAATAATTCATAGCGCTAACCCCACCAAGCCAAGTAAGAGTAACAGCATCACCCCTAGAAGATGCTCTAGGCGCTCCCAAGCCCCTCGCCAAGCGGATTCCCAGCGGGAGACCCCCAAAGCCACTAGGCCACACCCCACCAAGGGCGGCAAAAAGGCGCGTAACAAACTCATGCCACTACTGTAGGCTTCCATGTAGCCGGCATTGGCCAGAAATAGCCCACCCAAGAGCACCATTGTGGCGGCACTATAGCCCATAGGGGTCTTGCTAGGATAGCGGGGCAAAAAGAGGAATTTGCTGTAAATTGTGGCGGTCAAAAAGCCAGCACCATAGAGCAGTCCCTGCTGCCACGGATCAAGGTAACTCAGGGTCAAGGCCTTAGCGGGGAATCCAGCAAGGAAGGGCACACCGATAATGCCATAACCGGCAATAATCAGGGCGATCGCCACTGGGCGCGGCAGACCCTCTTGGCGCAATTCACTAAGACGATAGTGGCACAGTTCCCCCACACTCAAAAAAAGACTGGCCTTGGCTAAGCCGTGCATCAGAGCATACAAACCCGCTGCCGGTGGGGCAATGATCACCCATCCTAGGTGGCCAAGGGTACTAAAGCTGAGCATCCGTCGTACATCATCGGCCACCAAGGCAAATATTGAGCCAAAAAAGATCGAGGCGAGGGCAAACAGCTGCACAATATCGGCAATGTTGCTATGGAGCAGACTGACGCGAGCAAGGCTAAACACCCCAGCATTTTCGACAATGCCGGCCAGGAGAGCAGCAACAATGGGAGCAGCAACGACGTTAGTTTGGGGCAACCAAAGCCCACTAATGAAAATGGCGCCCTTGGCCAACAATGCCATCAAAATCAGCGCCACAGCCTCTGGCGGTGCCTGCATCAGGGCACTAAAGGCAAAGGTATGGTTTGTCTGATAGACGAGCGCCACCCCCATTAGATAAAAGAGCATGGCCACGTTGCTCACCATCAGGTAGCGTAGGCCAATCCAGAGGGGGCGATCGCTACGGGGATAGGCAATCAACAAAAAGACAACAATCCCCAGCACCTCAATATTGACGTAGAGACTGAGGAAATCCGCTGAAATAAAGACGGTGTTGGCACAGCCGTGGAGCAGACACAGCAGCACATAGAAGAACGCTTTATAACCCTCCTGCCACGTATGTAACAGTGCTGCCAAAATGACGAGGGCATTGGTGACAATAAAGTAGCCACTGAGGGGGTCAATGCTCAGGGAAATGCCAAAGCTATCGAGTAGGACAAACGCAGTGTTGACTTGGTTAATGGTGATGCCTAAGCCGACACAGAGGGAAACAAGGGCGATCGCCAGCGGCAGACCCCGCGCTAAGGGGGGCAATAAGTAAAGCGTTAAACCCGCCACAAAGGGCAACAAAATCCAAGCGATCGCCAGCGCCGTCATTGCCGCTCCCTACAGGTACTTTTGATCAATTTCTGGGGTTTCCAACGTCGGGTTATCCCGCGCTAGCTTCATTGCTGCCACCAGCATCAGCGTTTGAATCGAAAGGCCAATCACGATCGCGGTTAAAATCACGGCTTGGGGTACGGGGTCGGCATAGGCAGCATCAAAGGCTCCGCCACGGGCAATGGGCGTGACCAGACCACTGTGGGTGGCAATGACCACAAACAAAGCCACTACGCCGGTGCTCATGACATCCATCGTCACAATCTTCATTAGCAGGTTTTTCTTGACGATCGTTGCTAGAAACCCGACGAGGATAGTGACAAAAACACTGGCTTCCAAGAAAATCATGAGACCCCACCCCCAGACACTCTGGTATTTAGAACAAACTGTAACATTCTGCTTTGCCGTTACACCTTGCCTGTTGCTATAAAACTGCACCGCCGCAACCAACGGTGAGGAACCTTAAGCCCGTCAACCCCCATCTTAACTTTATTCAGATCAATATTAATTCTTTATAGAATAGATTTTTGTCAATAATAGTGTCACAAACTTTATAATTTAGAAAAATGCTTAACAATTTGCAACATTTGGCAAATAGGTATATATTCTTATTCAGATACTTGAACAGAGTACTGGACTCGTCCCTTGGGGGGTTGTCTGATGAATGTCCAATTTCCTTGGCTGACTGTACTGACACTGCTGCCTTTAGTGGCAGCCTTTTTCATTCCCGTATTGCCCGACCGTGAGGGGAAGACAGTCCGCTGGTATGCCCTAGCGATCGCCCTCCTCGAATTTGGCCTCTCGGCAATGGTTTTCTGGCAGCACTACGATGCCCAATCCGCCCAGATCCAAATGGTGGAAACCGTGCCTTGGCTGCCGCAAATCGGCCTGAACTGGTCCCTAGCGGTTGATGGCCTTGCCGTCCCCCTGATGTTGCTGACGGGTCTGGTCAACACAGTGGCAATCTTTGCGGCTTGGCAAGTAAAGCAGAAGCCGCGTTTATTTTATTTCCTGATGCTGGCGCTCTACAGTGCCCAAATTGGCGTCTTTGCCGCCCAAGACCTCATCCTCTTCTTCCTGATTTGGGAATTGGAACTGGTGCCCGTCTATCTACTCATTTCCATCTGGGGGGGAGCCAAACGCCAATACGCCGCTACAAAATTCATCCTCTACACTGCCGTTGGTTCCCTCTTTATCCTCATTGCTGGCCTCGGGATGGCCTTCTATGGGGGGGACTTTACGCTCAGCATGGCGGCCTTGGGTCTCAAGGACTATCCCTTGGCGCTGGAACTGCTGGCCTATGGTGGTTTCCTGATTGCCTTTGGTGTCAAGCTGCCGATTTTTCCGCTACACACTTGGTTACCCGATGCCCATGGTGAAGCCTCGGCGCCCGTGTCAATGGTGCTGGCAGGCGTGCTCTTGAAAATGGGGGGCTATGGCCTGATTCGCTTCAACCTGCAAATGTTGCCGGATGCCCACATCTACTTTGCCCCTGTTCTGATTGCCCTTGGGGTCGTGAATATTGTCTATGGTGCCCTGACTGCTTTTGGCCAAGAAAACCTGAAGCGGCGGCTGGCCTACTCCTCGATTTCCCACATGGGCTTTGTGCTGCTGGGCATTGGTGCCCTCAATGGCATTGGTCTCAATGGGGCGATGCTGCAAATGCTTTCCCACGGTTTGATTGCGGCTGTTCTCTTCTTCTTGGCCGGGGTGACCTACGATCGCACCCACACATTGGCCATGGCAAAAATGAGCGGGATTGCCCAATCCATGCCGAAAACCTTTGCCCTCTTTACTGCTGGCTCTATGGCCTCGCTGGCACTGCCCGGTATGAGTGGTTTTGTCAGTGAACTGACGGTCTTTTTGGGCTTGACCAACAGTGATGCCTACTCCACGACCTTCAAAGTGGGGGTGATTTTCCTTGCCGCTGTTGGGGTGATTATTACGCCCGTCTATCTGCTCTCGATGGTGCGCCGTGTCTTTACGGGCAAACAAGCGGGCGATATGTTTGACAAACTGCTGTTGGACATCAATCCCCGTGAAACCTTCATTGCCCTGTCCCTGTTGGTGCCGATTATTGCCGTGGGGATGTATCCCAAGCTAGCCACCCAAACCTACGATGTGACCACGACAGCGATCGCTAGCCATGTCCATGCGGCTCTGCCGGCGGTAGTGCAGCACCATCTGCCCCTCTATGCCCAACTGACCCAATCCGCCCCCAGCCTAGTTAGTGAAGCAACCGTTGCCGACAGTACCCTCTAGGGGTGAGGGGTGGGAATGCACCGTCTCCAACTGGCAGTTCAGGGCATTCATTGCTAGAGTGGAGTAACGGCATTCCTGCCCTTGGGCAGATTGCATAAACTGAATACGGTGATTCAATAAAGGCTCTATGAGTAATCTCGAGAAACAAATTGAACAAGCCCGCGAGGAAGCCCACAAAATCTGTGACACCGAAGGGGCAACCTCTGGACAGTGTGCCGCCGCTTGGGATGCCCTTGAGGAACTGCAAGCGGAAGCTGCCCACCAACGCGCTGAGCAGCAAGATCACAAAACCTCCTTCCAGCAGTACTGTGATGACAACCCTGATGCTGCTGAGTGCCGCATTTACGACGACTAAGGGTTGAGGGTGTGGGTCGCTGGCAACAGTTGTGGGATCAATTTGCCGCAGCGACGGGTCAGCGGCTCCATGGGGGTAAAGCCCTTGCGGTAGGGGGCGGCAGTATCAACACCACCTATGTGTGGCAACATCCTGAGCAACCCCTCTTTGTTAAATTCAATCGCCCTGAACGTCAGGCCATGTTTGCTGCCGAAGCCAATGCCCTGCGGGCGATCGCCAAGGTTCAAGCGATTCGCGTTCCCCTTCCCCTGCTATGGGGAGTGGTTGAGGACGCGAGTTTTTTAGTGTTGGAATACTTGCCCCTCACCAGTGCCGGAGATTGGTGGCAAATGGGGGTAGAGCTGGCACAGTTGCACCTCAAGAGCACTGGCGATCGCTATGGCTGGTCGGAGAATAACACCATTGGTGCCACTCCTCAAATCAACCCTTGGTCAGACAACTGGGGGGAGTTTTTCCGCGATGCTCGCCTGCGTTATCAGTTTGATCTGGCTCGCCGTCGGGGTGGACACTTTCCCAAGGCGGAGCAGCTCCTAGCAGCCATTCCAGAACTCCTGAACCATGAGCCAACCCCTACCCTAGTGCACGGCGATCTCTGGTCGGGAAATGCTGCCTTTTGTCGTACGGGGGAACCCGTCATTTTCGACCCCGCCAGTTACTATGGCGATCGCGAGGTGGACTTGGCCATGAGTGAACTCTTTGGTGGCTTTCCTGCGGCCTTTTATGAGGGCTACAACGCCACCTATCCCTTAGCGGCTGACTATAGGCAACGGAAAACCATCTACAACCTGTACCACATCCTCAATCACTTCAATCTCTTTGGCGGCAGTTATGGGACTCAAGCCCAGTACATGATTGAGCAGATCCTTTAACTACAAGCTGCCCTGTGGAACAGAACGTTTGCCAAAGCACTCTAAAATCAAACAGTGCTCCCTCGCCTCACATCCCTGTAGTATCGTGGAGTGCATGGCTTCAATTTTTGAGTGTTTGCGAGATTCCTTCCTATGTCCGATGGCAAAGTGCCACCCACAAATGCTTCTACCCCTGAATCAGTGACAGCCAAGGCCGAAAAGACGACAGAACCTTGGTGGCTGGAGATGGCCAAAACCTTGGGGCTGGCTGCTCTCTTGGCCTTTGGTATTCGTACCTTTGTAGCAGAAGCGCGCTATATTCCCACCAGCTCGATGGAAGAAACCCTGCTGATTAACGATCGCCTGATTATTGAAAAGATCAGCTACTATTTCCATGCCCCCCATCGCGGCGACATTATTGTTTTCAATCCAACTCCGGCCTTGCAACAGGCAGGCTTTCGTGATGCCTTTATCAAGCGGGTGGTGGGCTTGCCTGGGGATCGCGTGGAACTCCGCCAAGGGCGCGTCTATATCAACAATCAACCCCTACCCGAACCCTATCTAGCTCCCTCGACATTGACCTCCGTCGATACCTGTGCCGGTATTCAGCCCTATCTGGCTCAACCGCAGGTGATTCCTGCCAACAGCTACTTGGTCTTGGGGGATAACCGCAATAACAGCTTTGATGGCCGCTGCTGGGGCGTGGTACCGCGCAATTACATTATTGGTCGTGCGGCGATTCGCTTTTGGCCCCCCGATCGTTGGGGGTTGATTACCGATCCCAAGGAACCGCAACAGTGAGGCAAACCCTGCGCACCGAGGTACTCGTTGTGGGTGGTGGCACAGGGGGGGTAGCTGCTGCTTTAACGGCGGCTCGCATGGGAGCGCAAACGGTGCTTGTCAGTGAAACGCCGTGGCTAGGGGGCATGCTCACCAGTGCTGGGGTGGCGGCGCCCGATGGCAATGAACTCATGGCGTGGCAAACCGGGCTGTGGGGTGAGTTTCTGCGGGCGATCGCCCAACGCCAAGTGGGGGGGCTAGATCATGCTTGGGTGAGTTTTTTTACCTTTGAGCCAAAGGTCGCCGCTGATCTTTTTGCCGAGTGGGTCAAGGCAACCCCCAACCTGACGTGGCTTGTCGGTGAACTTCCCCAAGCGGTTTTGCGCCAAGGCGATCGCGTCCTCGGGGTGGAATTGACCACCCTCACCCTCCATGCCCAAATCACGATTGACGCCACAGAACTCGGGGATCTCCTTGCCTTGGGGGAAATTCCCCATCGCTGGGGGTGGGAGTGGCAGGCAGACACCCAAGAACCCTCAGCCCCCCCAGCACCCACAGCCTTGACTCAAACCTATCCCGTTCAAGCCCCCACATGGATTGTCGTTTTACAGGACTACGGTGAGGGTGCCACTGCCCCAGAGATTCCCCCTTCTCCCCTTTGGGATGAGCACAAGTTTAACGGTGCTTGGGCAGGCTATGACCCGCTGCACTTTCTCAACTATGGCCGCCTGCCGGGAAACCGCTTTATCCTCAACTGGCCGCAGCAGGGGAATGACTATGGGGTGGGTCTGGAACGGCTGATTGGCTCTGCCCAAGAGCGACAGGCCTTTTGCCAAGAGGCACGCTGGCACGCCCAAGATTTTGCCCGTTATGTGCAGCAACAGTTGGGTCGCCGCTATGGTTTAGCGGAAGAGACGTTTCCCCAACTCCCTGACCAACTGGGGGGCGGTGCCTATGCCCTCCATCCCTATTACCGCGAAAGTCGGCGCCTGATGGGTGTCACCACAATTCACGAGCAGGATATTCTCCCCACTGCACCACCGCCCGTTGATGCCCAAGGTCACTACACGGGCATTGCCATCGGCAACTATCCGAACGATCACCACTATCCGGGGATGGAACTCCCCCTTGTCCCTAAGTCCATTCGTTGGGGCGGTCGTTGGACGGGGACGCCCTTCGTGATTCCCTATACGTCGTTGATTCCCCAGACGGTAGAGGGCTTTCTAGTGGCAGAGAAAAATATCTCGGTGACCCATATTGCCAATGGTGCCACTCGCTTGCAACCGCTGGTAATGGGCATTGGACAGGGGGCAGGGTGGCTAGCCGCCACAGCCATTCGCCAAGGGAAATCGCTGCACCAACTGGTGGGCACCCTTGATCTGAAGCCCCTGATTCAGGAGTGCCGACAGGCAATCTTTCCCTTCTTTAACCTGGCGCCGCAACATCCCGAATGGGAAGCTTGGCAACTCCAGACACTCAATACATTTGATCCCACAGTTCCCCTACCGCCGACGGTGGCGATCGCCCAACCGACACCCATGATCGTGAGCGCCGGCATGCAAACGGTTAGCGGCGAATTTGTGAAACTAGGGGAACAGGCGTATCAACTCCGCACGGATCAGTGGTCTTGGCCTTTGGTAACACTCCACCCCACCGTCAACGAGCAACTGCAAACCTATCAAAGTGGGCAGCGAATCACAGTAACGGGGTTTATGAACCCCTACGCCCCTTGGATTCGGGTGGCGTGCGTGGCCTAAGTTTCGCAGCTTAGCTCCCCAAGGCGTTGATTAAAACGCAGATTCTCACTGTAGTCCACGGGGACATCAATAATGCTGGGCACAGACTGCGCAAGGGTAGTTTTCAACGTTGGGATAAAATCAGCGGTGGCTTCAATGCGATACCCCTTGAGTCCCATGCTCTCGGCCAACTTGACAAAGTCTGGGTTACCAAAGTGGACATAGGCAGATTCACCAAAGTAGCGCTGCTGCTTCCACTCGATGAGGCCATAGCCGCCGTCATTAAAGACGATGGTTGTAAAGTTGGTTCCTATGCGCAGCGCGGTTTCCAGTTCTTGGCAATTCATCATGAAGCCGCCATCGCCGGTGACTGCCACCACATGCCGCTGCGGATAGACTAATTTCGCCGCTATTGCCCCTGGTACGGCAATCCCCATTGCGGCAAAGCCATTGGAAATCAGGCAGGTATTGGGGCGATCGCAATGGTAGTGACGGGCAATCCACATCTTGTGGGCACCCACATCAGAAATGACGATATCCTCTGGCCCCATGACTTGACGCAGGTCGTAGATGAGCTTTTGCGGCTTGACGGGAAAACTCTCATCTTGGGCATATTGGCAGTAGTCCGCCACAATGTCTTGGCGCAGTTGCACGGCATAGGGGGTGGGCTTATCTTGGCGATCGGCCCGCTTGAGAATTTCATAGAGGGAATCAGAAATATCTCCCACCACCTCAATCACAGGAATATAGCTGCTGTCAATTTCGGCATGGGTGGCCGCAATATGGATAATGGGCAAGCGGCCATCGGGGTTCCAGCTTTTCGGGGAATACTCAATCAAGTCATAGCCAACGGCAATCACTAAGTCAGCATGATCAAAGCCGCAGCTAATGTAATCCCGCTGCTGGAGTCCCACCGTCCACAGGGCAAGGGAGTGCTGATAGGGAATGACCCCTTTACCCATGAAGGTATTGGCCACGGGGATATTCAGCTTTTCGGCAAAATGGGTGAGGGCAGCGGCAGCGTGGGCACGAATAGCGCCATTCCCCACTAAGATCAGGGGGTTCTCAGCAGCATTGATCAGTTCAGCGGCCTTGAGAATGCTCTGGAACGAGGCATAGGTTTTTTCGGGCGGGCTAGGCTTGAGGGGATAGCCCTCAGCTTCCATGGCGGCAATGTTTTCGGGCACATCAATGTGAACCGCCCCTGGCTTTTCATTCTGGGCAATCTTAAAGGCCTTGCGGACAATTTCTGGCGTAATGCTGGGGCGGACAATCTGGGCATTCCATTTGGTTACCGGGCTAAACATGGCCACCAAGTCTAGATATTGGTGGGACTCGATGTGCATGCGATCGGTGCCTACCTGCCCTGTAATGGCCACAAGAGGAGCACCATCGAGGTTAGCATCGGCAACACCGGTCATTAAATTCGTAGCACCGGGACCGAGAGTAGAAAGACACACCCCCGCTTTGCCGGTGAGACGACCATAGACATCGGCCATAAAGGCCGCCCCTTGTTCATGGCGGGTGGTGATAAATTGAATGGGGGAGCGACGCAGCGCTTGCAGGACATCAAGATTTTCTTCCCCCGGCAGACCAAAAATGTATTCTACGCCTTCATTTTCAAGGCATTTCACGAGTAATTCGGCGGTATTCATAAGGATGGGCGATCGCGGGCACTACTCCCTATCGTAGTTCTGTCTTTTTCGCCCAATCCTTAAATATTGGCAAATGCTGACGAAAGTTATGCCGCGGCCAGATCGGAGATCACCTTGGCCAGATCAATGTCCTTTTGGGTAATGCCGCCGGCATCATGCGTCGTAAGGCAGACCGTCACCCGATTCCAAGAAATGGATAAATCAGGGTGATGTCCAGCCTGCTCAGCGGGATCCACCAGACGATTGATAAAGGCAATGGAGCCAAGAAAATCCTTGAAAACAAATGTTTGCTCAAGGCGATCGCCCGCCAATTTCCAGCCCGCTAGGTTTGCTAGTTGTGCCTCAATATCGGCTGGAGAGAGTCGCTCTGCCATGGTTGTGCCTCAACCCTA
The DNA here is from genome assembly GCF_031583225.1 of Thermosynechococcus sp. PP555. NCBI lineage: Bacteria > Bacillati > Cyanobacteriota > Cyanophyceae > Acaryochloridales > Thermosynechococcaceae > Thermosynechococcus > Thermosynechococcus sp. PP555. The sequence goes on from NZ_CP134168.1 coordinate 2,544,476, forward strand.
TTAGCTCTAGGGTAGCAGAGGCAATTTACCAACTGGACTTGACCACCCCCGGCAGCAACCCTTGGTGAGCCATTTCCCGCAGGGCATTGCGGCAGAGGCCAAAATCACGATAATAACCACGAGGACGACCTGTCAACCAGCAGCGATTCCGTAGCCGCGAAGGGGCACTATTGCGGGGCAACCGTTGCAGTTGACGATGGATGCTCATGATCTCTTCTTGGGTTTCGGCGCTGGCCAGTTGAGCCTTGAGTTCTTGGCGTTTGCTGGCGTATTTAGCAACAAGCCGTTGCCGCTTTTTTTCCCGTTCGATCATGCTTTTTTTGGCCATGGGGGTGTGTTTGTCCTCGATAATGATGAATTTGGTATCCTATATCCTATCAAAGAGCGATTTGCTGCTGCAACTGTTGATCCTTGCGGGGTGTTTCTGTGCCCTTACATCTGTACAACACACTGTCTCGCCGCCTTGAACCCTTCTCGCCCCTGCACCCAGAGCGGGTGACGATCTATGCCTGTGGTGTCACGGTGTATGACTACTGCCATTTGGGGCACGCCCGTTCCTATGTGGCTTGGGATGTGCTGCGCCGCTATCTCACGTTCTTGGGCTACGTGGTGCACTATGTGCAAAATTTTACCGATATTGATGACAAGATTTTGCGCCGCGCCCATGAAAACGGCGAGACGATGGCCACAGTGAGCGATCGCTACATTGCCGCCTACCACGAGGACATGGCGGCCTTGAATATCCTACCTGCCACTGCTTATCCCCGCGCGACAGAGGTGATTCCAGAAATTATTCACCTCATTCAAGGGCTACTGGATCGCGGCTATGCCTATGTGGCCGGCGGGGATGTTTACTATGCCGTGGCACAATTTCCCAGCTATGGCAAGCTCTCCGGGCGCCAGCTTGAGCAACTCATGGCCGGTGCCAGTGGCCGCATTGAGGAAGAGGAGGAGCAGCGCAAACGCCATCCCCTTGATTTTGCCCTCTGGAAAGCCGCAAAGCCGGAGGAAATGGCTGTTTATGACCCGTGGGAAGCCCCTTGGGGTAAAGGGCGCCCCGGCTGGCACATTGAATGCTCGGCAATGGTGCGACAGGCCTTTGGGGCAACGGTGGATATTCATTGCGGTGGCATGGATTTAATTTTCCCCCACCACGAGAATGAAATTGCCCAATCGGAGGCGGTGACGCAACAGCCCCTAGCCCGATTTTGGCTCCACAACGGCTTTGTTACCGTCAACACAGAGAAAATGTCCAAGTCCTTGGGGAATTTCACAACCATTCGTGATCTGCTGGCTCAGGGGGTGGATGCCATGGCCTTGCGCCTGTTGGTTTTGCAGGCTCAGTACCGCAAACCCTTGGACTTTACGCCAGAGGCACTGACCGCCGCTGCCAAGGGCTGGCAAACCCTGAAGGAGGCGCTACAGCTCAATCGGCAGCTCTCCCTGCCCGTCATTGATCCAGAGGGGGTCAAAGCTCACCCCAGTACCCAAGCCTTTTGTCAAGCTATGGATGAGGACTTGAACACCGCAGCAGCTCTAGCGGTCATCTTTGAACTGGCCAAAGTCCTGAATCGTGAGCAGCATCGCTATCTCCACGGGGGAGACTGGGGGCGATCGCCCGCTGAAATCAGCCGCGACTGGCACACCCTAGTCACTCTTGCTCAGGTTTTGGGTCTAGAGGCAAAAGCAGAGGCACAAGCTGCGTCAACGGTTGGCCTAACCGATGAGGAGATTCGAGAGTTAATTGCTGCTCGCACCGCTGCCCGCCAAGCCAAGAACTATGCGGAGAGCGATCGCCTGCGGGATCTCCTTTTGGCTCAAGGGGTCAAACTCGTGGATCAAAAGGACGGCACCACCCATTGGTTTCGCGTGCCCGCTGGCTCAACCCCCTAACTGTGGAGAACACTATGCACGATTCCCTTGCTGACCTGCGTCAGGAACTCTTGGCGCTGCTGTGCCGCGATGCCTACCGTGCCGGCGAGTTTATCCTTTCCTCTGGCCAAAAAAGCCACTACTACATCAACTGCAAACCTGTGACCCTATCAGCGCGGGGCGCTTACCTTGTGGGGCGGCTCTTCTTGGCGCAGTTAGCCCCTGAAGCGGTGGCGGTGGCGGGTCTCACCCTTGGGGCGGATCCCTTGGTGGTGGCAGTGAGCGTGCTCTCCAATGTGCACGGGCAGGATCGGGCAGCGCTGATTGTGCGCAAGGAAGCCAAAGGCCACGGCACGATGAGCTTTATTGAAGGTCCCCCCTTGCCCCAAGGGGCGGTGGTCACGGTGCTTGAGGATGTGATCACGACGGGGGGGTCTGCCCTCAAGGCGGTGCTGCGGCTCCAAGAGGCAGGCTATGTGGTCAATGAGGTTCTGGCCATTGTCGATCGCCAAGCGGGCGGGGAAGCTGCCTTTGCCGCTCAAGGAATACCCCTGCGATCGCTCTTTCGGATTAGCGACCTCGAAGCCTACCTCAATGCGGTCTAAATTCCCAACCGCTGGTAAATTTCCTCGAGGTACTTGAGGTGATGTTCAGGGTTAAAGCAGGCCTCGAGTTCCTCTGGTGCCAGGTAGCGCTGAATCTCTGGATCCCCTTTGAGGTTGGCAGCAAAGTCACCGTTGGGTTGATTCCACGCGGCATGGGCATGTTTTTGCACCAAGGCATAGGCAGCTTCGCGACTCAGCCCCTTCTCCACCAGCGCCAAGAGCACCCGCTGACTAAAGATGACACCGCCGTAGCAGTTCATATTGCGGCGCATATTTTCGGGATAGACCTGCAGCGTCTGCACCAAGTCAGTCATTTCCACCAGCATAAAGTGGCTGAGAATCGAGCTATCGGGCAAAATCACCCGTTCCACCGCACTGTGGGAAATATCCCGCTCATGCCAGAGGGCAACATTTTCAAGGGCAGCCAAAGCATTCCCCCGCAGCACCCGCGCTAGACCGGTCAGTCGTTCGGAACGAATGGGATTGCGTTTGTGGGGCATCGCAGAGGAGCCTTTTTGTCCCTTCGAGAAGAATTCCTCGACTTCAAGGACATCGGTGCGCTGAAGATTGCGAATCTCAACAGCAAAGCGCTCGAGGCTGGCTCCCAAGAGGGCAAGGGTTTGGGCATAGTCGGCATGGCGATCGCGGGAAATCACCTGTGTTGAAGCGGTATCGGGTTGGAGACCGAGTTTTTGGCAGGCGATCGCCTCCACCCGCGGATCCACATTGGCATAGGTGCCCACTGCCCCCGAAATTTTGCCTACGGCCACGGTGCGCTGCAATTGGCACAGGCGATCGCGATGGCGCAGCAATTCCGCCAGCCAACCCGCGAGTTTGAACCCAAAGGTAATGGGTTCGGCATGAATCCCATGACTGCGTCCCACCATCACCGTATAGCGATGTTCTTGGGCACGGTGGCGTACTGCCTGAATGAGCTGCTCCAACTGCTCTTGAATCAGCGTCAGACTGGCCACCAATTGCAGGGCTAAACCGGTGTCGAGGACATCGGAACTGGTCAAGCCAAGGTGAATATAGCGGCCGGCATCGCCAACATGTTCGTTGACATTGGTGAGGAAGGCAATGACATCGTGCTTTACCTCTGCCTCAATTTCCAGCACCCGTTGGGGGTCAAACTTGGCCTTGGCTTTGATTTCAGCGACGGCGTCAGCAGGAATATGTCCCAGTTCGGCTTGGGCTTCGCAGACCGCAATCTCAACATCGAGCCATGTTTTTAATTTGTAGGCATCCGTCCAGAGATTCCCCATTGGGGCAAGGGTATAGCGTTCGATCATGGGCGTATGTATCTCTAAGGGTGATCAAAAACGGTCATCTGGGGGCGATCGCCTATTTGCGTTCGGGATGGTACACAGTTTCCGCCGTGGCAAAGCCATTGAGGCGATAGATGAGTTGGTAAAGACGGCTGTAGTCCCGCTGGTTAAAGTGCAGGATCAATCGCGGCAGGTGGAGCGTGTGAGTCAAGGCAGGACGGTTAATGGGTTGCTCGTCTTCCACTTCCCGAGGCAACGGTTCAGCGCGTTCAATCTGCCCCGACACGAGGATGTCTTGAAAATCGCGATTGAGTTCTGCCAAGGCGGCATCACTAATGTCTTGGTTCAACCGCAGCACCAAGCGATCGCCCACATAGCGGCTAGAGTGATAGACACGATAAAAGCCACTGAGGTAAGCCAACCCCTCCTCAACACTGGTGCAAATGCGGTAGAGTTCCTGATCTTCACGGTTAATTAGTCCCTTGGCTGCCAGTTCTTCACGAATAAATCGATCCCAATGCTGCCAGTAGGTGCCGCCGGGAATGTCCATCAAGACCAAGGGTTTAGGGGGGGCTTTGCCCGTTTGACAGAGAGTCAAGCATTCAAAGGCTTCATCTTGGGTGCCAAAGCCACCGGGAAATACAGCAATGGCATCGGTTTCCTTGAGCAAAAAGAGCTTGCGCGTAAAGAAGTACTTGAAGTGAATCAGACGCGGATCCCCTTCAATATAGGGGTTAGCCCCCTGCTCAAAGGGGAGTTCAATGTTCAGGCCAAAGGACTTATTGGAGCCTGCCCCTTTGTTGCCAGCCTCCATGATGCCACCCCCGGCACCGGTGATAATCATAAACCCCGTGGCACTCGCCGCTTGGGCAAAGGCCACCGCCATTTCATAGACTGGCGCCGTGGAGGGAGTGCGTGCCGATCCAAAGATCGAAATTTTGCGGGTATGGCGATAGGGGGCAAAGACCCGCAGGGCTTGGTGCATATCCCGCAGGCAGGAACGCAGAATCTTCCAATCTAGTCGTTCCAGTTCCTCATCGGCAATATCCAGAAAAAGTTGCAGGGCTTGGTAAATCACGTCGCCGTGGGGCACCCTATCCAAGCGACGAATTAACTGTTCAAGGTCTTGCTGTAGGCTACTTAAAGCGACTCGCGAAAGGGTCATGGCACCCTAAGAACGTTAGCACCCTATTTTATCAGGCAGCGGGATCACCTGATGCAGTGGGTAGGCTGAGGGTAAAGGTGGTAATGCCCGCTTCACTGTCGGCGCTAATTTCACCCTGCAATTGCTCCACGAGTTTTTGGGTGAGGGCAAGGCCTAAACCCGTTCCCCCCTGTTGCCACGGATCGGCATTGGGAATGCGATAAAACTTTTCAAAGATGCGCGGTAGCTCCTCACTAGGAATCTCTGAGGGATTACTCACTTGAATTTGCAGGCGATCGCCCCCGATTGGATCAAAACGGACAACAATCTGTGCGCCAGCAGGGCTGTACTTACAGGCATTGTTGAGTAACTCTGCCAAGATGCGGGCTAAGGCATGGCGGTTGGAGAGGAGGGGCGGCAACGTGGCGGGGCGCAAAATCTCAAGGGATTGCTGCCGCTGTTGCATGCGGTTGCGGAAGGGTTCGAGCACCGAGGGCAGCCAACTGTCGAGATCAATCACCTCCTGTTGAATCTGGCTGCGCCCTGCCTCTAGGCGTTGCAGATCCAGCAAATCATTGATCAATTCCGTTTCGCGGTTGCACTCATTGGCGAGAATGTCGAGGTAGCGTTTCTGGCGATCGTCGGTGGCAAATTGCTTCAGCATATAGATGGCCATTTTCATATTGGCCATGGGGGTACGCAACTCGTGGGAAACGGTACTCAAGAAATCATCCTTAATGGCATTGAGCCGCTCTAGCTCCTGCATTTTCTGTTCCAGTTCGGCAGTACGGGCGCGCACTTGGCGCTCCAAATCCGCATTGAGTTCTTGTACCTGTTGGTAAAGCTGCGCTTGGTGAATGGCGAGGGCACACTGATCGGCAATGGTTTTGACGAGGCTTAAATCTTCTGGTGTCCAAGACTTGGGCAGGGTTTGTTGCCAAAGCTGGCGATCGCTTGCCAAAACGGACGTTGCCTCACTGGGTTCCCACTCCCAATCGAGGAGCGTAATTTGGCCGAGGAGTTGGCCAAGGTAAACTAGGGGAGTGATCACCAAGGCATTGACATTTAAGGTTCTGAGATCCGTTTGCAGCGGCTCTGGCAGATCTGGGCGACTGGCAGCTAAGACCACCTGTTCACCGCTGCGAAGGGTAGATTCAAAGAGGACGATCGCCTGCTGGTTGAGAGCAATCAAGTGGTTGGGTAAGCTGACAAATTGAGGACGGCTGGCATAGGTAGGGCTATTGGGCGCATGGGTTTGCGTAATCAGGCAGAGGGTCGATCCCAAGGCTTCTAGGAGTAAATCAGCGGTAATTTGCAGAACTTCCGCTGCCACCATAGTGGTACGCATGGCTTGAATGATGCGGTTAATGATGGCCTCACGGCGGGCTTGGTTGCGCAGTTGTTCCTCGGCTCGCTTGCGATCGGTGACATCCATGACATAGCTGCGGATCAGCTCACTTTCATAGATGTAGTGAATGGATTGCTCGTAGATGCGCCCTTGGTACTCCACCTCCCGCACATGCACTTTTTCTTGGGTTTGCTTCATGTAGCGTGCGAGTTCCGGCAATCCCAGCAATAGAGGATGAGTCAACTTCTGTTGCTGTAGATCTCGAAACTGTATCACTGCCGCTGGATTGAGATACGTCACCCTCCCCTCTAAATCCACTTCCAAAATTGGGTTGGGCGTCAGCTCCGGATAGGAGGCCAAGCGCACTAAGGCCGCTTCACTAAAATTCTCGATATTACCTTCACTGAGGGGGACAAGTGTTGCAAAGGGATTGGTGCTTTTGGAGAGAAATCCTAAGACATCGGTACTGCGGCAAAAATCCTGAAACTCCGTATCCGTCATGTTCGTCAAGGTCAAGTAGCGGGCACGCACATCGCCGCCAAACACAATCATGTCACCGCCACGCAAATCATGGGCAACAATCCGCTGGCCATTGACCAGAGTGCCATTCGTACTGCGCTTGCCCTGCAAATCACCATCAATGAGGCGAAAAAGATGGCTATTGGTTTCAGGACTGGTCACCCGTAACAAAATCGCGTGCTGCCGTGAGACCATCTTCGAGTGAAGCACAATTGAATTCGTTGGATCGCGACCGATGGAATAAGTGGCTGCCTCTAGCAAAATAGGTCGCCGCCCCTCACTGTCTTCGAGGACTAACAGGTGGCGGACTGCCTGCCGCTCGTGGCTCACCGTTGCCTCCTTGCCTAGGACGGCTGGGCACCCTGACGAAAGGATACTGGTGTCGCTGTCACCTTCCAAGTGGGTTCTTTGACAGGTAGGGTAGTATATTGGCGCACCAAGGCACGGAACTCATCACCGTCAATGGTTTCTTTCTCAAGGAGCAGCTCCACCAGCTTATCAATGGCCACCCGATGCTCGCGGATCAGTTTGCGGGCAATCTCGTAGCAGTGCATAACAATCTCGCGCACTTGGTGGTCAATTTGCACGGCCACAGCTTCAGAATATTCAGCGCGCGGCATGAGATCTCGACCCAGAAAGACCTCGTTGCCCGGCGTTTCAAGGGCTAAGTGTCCCAAGTCCGACATGCCGTAACGGGTCACCATTTCCCGCGCCAGATTGGCCACTGCTCGCAAGTCGCTACTGGCACCCACGGTGACTTCAGCATCGCCAAAGATTTCCACTTCGGCAGCGCGCCCCCCCAATAGAATGGTGATCTCATCGAGGAGCCATGCGCGGGTATAGAGGCCACTATCCACCCGCTCTTCATCAAAGATTTGCTGGGCAAAGCCGCCAACGCCCCCCGACCGGGGAATAATGGTCACTTTATTGAGGGGATCCGCATGTTTCAAGAGCGTCATCAGTAGAGCATGACCCACTTCGTGGTAGGCAATCAGCCACTTTTTCTTGCTGTCGAGGAGGGGAGTGAGCGTCATGCCAATCGTCACGCGATCAATGGCATCGTCAATTTCGGCATTGGTAATGGCCGGTTTGCGACGCCGAGCAGTAAGAATTGCGGCTTCATTGAGGAGGTTGGCCAGTTCGGCACCCGAAAAGCCGGGGGTACGGCGGGCGATCGCCTCTAGGGACACCTCGGGAGCAATTTTCTTGTGCCGCGCATGGACTTGGAGAATTTGCAGGCGTCCCTTGTAGCTGGGCAAATCAACGGTAATTTGGCGGTCAAAGCGACCCGGACGCAGGAGGGCAGCATCCAAAACATCGGGGCGGTTCGTTGCCGCAATCACAATAATGCCCGTATTCCCCTCAAAGCCATCCATTTCCGTCAGGAGTTGATTGAGGGTTTGCTCGCGCTCATCATTGCCACCGCCAATGCCGGCACCCCGTTGGCGACCGACGGCATCAATTTCATCAATAAACACCAGACAAGGGGCGTTTTCTTTGGCCTTTCTGAAGAGATCCCGCACACGGGAGGCACCGACGCCCACAAACATTTCCACAAATTCAGAACCAGAAATGGAAAAGAAGGGAACCCCAGCTTCACCGGCGATCGCCTTGGCAAGGAGCGTTTTTCCGGTTCCTGGTGGCCCAACTAGCAGCACCCCCTTGGGAATACGGGCACCAATGGAGGTAAATTTCTCTGAATTCTTGAGAAAGGTCACAACTTCCTGCAGCTCTTCTTTGGCCTCTTCAATCCCAGCCACATCGCCAAAGGTCACCCCCGTTTGTGCCTCCATTTGAAAGCGGGCGCGGGATTTACCAAAGTTGAGAATCTGCCCAGGGCCGCCGGGGGCATTACTCGCCCGCCGCAAAATCATCAGGAATAAAATCAGCAGAAAGAAGCCCAGCATCAAGTTAGAAATGACGCCAACCACTGCCCCATCACTGCTAGAGGGCACCACCCGCACCGTCGTGTTATAGCGGGTACTCACTTGGCGCAGCAGTTCTACAAGTTCAGGATTGCGATCAAAGAGCCGTACCTCTTGGGGGGGAGATTGTTCGGGTTGATCTTTACGGCGAAACTTGGCTAGCCCCTGTTCCTGATAGAGTTCGACGGAGCTGACTTCACCCGCCTTGAGGGCATTGAGGAATTGACTGTAGGAAACGGTGTTGTTATTGCTCGATTGCGCTAAACCAATGTGAGTGGGAGCTAACGAGAGACCCACGACCAAAGCCAGTTGACTCAGCCGTTGGGAAAGGCGTTGAGCGTATTTCATCGGCACCCGTTTCCGAAATTCAGTTCTAATTTCCAGTTTAACAGCGATTTTTTAGTTCCCTAGCGCCCTGGATCAGCCACAGCCAAGAATCACCGCCCTAAATATAAAATAGGACAGCATTCTCTTTAGAACGCCCATGGGACTGATTGTACAAAAGTATGGCGGCACGTCCGTCGGTAGTGTCGAGCGCATTCAAGCGGTAGCCCGCAGAGTCAAGGCAACTGTGGCAGCGGGACATCAGGTAGTGGTGGTGGTCTCGGCCATGGGCAAAACCACGGATAGCTTGGTGCAACTGGCCTATGCCATTAGCGATCGCCCCAGTCAGCGGGAAATGGATATGCTGCTTTCCACGGGGGAGCAGGTCTCGATCGCCCTGTTGACGATGGCGCTCCATGCCTTGGGGGAACCCGCCATCTCCCTCACCGGTGCCCAAGTGGGCATTGTCACCGAACCGGCCCACACCCGTGCCCGCATTCTCCACATTGAGACCCAGCGCCTCGAACGGCACCTCAAAGAAGGACAAGTGGTGGTTGTGGCCGGCTTTCAGGGGATTACTGCTGCTGCGGATTTTGAAGTCACCACCCTTGGGCGGGGTGGCTCGGATACCTCGGCTGTGGCCTTGGCGGCGGCGCTGCGGGCGGATTGCTGCGAAATTTACACCGATGTCCCCGGCATTTTGACCACGGATCCGCGACTGGTGCCCAATGCCCAACTCATGAGTGAGATTACCTGCGATGAAATGCTGGAGTTGGCGAGCCTAGGGGCAAAGGTCTTGCACCCCCGCGCCGTGGAGATTGCCCGCAACTATGGCGTGGATTTGGTGGTGCGCTCCAGTTGGACGGATGATCCCGGTACCCGTGTCATTGCACCATCGCGGCCGCCGCGTCCCGTGGAAAATCTTGAACTGGGCAAACCTGTGGATGGGGTGGCGCTGGATACGGATCAGGCGAAGGTGGCACTACTGCGGGTGGCCGATCGCCCCGGCGTTGCGGCACAACTTTTTGGCGAACTGGCACGGCAAAATCTTGATGTGGATTTAATTATCCAATCCATTCACGAAGGTCAGACGAACGACATTGCCTTCACCGTGCAAAAGCGCGTTCTTAAACAAGCCGAGGCTGTTGCTGTGGCCTTTTATCCCCGCTTGAATCCACGGGTTGAAGAGACGGATGTGCTCGTGGATGCCGACATTGCCAAGGTGAGTATCACCGGTGCCGGGATGATTGGCCGACCGGGGGTGGCCGCTCAGATGTTTTCGGCCTTGGCGGCAGCGGGCATTAACCTACAAATGATTTCCACCTCTGAAGTGAATGTCAGTTGTACAGTGGCCGCAGCGGATGCAGGTCGAGCGATCGCTGTTCTCTCCCAAACCTTTGATGTGGAAGCCGCCACCACTGTCCCCCAAGAGACCCCCGATGCCCCAGCGGTGCGGGGCGTTGCCCTTGATCCCAAGCAGGCGCGGATTGCGATTCGCGATGTGCCCGATCGCCCCGGTATGGCGGCGGCAATTTTCCAGACCCTTGCGGATGCCGCCATTAGCGTGGATATGATTATCCAATCCCAGCGATCGCGTTCCTTGGGGGGTGTGATGACCCGCGATATTGCCTTTACGGTGGCCTCTGCCGATGCCGAGCGAGCCACGGAACTACTCAAGGGGGTTCAGAGCCAATTGGGCTACGGCGACATCCTCATAGATACGGCGATCGCCAAAGTGAGCATTGTTGGTGTGGGGATGATCCACCGTCCGGGGATTGCTGCCCAAATGTTTGCGGCCCTCGCCCGTGAAAACATCAACATTCAAATGATTGCTACCTCGGAAATTCGCGTGAGTTGTGTGGTGGCAGAATCGGAGGGGGTGCGGGCGCTGCGGGCGGTGCATACAGCCTTTGGTTTAGATGGTGAGGCTCCCGTCGTCATTCCCGATGTCGGTAAATAGACCGCCCTATTGGCAAATTGCCCTTGTCCTCGGCGTGGGCGTGTTGGCGGTTTCTACAGCTGCTGTGCTGGTGCGCTGGGGGGTTGCTGATTTAGCCACCGATTCCCTAGGCATGACCGTGGGGTTGAGCATTTTCTTGGCCAGTGGTCGCCTCAGTTTGGCTGCTCTCTTTTTGACCCCGCAACTTTACACGTGGCCGTGGCTAGACCTGACTCGCCAAAATCTGCGTTGGGCACTGGCGGCTGGGGTTGCCCTTGCGGCGCACTTTAGCCTCTGGTTCACCTCACTGCACTACACCTCGGTGGCAGCCTCAACCACATTGGTGACCACAACGCCCATCTGGTCGGCGCTCGTCGGGTACCTTTGGCAGCGACAAACCCTTCAACCCCGTGCTTGGGTGGGCATGGCGATCGCCCTTGGCGGCAGCGCCCTAATTGGGACGGCAGAACCGACGAGTGCTGTGGCAAGGAACCCCCTACTCGGAAATGCGCTGGCGATCGCGGCGGCGTGGGCGGTCAGTGCCTACTTTATCTGTGGTCAAGCGGCTCAAAAGGCGGGTCTGGCGATTCACCACTACGCCCTTGTGGCCTATGCCACTGCTGCCTTGGTTCTCTTGCCCCTGCCGCCACTGCTGGGTCTGACTTACGGAGGTTGGCCGCTGAAGCTCTATGGTGCGATTCTCCTGCTGGCTTTGATCCCCCAGTTGGTGGGGCACACCAGTCTCAATTGGGGGGTGCGTTGGCTTTCCCCTACATGGGTAACTCTTCTGGTGTTGGCAGAACCGATTGCTGCGAGTCTCTTTGCCTTGCTGCTCTTTGGTGAGGTGCCGACAACGGTAGTGATGACGGGGGGCAGTCTGGTGCTGGTGGGTTTAAGTGTAGCACTGTGGCCTAGTCCCTAGGGGGGTTCGGCGATCGCCGCCGCTGTTTGAGGGTGTCCAAAGCATCCCCTAAGGCGGTAATGAGTCCCTCACGGGTACGGGCATGACTTTGCCGCTCCTCCTCTAGGGCACGCCGTAGCCGTTCATTTTCCAAGAGGGCTTCAATCAGTTGTGCCTGAAGTTCGGCAACAGAGGTTTCACTGCGCACGAGGGCTTCAATCCGTGCCCGTTCACCCGCGCATTCCGGGGCTTCGGGATCCACAGGCGGTGGGGGCGGTTCAGGAACCAGTGACGGCAGTTCATTTGCTCGCGCCTGCGCCCGTTGCAGTTGCTCTTGCAGACGTTGAAGCTGTTCCTGAAAATCTGCCACAGTGGATAAGGCACAGTTAGAAATTCTAGGGCTATTTTGATACGAGTATCCTCAGAAAACAAGGGTCAAGATATATTCGTGAGTAGCGAGGCACTCCAAGCATGGTGGCACTGGGCACAGGCGATCATTCCAGCCCCTGAGCGCGAGAGTGGCCTACGGGAGTTAAAACAATTTCTCAGTGCCTTCACACAGTTGAGTCCCCTTGACATCACCCTGCGCCGCTTTCCGCCCGAGATTCCTCTAAAACTGCCCCTTGCAGAACTCCAAGAGCGTTGGCAACGCCGCTGGCAGGAGCGGGTTCCCCTGCAATATCTCATTGGTACGGTTCACTGGCACGATCTGGAATTAGTTGTCACCCCCAGTGTGTTGATTCCTCGGCCAGAAACAGAGGAACTCCTAGAAGTGGTGGCAGTAACGGTACCCCCTTGGCAACAACAGGGGCATTGGCTGGATTTGGGCACCGGCAGTGGGGCGATCGCCATCGGCTTAGCGCGGTTATTTGCGGCGGCGCTGGTGCATGCCGTAGATTGTAGCCCTGAGGCCCTAGAGGTCGCGCAAGTCAATATTCAAAAGTACGCTTTGGGCGATCGCGTGCGTTGCTATGTTGGCAGTTGGTTTGCCCCCCTTACCCATCTGCAAGGGCAGGTGCAGGGCATTGTCAGTAATCCTCCCTATATTCCCACCCGCCTAGTGGCCACTCTCCAACCTGAGGTGCAGTACCATGAACCCCCCCTTGCCCTCGATGGTGGTGCGGATGGCTTGCAGGCGATTCGTCAGATTGTTGAGACGGCACCAGAGTATCTTCAGCCCCAAGGCTGGCTCTTTATCGAATTGATGGCAACCCAAGGGGAAGCTGTGGCAGCGCTAGCAATGGCCAGCCAAGCCTATGAACGAGTGGAAATTCTTCGGGATCTCAGTGGCCACGATCGCTTTTTGCTCGCTCAAGCAGTTTAGCCGCGATCCCAGCGCCAGAGGGCAACCATCAGGGCAACCACTCCGATTTGTAATGCCAGATTCCACACCAAATCGTTACCAGCAGTGCCCGCCAATCCCTTGAGGCCAAGGATAAAGGCACCCATGAGTCCGGAAGCGGCAAAAACGGCATAGAAAACGCGCCGTAGTCCCCGATAGGGAGCCACTGCCTCGGCTCGCAGGCGATCGCGCAGGGTTGATTGAGTCACTTCAGCCGGTTGCTGGGGTTTGTGAGTAGCCATTTTGATTTTCCCATCACCTGAAAATATCCTACGTCCCTACAATGGGGAACGGTGTGCATCAATAACGGTCTAAGGCCGTAGGCCAAAAAAGATGTGAGGAGTTTGATATGCATTGGCAGCGAATCAGTGTAGCACTGGCGATCGCCTTGGGTAGCACGGTTGCAATTCCCCAACTCAGTCAACCCTCCCAAAATACTGGTGCAGGGACACTCCGCTGGAGCGATGCTTCCTTTCCTGTGGAAAATTTCCAAGGCTATACCTCTCCCTTTGGCTACCGGCGATCGCCCACGGGGGAACCCACGACCGAATTTCACAATGGCCTTGATTTTGCCGCTCCTCAAGGGAGCTATATCCGTAATTGGTGGGCGGGGCAGGTGATTGAAGTTTCCGATCACACCGCCTGTGGCACACTGGTACGAATTCAATCGGGGGCTTGGGAACACGTTTACTGCCACATGATGGGGCGGGTTGAGCAGACCCCCCAAGGACGAGCCATGGTCGATCGCGCCGGTGGCATTTTCATCCTAGAGGGGCAGCGGGTACCCACGGGGGCACGTATTGGTCGAGTGGGCATGACAGGCCGCACCACCGGACCTCACCTTCACTGGACGCTCCGCCACCGAGGGCAATTGGTCAACCCTGCCGTGGTTCTACAGGCCATGTATGGTAGCCAAGCCCAACGATAACTTTCTGGTTAAAAACTAACGGGACTGACGGGGCTCGAACCCGCAACTTCCGCCGTGACAGGGCGGTGCTCTAACCGATTGAACTACAGTCCCAATTTTTGAGCGATTTTTAGACTATCAGGAAAATCATGGCCTTGTCAACTGGTTAAATTTGCCTTGCTGGGCGATCGCCTGCGGGGCATCAATCAACTGCGTAGCCTTGACCCCAACGATGCCTTTCGGCTCATTCAACCCCTCAGCCAAGATGAAAATTCCCGTGTCCGCTACACTGCGGTGAGTCAAATTGCCAGCCTTGGGCACGTCAATCTCAATCAAGCCCATGACCTGTTGCGCGATCGCCTGCTCCATGACAGCGAAACGGATGTCCGTGCTGCCGCAGCGGATGCGATGGCTGCCCTACAAGTTCCCTTTGCCCTTGAAGATTTAGAAACGGCCTACCACAGTACCGATGATTGGCTGTTGCAGTTTATAGCAATTCTAATCAAGAATGAGACATCATCCAGCACAATACTTGCGAATCACCTCATCAATCGAACTGTTTGACCCTGCATACATCCGCGCTCGCTTCAACGCACTAAAGTTGTGCTCAATCACATTCAAATCAGGAGAGTATTTCGGTAAAAATAACACCTCGTGACCCGCCGCTTTCACCACTGCCTGAATCGCCCCTTTTGGATGAATCGGTGCATTATCCATCATCAACAACGAACGTTTCTCTAACGCTAGCAAACAGTATTGACTCAGCCAGCTCACAAACCCTAACGCATTCAAATATCCTGAAAACAGCATTGGGGCGATGAAGTCTTTCTAGTATCTATACCGTCCTGCGACTCAACTCTCTCTTTTCTGACGCCTTCCCACTCGCTCTCCATCAATTCGTTGGCCTCGCGCTGACCACCCATACTCACACTCCACTCGAGAGTCAAACCCCCTCTCATCGATAGACACCACCGTTTCCTCCCCATGGCTCTCTACCCATGTGTCGAGCTGCTGTTGATACGCTTGTCGCTCTGCCTCACACCTTTCTTGGTAACGTATCTGTTTTCTTTCGAGTGATGCCCATCTGGGCGAGGGCATAACTAATGGTGGAAACTTGGACGCCAAATCGCTGGGCACGGTCGATTAAACGGTCATCGGGATGGGCAGCAACATCCGCTGCTAAGGCCGCCCAATCCAGTTTCCAAGGACGACGGGGGACAACCGTGGGCGCTAAGTCCTCTCGCTTCAGCCAGCGATGGATGGTGGCGCGACTGCCCTGAAAGATTTGAGTTGCTTCACTGATTTTGCCACCTTGCTGGATGTAGGAGACAACCCGCTCTCGTCAGTCCAAGCTATAGCTCATATTCTTGAGTAACATTCATGACGCTTTGAGTATAGCCTATCCCTCTTGAAAATATCTCACTCCCTTTCGAAATAGCTATACGAAAAAGAATGACGCGATCGGAGGTGATTCTCTGGCAGCATCTCAAGGGCAAGCAGATGAATGGCTATGATTTCGATCGCCAACGTCCTATCGATGAGTACGTTGTTGACTTCTACTGCAAAAAGCTGAAGCTAGCGATCGAAGTTGATGGCTCATCCCACGATAGCGAAGAAGCTCAAGAGCAAGACCGCTACCGTCAGCAAAGGCTTGAAGCCTTAGGGGTTCGATTCTTGCGGTTTCGAGATGAAGAGGTGTGCCACAATGTTGAGGGAGTCCTTGAGGCGATCGCAACCTGGATAAAGGACAACGCCTCCAAAACTTTCCCTCCAGAGAGAGGCTAGGGGTGGGTCTGAGTTGGGCTGACTACGAAAGGGATGCGAAGGGAATTCTTGCCCTGTGAATTGCTGCGTGAATCTCATTTGTGACCTCTGCCCATCAGACTAAGAAGCCTCCCATGGCTCTCTAGTTCTCCTCATCCCAAACTGACGTGGGTGAGATGATGTGTTCGTGCTAAACGCTAGCCGAATCAGCGTCAATCCCTAGAAGGGTACCTCATCTAGGTTAATATCTTCGGGGTCGGGGGGTGGGGGTGCCACCTTCGGTGTGACAGGTGCAGTGGCTGCGGGTGTGGCCATGGGGGTGGTTGCCGGCTGTGCCGGATGATCCACAATATTGCCCTCAACGGTGTAGAAGCGGCTTACCACCAACTCGGCGCGTTTTTCTTTGAAACCTTCGGGGCGGTCAATGGTGTCCATTTTTAGCCGACCTTCTAAGATCAGGCGATCGCCCACTTTGCATTCTGCCTGCATTTTTTGCCCCAAATTGCCCCACGCCACTGTTCGCAAACTCATGGGTGGCTCTTCACTGCGCAGGCTAGCAAACTGCACCACCATTGTGGCCACCGCCATCTGATTTTCTTGGGTGTAGCGCAGTTCTGGCGCTTGAATCACTTCTGCAAAGAGGACGCAACTATTCATCCGATGAGCTTCCAACAGGTCGTGTTCTTTCCAGTATAGTCCCAACGGCTGCCGCGACAAGGCCACAGGATCAATACAGCGCGACGCTGGGGTTCTCCCTAGCACAGACGGCTGTAGCCAATTGTATCTTCTTATACTACCATATAGTTAATTAAATAAACTTACAGAGGACACGGTCATGGCACGGGTGGTTGTCCTTGGGGCGGGCATTGGCGGATTGCCCACAGCCTACGAATTGCGGCATCGTTTGGGCGATCGCCATCAAGTGGTGTTGGTCTCCGATGTGGATCGCTTTACATTTATTCCAGGACTAGTGGCAGTTGCCCTCGGACACCATTCCCTCGAACGCCTGCAAGTGCCCCTAGGGATCGTGAGCCGTCGCCATGGGTTGCAATGGGTGCAAGGCAAAGTCCAGCAGATTGACCCTAAAGCTAAGAAAGTCTATTTGCCTGAGCAAACCCTTGACTACGACTATTTAGTGATTGCCACAGGGGCAGAACTCGCCCTCGATTTGATTCCCGGCCTTGGCGTTCACAGTCATTCCGTGTGTACCCCCGCCCACGCAGTTGCCGCCCATCGAGGATGGCAAGCATTCCTCAAAGACCCCAAGGACTTAGTTGTGGGTGCGGCGCCGGGAGCCAGTTGCTTTGGGCCTGCCTATGAATTTCTGTTTTTGGCGGAGTATGCCCTGCGGCGTCATCGGTTGCGCGATCGCGTCAAGATGACATTCATTACCCCTGAACCCTACATTGGCCATCTGGGGATTGGTGGCTTGGCCAACAGTGATCAACTCACCCTAGACCTGATTGCACAGCGGGGCATTGAAACCATCACGAATGCCGAGATCACGGCCATTGAGCCGCATCGGATTTTGTTGCGGGATGGACGGGTAATCCCCTTTGGCTACAGCATGATTTTGCCACCTTTTCGCGGGCCAGCCTTTGTGCGTGCCTCGGGTCTTGGCAATGAAAAGGGATTTTTGCCCCTGCTGCCCACCCTTCAGCACCCCGACTATCCTGAAATCTATGGGGTCGGTATTAGTGTTCACCTGCCGCCGATAGAAGTCACCCCTGTGCCTATGGGCTTGCCCAAGACGGGTCAAATGACCGAGGAGATGGCGATGGCTGCGAGCCACAACATTGCCGTTGCCCTTGGGGAATTAGCGGCTGAGCCTGTGGTGCCGACACTGGATGCCCTCTGTTTTGCCGACTTTGGCGACACGGGTATTGCCTATATTGCCGCTCCTGTGATTCCTGAGACCCTCGGGCAGAAGCGCCGCTTGGCCTACGCCATTCAAGGATTGTGGGTGAGTTGGGTCAAGGCCGCCTTTGAACGCTACTTCCTGCTGAAAATGCGATGGGGGCTAAGTGTTCCTTGGTTTGAACAGTGGGGACTGCGGCTCTTCTTTGGCCTCTCCCTTGTGCGTCCCCTTCAACCCACCGTGTTCCCAGAGCAGCAACCAACTATGAAAGTTTGATAGAGAAACATTGACAAAATTTCATAAAGGAGCAATTTCTATGGTGCGCATCTTTCTCATGGGTCTGTTGATGGTGTCCCTATGGCTCCAGAATTCCCCGGCCACCTTGGCCAGTGTGAATCCCGATGAACTGGGGAAAGCCGTAACTGCGATTGAACAATTGGATCAAATGCGCATTGGTCTTGCCTCTACCCTAGAGGGCAGTACCACCGAACCCACCCTTGACACCTTTAAGGCTGTTTGTGCCCCCGTGGGCAAGAAAGCGAAGGAAATTGCTGCTGCTAATGGCTGGCAACTGCGTCAGGTAGCCCTCAAGTACCGCAACCCCAACCATGCCCCGCGCACAGCGCTGGAAGTGCAAGCCCTCAATCGCTTTGATAACAATCGTCAACTCCAAGCCTTTTGGCAAACGGATGCTGAAGGGGTGCACTACTTCCGTCGCATTGATGTCCAAGCCAGTTGCCTTGCCTGTCATGGGGCGAAAAATCGGCGGCCTGCCTTTATTCAAGAAAAATATCCCAGCGATCGCGCCTATGGCTTCCGTGTTGGTGATCTGCGGGGCATGTACGCTGTGACGATTCCGCAAATTCAACAGGCACTCCAAACCTCACCCTAGGGAGGAACTTCAATGAAACGTTGGCAGGGTTGGTTACTTGTGATCCTGCTCGTCATTCTCCTGTGGCTAGCGGTGTCCCCCAGTAGCCCTGCCATGATTCGCACCATTGAAGAGGCTCCCAATCAAGTGGTGGTGCAGTCGCGGCATCAGTTGCGCGATAATCGTGGCTTCACGTGGCAGGTGATTCTCTTTTCCCGTCGTGACCAGTTGCAATTACGCTTGGTGGGGTTTCCCGAGCAGTACCACTTTCGCCATCCCGATCCCTTGGTGCTGATCACATCGAGCGGTCAAACCCTCACAGCCGTAGATGACTTTCCCAAGGCAGACTCCGTTGCCAATGTGGGACAGTTTGACCTGTTGCCCCTTGTACCGCGCTTGCCCCAGAGTGAACCCTTGGTACTGCGTCCGCCCCTAGAGGAGCAGGGGATTGAGATTGCTGTGCCTGCGGCTGTGGTAATTGAATGGCACGCTCTGATGGAGGGAGTCTAGGAACGGGGGCTGATGGGCGTAGGTGTCCCAAGGGCAAGGAGTAGGGCTTGGGCTTTGCTCAGGGATTCTTGCCATTCCCGCTCTGGATCACTGTCGGCCACAATACCGGCGCCCACTTGCCCCCAAGTCGTCTGGCGATCGCCCGCCACCAAAAGAGTACGGATGAGGATATTCAAGTCCAAATGCCCCCGCTGATCCCAGTAGCCACAGGAACCGTAGAACAAATTGCGGGGAAAGGGTTCCAAATCGGCCAAAATCGCCATGCAGCGTACCTTGGGACAGCCGGTAATCGTGCCACCGGGAAAGAGGGCACGGATCACATCCACAGGAGACAGCCCCGGCTGCAACGTGCCGCGAACATTGCTCACCAAGTGAATCACATGGCTGTAGTACTCCAGCGTTAGGAGTTCATCCACCACCACACTGCCCCACTGGCACACTCGCCCCAAGTCATTGCGCTCTAAATCCACGAGCATCATGTGTTCTGCCTGTTCCTTGGTATTCCTAAGGAGTTCCTCGGCCTGGGCGCGATCGCCCGCTGGGGTTTGGCCGCGCGGACGGGTACCAGCAATGGGTCGGGTTTGCACCCTATCTCCCTGCACTTGCACCAAGCGTTCCGGTGAGCAACTGACAATGTAGCCCCAAGGGGTCTGCCAAAAACTGGCAAAGGGAGACGGGTTAATCTGCTGCAGCCGCAGGTATTGTTGCCAAGGATCAACGCGCCCGTAATGGCAAAAGCGGGCCGACAGATTGGCCTGAAAAATATCCCCGGCACGAATATGGCGGAGAATCTGCCGCACCGCTGCTTGGTAGGTATCGGGTTGCCAGCCAGCGGCTAGTTCAATGCTGCCGGGGGGATCGGGTAGGGGCAGATGAAGGGCAGGGGACGTTTGCTCTAGGCTCTGTTGGAGAAGGGTTAACTCTGCCTCGGTGGAAGCTGCTAGATAGAGGAGATCTTCTTGATGATCTAAAACCGCGAAGGCTTGGGGTTCATACCAAAAGGCCACTGGAAAAGGGAGAGGATCAGGCTTCAGAGGCGGCAGGGCTTCAATTTCCCACGCCAACTCATACCCCAGCCATCCCAACCAGCCACCAGTAAAGGGCAGATGGCGCACCGCTTCAGGAACCGCTTCACATTGGGGAAAGCTGTGTAGCGTCGGCAGGACTTGACCCAAGGAGAGTGGCCACTGGCGATCGCGCCGTGGTGACCCCGCACAAATGGAGTAGCGCGCTTGGGGAGTCGGGGCTTGGGCTGGGCTTTCCAGTAAAACGGCAATTGGCTCAGTCAAAAACAATTGCTGAAAAATAGCGCGACCCGTGCGACGCCGCAGCGGCAAACAGCACCATAGCCACGGCTGACAGGGGAACATCAATGGTGTGTCACCCCCAACCAACCCAAACGAACCAACCAAAATAACCCCATGCCCCCCAGAGCCAACCAATCTCGCCGCTGCAGTCGCAGATGGTGCCAGGGATTATCGTAGGTTCCCGGTTCTTGAAAGCCCCGCACCTGCATGGCACAGGCCACCTGTTCTGCCCGCAGGAGTAAATTGTCCAACAGCCGTACTGCTAAGGTGAGCCACAACTTGATGCTGCCCTTAATGCCCACCAGTCGCCAATTGATGGCACGCGTCCGCACTGAGCGGCTCAGGTTTTGCACCTCTTCTAAAACCAAGGGAATAAACCGCAGCGACAGCGTCAAGGTCAGGGCAATTTCGGCCACTGGCAGCTTAAAGCGTTTCAGGGGCTGCATCAGATTTTCCAAGCCAGCGGTGACTTCTTCTGGGGCAGTGGTCAGCAAAAACAGATGCGTGCTGTAAAGGAGCGTAAACAGGAGGGTACTCAGGCGTAACCCCAAATCCAGCGATCGCTGGGAGACTTGCAGATGAATTGGAAACTGACCCACTTGGGCACGAAACTGCCACAGGATATAACTGTAACTCGTGGGCGGAGCGGTGGCTTCCAAAGGGCGGCGGGGTTGATAGGTGACCGCCATCCCATCGGGCATCAAAGCCGTGATGACTAGAATTAAACTCCCCACCAAGAGGAGCCACAGCAGTTGCCGCCGCCACACCCGTGCGGGAATCCCCCCTAGGAGGGTCAGGAGAATTAAACTGACCACTAGCCCCAACCGCCAACTGACATCCGCCAAAATAGGTGCCAACAGAAACGTCATCAACCATGCCAACTTAACCCGCGGATCAAGGCGGTGCAGCCAAGTCACCGGTTGTTCAAGGTATAGCCCCAAAGGGAGCGATCGCAGGAGATCCATGGAAAATAACTAGTTCTTCTTCAGTTCCCGCCGCAGGGCTTCCAACTCTGGATCGTAGGCAGGGGTGCTGCTGGGTGACAGTTGCGGGTTGGCCAATTCTGCCTTCAGCCGTGCCAAATCGTCATCCACACTGCCGGCTTCGAGGGCGGCAAACTTGGCTTCGAGGGTATCGCTATTGAGTTCAGCCACGGCTTGGGAGCGAGCCTCCATTTCCTGAACCCGTTCCTCCATGCGCTCAAAGGCGGCCATGGGGGCATTGGTGTTGAGGCTGCTAAAGGTTTGTTGCAATTGCTCTGAGGCCTTGGCTGCCCGTGCCCGTGCCACCAGCATTTCTTTACGGGTTTTCGCTTCCGCGATTTTGCTTTCAAGCTGCTGCATTTGTTTTTTGAGGGCTTCCACTTGGGTCACGGACTGCTCCAATTGCCCTTTGAGAGCCATGGCTGCATTCAGTGCTGTTTTTTTGCGACTCAAGGCCTCAAGCGCTAGTTGCTCATCCCCATGTTGCAGGGCAATTTTGGCACGGCGCTCCCACTCAGCCGCCTGCTGTTGATGTTGGTTGAACTGTTGCTCTAACCGCTTTTGGGAGGCGATCGCTTGGGCGACGGCTTGCCGCAGGGTCACCAGATTGTCCTGCATTTCAATCATGGTCTGCTCAAGGATTTTTTCGGGATCTTCAGCAGCACCCACCAGCGCATTGAGCCAACTGCGAACCACACGGCTGACGCGATCAAACAGTCCCACAGCGTTATCTCCCTATTGGTTCCTTATCTATAGCAGTATGCCACTTTCCTTAGACCCTTTGGCCACGAGTTCCAAAAACGGTCGCTGCCCTAGGCTTAAACTATAGTAAAATCATCAGAACCCTGATCCTACTTTTAGTGATGTCTGCTTCTTCGGGGCAACCTTCAGACGCCTTTGATAAACACGGTTTTCTCAGTCGCTACGCCCCAGCCATCATTAATCAAAATAGAGCTGATCAAATGCTGGCAGACTATGCCAAAGGGCGGCGTGACTTTCGGCGATTGGATTTGCGCGGTGTCAACCTAGAAGATGTGAATTTGGCAGGGGCCGATCTCAGTGGCTCGGATTTAAGCAATGCCACACTGACCAACGTGGATTTGACCAATGCCAAGCTGATTGAAGTTAAGCTGATCAATGCTGAACTGACGGCTGTGCAATTGCGCCAAGCCAACCTGAGTCGCGCCAACCTGCGGGGTGCCACACTGACCTACACGTCTTTAGCCACGGCAACCCTGCGGGGAACAGTCCTGCCCAATGGCCGCTTGTCCGATTAGCTAAAGCTGGTGCAAAAAAGCTTGCAGCCGTTGCCAAAAGCGCTCCATCTCCGCTGGTGTGCCAATGGTGACCCGAATGCCGCTAGCGATCGCCCGTACAAGAGTCCCCTGACGCCGCAAGGCATCACACAGGGGCTGGGTGTATTGCGGTTCCTGCAAGCGGAAAAAGAGGAAATTGGCCACACTCGGCCATACCCGCAGTTGGGGGCAACCCTGAAGCCGTTCATAGAGGCGCTCCCGCTCCGCTAGCACCGTGGGAATCTCTGCCAGCAACGCCGGCCGATGGTCAAGGGCAACCTGCGCCGCCACTTGAGAAAACGTAGGCAGGTTATAGGGCAGACGAACCTTTTCTAAAACCGCAATCACCTCGGCATTGCCAATGGCGTAGCCCACCCGATGGGCGGCGAGTCGAAAGGCTTTGGAAAACGTACGCAGAATCAACCAGTTGGGATGCGCTGCCAAGTCCCCCACCAGTGTCTTGCCCGAAAATTCAAAATAGGCCTCATCAATCACCACTAAAATGTCCTCAGGAAGCTGCCGTAGCCAGTCCACCTCCGCTGCGGTTAGGGGGTTCCCTGTTGGGGAGTTGGGTTGCAGCATAAAGAGAACGCGCACGGGGGGAGCCGCTTGGGCAATGAGGGTATTGGCTTCAGCAATTTGCACGGCAAAGGTGTCAGGATCGCGGGGCGATCGCTGGACGGGAATCCCTAGGGTTTGGGCGAGGATCCCGTATATGGAAAATGTCGGTTCTGCCACTAGGATAGAACCGTAGCCCCCGATCGCAGTGGCCAGTAAAATCGAGCGAATTAGCTCATCGGAGCCGTTGCCAACCGCAATTTGGTGTGGGGAGATCTCCGTTGGGCTGTGTTCACTGACATAGCGAGCGATCGCCTGCCGCAAAGGCCAATGATGACTGTCAGGATAGCGATGACTGGCGAGGGTGCTGACATACTGTTGAGCTAACGCCTCCTTAAGGGCAGTGGGCAAATCCCACGGAAACTCATTGGTATCGAGGTAATCCAGTTCTAGGGGTAGGGAGTCACTGCTGGGGGTGGAGTAGGCGCGGAGGTTGCTCAGTTCTGGACGAAGAAACGTCGCCATGCCAAGACGGTATAAAGGGATTCAACTATAATAGCACTGAGCTTTTTGCCTTAATTTGCTGCCAGCCCTGACACTAAATCTTCATCTTTTGATTACGTAGAGGCGAATGTTCCTATGGCGCGTACCGACTTCAAAGATTACTACCAAATCCTCGGGGTCAGCAAAAATGCCACGGATGCCGAAATTCGGCAAGCCTTTCGCCGCCTCGCGCGCAAGTATCACCCCGACTTAAATCCGGGGGACAAAGAGGCAGAAGCTCGTTTCAAGGAAATTAACGAAGCCCACGAAGTGCTCTCAGATCCGGAAAAACGACGCAAATACGATCAATTTGGTCAGTATTGGCAACAGGCCAGTGCGGCGGGTGCTGGTGGCTTTAATGTCAATATTGGTGACTTTGGCGCTGACTTTAGTCAGTTTAGCAGCTTTGAAGACTTTATCAACGAGTTGCTGGGGCGATTTGCCACTGGCACCACCACAGGGCGTACTCGCACTTGGAGCAGCGCTGGCTTTGATTCATCGCCATTTGGGAGTACCGATATTGATTTAGAGGTACAAATTAGTTTCCAAGAGGCCTTTGAGGGGTGCCAAAAAACCTTCAAGATTGGCAATGAACAGGTGACTGTGACGATTCCCGCTGGTATTAAGCCGGGGACGAAGTTACGACTGCGGGGGAAAGGTCAATATAACCCCTACACCCAACAGCGAGGGGATTTATATCTCGCGGTACAGGTGGCGCCCCATCCCCTCTTCCGCTTTGAAGAGGATCAATTGGTGATTGATTTGCCGATTACCCCGGATGAAGCTGCCTTGGGTGCTCAAGTCACGGTACCGACGCCCTCTGGGACTGTGGTTTTGAATGTGCCCCCTGGTACGCGATCTGGGCAATCGCTGCGGTTACGGGGCAAAGGGTGGCGCAGTAGTAGCGGCATTACTGGCGATCTCCTTGCCAAGGTGCAAATTGTGCCCCCCAAATCCCTGAGTGCCCAAGAAAAAGAACTCTACGAAAAGTTGCGATCGCTCCGCACCTTTAACCCCCGTGCCCATTGGCCGCTCTAAGTTAGGGAAATTGCCGCGATTTTACAGCTTGGCAGTAGCTCTTAAGGGCAGCGATCGCCTGAGTGCCCAAGTCGGCATACACCTTAGCAAAGGGGGGCACCTGTGGACTCAAGCCCAAAACATCTGCCGTCACCAACACCTGACCATCACAGTAGGAGCCGGCGCCAATTCCAATCGTGGGAATTTCCAGCTTGGCGGTAATCTGCTGTGCCAAATCCGCAGGAATATGCTCCAAAATGATGCCAAAGGCACCTGCTTCGGCCAGAGCAAGGGCATCTGCGAGAATTGCTTCTGCCCCCTGTGGCGTCTTCCCCTGTTGTCGCCATCCCCCCAACTGATGCACCCGCTGCGGCAACAGACCCACATGACCCAGCACCGGGATGCCGGCCTCCACTAAGCGCCGCGTTGCTGCCTGCACCACCGGAGAGGCACCTTCCATTTTCACTGCTTGGACGTCTGCTTCTTTGACTAAACGCCCCGCTGAGCGCAGGGCCTGTTCGGGGCTTTCGTGGTAGCTCAAAAAGGGCAGGTCACACACGAGGAAACTGTGGCTGACGCCCCGCCGCACCGCCTGCGCATGGTGAATCATCTGATCAAGGGTCACCGGCAAGGTGGTTTGATAGCCAAGGGCAACCATACCAAGGGAATCCCCGACAAGGATCACATCCACCCCCGCCGCATCCAATAGCCGCGCCCACAGATAATCCCAAGCTGTGAGCATGGTAATCGGCTCTCCCTGCTGTTTTTTTTGCTGGAGTTGGGGTAAGGTTACGGGGCGACGCACCATAGTCAAATCCACGAGCTTCGTATCCCCATCCTCTAAAGGAACGCTCAAAACGTCAATTTAGCCACAGGCATAGAGTCTAGTGATATGATTGGGGCGCGATGTTAGCCACAGTACGCATGTCTTTGCCTGCCTTTGTCGAAGCCCTATTAACCCCTGCTGCGTACCCCCATGCAGTGACCTCTCCCATTCAATTGCTGCAAACGCATATTTCCTACGTATTTCTGACGGGGGACTATGCCTATAAGGTGAAAAAGCCGGCGGATTTTGGCTTTTTGAACTTTACAACCCTAGAAAAGCGGCTATTTTACTGTCGGGAAGAGTTACGGCTGAATCGCCGTTTGGCGTCAGATCTCTACTTGGCGGTGGTGCCCATTGTGGCGGTGGGCGATCGCTATTTTGTGGCGGATCCCCAAGACTTACCTGCGGGAGCTGAGGTGATTGACTATGCCGTGCAAATGCGGCAATTTGATCAGTCGCAACTGTTTTCGCACCTCTTTGCAGCCAACCAAGTCACCCCCCACCTGATTGAATCCCTCGGTAAAGAACTGGCTCATTTCCACCGCGCCGCTGCCACAGATCCCCACATTAGTGAATTTGGTTCCCCGCGGGCGATCGCCCAAGTGATTAACAATTGCCATGCCTTGGCGGCTCAGTTTGTCGGTCGCTGTCAATCCCCAGAACAGTACGCGGCGATTCAGGCTTTTACCGATGACTTTCTGACCCGGCATCAGGAGTGGTTGGTGCAGCGGCAAGCCGCAGGCAAAATCCGCGAATGCCATGGGGATCTGCACCTGAACAATATCTGCCTGTACAACGGCAGGGTGCAAATTTTCGACTGTATTGAGTTCAACGAAGAATTTCGCAACATTGATGTCATTTATGACGCCGCTTTTTTGCTGATGGATCTGGAGTTTCGGGGTCGCGGGGACTTGGCCAATCTCTTCCTCAATACCTACTTGGAGTGGAGTGGGGACTACGCTGGGGCGGTGCTGTTGCCCCTTTACCTTTGCATCAGAGCCTATATTCGCGGCAATGTGAACGCCTTGGCCCTCAACGATCCCGCTATTAGCGAGGCCGAAAAGGCACAGATTCAAGCCACGGCTGCGGCCTACTATGAGGCGGCCTATCGCTACACCCAACCACGTCAAGCCAAGCTCTATGTCATGTGCGGTCTCTCTGGGGCAGGCAAAAGTACACGGGGACGGGGTCTCGCCCAAGCCGAGCAAGCCATTCAAATCCGCTCCGATGCCGTGCGTAAGCACTTGGCGGGTTTACCCCTTGACCGCCGCAGCAGTGATTTCCCGCAGGTCGATCTCTATTCTGAGGCCATGACCCAAAAAACCTATAATCAGCTCTTGGCCTATGCAGAATTGTTGCTGCGTCAGGGACAAACGGTGATTTTGGATGCGAAATACGATCGCGTGGCGCTGCGCCAACCCGTGATTGCTTTAGCTGAGAAATTGCAGGTGCCCTTGGAGATTCACTTCTGTAATGCACCGCCTGAGGAACTGCGCCGTCGCTTGAGCGATCGCCAAGGGGATATTGCCGAGGCCACGCCCGATCTCATTGCTGCCCAAGTGGCGAGTTTTGAATCCTTTTTGCCTGAGGAGGAACCCTATGTTCGCCATGTGTGTGACTAGGACGAGCGCGACTGATAATAGGAACAGTGCACTAGGACGGGTCTGATGTATCACATTGGTTTACTGGGGTTGGGCACTGTTGGTGGCGGTGTGGCGCAAATTTTGGCGGATCCAGCGGGGCGCCACCCGCTGATCAAGGAACTGGCGATCGCCCAAGTGGGGGTACGGGATATCCATAAGCCCCGTGCCGTTGCCCTTGATCCCAAGCTCCTGACCACTGACTTAGAACGCATTGTGACTCATCCTGAGATTGACATTGTGGTGGAAGTCCTCGGCGGCATTGAACCGGCGCGATCGCTCATCCTCAAGGCCATTGCCCATGGCAAGCACATTGTCACCGCCAATAAGGCCGTCATTGCCCGCCATGGTGCTGAAATTTTTGATGCGGCCAATGCCCAAGGGGTCTATGTGATGCTCGAAGCGGCCGTGGCCGGTGGTATTCCTGTCATTCAAGCCCTGAAACAGAGCCTAGGTGCCAATCGTATCCACAGTGTCAGCGGCATTCTCAATGGCACCACCAACTACATCCTGACCCGCATGCAGCAGGAACAGGGGGATTTTGCCCCCATCCTTGCCGATGCCCAACGCCTAGGGTATGCCGAAGCCGATCCCAGTGCTGACATTGAGGGATGGGATGCCGCGGATAAAATTGCCATTCTGGCCAGCCTTGCCTTTGGGGGGCGGATTCGCCGCGAGGAAGTGTATTGCGAGGGCATTCGTGGGATCACGGCGGTAGATATTGCCTATGCGGAAAAACTCGGATTTCGCATTAAACTGCTGGCGATCGCCCGCCAGCTCAGTGGCCAGCCCCTAGAGGTGCGCGTTCATCCGACGCTCGTGCCCCTTGAGCACCCCCTTGCCGGCGTCAATGGCGTCTTTAATGCCATTCTCCTAGAGGCAGAGCCGTTGGGTCAGGTAATGTTCTATGGTCCCGGTGCCGGTGCAGGGGCAACCGCCAGTGCCGTCGTGGCGGATTTAATCAACATTGCCGCCCTTCTCCCCCAAGGACGTGCCAGCCATCCCTTGCTCACCTGCCAGCACGATCAGTTTATGCCGCTGCTACCGATGGCGGAGGTGGATAGTCGTTTCTATGCCCGTGTCCATGCCCAAGATCATCCGGGAGTCCTAGGGAAACTGGGTACCTGTTTTGGCAACCACAATGTTAGCTTGGAATCCCTTGTGCAAATTGGCAGCCACAATGAACTGGCAGAAATTGTGATTGTCACCCACCATGTGCGCGAAGGGGAGTTTCGTCAAGCTATGGCCGAGATTGCCCAAATGACCGATATTGAAGCCGTGCCCTCGATTTTGCGCGTCCTCGGCACCTCCTAGGGATTGGGCTTGATCCCTGTTTTCCGCTCCAAAATTTCCTTAACCACGAGCGTCACAAGCGCTAGCAAGCCAAGGATCACCGCTGCCGCATAGGCGGACTCCGTATTGTAGTTTTTGTAGGCATCCTCCACAAAGAGGGGCAGGGTTTGCGTCAGACCCGCCACATTGCCAGAGACTACTGCCACAGCGCCAAACTCCCCCATCGCTCGCGCATTGGTCAACAGGACCCCATAGAGCAGTCCCCAGCGGATATTGGGCAGGGTGACTCGCCAAAAGGTTTGCCACTCATTGGCGCCTAGGGTTTTTGCGGCTTCCTCCTGCTCGGTACCGATTTCTTCTAGGACAGGGATGACTTCTCGCGCCACAAAGGGCAAACTCACAAAGGCTGTTGCCAGCACCATCCCCGGAAAAGAGAAAATAACGCGAATATCTAAAGCTTGCAGCCAGCCCCCGAACCAGCCATTGCGGCCATAGACCAGTACCAGCATCAGTCCGGCAACAACGGGGGAGATGGAAAAAGGTAGGTCAATAATGCTCAGTAAAAGGGTGCGTCCCACAAAGCGATGGCGGGCGATCGCCCAAGCGGCACAGAGACCAAAGATCGTGTTTAAGGGCACCACCACCAAGGCAAGGGCAAAGGTCAGCCACACCGCATGCAGAAAATCCGGCTCCAGCAAATTTTCCAGAAAGGGCATGACTCCCTTGTGAAAGGCTTGGAAAAGGACATTGGCCGCCGGCAGCAAAAGCACAAGGGCTAAGTAGGCGATGGCAATGACAATCAAAAGGGCATGTAGCCATGGCTTTTCTTGGGTGGGCGAGGGTTTAACGCTCCGCATAGCGCCGCCCCCACGCTTGCAGCAGATTAATCAGAAATAAAATCGCTAGGGATACCAAGAGCATCACCGTACCAATAATGGTTGCTGCCTCATAGTCATACTGCTCTAAGCTCTGAAACACCAGCACTGAGGCAATCAAGTCCCGAAAAGGAGTGTTGGAGGAAATAATCACAATTGAGCCAAATTCCCCCACTGCCCGTGAGAAGCCTAGGGCAACGCCTGTGAGAATAGCGGGCATCAAAGGTGGCAAAATCACTCGCCAAAAGGTCTGCCCATGAGTAGCACCCAGCGACCATGCTGCCTCCTCCACATCCTTTTCCATTTCAGTGAGGACGGGCTGCACCGTGCGAATCACGAAGGGTAAGGAAATAAAGAGCATCGCCACCGCCACCCCCCAGCGGCTGAAGGCAATTCTGATTCCGAAGGGCGCTAGTAAGCTACCAATCCAGCCATTTTCGCTATAGACCGTTGCGAGGGTGAGACCCGCCACCGCCGTTGGCAATGCAAAAGGTAGATCCACGACAGCATCAAAGAAGCGCTTCCCCGGAAAGGAATAGCGCACCAGCACCCAAGCAATCAGGGTACCAAAGACGCCATTGATCAGCGCTGCGATGAGGGCAGTCACAAACGTGACTTCATAGGCCGACAGGGCGATCGCCCGCGTTGCCACCTGCCAAAAATGCAGTGGCCCAGCACTACTGGCACGGCTCAAGAGGGCAGCAATGGGTACAGCCAGCATCACGAGTAAGTAAAAGACCGTGATTCTCCAAACCCAAGGAAACTGCCAGCGCTGTTTCTGAGGAGAGAGTGACGGCGAAATGGGGTGGGTAGCGGTCATCAGGCTTGATTCTCCTGCTGAATTTGATCAAACAGGGCGCCATTAGCGAAAAATTGGGCTTGCACCTTCTCCCAGCCCCCTAAATCTGCCACGGTAAAGAGGGTGGGCACGGGTGGAAACGTCTGCTGATGAGCGGCAAGGACGGTGGCATCCACGGGTCGAAAACCATATTGGGCAAAGATCTCCTGAGCTTGGGGAGTATAGAGAAAGTCAATATAGGCCTGTGCTACCTCCCGTGTGCCATGTTTATCCACGTATTGATCCACAAGGGCGATCGGGTTTTCAATCAGGATATTCACAGGAGGAAGGATATAGGAAAGGGTCTTGCCCTTTTGGCGAGCCAAGATCACTTCATTTTCATAGTTGATCAGGGCATCCCCCTGTCCCTGTTTCAAAAAGGCATCAGTGGCTTCACGACTATCGCGGGGGAGAGCGGCCACATGGCGAAAGGCTTCAGTCACAAACTGCCGCGCCTGATCAAACGTTCCCCCTGTTTCCGTGACCGATCCCCACAGCGCAAGGAAGTTCCAGCGAGCCGCGCCAGAGGTTTTGGGATCGGCAGTCACAAATGTCACCCCCTCACGGGTGAGATCCTGCCATGTTTGCAGATTTTTCGGGTTGCCGTCACGGGTAATCAGGGCACCGACAGAAGTGGTGACAATGCTGTTGTGGGGGGCTTGGCTAGCCCAATCGGGGCGAATTAACCCTGCTTTGGCAATGCGATCGACATCTAAAGCAAGGGACAAGTGGACGATATCGGCTTCTAGGCCATCAATCACCGCCCGTGACTGACTGCCCGAGGGACCATAACTCGTTCGGAAGCGCACTTTTTGTTGATGTTCCTGTTCCCATTGAGCAGCAAACAGGGGCATAATAGCCTCGTGCGCTTTTTTAGTGACCGAGAACGAAGAAAGGGTTAGATTCACCTGAGCAGGGCGACCATCGGGCAGAGTGGCCTGAAATTGACAAGCAGCGGTGAGACCACTGAGACCTACCGCTAGTAAGAACAAGCTCAACCAAACCCTAAAACGCCGCCAATTGACCATTCTGCCATCAATCTACGATAAATCGGTCGGAATACTGATGTGTAATCCATCTTAGCAGAAGGGGCGGCGATTCTGACTGGAATTCTTAAAACGTGATCAGCACCCCACTCGGATTCGCGGGAATCACATACTGCGGTTGATTGCGATGGGGCTTTTTGCGGTGATGGCGCGATCGCGGGGAGGCTGGCGGAACACTAACCACTCTTGGCTGTACCACATACACGGGTTGTGTTTGAGGGGTAGGCACCACATAGACGGGTTGGCTAGAGGGACTGGGCACCACATACACCGGCTGACGGGAACCACCAAGATTCACGTTGACATTCAGTTGAGCCGCGGCGGTATCCACAAAGGAAAGAACCGCCAAACCAGTCAAGGACGATAGGCCAACGACTTGAAGTGTCTTCAACATCGTCAACTCCTCCACAGAAAAAACGTACTGCGGGGTCTGACGCTTAAGGAGCAGGGTGGGTTCCGATCACATCGGCGTCCAAATAAAAAGGGGGAAGAGCTTCCCCCATGCTATTAACGTTGTTTACTCAACGCCCTCAATCTTGTCCTCGACCTCTTGATAGAGTTGCCGCAGCAGTTCCAGATTGGCTTCACTGGTCTGCCAATAGCCGCGTCCGTGAAGTTCGAGGAAGGTGCTCACCATTTTGCGGAAGGAGTGGGGGTTGGTATTCAGAAGCCGCTGCCGCATCTGCTCATCGAGAATAAACGTGGCATTCGCCTCCTCATAAACCCAGTTATCCACAGCTCCTGCGGTGGCCGACCAGCCCATTGTGTTGACTAGTCGCTTCGAGATCTCGCGCACCCCTTCGTAGCCGTGGGAGAGCATCCCTTCATACCACTTGGGATTCAGGAGCTTGGTTCGGCTGTCGAGGCGAACGGTTTCCGAGAGCGTCCGCACTTGGGCATTGGCTGTGGTGGTATCGGCAATATAGGCCTTGGGTTGCTTGCCATCGCTGCGCAGTGCCGCCACCAGCTTGGTCGGATCTGAGTCAAAGTAGTGGCTGACATCGGTGAGGCTAATTTCTGAGGAGTCGAGATTCTGGAAGGTTACATCCACGGTTTTGAGGGCGGTTTCAAACAAATCCCGCGCCTGCTGCATCGTCCCCGGAGAATCTGCCGAGAAGGCAAAGGACTTACGGGAGAGATACATATCCTGAAGTTCCGACTCCTGCTCCCAAGAGCTATTTTCCACCGCTAGGTTGACATTCGCCGCGTAGGAACCGGAGGCATTGGTGAAGACCCGTGTGGCCGCTTGGCGCAGGTCAATCCCCAATTCTGAAGCCTGTTGCAGGGCGTGCTTGCGGATAAAGTTTAGCTCAAGGGGTTCATCGGCTTCGGCAGCCATCTTGATGGCACGGTCAATGAGCGCCATCTGGTTGATAAAGAGATCGCGGAAGACCCCAGAACAGTTGACGACAACATCAATGCGTGGCCGCCCCAGCTCTTCTAGGGGGATGAGTTCCACTTTGTTGACCCGTCCCAAGGAATCGGGTAAAGGACGTGCCCCCACTAGCCAGAGCACTTGAGCAAGGGACTCGCCATAGGTTTTGATATTATCTGTGCCCCAGAGCACCATGGCGATGGTTTCTGGCCATTGGTTGTTGTTTTCCGCTTTTTGCCGCGCTAGAAGGCGATCGACCACAACTTTGGCAGACTGCACAGCAGCGGCAGTGGGAATGGCTTGGGGATCCAAGGCGTGGATATTTTTGCCCGTCGGCAAGACCTCAGGATTGCGAATTGGATCGCCACCGGGGCCGGGGAGAATGTACTCGCCTTCAAGGGCTTGCAGCAGTGCCCCCAGTTCATTGTCGGCCACAATCTGCTGTAAACAGAATTCGAGGTATTCCATCAGGGGCTTGAGGGCAGCGGCATCCACTTGGGTATAGCCTGCACCATGGAGGGATTCAATCCACGGCTCTTTGCGCCCCATGTTAAAGAAGTTCAGCTTCGAGACCCGCGACACACGACCCTCGGCATCGGCTTGGGCTTGGACGAGGGCACTGACGGCAGCACGGGTCGCCTCGTTAATCTGGCGCAGCAGTTCAACATCCGCCAGTACCCCGCGATCGCTATTTTGATAAATCTCATCAATGTCCCGCCCTAGACTCTCGGCAATGAGCCTGGGCAAGCTCTTAATGCCGTCCTCAGAGCGATCCAAGCTGGCAATATTGACCAAGGTAGCCACTGCTTCTTCCGTTGTCGGCGGTTTGCCAATTACGTGCAGGCCACAGGGCAGGAGGCGGCTTTCAATTTCCATCAGCTTGATATAGACCTTGCCCACGAGGGTATCGCGCTCCTCGGCAGTGAGATCTGCCGCGTCCTTAGCGGGGAGAGCCACATCCTGATCGAGATTGACTAGGCGGCACTTGTCCATGATCGTGTTGACAATCTGAACCCCCCGACCGCTATCTTTCAGGGTTTGGTAGGAACCAATGAGATCGCTGAGTTCCCGCAGCCCTTTGTAGAGGCCGGCATTTTCCGCGGGGGGCGTGAGGTAACTAATCGTGTTGGCATAGCTGCGGCGTTTGGCAATGGTGGCTTCGGAGGGGTTATTGGCAGCGTAGTAGTAGAGGTTGGGAATACAGCCAATGAGATTATCGGGGTAGCAATCCCCAGACATGCCCATCTGTTTGCCCGGCATGAACTCCAAAGAACCGTGGGTGCCAAAGTGGAGCACTGCATCCGCCTGCCAAATGTGGTTGAGGAAGGTGTAATAGGCAGCAAAGCCGTGGTGGGGACTGGCAGAGCGAGAAAAGAGCAGCCGCATTGGATCCCCTTCGTAGCCAAAGGTGGGCTGCACGCCAATAAAGACGTTGCCGTAGGCTTTGCCGTAGATGAGCAGGTTTTGGCCGTCACTGTTCAGGTGCCCTGGCGGTTTGCCCCAGTTTTCTTCAAGGCGCTTGGCGTAGGGGGTGAGGCGCTCGTATTCCGGCACGCTCATGCGGTAGGCAATGTTGAGTTCGGGACTCCCCACTTGGGCACGGGCATCGTGGAGAATTTCCTGCATCAGGGCTTCGGCACTCTCGGGCATGTCCTGCACGTCATAGCCGTTGTTTTTCAGGGCTTCCATGACTTTGTAGATGGAGCCAAAGACATCCAAGTAGGCGGCGGTGCCAACATTGCCTTTATCCGGCGGGAAGCTAAAGATGGTGATGGCGACTTTCTTTTGCACCTTGGGTTTGCGGCGCAGATTGGCCCACTTCAGTGCCCGCTGTACGATCATTTCGACGCGGTCTTGGAGGGCGATCGCCTTACCGGTCATGCCATCGCGACCGGAAAGAATAATTGGCTCAATGGCACCATCCAGTTCCGGCAGAGCAATTTGCAGCGCCACTTGAATCGGGTGCAGCCCCAGATCGCTGTCTTCCCATTCCTCAGTGGTTTGAAACACCAAGGGCAGTGCCACCATGTAGGGACGGTTGAGTTTTTTCAGTGCCGCTACAGCTTTGGGATGATCCTGCTTGGCAGGCCCCCCCACAAGGGCGAATCCCGTGAGAGAGACAACGGTATCAACAATGGGTTTCTCAGGGTTGACGGGATCGTAGAAAAATTTTTCTAGGGGCGTCGAAAAGTCCAGCCCACCAGAGAAGACGGGAATCACCCGCGCCCCTTGGGATTCAAACTCTTGCACAATGGCGACATAGTGAGCGTCATCACCGGTGACAAGGTGGGTACGCTGCAACAGCAGGCCAATGGTGGGCACGAGAGGGTCTTTGAGATCAGCGCCAATATCGCGGCGACTGTTGAACCAGTTGAGGTACTCCTTAAGATCCTCAAACATTTGCGGTGCAAGGGGGTGCCAAATACCGGTGTCGGGGTAGGTGACCGGTTCTTGGTAGCTGAGGTTGCTGTTTGGCTGACCTTTGAAGACGTAGCGATCGGCCAGCATGAGGAGGAAGTTTTCTAGGTTCTCTGGCGACCCGCCCAGCCAATACTGGAAGCTGAGCATGAAGTTGCGGGCATCCTGAGCCTTGTCAATGGGGAGGTACTTCAGCACTTGGGGCAGGGTTCGCAGGAGTTTGAGCATGGCATCTTGGAAGCCGGCACCTGACTTCTCCTTGCGCTTTTTCATGAAGTTGGCAATGACGCTCTTGGATTGGCCAATCTGAGCCAAGGAAAAGCTGCCCATTTTGTTGAGGCGCATCACTTGGGGCAGCGAGGGGAAGACAACCGCTACATCCAAGCGATCGCGATAGGGCTGAACCGCCTCGACCACCTTATCCGCTAAGTCCTCAATGAAAATCAGGGAGGCGATAAACACATTTGCCCGCGCCACGTCCTCACAGAAGGCGGCATAGTTTTCGGGATTGCGCAGTTCCTCAAGGAGATAGCCACTGATTTCAATGGCCACCTGTGGATGGGTATCGTTAATGCTGCGAACCGCTGCCGACAGCGCGCTCTGGTATTGGGCTTCAAGTACCACATACACCACTCGCAACAGCGATCGCCCATTTAACGCCGCTGGCGCGATATGCCGAATCGTGGACTTGACGTGGGTGAACATGCGTTCAAACTCCTTGTAACGATCGAGACCAAACCCCAAGGGGGATATACCTTTTGTGGTTGTAGCAGAAAATCAAGCTGGCAAGCGACTTTGCGGTTCTGTGGTAACAAATTGCAAAGTATTGCTACCTAAGTATTAAAACTTATTACAGGACTGGATCGCTGGGAAATCAAGGGCACTAGACAACCGTTTTCCAATCGCCACGTGCGATCGCTAATCTCTCGCAATTCAGTGGCCTCATGGGTGACCACAAGCAGGCTCCAGTGTTCCTTGAGGCGGCGCAGCACCTGTACCAATTGGCGGCGCATTGACCAATCCAGACCCGCTGTGGGTTCATCGAGCAAGAGCAGGTAGGGTTGGCGCACCAGTTGCACAGCAAGCGCGAGGCGACGCTGCTGACCACCGCTCAAGGATTCGGGGCGGGTGTGCAAAGGCAAATGATCGAGACCCACATCGGCAAGGGCGCGGTAAAAGTTTTCGTAGGGAATTTCTGGGTGGCCAAAGCGCAGCTCTTCGAGAATGGTACTGCCACAGAAGTAGCGATCTGGGAACTGAAAGACCAATCCGGCCAACTGTTGTAAATGATCGGGTGTGAGAACCTGATCCTGCCATCGAATGATTCCCCGACTGGGGGTGGCCAAGCCCGCTAAAATCTCTAGTAGGGTGGTTTTGCCGGATCCACTGGGTCCGATAATTAATCCCAGTTCAGCCATACCCAAGTCTAAATTAATGTCCCGCAAAATGGGCTGAGGGGTGGCGGCGGGGTGGTAGCTGAGATGGTGAACCGAAAACAAGATGCAGACTCCGGAGGTAACGACCGTGCAAACACGTCAACTGCGCCTGTGGCAACGCTTTGCTCTCTATCTTAGTGGAGCGATCGCCCCCTGGGTACTGAGTACCGCTGCCCTTGCTGGGGATCCTTTCCGTACGGGCGCTCAAGCACGACCCATTTCCGATCAAACGGAAGCTGTCTTTGTTGCCCTCTTTCGCGATGGCAACTATGTCAAAGGTAAAGAGTTACTGCCGGCGGCCTTGGAGCGCGATCGCCAAGAACCCCTAACCCTGACCTTGGCTGCTGCCATTGCCTATCTTAATGAAGACTGGGCAGGGTACAAACGCTACGCTGAGGAGACCCTACGCGCTGCCCAAGCCCTCACGAGCCGCGATCGCCTGCGGGGAAATCTCTATCAAGCCGTGGGGCATTTCCTGATGGCTGGCTATGAAATTTCCGATGCCGGATCGGGGCCTGTGGCTGGTGCCCCCGCCGCTCTGTTGCGGGTACAGCGGGTTCTCGATCATGTGGGGCGAGCCGAAGCTGTCAATCCTCGCGATCCGGAATTGAATCTTGTTCGTGGCTTTATGGAGTGGGGTATTGCCAGTAATGTGGGCTTTGTCAGCATGGATCGGGCCATTCAAACCCTGCAAACCTACGCCGCTCCCAATTACCTGAGTTATCGAGGCTTGGCCTTGGCCTATCGCGATCGCAAGCAATGGCCGCAAGCCTTAAACGCAGTTGATCAAGCCTTGGCACTTGCCCCCCACAATCCAGAACTCCTTTATCTGAAAGCACAAATTTTGGCCGCCAGTGGCAACCGATCGCAGGCACAGCAATATTTCCAGCAAGCCCTAGCCAAACAAAGCCAATTGCCGCGAGGGATTCGCGAGGAAATTCAGCAGTTTAGCCGTCGCCTTTTGCCCCAAGGCTAGGTTGTTGGCTCAGACAGCAGCTTTGAAATTGGCAGCTTGGCAATATCTGTGCCGAGCAGGGGCTGAACCTGTTCCAAAATAGCGCAAATTTCTTTGCGGCAGTTCCACTGAGGGATTTTGCCATAGCGAAGCGTCAGTTGCGTTAAAACTTCCAGCGCATAATCAGGAAAGTCCAGTGCATCAGCAATTGCCGCCAGTTTTAGCAAGTGGCTAGGGCTCTGTAGGTGCTGGTTTTGCTGCTGTTGACTCTCATTGAGCAAATCCCGCAGGTAAATTGCATCGGCCCATAGCAGTTGACCCCCTCGCCGTTGGGAGTGAAATGGGGAAACGTAGCGCGGTAATCGGCACCAACCATCATTGGTGAGTAGGTCAAAGAGCACAAAGCCTTGAGCGCGCAAATATGCATCAATATCCCCAAAGAGGGGTTGCCCTCTGTAAACCTCCGAAAACTCAACTTCAACTATGATTGCTAAAGTACTGGCTGCCAGAAGCCGCTCACCGCCTTGCAACACATCTAGATCTGCACCTTGGACATCCACTTGCAGGACATCTACGCTCTCAAGGCCTTCAGCTTGGGCAAATGCGTCAAGGGTGGTTGTTTCCACCTGAACACTTGCCGCTACATCCAAGCCAGGATTAAATCCTTGAAATCGCGATGTGTAGCTCAAATTTGGTGGATATAAAGAACTGCAATGAATGGCGTTGGTAATGTAAAGGGTTGATTCTCCCACCTCTTTGCCCAACGTCAGCGGATAGTGACGCTCAAACCACGTAATTCCTTGGGCGGCTAAGGCGGTATTGGCCTGATCACAGGCGTCGGCATCCGCATCAAAACCATAAATTCTGAGATTGGGGGCAAAGATATGCCATGGAGATTGGGCATAATCATCCTCATGATAGATTTTGCGAGAGCCAACGATGCACAGCGTTAAAGAAAGCGGATCGAGCTTGCCTGCCGCTTTTAGCGTATTGTTAACGAGTCCCATAGCAACGTAGAATTCCTGCAACGTCAACGACAATTCTGAATTGTGCCCCAGCGAAGACTGTCTTTTGCTCAATCATCGCCACCTTGGTAAAGCGAGCGATCCAAGAATGTTCACCCCCTTGGCTCCCCAAGATTTCAGTCCTCGTGATAGGTTAACGGTGAAAATGCGACAGGATGCAGGACTATGCACACCAGAACCAAAGGGGAATCGCTTGTCCGCTGACTGGATGTGCGTAAGGCCTACCGTCAGCCCAACGGTCAGGTCACTAGCATTTTGGGTTGCGCCTACGTCTGGGTTTGAGGGTGTTCCATCTTTGGGAAAAGGGCTGTACCGCTCCTGTGCGACGATAAATATAAGCAGCCAAAAATCTGGAGAACTTCCCTCACCCGATGATTGATGAACTATTGGAACTCTCGCCCAACTGGGGACTGGATACCCTGTTGTTACTTGTGGTGTTGTTGGCACTCGAAGCGGTTCTCTCAGCGGACAATGCGATCGCCCTAGCGGCCTTGGTACGAGGCATCGAAGACTTAGATGCACAACGGCGGGCACTCAATCTGGGACTGGCCATTTCTTACGTTTTTCGCATTGGCCTGATTTTCACAGCGACTTGGGTCTTGCGGTTCTGGCAGTTTGAGTTGGCGGGGGCACTCTATCTGCTGTGGTTATCGGCAAAGTACTTTTTCTTTACGACCGAGCCAGAACATGAACACGAGCGGGTGATTCGTTCTTTTTGGCAGGCAGTCCCCCTATTGGCCTTAGCGGATTTGGCCTTTTCCCTCGATAGCGTGACAACGGCGATCGCCCTGTCGGATGAGCGTTGGCTGGTATTACTCGGCGGCACGATTGGCGTGATTATGCTGCGCTTTATGGCGGAGCTATTTATCCGCTGGCTAAAAGAATTTCCTCGACTTGAGGATGCGGGCTATTTCACAGTGATGCTGGTGGGTCTGCGGCTGCTCATTCGCGTGATTAATCCCCAGCTGGTACCCTCGGACTGGGTGATGATTAGCCTGATTGCCCTTTGCTTTACGTGGGGCTTTTCCAAGCGGGAGGTGGAGGAGCCAGACACCCCCCCAACCCTTCCCAAGTCAACCCATGAACCTACATCTCATACACCCAAGAGGTGAAGGCCGGCTCCCAAGGCACCAGTTCCTGCGTCTGGAACCAGAGATTGATTTCCCGCTCAGCATTTTCGGGACTGTCGGAGCCGTGAATTACATTCCGTCCCACATCTACAGCAAAATCGCCCCGGAGCGTTCCTGGCTCCGCATTGAGGGGATTAGTGGCACCAATCAGTTTGCGGGCATTGGCAATCACCCCCCGGCCTTCCCAGACCATGGCCACCACCGGTCCAGAGGTAATGAAATTCACTAGCCCCGTAAAGAAGGGCTTATCTTTGTGTTCGCCGTAGTGCTGCTCTGCCAATTCGCGGCTGACCCGCATCAGTTTGAGGCCGACCAGTGTGTAGCCTTTTTGTTCAAATCGTTGGATAATCGTCCCCACTAGCCCACGCTGAACGCCATCGGGCTTAATGGCTAGAAATGTCCGTTCCACGCAGTATGTCCTCTGCTCGATCTACAGGATTGATTTTACGGTTTTCGGGGGTCGGATGCCGCTACCACTGTACCAAGTTGATGCCTTTACCCAAGAACCCTTTCGGGGTAACCCGGCGGCCGTATGTGTCCTAGG
The DNA here is from genome assembly GCF_031583225.1 of Thermosynechococcus sp. PP555. Taxonomy (NCBI): domain Bacteria; kingdom Bacillati; phylum Cyanobacteriota; class Cyanophyceae; order Acaryochloridales; family Thermosynechococcaceae; genus Thermosynechococcus; species Thermosynechococcus sp. PP555. The sequence continues at coordinate 2,584,677 of NZ_CP134168.1, forward strand.
GACGTTTTTTGAGGATGCAACCTTGGGGGCGATCGCCCGCGAAATGAATCTTTCAGAAACGGCTTTTGTCGTACCGCTGGCCAGTGGCTTTCACCTGCGCTGGTTTACCCCTGTGGCAGAAGTGGATCTCTGTGGTCATGCCACCCTCGCAACAGCCCATGTCCTCTGGCAGCATCAAGGGGTGGTAGGGGATCTAGAATTTCACACCCGCAGCGGTCTCCTGTGTGCCCAGCGCCTTGGGGATTGGATCGCCCTTGATTTTCCGCAGCAGCCCGTAATGCCCCTTGCGGATCAGCAGGTGCAAGCCTCAATCATTGCAGCGCTCGGGACACCACCCATATTTATGGGGCAAGCGGGCAGCGATCTGCTGGTGGATCTGGTCGATGCCAGTGCTGTAGCCCAGTTGAAACCCGATTTTGACCAAATTGCCCGCCTGCCTTGCCGAGGATTGATTGTGACCGCCCAGGCCAATGGCGCGGAATATGACATCGTCTCCCGTTTTTTTGCCCCCCAACTGGGCATCCCTGAGGATCCGGTCACTGGCTCGGCGCACTGTAGCTTGTATCCCTACTGGCGAGCAAAACTGGGGAAGGACAAGTTATTGGCCTATCAAGCCTCAGCGCGGGGGGGCGTGATTAAAATTCACCCCCACAGGGGCGATCGCCTGCGGCTATTGGGTCAGGCGGTTACGATTTTCGCTGGCGAACTCCTGCTTTAGAATTCAATCCCCGGCTGGGCTTTAACGCCCTGTTCGCGAAAGGGATGCTTGACAAGGGTCATTTCCGTCACCAGATCTGCGGCGTCAATCAGGGCTGGGGGAGCACCGCGTCCGGTGAGAATCACATGGGTCATTTCTGGCTTGCGGGCAAGTCCCTCGAGCACCTGTGCCACAGTTAAGTAGTCCAGCTGGAGGGCGACATTAATTTCATCGAGCAGTACCAAGCGGTACTCGGGGTTGGTGATGTAGCTCAGACCCAGCTCCCAAGCCGCTTGGGCACAGGCGATATCCCGCTGGCGGTCTTGGGTTTCCCATGTAAAGCCCTCCCCCATCGCATGGAAGGCCAGTTGGTCTGACCAATGGCTAAGAACCGCTTTTTCCGCTGGCTCCCACGCCCCCTTGATAAATTGAATAATTGCCACGCGATAGCCATGCCCCAAGGAACGCAGCACCATGCCCAAGGCTGCTGTGGTTTTGCCCTTGCCGTTGCCCGTATGGACAATAATGAGACCTTTTTCACGGGTGCGCTCCGCGAGGCGTTGCGCCTGCACGGCTTTGCGCTGCTGCATTTTTTGGCGGTGCTGTTCGTCAGTGAGCATGGGCTAGCTGGCAAGGTACTCGTGAATATCGCCGCGGCGTTTGCGGAGTTTGCTGAGGGCCTCCCGCTCAATTTGCCGCACCCGCTCGCGACTAATGTTGAGCAGTTCGCCCACTTTGGCAAGGGTGAGGGGCTGGCCGTTTTCTAGGCCAAAGCGTAGGGAGAGCACATGGCGTTGCTGCGGGGTCAGATCCGCCATCAGCCGTTCAAGGTCACTGCGCAACGAGGATTGAGCGGCAAACTCCTCCGGTGAAATGGACGGATCCTCGAGCAATTCCCCCAACTCCGTATCCTGATTATCGCCGACACGGACATCAAGGGAGAGGGGTTGTCGCGCCCGTTCGAGATATTCCCGCACTTGGGCAGGGGTTAATTCCAGTTCTGCCGCCAGTTCATTAATCGTGGCAGCGCGACCGAGGCGTTGGGACAGTTGTCGCTGGGCTTTTTTGATTTTGTTCAGCTTTTCAGTGATGTGGATGGGCAGACGGATCGTGCGCCCCTTTTCAGCGATCGCCCGTGTAATGGCTTGGCGAATCCACCAGTAGGCATAGGTGGAGAAACGATACCCCTTGGTGGGGTCAAATTTTTCTACCCCCCGCTGCATCCCGATTGTGCCCTCTTGGATTAGATCAAGCAGATCCACATTGCGCTTGATGTACTTTTTGGCAACCGAAACCACCAGCCGCAGGTTGGCCTCCACCATTTTGCGTTTGGCGCGCTCGCCATTTTCGATAATTGTCTCTAATTCTGCTTCACTCATGTTGGCGGCGGCGGCCCATTCAGCACGGGTAGGTTCACGGTTGAGTTCTGCTGCGAGCTTTTCGCGAATCTCGTTCATGGCGCTAAGCTGCTGCACCTGTTTGCCGTAGATCACTTCCTGTTCGTGGGTGAGCAATGGCACACGGCCAATCTCCCGTAGGTAAGTGCGCACTAAATCTTTTGAAGTATCCATAGTCCCTATCGCTCGTTCTCAAGGTTGACAGCAGTGATTCGTCCAAGGCCTAGGAATATCGTTTTCTCTATAGGATGGGCGATCGCCCCTGCTAAAGATCGCGGCCAAGCCAACGGTGCTTTAACAGCGTTTTCGTAGATACGTTACATATATTAAGAATCTTAACATTTCTAAATCTGTTCATCGGAATACTAACACCGACCTTTGGTGGTTCTTAATCTTTTTTTTATATTTACCCCATTGAAAAATCTCTATGAATTTTGAAAATATAGATGGAGTTAATAAATCTTTGGTTCACGCCTCAGACCTACTGAAGAGTTATCCATTCTTGCGGCTAGGGGTATGCAGTCGCGTCTTAGGAATGAGACGTATTTTCTTGGAGTAGGGATTTAATTTGTGCTAACAACTGCCCCAGTTTCCCCTCCTCAAAAAGGGCATTGATCAGGGCTAGCCCGCTGGTGGATAGGAGCAGTTTATTGAGATCAGCAGGGGTGCCCCCGTTGGCAAAGGTATAAATTTTGGCATCGCCAATCACCCCCGGTTGCGGGGCAAGGGCTTGGAGAACTTGTGGCAGTTGCGGTGCCAGTTCTGGCCAGAGGGCTGTAATCACTTGAGCTGTCAAGTTAGCCTTGCTAATCACATTTTTGGCCGCGAGCATGGCCTCCATCCCTTCAGCTTCAGCAAGGGCTTTATCACGGTTGGCCGCCGCAAGGGTGCGAATCGCTTCCGCCTCCAGTTCCGCTGCCTGTTGGGCAATTTCCGCTTGCCGCCGCCGCCGAAAGGCATCAATTTCCACAACGTTTTGCTCTAGCACCCGTTTTTCAGCCGCTTCCCGCTCTGCGGCAATAATCGCTAGGTTTTTCTGGCGATTGGCTTTTTCCACTTCGATGGCGGTGGTGACCGCAGATTCTGCCCGTGCCCGCTCGGCTTCGGCAATCAGACTTTCTTTTTTCTTGGTGGCAACGGCGATCGCCACATCCTCTTGGGCAAGACGCGCTTGACGCTCGGACTCCGCAATGGCCACCTGTGCTTGCAAACGGTTGGCCTCCACCTGCTGCTGGCGACTGATCTCGGCGATTTCTGCCTCCTGCTGTTGCTGGGCTTGCGTTACCTTCAGGAGTTTATTTTTTTCCTCCAGTTCAATGCTGGCCTCGATTTCCTTCTGTTGGATGGCAAGTCTTTTGCGGATTTCTTCTTCCTCAACCGCTTGGGCTTGGAGCAACTTTGCCCGCTGAATCGCGGCTGCCTCTGCTGCTTTGGCCTCCTCAATTTCCCTTTCCCGCTGCGCTTTTAGGGCTTCCACCTTCAGGCGTTGGCTTAACAGTGCCGCTTCTTTTTCCTCTTCAATTTGCAGGGAGCGTTTTTGGGCATCCAGTTCCTTTTGTTCGATCGCGACCCGGGTTGAGAGTTCGACTTCCCGCTTTTGTTGAATCGAGCGTTGAATCGTTTCTGTGCGCAGCCGCACCCCCTGAGCATCAAAAAAGTTGTTTTCGTCGTAGGTGTCACTCTCTTGGACTTCTGAGATGGCAATGTTGTTGAGGGTGAGTCCAACTTTTTGCAGATCCTGCTGCATCAGGTTGAGTACCTCTTGGGCAAACCCTAGTTTGTCGGAGTCAATTTCAGCCAAGGACTTGTGTTTTGCAGCTGCGCGAATGGCATCGTCCGCCCGTTTTTCAAGGGCATTCTTGATGTCTTCGGGGGTAATGCGGTTATTTTGGGAAAGGCGAGCGGCGGCAGTGAGGACATCCTCTTCGGTGGCATTGATGCAGACATAAAAGGTGACCCGCATATCAGCCCGCAGATAATCTTGGGTACGCACCGCCAATTTGCCCGTTCGCTCTACGTCAATGGAGATTTCCCGCAGCGGTACCCGTGTCAACTCATGGAACCCCGGCAGGGCAATGCAGCCACCATTGAGAATGACTGTTTTTTTCTTAACAAAAATCCCCCCCGTGCGCACAAAGGCTTCGTTGTTGGGGGTAATGACATAGACGCGCGTGTAAGCCCAAATGCTCAGGAGCAGTAAAATCACAATGCCGGCAATCACACCGGGAAAAAAGAGCAGCCCACCCAGATTACCCATGACAATGGGGGGAGACTCCGCCAGTACTGTGGCTTTGGTTTGGGTGCGGGGAGGTGCTGGCAATTCTGGTGTCGGTAATGCCTGCAAAAATGTCAGCCAGTAAAGCATAGAACTGCCCCCTCAGCGTTAATTTCAGTGTGGCATTTTGGGGGCGATCGCCCGCTATTTTTAAGGGTTCTTTAATTCGCTGGAGCCACTTCAGTGGTTGAGGCCACGGCGGCATCTTTGCGCTTTTTCTTCTCTGTGACTGTCACAGGTCGCATTTCAATATGGTTGAGCAGTGTCGTGACAAAGGCAAAGAGCAAAAAGGGCAAGGTTAAGACCAAAATTAGCCCCCCGACCAGAAACGCCTGCACGGGATTGTTGTAGAGGGTGAGGGATGCGGCCAAACCAATAAAGATCACAATCAGCCAAACAATGACTTGGCCATAAATATCTCCGAAGGTGAGGGTGCAGACGAAACGGTATTTTTGTAAGCTGTTTTGTAGTTCATTGGCCATAGGGGCTATCCTCGCGGCGTATGCTGAACAGTTCCAGTTAAAAAATAAGCTTTTGGCTCAGGGGGAGTAAAACGGAGGTTGCGTGACAGGGTTGGCAAGTACAGAGAAACGAAGGTACCTGAATTTTAGAAAACCTGCCCCCAAGATTAAAGCCCTTGCAACAAATGTACAAACTTTGGTTAGAAAAAGCGGGCACGGGCATTGGACAGCCCTTTTCTAACATTGGGATCCACCAAACCCGCCTCTCTGATCGTGGCTTTCAGAAGCTGGCGTGTCTTCTCTCGGTGTGAAAAGGGCTGTAATATGACAGATTGTATCAAAACTGCACCGATCGCCCCCGAAGCACTCTATGGGTAAGTTTTACCGTTTGACCACCACGGCGGGTTTACAGGCTGCCCTCGGCACATTACCTCCCGCAACCACCCTTGGTTTTGTGCCGACAATGGGGGCACTGCATGGGGGGCATGCCGCCTTGATCCAGCGGGCACGGCAAGAGTGTGATGTGGTCGTTGTCAGTATTTTTGTCAACCCGCTTCAGTTTGGCCCCCAAGAGGATTTGGAGCGCTATCCCCGTGCCCTTGAGGCGGATACGGCACTTTGTCAGCAGTTAGGGGTGGATCTGCTCTTTGTGCCCAGTGTGGCTGAACTGTATCCAGCGGGGATGGAGAGTCTCACGGTAGTTGAGCCACCAAGGGAGTTAACGGAACGCCTCTGTGGGCGATCGCGCCCCGGCCATTTTCGCGGGGTAGCAACAATTGTGCTGAAGCTCTTGCATTTGGTGCAGCCCGATCGCGCCTATTTTGGCCAAAAGGATGCCCAGCAGTTAGCAATTATTCGCCGCTGTGTGGCGGATTTGAATCTGGACGTGGAGATCATTGGCTGCCCCATTGTCCGCGATGCCGATGGCCTTGCCCTCAGTTCCCGTAATCAATACCTCAGTGCGGGCGATCGCGCCACCGCCTTAGCCCTAAGTCAGAGCCTAGAGGCAGCGACTGCTGCTTTTCGTCAAGGTTGCTTTGCTGCCAGCGATCTCTTGGAGCAGGTTCACAACCATCTGCGCCAGTTTCCCCAGTTGCGCCTCGACTATGCCGAATTGGTGCATCCCCAGACCCTTGTGCCCTTGGAACGCATTGAGACCGTGGGACTGCTGGCGATCGCGGGTTGGGTGGGGCAAACGCGCCTCATTGACAATTGCCTATTGGATCGCCGCCTGCCGATTCTGGCTGTGGATGGCCCTGCCGGCGCGGGGAAGTCAACCGTGACGCGACTAGCAGCCCAAGCCCTAGGGTTGCAGTACCTTGACACCGGTGCCATGTATCGAGCAGTAACTTGGTGGTGCTTGGACAATAACATTGATCTCAGGGATGAGCCAGCCGTCGTAGAGGCGATCGCCCATTGTCAGTTGCGTCTTGAGAGCAGCGATCCCCCTCAACCCACACGGGTGTGGATCAACGATTGCGAGGTCAGCCAAGCGATTCGTTCCCTAGAGGTGACGCAGCGAGTGTCCCAAATTGCCGCCCTGCGGGGTGTGCGACGACTCATGGTACAACAACAGCGGGCGATCGGAGCCAATGGGGGCATTGCTGCCGAAGGTCGTGATATTGGTACCCATGTCTTTCCCGAGGCAGGCTTGAAAATTTTCCTAACGGCCTCGCCCGAAGAGCGTGCCCAGCGCCGCTGGCAGGAGTTACAACAACAAGGACAATGCGACCTCTCCTACGAGGAATTGCTCGCTCAGATTACCGCTCGCGACACAGCGGATCAGCAACGCACCTACGCCCCTTTTCGCAAAGCTGCCGATGCCATAGAAGTCTGTACGGACAACTTGGGGATCGATGAGGTGGTGAGTAAAATTGTCCATCTCTACCGCAGTCGCTTTCCTCAACCTTGATGAGCAAGGGAGATTTCCCGTACAGTAGCAGAGGAGAGTTCACGCCGAGCACATTTCTATGGATCGCAATCCCCTCGATCTTGTACAACAACTCTACTACACCGGTATTGGAGCGGCTGCTGCTGCCATTGAATCCCTACAGGATGAGGCCAAACGCCAAGAATACCTGACGCAACTGCGGGTGGATGCCCGCCAATTGGCCACCGTCTGTGCTGAGAAAGGCCGCCTCACCGAAGCGCAAGCACGGGAACTGATTCAAGCCTTCATTGCCCAACAGCAGCAACCCTCTTCGACCCCTGAGCCTGCTCCTCGCGAGAGTGCTGACTTAGCCGCAGATATTCAAACGCTTCTCGAAACGCTGCGCGCCATTCGCCAAGACCTACAGCAGGATTCTCAGGCACCCACGTCCTAGGATTTGCGCATTATTGGGAAGTCGGTGCCCTGAATGATGGCTCTTTAGTCGTTGTCCCAGCACTCACGGCCAATGAGGTCGCCAATGCGATCGCGCAGCATAAAATCACAGCGCTCTAGCTCTGCCTCAATGAGGGGCCACTCCCGAACGGGCACAAACTGGCAGAGGGTGTAAATGGGCTGCTGCCGACTCACCACACCTTTGGCCACCAGTCGTCGTGCTTCATCTTTGACGAGTTCGATGGAGTATTGAAGGGATTGAACCATAACATCCTCGTTTGGCTGAAGAGACCCTAGGATTCAGAATTGGCAAAGTGTAATATCCAATACTGAACTATTTTAACTTTTGCCCTAGGGAGCTACCTGTCATAATAACAAATGTTTCCTAAGTCAGGGGGTTCTGATCAAAAAATCCTACTACTGGTGGAAGCGAGTGGCGCGTCACCTGTTCTTGAGGTTACATTGACTGTCACTGCCCCAGAGCATCGTTTATCCTAGAGAAAGGCAATGCTAAACAAAATCTAAAGACTGCCCCATGGCTTTCCATCTTCCCCAATTGAGCTGCCAACTGCGTCCAGAGGTGGCTGCCCTCCAAACCGAACTTGTGCAGTGGCGACGCTATTTGCACCAACGACCAGAATTGGGCTTTCAAGAACACCTGACGGCGGCCTTTGTCAGTGAGAAACTACGGCAATGGGGCATTCAGCATCGCACGGGTATTGCGGAAACGGGAATTGTGGCCGTGATTCCGGGAGCGCGACCGGGGCCAGTGCTGGCGATTCGCGCCGATATGGATGCGCTGCCAGTGCAGGAGGAAAACGATAAGCCCTACCGCTCTCTCCATGAGGGGAAAATGCACGCCTGCGGGCACGATGGTCACACAGCGATCGCCCTTGGGACTGCGAAATACCTTGCTGAGCACCGCGATTTTGCTGGTACGGTCAAAATCATCTTTCAACCAGCGGAAGAAGGCCCCGGTGGGGCTAAACCCATGATTGAAGCGGGAGTTCTCGATGCCCCGAAAGTGGATGGCATTATTGGCCTGCACCTCTGGAACTTTCTGCCCGTTGGTACGGTGGGGGTGCGTAGTGGGCCGTTGATGGCGGCAGCGGAATTCTTTGAGTGTGAAGTACACGGCAAGGGGGGACACGCCGCTTTACCCCAATTTACGGTGGATACGGTTCTCGTTGTTGCCCAGATCATTACGGCTTTGCACACTATCGTCTCGCGCAACGTGGATCCCCTAGAGACAGCGGTGATTTCCGTGGGGGCAGTACATGCGGGCACCGCCAAGAACGTGATTGCCGATACCGCGACCTTTCGGGGAACAGCGCGATACTTTAAGCCAGAGTTGGGGGACTGGCTACCCCAGCGCATTGAACAGGTGATTGCGGGTATCTGTCAGAGTCATGGCGCCACCTATGACTTTCGCTATGAGCGGATGTATCCCCCCACGGTGAACGATGCCAAGATGGCGAAATTAGTGCGCTCTGTTGCTGAATCGGTGGTTGAAGTGCCGGCTGGGGTCACGTCCCACTGTCAAACCATGGCGGCGGAAGATATGTCATTTTTCCTGCAAGCGGTTCCGGGTTGCTACTTCTTTTTGGGGTCAGCCAATGGCACACTGGGGTTAGATTTTCCCCACCACCATCCCCGCTTTGATTTTGATGAAACTGTTTTAAGTATTGGGGTTGAGCTGTTTATCCGCTGTGTGGAGAAGTATTGTGGTCTAGTGGAGACCTAAATTTCCTATGTCCCTCACAGTGCTTATTGCCGATGATGATCCGGGCATCCGCCTGTCAGTAAGCCGTTTTTTAGAGTCTGAAGGGTATTGCTGCCTCACGGCGGGAGATGGTGCCCAGGCTCTCGAAATGATCCACCGCTATCAGCCCCATCTGCTGATTACGGACATTGCCATGCCCAACATGAATGGCTATGAGTTGGTGCGGCAGGTGCGCCAGCATCCCTCATTGCGCTTACTACCAGTAATTTACCTCACCGCACGCACAGAACTAGAAGAGCGAATTCGCGCCTATCGCACCGGGGGCGATGTCTATCTTTCCAAGCCCTTTGACCTCAATGAGTTGGCAGCGGTGGTGCGTAACCTGTTGGATCGGGCGCAACTGGTACAAATCGAATGGCAGCAACGACAGCAACCCTTTGCGGCGCCGAAAACACGAACCCTCAGCGTTGATCTCACTCAACGGGAAAAGGAAGTGCTAGGGTTACTCGTGGCAGGACTCTCCAATGCCCAGATTGGCGATCGCCTGCACTTGAGCGCCCGAACGATTGAAAAGCACGTCAGTAGCCTCTTTCAAAAAACAGCGGTTCACAATCGAGCTGAGCTGGTGCGACTGGCCATTGAACAGGGCTTGGTGGAGCGACAAACCAGTTCCCAAGCTTGAGCCATAGCTGTTACCGTCAAGGAAGAGTGTTGAGGACCTGAAACGCGATGCAACGGATTCCCCCTGCCCCCGGCCAAGAATCGGTTTGGGACTATCCCCGTCCGCCCCGTGTTGAACCCACCTCAAAACACCTGCGGGTGGTCTTTAATAGTGTGGTGATTGCCGACACCCAGCGGGGACAGCGGGTACTAGAAACCAGTCATCCCCCAGTGTATTACTTTCCGCCAGAGGATGTACAGGTGCAGTATCTGGTGCCCTCAGCACGGCAAACCTTTTGCGAGTGGAAAGGACAAGGCGCCTACTACCACGTCAAGGTGGGCGATCGCCAAGCGGATAATGCAGCCTGGTACTATCCCAAACCCACCCCTGCTTTTGCGCCAATCTGCAACTACATTGCCTTCTATGCTGCTTTGATGGATGAATGCACCGTGGATGGTGTGGTGGTGATTCCGCAACCGGGGGGCTTCTATGGCGGCTGGATTACTCCGGACATTGTCGGCCCGTTTAAGGGGGCACCGGGGACTTGGGGCTGGTAAGGGCTGCTAAGTGTTTCTCAAATCACTCCATCTGCGCCACTTTCGCAACTACAGCGAGCAATCGGTGACGTTTGCTGCGCCAAAAACCATCGTCGTTGGGGACAATGCCCAAGGCAAGTCCAATTTGCTAGAGGCTGTGGAGTGGCTGGCCACACTGCAATCCCATCGCACCCATCGCGATCGCGACCTTATTCAGCAGGGACAAGAGAGTGCCCAAATTGAAGCCACCCTAGAGCGCCAAGGCGTCCCCCTTGATCTGGCGGTGAGTTTGCGCCCCCTCGCAGGCCGTGTCCTACAGGTGAATGGCTGTACCGTTAAGCGCACGGCGGAATTTCTGGGGCAACTCAATGCGGTGGAATTTTCCTGCTTGGATTTGGAACTGGTGCGGGGCACACCGGCCATTCGCCGCAACTGGTTGGATCGGATTTTGGTGCAATTGGAACCCCTCTATAGCCAACTGCTGCAAACCTACCAAAAAGCCCTGCGCCAACGGAATGCTCTCCTCAAACAGGCCGGCAGCCAAGGATGGGATGAAGCCCTCTGGCAGGCATGGAATCAGCAATTGGTGATCAATGGCACTCGCATTATCCGCCGCCGACAGCGCCTCATTGAACGCTTGGCACCCTTGGCTCAGGAGTGGCATCGCGTGTTGAGTGGCGATCGCGAGACACTCACCTTGACTTATGAGAGCCATGTGCCCCTTGGGGATGGCACTTCTGAAGTGATTGTGGCTGCCTTTAATGAGGCCTTGGCCGCTCGCCGCACTATTGAACTGCTGCAAAAAACCAGTCTGGTGGGACCGCACCGTGATGATGTGGGCTTGTGCCTCAATGAGCAAAGTGCCCGTCAATTTGCTTCCCAAGGGCAGCAGCGCACGCTGGTATTGGCGTTGAAACTGGCGGAACTGGCTCTTGTGGAAAGTGTGGTGGGCGACACTCCCCTTTTGTTGTTGGATGATGTCCTCGCCGAATTGGATTTGCAGCGGCAGGGAATTTTATTAGAGGTGATGGGCGATCGCTACCAAACGCTGATTACCACCACCCACCTTGCCCCCTTTGCCACCCCTTGGCGGCAACAAGCACAAATTCTCAAGGTGACGGCGGGGACGATCGCAAGCGTGCCTGACACTGCTGCTGAAACCAGTGACTAATCTGGGAAACGGTTAGCTCAGCAATGGGCACCCCCTCCCTTGCAGCAATTTGCCGCAGTTGCTTGAGGGCACTGATTAAAATTTGGCCATACCATGTCATAAACCCCCCTTGGCGCTGCTCCTCCGCTTGCAACTGGGGATCGGCAGCAACAAGTTCATAGACTTGGGCTTCCGTCAGGTCTTCGAGGGGGTTTCCCTCAGTCTTAGCTCGCAAATAGCGCTGGGCATACACCGCCACTCGAATAGCAAAGCGATCTGCGGCCGGTAAGAGCAGTTGATCAATCTCTTGACACTCACTGACGGTGAGCAGATCTGCAGGATTCATGAACGGCTTAGGCCAGTCCAGCGGGTGTCGGTGCTGCTGTGGATTCTTGGATATTAATCACGTTGGGCGTAAAGAGAAAGACCCCATCCCCAAGGCGCGATTGATGGCCATTGATGGCATAGGTGCTACCAGCGGCAAAATCAGAAATGCGCTGTGCCTCGGTGACATCGAGGTGCTCTAGGTTGAGAATCACTGCCTTGTCAGCCCGCAGCGCTTGAACGATCAGGGTCGTATCACTGAGGGACTGCGGCTTGATCACCACTACTTCATAGCCACTACTCAAGGAATGACCAAAGGCAGTCAGTTCACTCATGACAACTCCCCCCTGGGAACATAGCAACAGTACCTACGATTCAATAATGACATTAGACTTCATCCTGTTATACCGACTACATCAAAATTTATGCAAATTCCAGCCTTACAGTCTTGGCACTGCGTGAATTTTTGAGCAGGCATAGCTCTTTCTAATATCGGTTGCAGCCCCCACTGGGCATAGGCAAGTTACTGGTTGCGCACTAGAATAGGCGCACTTAGGTTTAGGACTATCTCAATGATCAAACGTAGCCAAGCGAAGCGATATAGCTCCCTTGGGGCGATCGCCCTTCTGAGCGCGTATCTCGTGGTCGCGAGTCCTCACCCCGCCTTGGCGATGCACATTAGCGAGGGGTTTTTGCCCCTTGGCTGGGCAGTGGGCTGGTGGCTGGTTTTTTTACCCTTTTTGGCATGGGGACTATGGGCACTGCGACAACAGATTCAACAGCAACCAGAGTCAACCCTGCTGATTGCCTTAGCCGGTGCCTATGCCTTTGTCCTCTCTTCGTTGAAGATTCCTTCCGTTACGGGTAGCTCTTCCCATCCGATGGGGATTGCCTTGGGAGCCGTTCTCTTTCGGCCACCGCTGATGGCCGTGCTGGGGACATTGGTGCTGCTCTTTCAAGCCCTGCTCCTTGCCCATGGCGGCCTGACCACCCTAGGCGCTAATGGCTTTTCGATGGCGGTGGTGGGACCTTGGTTGGCTGGGTTGACCTATTGGGGGATGTCCCGTGCCACGGCTAAGCCAGCGATCGCGATTTTTAGTGCTGCTCTGATCAGTAACTTGGCCACCTACTCGGTGACTTCTTTACAATTGGCATTGGCCTTTCCCGATAGTATGGGTGGGGTGGCGACGGCTTTTGCCAAGTTTGCGGCGCTCTTTGCTGTGACGCAGATTCCCTTGGCGATCAGTGAAGGGTTACTCACGGTGTTGGTGTGGAACTGGTTGACCACGTACTGCACAGCCGAATTGCAAACCTTAAAACTCTTGCCTGGAGGGGAATCCAATGAATAAAAAAACAGTGGCCTTCCTATTGGGCGGCGCAATTCTCTTAAGTACACTTCCCCTACTGCTGGTTAAGGGTGACTTTGAAGGTGCCGATGCCCAAGCCGAAGCGTTAATCAGCGAGGTGGCACCAGACTTTGAACCTTGGGCAGAGCCATTGTTTGAACCGCCCAGTGGTGAGATTGAATCCCTGCTGTTTGCTGTGCAAGCAGCTCTGGGGGCGGGGGTCATGGGGTTTATCTTGGGTCAGTACCGCGAACGCCATCGCCAAAGGGCAACCGCTGCCTCAAAATCGCAACAGTCCTGAGCAGTCAATGCACCATCACCTCGATACCTATGCCTATACCAATGGTCTGCGGCATTTGCACCCTGAACAAAAGTTGATTTTTGCGATCGCCAGCCTGTTATTGACGTTTTTTGCTCGTCCCCTTGTCCAGAGTTTGCTTTGGCTGTGGCTGAGCCTTTGGATTCTCGGCTATGCCCGCATTCCGTGGCGGGTTTATTTCACCCTCTTAGCCACAGTTGCTGCGTTTTGGCTGGTGAGTTTGCTAGGGTTAGTGGTGCAAATCATCCCGACGGAGACTTTACGGACTTCGGGGCAAGTGGTTCTCAGTGACATCTCCCTAATGGGCTGGTCGTTCTTTATCAGTGCCGAGAAATTGCACCAAGGCTTAACCCTAGGACTGCGGACAATGGTTGCCAGCACCTGTTTACTATTGATTTTATTGACGACCCCCTTTCCAGCCCTGTTGAGTGTGGCCGAGCGCTGGCGGGTTCCCCATTTCATCCTCGATATTCTGATGTTGATGTACCGCTATATCTTCACCCTCTTAGAAACCGCTTTCGCGCTGCAATTGGCGCAGCGGGCACGGGGCGGCTATCAACGGCGATCGCGCTGGCTCGTTAGTGTCAGCCTGTTGGCGGCTCAACTCCTGCGGCAGTCTCTGTACCGCTATGAACAGGTGAACCTTGCCCTGCTCAGTCGGGGTTTTCAGGGGCAGTTTCGGGTATTGCGCCCCCAGTCCTATGCCTATTCCCAACGGTATGGCCTTGAAATCGTCATTGGTGGCGGTGCCCTCATTCTGCTGAACGCAATCATCTGAGATGTCTGTGCCGCTACTGGAATTTCATCAGGTTGGCTTTCGCTATCCCAATACCACTACCCCCGTGCTGCAAGACTGCTCCTTTACCCTAGAGGCGGGACAGAAAGTTGCCCTTTTGGGGCTGAATGGCTCAGGCAAATCAACGCTCTTTTATCTGGCAGCGGCCCTCTATCGGCGCGATCGCGGTGAAATTTACTGGCAAGGGCAACGGCTCGTCCATCAACCAGAGCGACTGCGGCAGTGGCGGCAACGCATTGGCTTGGCCTTTCAAGACCCCGAACAGCAACTGGTGGCAGGCACCGTGGCGGAGGACATCTCCTATGGGCTGTGTAACTTAGACCTACCCACCGCCGAAATCGAAGCGCGTTTGTACCAAACCCTAGAGAACTTTGATTTAGTGGAGCTTGCCGATCGCCCCCTGCATCATTTGAGTTTGGGGCAAAAACGGCGGGTGGCACTGGCTGGGGTAATGGCCTTAGCACCGACGCTATTACTGCTTGATGAACCCACCACCTATCTCGACTATCAGCAGCGGCAGCAACTGGAGCAGGCCCTAGAGAACATTCACCAGCAGGGAACCACGATTATGATTGCCACCCATGATCTTGATTTTGCCTATGGCTGGGCAGACTGGATTATGGTGCTGGTCAATGGTCAGGTCACCGTGAGCGATCGCGCTTCCCATGTCTTTGGGCAGTGGCCGACCCTTGCCCCTGAATTGGGAACGCCTACCCTACTGCACCTGTGGCAACAATTTCCGCCCTTTTGGCGTCGCCAGCGACCCTTGCCCCGCACCCCCCTAGCCTTGAGTCAAGAATTGGCTGCTCTCTTTCAGGAATTCCAAAGGAGCGATCGCCCCTAAAGACCAAGGTGCCGATGTTCAGGACTCCGGTGAAAATGATAAGCTAGGCGATGGGTAGAATATCCAACTGTTCACTAATTACCAGCGTATTATTTGCGGCATCAGGCAGAACCTTTATGGCCACAATTATGGTTGTTGATGACAGCCCCACCCTGCGGGCAATGATTGTTCAGCTGATGAAAGAGCAGAACTATGACGTTGTTGAGGCTGAGGATGGTATCGAAGCCCAAGAAAAGATCAAGGCTCAATGTCCTGATTTGGTGATTCTGGATGTGGTGATGCCGCGCATGAATGGTTACGAACTGTGCCGCTGGATTAAGGGTGAAGCGGCTTGCCAAAGTGTGCCCGTGATCATGTGCACCACCAAAAGCGAAGAGTTTGATATTCACTGGGGTAAAAAGCAGGGGGTGGATGCCTACATCACCAAACCCTTTGATCCTGCAGAACTCATTGCCACTGTTAAACAACTCCTAGGATAGTCCTAAATCCAAGACGGCAACCACATCCGCCTCAAAAAGTCTTGGGGCGTCAGGGGTAGTCCTAAATACAGGGGGAGCCAGTAGAGGAAGCCCCCAACAACCACCCCTAGGACGGCAATGCCTGCCCAGCGTGCCCAAGCTCCCCAATCGTGGCTGGCTTCCCAGAGCAAGGCCAAGGCCATAAAGCTATAGAGGGCAGCGGGGAGGTAGTGATAGATAAAGACACAGCGGCTCACCAGTGCCCAGGGCAAGAGATTGGCAGCATAGTTTAAGAGCACAAAACGGCCTGCGGTTGTCGTCAATCTAAGGGGGATAAGAGCCAACGTGGCCAAGGTCCCCAGCCACAGGAGGGGGGGATTGAAGAGGGCATAGACGGCATAAACCCATTGGGTATCTGCCGGTGGTAGGGGCGGGCCAATGACGGGCACGGGTTCACTGAGGGTTTGCACCCGCTGAAAAAAGTAGCTCATGGGGCGCAGCAGGAGCGGCCAAGACCACCACGGCGAACAGTAGGGATGGGCAGTACTGGCCACACTGCGGTGAAAGTTAAACATTTGGCGATGGAGGTCAAGTAGGCTCTGGTGGGGATGAAACTGGAGATGGGGTAGCCAGAGCAGAGTATAAACCACAAAGGCGACAACGGGGAGTAGCAGGCACATCTGCCACCACTGGTAAGTGGTCTTCCATTCAGCAGGCAGCGGTAAACTCTGCTGGAGAAGCCAGAAAAGCCCTACCCCCAACAGGAATCCCAAGCCACTCCACTTCACTGCCCCACAGGCGCCAAAGGCAATGCCTGCGGCCATCAGCCAGAGCGATCGCGCCCTTCCTTGGTAGCGCAACCCCCATAGCCAGAGAATCTGTGCCACCACACCCAAAAGCACAAGGGAGATATTGATGAGAGCATAGCGAGACTCCACCAAAAAGAGGCCATCGAGGGCAACAAAGAGTCCCGATAGCAGTGCCACTCGCGATCGCCGCGTCAGGAGATAGGCCAACACTGCCACCGCTATGGGAATCAGTGATCCCATCAGGGCATTCAACCAGCGATAGCCCCAAGGGTGAAAGCCGCCCCCCAGCCAGATGCTCAGGGCAATCAGGTATTTTCCCAAAGGCGGATGGGCATCAAAGAAAGGAACACCGGCGAGATAGTTGCGGCCAAAGCGGGCAAAATAGACCTCATCAAATACCAGTGTGGGAAAGCGAGTCAGCCCCCAAAAGCGGGTGGCAAGGGCAAAGAGCCACAGCAGCAGTAGCCCCAAGGGCATCCTAAGCCGCTCCCTGCAACTCCGCTGTCCGCACTGCAATCCGTTGGCTGCGATCGCCCCGTTGAACGGTCAGGTTGAGAACTTGCCCCACAGCGGCACTATCAACAATCCCCTGCAACTGATCGGCACTGGTAATCGGTTCCCCATCCACGGCTGTAATCACATCCCCCCAGCGCAGACCAGCTTTTGCGGCCGGTGTATTGGGCAACACTTGCAGGACAAGAACGCCATTGACCTCTGGCAGAATCACTGGTGAGTTGGGATTAGCATTGTTTTCCTTGGCCATTGCTGGCGTGAAGGTGGTCATTTGAATGCCAATGTAGGCGTGTTGAATTTTTTCACCGCGAATCAGGCGCTCTTGCAGGGCTTTGGCCTTATTAATTGGAATCGCGAAGCCAATCCCCATGGCATCGGCACGAATGGCAGTGTTAATGCCAATCACTTCCCCCTCTTCATTGAGCAAAGGCCCCCCAGAATTGCCGGGGTTGATGGCCGCGTCCGTTTGAATAAAATCAAGGCGCTTATCGGGGATACCCACTTGGGCGCTGGAACGGTGGAGTGTACTGACAATGCCCAATGTGACGGTGTTATCAAGGCCAAGGGGATTCCCGACGGCGATCGCCCAATCCCCCACTTTCACGTCACTGGAATTGCCGAGGGGCGCAGTGGGTAGGGGTTCGGTGACCCCTTTGAGTTTGACAATCGCTAGATCAGATACCTCATCCACGCCGCGCACTTCTCCCTCAAAGACCCGGCCATCCTTGAGGCGCACCGTCACCGTATCTGCTTGACTCACCACATGGGCGTTGGTCATGACAATGCCACTGGGATCAATGATGAACCCCGACCCCTGACCCCGCAGCCGATCCTCTTGGGGGGGCAAGGCTAAACCGGGGAAAAATTGGCGAAAGAAGGGATCACTCAAGAGGGGATCCGCTGGGCGCACAATCGTGCGTTCGGTATCAATGCGAACAACCGCATCGCCAACCCGCTCCACTGCGGCTGCCACAAAACTATGGTGAGCTGCTGCTGCCCACACCGGTGTACCGCTACTGAGGCACCAAACAAGAGCAAGGCCAAGGCAGCATTTGAGGGTCTGCTGAAGCAAATGGGCAAGGCGTTTCATCATTGGTGGCCTAAAGCGCAACAGAGTCATTTCTGATTGTATCGAAGCCCCCCCTCTGGCTGTGAATCCAAAGCACAAATCTGCATAGGAGGGGAATGTCCCTCAGAACAAGAATCAATGTCACAATCGTAAAGGTATTCAAGTTTAGGGGCACTATGCTGCGGATTGGCATTGTCGGGCTGGGACTCATTGGTGGTTCACTGGGCATTGATCTGCGGGCAAAGGGGCACTATGTGGTTGGGCTGAGTCGGCGTCCTGAAACCTGTGAGCGGGCGATCGCCAAGGGTGCCATTGACTGGGGCAGTACGGAGCCAGAAATTTTGCGTGCCCTTGATCTGGTGTTTCTCTGTCCCCCCATTGGCAGCATTCTCAGTGTCGCCTTGGATATTACCCCCTACCTCAGTCCAGAAACAGTGCTGACAGACGTGGGATCCGTCAAGGGAGAAATTGTCCCCGCCCTCGAAAAACTCTGGCCTCGCTATGTCGGTGGGCACCCGATGGCCGGTACCGCAGAATCCGGCATTGAAGCGGCGCAAGCCCATCTCTTTGACAATGCCCCCTATGTTCTCACCCCAACCCTCTACACTGACAGTGCGGCCATTGACTGTGTGGCTGGTGTGGTCAATGATCTCGGCGCCAAGCTACTCTATGCCACCCCCTCGGATCACGATCGCGCTGTTGCTTGGATTTCCCACCTTCCCGTCCTCGTGAGTGCAGCACTGATTCTTGCGAATGCCCAAGAAGCCAATGAGCCGATTCGGAAGCTTGCCCAGCAGTTGGCTAGCTCCGGCTTTCGCGATACCAGCCGTGTTGGCGGCGGCAATCCAGAGTTGGGACGGATGATGGCGGAATATAACCGCGCGGCGTTGCGCCACTGCCTGATCCACTACCGTGCCACCCTTGATGATCTGATTCGCCAAGTGGAGCAGGAGGACTGGGAGCGGCTGCAAACCACCCTAGAACAGGCGCAAGCCTACCGCGAGCAGGTCTATCCCTCAGGGACGCCGCCGGTAGTTTAAACGACGCACAATCCAGTAACTGGCAGACAAGGCCAAGATGGCGATCGCCAGCCCCAAGAGCTTTGCCACCGTTTCCGGTTGGCCAATATCCAGAATGATAATTTTGCGGGCAATGGCAATTAGAGACGTGACAATTACTAGCTCAACGATTTGCGACGAGACGTGGGTTTTCAGGTAGGCGGTGATATTTTCAAGAATCTCCAGAGCCACAAGCACATTGAGAAAGAGGCCAAAGATTTTCACCAGTTCAAGGCTAAACTGTCCCAAGGGGGGTGAGAATAGCTCCACGGTCAAAATCCGCCCCAAATCAATAATGGCGACGATGACCACCAGCAGCATCCCGATCGCCAGCACCCGGGTCGCGATCCCCTCAATCTGACTGAGCAACTGCAAAAACCGCTGATTGTCCTGAAGTAGAAGAATTACCTCTTGCCAAAAGAGAATCAAAGGCCGTAGCCAGCATCGCATCCCTAGACCTCAGCCAGAAGAACAAGGGGAGTGTAGGCTACTGGTTCCACCAAACGAGTGTTGAGGCCTAGCCGCTGAAACGACACTTGCAGTTCCTCAAGGGTGCCTTTGACCGAGAGCAGTCGCGGTAGCCATCCCTGAAGACGGAGGGTACCATTGCCAGCAGTGGTGATCATCACC
Source organism: Thermosynechococcus sp. PP555 (assembly GCF_031583225.1). NCBI lineage: Bacteria > Bacillati > Cyanobacteriota > Cyanophyceae > Acaryochloridales > Thermosynechococcaceae > Thermosynechococcus > Thermosynechococcus sp. PP555. Next base: position 2,604,066 of record NZ_CP134168.1, read on the forward strand.
TTGGGCTGAAGCCATTGTCCCAATTCCAATGCCGTTTTGCCCCCCTTGAGAATCGCACCCACCATGGGTAAACAGACATCCAACAGCGGCGTAATCACCACATCCACCTTGCCGTAGGTGCGCAGCCACGAATCATGACAGCCGTGGGGTTCATAGTAGAGACTTTGAGTGCCCCAGCGCACAATGTAACCATTTTCCTGTTGACGAGGGCCGATACTGGCGCCCTTGGTGGCTTGGATTGTGAGATCGCGGTACGTGTAGGTTTGGTGGGGGCTAAGGGCAATTACTGTTTCAAAGCCAAGACCTTGAGCAACTTTGGCGGCACTGGGGGAGGCAATGACCGGTAGGGCGCGATCGCAGGTGCGGAGGGTAGGTTCATGGCAGTGATCTGGTAGCCCTTGGGAAAGCAAAATGACATCCCCATCGCTTGGCATGGGGCAGGGGCGCGATCGCTCCGCCTGAAACAGCCAAGGCGTGTTGCCAAAAGTCAGTGCCCCCACAAACCACGGATCAACCAAAATCCGCGTATGACCTAACTTCCACAACCAAGTATTGCTCTCCAACCACGTTAACTGCATTGCCCCGCTCCTACAGTAATCGCGCCAAGATATTGTAAATTAGCAAAAAAATGTTGCCCATAACCATGCAACCCAACCCCACTAAACCACAAATGAGCAGCGCTGTCACACCCCCTAGGCCTGCTTGCAAGAGGGGGACAAAAAAAAGAACTGCCCCTGAAATGACTGCAATGATCAACTGCTCCCAGTGTTCAATCCAGCGTTTGTACTGCAAAAACACCAAAAAGGCAAATAGAGCACCAATCAACCCCGCACTCACACCAACAGGCAACTGCCAAGCGGTCATCAAACTAAAAATCATCAACCCCAAGGCCGTCATTTCAAAGCCCGTAAAGCCAGCACCAATGAGAATTTTCAATGCCGGTAAGGGAGGCGCAGGCTGGCGGGGCGGTTTTGCTTTCGGACGTGGTGTGCTGGTCGGTGGCATCACCGGTCCAGGTGAAGGAGGGGGTGCCGGTTGTGACACTACGGGTGGCGGGGAAGGGGGTGCTACTGTTACTGGTTGTGGCAGTGGAGGCGGTGGTGGGGCGGGGGTAGAGTAAGCATTTAAGTCCGCTAAGACCTCTGCCGCTGATTGGTAGCGATCGCTAGGCGCCGGTTGTAGCATGCGATCGAGAATGGCTTGCAGTTGTGGACTGACTTGGGCATAGGAATGCCAATGCCAGCGGTTGTTATAAGCGTCGAATAGCTCACTGGGATCTTTGCCGGTCAGCAATATGATACAAGTCACTGCTAAGGCATAGAGATCTGAACTGGGATAGACCCGTTCCCCCCGTGCTTGTTCCGGTGGCGCATAGTATTGGGTATAAATACCCGTAAAGTGTCCTTGTTGTCCCCCCGCTTGGGAAATCTGCTTCACCGCACCAAAATCCAGCAGATAGAGCCGCCCTTGGCCGGGAAACTTTGTCTTGCTGGGGTGCTGGCGCATAATATTTGAGAGCTTAATATCACGGTGGATCGAGCCGTGGTCATGGACGTACTGCAACACGGGTAGGAGTTCCCGCAGCACCTGCCGCACCTCTTCCTCACTAAAGCATCCCTTTTGAGCCAGTTCATCCTCGAGGGTTTCGCCGTCAATATATTCCTGTACCAAGTAGAAATACTGCTCTACCCCTTGTCCATCCACACTGGGGACTTCTTCAGCAAAAAATGCTAGTAAATCAGGAATCTGCGCATGCTGCCCCAGTTGGTCGAGAACTTCACCCTCTCGCTCAAAGAGTTCCTGAGCTTTTTGCCGACTCTGGGGATCGGACACGTTGGGACGAAATTGCTTAATCACACACTCACGCCGACCAGGGGTATCCAAATCCCGTGCTAGATAGGCCGCCCCAAACCCCCCCTGACCCAGAACCCGCTCTGCAACGTATCGTCCCCGTAGAATCAAGGGCATCCCACAGGCCGTACAAAATCGCTCCGCCACGCGACTGTAGCGTTTGTTGGGGTTGTCTAAGTCTGGAACATCGTTTTGGGGACAACGACAGTGGGGACGGGTGCAATAGACAAGCATGGCAAGGGTAGCAAGATCGTTTCCTTGATCATCATAGTGCCGTCATGGCAGGCAAGGCTAAGCCAAAGACCCAATACTTTTTGGGCGAACACTGAGTAAAGCTGATGGTCGGACTCGAACCGACGACCTACTGATTACAAGTCAGTTGCTCTACCAACTGAGCTACACCAGCACTACCCCTAGTGTACTACGCTTTGGCAGTCGTGAGAAATCCGAGACTATAGTCTCTTTCATAAAGAATTGCGCACTGTCAAGCCGGATAGACAGTCTAGAGTAGGGCTGCATGCTCCGTTAGAACACTTAGCCTTGGCATCTTGAGCTGTTTATGATTTATTGCAAAACACTGCAGACATCGGCAAAGTGTAGGAAAATAGGCTAAATCTCGATGAGTTTGCTGTGGCAGTTCCACATCCGTGATTATTCTGCACCTGTTAGATCCTTGGAAACGCACCCCGGTCAAAACATGGCGTTTCCCGATTAAAACGACCATCCGTATTGGTCGTGCCGCAGATAACGATGTGATTCTCAATGATATTCTCATTAGTCGCTATCACGCTGAACTGTGTTGCTATCGGGATCCAGAAAATCTCGGGCGTTGGTATCTCAAAAGTTTGGGGGCGATCGGGACGTTTGTTGATGGTCGCCTTGTTGATGAGAGCAAACTTGCCAGTGGCAGTCTCATTCAGCTAGGCCCCACAGGCCCAATTCTTGAATTCCATGAGCAAACCTTTCGCCGCAGTGCGCCCACCCTCAGTGAGTGTACCCATGCCGGTAATATGCCGGGGAATCTGTTTTGCATTCACTGTGGTCAACCCCTCAATGTGCAGCGCACCGTACGCAACTATCACATCCTGCGCCTTTTAGGGCATGGCGGCATTGGCACAACCTACTTGGCCTGTGAAGCGCAACCCTCCGGGGGATGGACTGGCAAGGTACCGGAGGTGTGGGTTCTCAAAGAACTGCGGTCTGATATGGAGGACAATGAAAAGGCACAGGAACTCTTTGAACGGGAAGCTCGCATCTTACAGCTCCTTGACCATGCAGGGATTCCCCGCTTTTATGACTTTTTTGTGGAAGATGGTAAAAGCTATTTGGTGATGGAACTCATTCATGGCATTGACCTAGAGCGCTGGGTACTGCGCAATGGCACGGTGCCGATTCCTCAGGCGGTGCAGTGGATGATTCAAACCTGCGGTGTCTTGGACTATCTGCACAATCAGGATCCACCCGTGATTCATCGGGATCTCAAACCCAGTAACCTACTGGTGCGATCGCGCGATAACCAAATTGTTTTGATTGACTTTGGGGCGGTCAAAGAACTGGGGCATTCCCCCGGTGGCACCCGCATTGCCGTGGAGGGCTACAGTGCTCCGGAACAGATGATGGGTCAACCCACCATTCAGTCGGATCTATTTGCAGTAGGCGCAACCCTAGCCTTTTTGCTGTTGGGGGATAGTCCGATTCGTTTCTATCACCACTGTGATGGCTTTCATCGCCTTGATGTTTCGGATCGCCCCGAGATTCCCGACCCCTTGAAACAGGTGTTGCACCGCGCTACGGCTCCTCTGTTGCCCGATCGCTATCCTTCCGCGATTGCTTTGGCCAAAGCGCTGAGGGAGGCTCTGGCGGCAGTGTCCCAGGCGTCCTCCCACGTTTGAGTCCCAAGTTTTAAGGTCATTTTGCGTTTCTATGATTTATCTGCCTGTTACTGCTCTACTTTTTGTGCTGCTGTTACTGTCGCTGCCTTTCCTTTGGCTAGCGATCGCCCTCGATGCTGTACAAGTGGCCGTTGCCAAGTTGGGCTTTTCACCTACTGCTGCTTCGGTCTTACTGCTGCTTGTGATTCTCGGCAGCACGATTAATATCCCCCTCTATGAGCGGGTTTCTACGGTGGCCATTGTTCCCGACTTTGAAGAACTCTGGCTCAGTCGGTTTTGGGGCATTCCCCTGCGCAAAATTGAGCAAAAGACGATTGTGGCGCTGAATGTGGGGGGCGGCTTGATCCCGACGGTGCTAGCCCTCTATCAATTTACCCGCGTCAGTCCCTTGGCAATTCTCTTGGTGACGGCAATTGTGGCCGCTGTCAGTTACTACTCTGCTCAGGTGGTACCGGGGATTGGTATTCAAATGAATGCCTTGGTCGCGCCCCTAACAGCAGCAATGACAGCCATTTTGATTTCTGGGGGCGTGGCGGCGGCACCCATTGCCTTTGCCGGAGGTGTGCTGGGAACCCTGATTGGTGCAGATTTACTCCACCTACGGGAAATTGAGCGGATGTCGGCGGGAGTGCTGAGTATTGGTGGTGCGGGTGTTTTTGATGGTATTGCCTTATGTGGGCTATTTGCCCTGCTATTAACTTAGGCATACCCGCAGTAGGAATGACCATGATAAAGTGCTGGATGGAATGCTAAAACCTGTGAGAAAGGATCTATGGGTCTGCTGGCTGGCTATCAATTTGTCAAAGATTTAGAATCCGCTGGGGCATTGGCACTCTTTGTTCCCCCGGAGGGTGGTTTTGAGGGTCGTTATCAACGGCGACTGCGTTCCAAGGGCTATACCACCTTGCACATGAGCGCACCGGGTTTGGGGGATTTAGCAGCCTACCTGACCCAAGCGCACGGGATTCGTCCGGCTCACACGGGCAAGGAAGACATTCGCGTTTATTTCCAGCCCCCCCTAGTGACCTACCACTTGGAAAACCTGCCCCCCAATGCCAAGGGACTGGTGCTTTGGCTGATTGATGGCAAGCGGCTCTCAAGGCAGGAATTTGCCTACTTGGCACAGTTAACCCAGACCCTACCGAAGTTCAAAGTGGTGGTAGAAGTGGGGGGCGATCGCACTGTGCGCTGGGAACCCCTTGCTGATTGGGTCGCTGCCGCTTAAGACCAGACACGTCTTGCGTCAATCAATAAACTGCCTACTCACCCCTTGACGGTTCCCCTGAAACCCTGAAGGATATAGGTCAAGAGAGCGCGATCGCGCTGTATCAAAAATAACCATTGGGGAAGGGACAATGACCTCGAATTCCGATATTTCAGGGAAAAAAACTGCAGCCGGCATTTGCGGTATTCTCTTGGGTGCCTTGGGCATTCACAAGTTTGTTCTCGGCTACAACACGGAGGGCTTGATCATGCTACTGGTGAGTCTTTTGACCTGTGGCCTGCTTGCCCCTGTCATAGCCATTATTGGCCTCATTGAGGGCATTATTTACCTGACCAAAAGTGATCAAGAATTTCACAGAACATACATTGCTAACAAAAAAGGCTGGTTTTAGATCCTAGGGCTGGTTCCATCGCAGGCGCATCAGGGGGTCAGCCTATGGCCATCGTTGGCCTGTTAGAATAACATGCGTGGCATTTACCCATCAGCGTCTTCTGGCATATCCATTGCAGCCCAGCAGTGACCTACGAACCCCTGCATCACAAATATCGTCCCCAACGCTTTGCAGATCTAGTGGGTCAAGGGGCGATCGCCACCACGCTTACCCAAGCCCTACTCAAGGAGCGCATTGCCCCTGCCTATCTTTTTTGTGGTCCTCGCGGCACGGGTAAAACCTCTAGTGCCCGTATTTTGGCTAAGTCCCTCAACTGCCTGAGGAGTGCCAAGCCTACCCCCGATCCCTGTGGCCAGTGTGAAGTCTGCCGTCAGGTGGCCAACGGCAACAGCTTAGATGTGATTGAAATTGATGCTGCCAGCCACACGGGGGTGGACAATATCCGCGAACTGATTGAGAAGGCACAATTTGCCCCAGTACAGTGTCGCTACAAAGTTTATGTGATTGACGAATGCCACATGCTCAGTGTGTCGGCCTTCAATGCCCTCCTCAAAACCCTAGAGGAGCCGCCGCCCCATGTGGTCTTTGTCCTTGCCACCACAGATCCGCAGCGAGTCTTGCCAACAATTATTTCCCGCTGTCAGCGGTTTGATTTTCGGCGGATTCCCCTAGGGGAGATGGTTGCCCACCTTCAGCACATTGCCGATAAGGAGCAAATTGACATTGAGCCGCAGGCCTTGACCCTGGTGGCGCAATTGTCCCAAGGGGGACTGCGGGATGCTGAAAGCTTGCTGGATCAGTTGAGCTTATATCCTGAACGGATCACCGTAGAACATGTATGGCAACTGGCTGGGGCAGTACCGGAACAGGATCTGCGGCAATTGCTGGGGGCGATCGCCCGTCGGGATGCGGTGGCGGTTCTTGAGCACACCCGCCAATTACTAGAACGGGGTCGCGATCCGCTGACAATTCTGCAAAATCTGGCCAGTCTCTACCGTGATTTGCTCTTGGCGAAAACCGTCCCTGAACGGCAGGACTTGGTAGCCCTGACAGCAGAAACTTGGCAGGCTTTGATTGCCGTTGCTGAGGGATGGTCCGTTGAGGAGATTCTGCATGCCCAACAACATCTGCGCACCTGTGAAAGCCAAATCAAACAGAGCAGTCAACCCCGTCTCTGGCTGGAAATTAGCATTCTGGGGTTGATGACGGAAACGGCACCCCAATCCAGTGTGCCCAATGTAGCGCCTACTGCCATTCCGAAGCTCACGATTGTCTCGCCCCCTCAGCCTGACCCCCCAGGGATTGCGGCACCCCCCAAGGAGTCAGAGTCACCAGTCAAACATATTCAAATTAAAGACACGAAAGACACGGTTGCTCCAGCTCCTGAACCCAAGCCAACCCCTGAACCGCGGGCAGATCATACCGAACCTGTGTGGGAACAGGCACTACAGGTCTTGCAGCAGATGCAAATGAGCACCTATGCTCTGCTCTCGCAGCATGGTCATCTACGACAAATGAGCGATCGCGAGGTGCACATCGGCATTGTTAATCAAACTTTGTTAAATCTGACAAAGAATAACCAAGCCAAAATTGAAGCCGCCTTTGCCCAAGTTCTAGGCCGCCGCATCAAAGTCGCCTTTGAGATTGCCCCCCTACCCCACAAAACCACGCCTGCGCCAAAAGCCAAGGAGCCGCCGCACTCCGCTGTCGTCGTTCCCTTTCAGCCACGGGAAGAGCCACCGCCACCCCCCATAGAACCAACCTCTACTCCACCCCCGCCCCCTCTCACCACTGCCCCGGATCCTGTGCGTGAATCTGCCGAAAAACTGGCACGATTCTTTAACGGGGTGGTTATTCGCTTACCCGATGAGGGAGAAAGTCCAGACACCCCAATTGCTGAAGCCTCTGAGGAGGATGAGCTTGAGTTTTAAGGGCTGTCGGGGTCTAGGCTTGATCGAGGGATTGCGCAACAGCAAGATGCAACTGAATTTTTGGCTCTGAGTCAAGGGGGGTCTGAAGCTGCGCCTGTAACGCCGCCACTGCCGTCAAAAAGGCTGTCAAATCTAGGCCGCAAAAGTTCGGATCACACTGCTCTAGACGACGCCGCCCTTCTGCCAAAAGCAAGATCGCCCCCCGCTGGTTGCCCCGACTCAGGTGATAGCAGGCCACGGCAATTTGTAGCAGACCTTGGTAAAACGTGCGCTCAGGTTCACTGGCCTCTAACCAGAGGGCTTCGAGGGCGTCATGGCAGGCATAGAATTCGCCGCTGTTGAATTGAGTGATGGCTAGGGCAAGCTCAGGACGCATCATTGATTGGGAAAGCGCAATGGGCGATAATAGTAAAGAATCATGACATTTTTTAACGAATATCGGCAGAGCTTGTGCAAAATCCTCGAACTGTCTCTGATACCAAACGCGCCTTTTATGCAGCTCACACGCGACCGATTCACTCAATCTACCGTCGCTTTATTGAAGAACTGCTGGTCGAAATCCACCTGCTGCGCGTCAATGTAGATTTTCGCTACTCTCCCCTATTTGCCCTTGGGGTCGTGACCGCCTTTGACCAGTTTATGGAGGGGTATCAGCCTGAGGGCGATCGCGCCAGTATTTTTCATGCCCTCTGCGGGGCTGAGGAAATGAACCCGCAACAGCTGCAGGCGGATGCCGCCAGTTGGCAACAGTACCAAGGCCGCCCCTTGAGTCAAATCCTCGATGAACTCAACAGGGGTCAACCCAGTGCCCCCCTCAACAGCCTCAACCACGAGGGCAAATATAGCCGCCTCCATGCGGTAGGACTGTATGCCTTCCTTGAGGAGCTGGCGGGGGATCTGACAACGAATCTCAACGAGACACTGGATCAACTGGCTCCCGTCATTAAGCTGCCGATCGAGAAAGTCAAGCGGGATCTTGAACTCTACCGCAGCAACCTCGACAAAATCAATCAGGCTCGCAGTCTGATGAAAGAACTTGTGGAGCAAGAACGCAAGCGTCGTGCTCAGGAGACCTCTCCCCCACCCGCTGTAGATGCTAGTTCCGATGCACCGGCCTGATCCGCCCCAACTCATTACCCTCGATGCGGTCGGCACCCTCTTTGGCCTACGGGAATCCGTGGGTACCGTTTATGGTCGCTTTGCTGCTGAAGTCGGGGTTCAGGTTGATTCAGCCGCATTAGATGTGGCCTTCTTTAAGGCCTTTAGGGCTACCCCGCCCTGCGCTTTCCCTGATCTTGAGGCTTCACAACGGGCAGAGGCAGAATTGCGGTGGTGGCAAGGGGTTGCGGCAGACACATTTCGCCGCGCGGGCGTCTTGGATCAATTTGCTGATTTTGAGACGTTTTTTGCTCCAGTCTTTGCCTACTATGCCACGGCTGAACCTTGGTCTCTGTATGAGGATGTCTTGCCTGCTTTGAAGAATTGGCAAACGCAGGATATTCCCCTGAGGGTGGTGTCCAATTTTGATAGCCGTTTGTATGGTGTCCTCGAGGCCTTGGGGTTAGCGCCGTTTTTCAAGGAGGTGTGGATTTCCAGTGAGGTGGGGGCGGCGAAACCGAATCGGCTGATCTTTGAGCGGGCGGTGACCCCCTATGCGACCTCTCAGGTTTGGCACATTGGTGACAGTTGGGAGGATGATGTCCTCGGTGCCCAAGGTGCTGGTCTGCAAGCGATTTGGCTGCGGCGCGATCGCCCGCTCTTGCCAGATCCAAGTATCAAGGAGACCCGAGCAGTGCCACAAATTGCTGACCTCTCAGAGGCGCAAGTTATACTGAGTGGGAAAGCGTCATAACGGAATCAGCGGTGACAAGCCAAATTTGTATTCTAGGTGGTGGGTTTGGCGGCCTTTATACCGCCCTCCGCCTTGCTCAATTTCCTTGGTCTGCGCCTCCAGAGATCACCCTTGTGGATCAGAGCGATCGCTTTGTCTTTACTCCCCTCCTTTACGAATTAATTACAGGGGAGCTACAGGCGTGGGAAATTGCCCCGCCCTTTGTTGAGTTGCTCAAGGAGACTCCGGTCGTCTTTCATCAGGGAACTGTGAGCGCTGTGGATCTCAAGGAAAAAACGGTGCACTTGACTGAGGGCACCCCGCTCACCTACGACAAACTGGTTCTCGCCTTGGGAGGGGAAACCCCTAAAAACAGCATTCCCGGTGTCGCAGAGTATGCCTTGACCTTCCGAATTCTCAGTGATGCCTACCGTCTCGAAGAAGCGTTGCAACGGCGGGAGCGCTCCGATCGCGATCGCATCCGCGTGGTGGTGGTCGGTGCTGGTCCTAGTGGCGTGGAATTGGCCTGTAAACTAGCGGAGCGCTTGGGCAGCCGCGGGCGCATTCGTTTGGTGGATCGCAACACCGAGATTCTCAAGTCTTCTCCAGAATTTAATCGCAAGGCAGCTCTGCGTGCCCTTGAAGAGCGGGGGGTTTGGATTGATTTAGAAACAACCCCGGTTGCTGTCACTGCGGATCAGATTTCCCTGCAATACAAAGACCGCGTGGATGATCTGCCCGTTGATATTGTCCTATGGACGGTGGGTACAGCCGTTTCACCCGTGATTGCTGCCCTTGATTTGCCCAAAACCTCCACGGGGCGCCTGCAGGTGATGCCCACATTGCAAGTCGTTGATCATCCAGAGATTTTTGGCCTTGGGGATGCCGCGGATGCGGTAGATGAACAGGGACAACCGATTCCCCATACGGCACAGGCGGCTTTTCAACAGGCGGATTATGCGGCTTGGAATCTTTGGGCCAGTCTGAGCGATCGCCCGCTACTGCCCTGTCGTTATTCCCATCTCGGTGAGATGCTCACCCTCGGAACTGATCGCGCCGCCTTGGCAGGGCTAGGACTGACCCTCGATGGCCCTCTGGCTTACTTGGCACGGCGACTGGCCTACCTCTACCGCATGCCCACCTTTGAACATCAACTGAAGGTGGGGCTGAACTGGATGGCGAAACCAATTTTGGATCTGTTGATCGGCACCGTGAACTAGAACGTGTGCGCATTCTTGGCCTAGACCCCGGCCTTGCTACCCTTGGCTATGGCTGTATTGAGGTGCAGAACAACACCTGCCAAGTGTGTGATTTTGGTGTGATTACCACTCCTGCGGATATGCCCGCGGGCGATCGCCTCCAGAGTCTCTACAGCGATCTGCACACGTTAATTCCTGCCCTCCAACCAGATTTAGTGGCTTTGGAGCGCCTCTTTTTCTACAAAATGAGCCATACGATTGTGGTTGCTCAAGCGCGGGGCGTGATTCTTTTAGTCCTGAGTCAACTGCACTGTCCCCTAATGGAATTCACCCCTCCCCAAGTGAAGCAAGCCCTCACCGGCTATGGCAATGCCGCGAAAATAGACGTTCAACAGGCGGTGCAACGGGAACTCAATCTCAGCACGCTGCCCAAGCCCGATGACGCTGCCGATGCCCTAGCGATCGCCCTCACGGCCAGTCGTCACTGCCCCTGCCTCGACACTTGACCAAGCCATTGCCACCGCTTCACTGAGCCATTGGCGGGTTTTGCGATCTAGCAGATCATCCTCGGCGAGTACCCATTCCTGCACCTGTGCCAAACTGTGGCCTTCGGCACGGCAAATCGTAATCACGCCGGCGATCGCTGCCGCCACCACCTCTTCACTGACAGGCTGCTGGCTGAGGGCTGCTATTTCTTCGAGACTCCTTGGAATGGGATAATGCATAGGGCAACAGGGTAATTCTGAGAAACCGTAAACTCTCTTAAACTGTTTAGTACAGTGAAGTTTACGCCAAATCGTGCCGTTGTCAAGCTCCTTAGCGGACTTTTGAAACAAAATGCAAGAACTGTTATACCTTGAGGTGCCCACTCCCGATACCGCAGCGGTGATTCACTGGCTGCACCACACCTTTGAGCCGCGCATTGGCACCATTGCGCCAAAACCGACCGGGGGTTGCTGGCAGGTTCCTGAGGCGCCCACGGAACTGGCCATTTTCCTGTGGAGCTTGCAGCGAACCACATACCTCAAGGTGATGCGCTGGGGAGAGCGGCCTTTCCCTCAGGAGCGTGCCTGTCTCCAACACCTTCAACAGCATTTGCGTTTGGCCTTTCCACTGCAACCTGAGGCGCTTCCCCCTTGGCCGGCTGGCAAGACAATTTTTGAAGCTTTGGCCGATCGCTATCCGCTGACCGTGAAATACTTCCAACACATGCCCCAAGGTGAGGCGGATTTAGAGCGGGTTTATTGGTGGGAGCAACGCTGGCGCCAAGGGGTACAACAGCCCACGCCCCCGGTTCCTGTTTTGCACACTGCAACGACACCCTGTGATCCCCCTCGCTATGACCTAGTTTATGTGGGGGGTGCCTTGGGGGTGATCCACGCAGCAGTGATGGCGCGGTTGGGCTATCGGGTTCTGGTGATCGAGCGGTTGCCCTTTGGCCGCATGAATCGGGAGTGGAATATCTCCCGCATGGAATTTCAGAGTCTGATTGATTTGGGCTTGTTTACGACTGCGGAGTTTGAGAGCCTGATTGCCCGCGAGTACCGCGATGGCTTTAACAAGTTCTTTGATGCCACTAGTCCTCCCCATTGTCGGGCACCCGTACTGCACACCCCGACGGTTCTCAATATTGCCCTTGACTCGGCCAAATTCCTGCATCTGTGCGGTGAGAAACTGCGCCAAGCGGGGGGTGAGATTTGGGATTGGACGGAATTTGAGACAGCCACGATTCATCCCAATGGTGTGGTTCTGCAAACCCAGCACCGCCAAACCCAAGAACAGCGACAGGCGATCGCCCGTGTCCTCATTGATGCGATGGGCACCGCCTCCCCCATTGCCCGTCAACTGAACGGCGGTCGTGCCTATGATAGCGTCTGTCCGACGGTGGGGGCGATCGTCAAGGGCATTGTCCCAGAGGTTTGGGATGGCAACTATGGCGATGTTCTCTTTAGCCACGGCGATATTTCGCGGGGACGGCAACTCATTTGGGAACTGTTTCCGGGAGCGGGGGAAGAGCGCACCATTTATCTCTTTCACTACCACCACATCCAGCCAGAGTTTCCCGGCTCTTTGCTGGAACTGTACGAGGACTTTTTTACCATCCTGCCGGAGTACCGCCGCTGCGATCTCGATCAACTCACTTGGGTCAAACCCACCTTTGGTTACATCCCCGGCTACTTTAGCCACCACCGGGGCGATCGCGCGGTGGCCTTTGATCGCGTCTTGGCCATTGGCGATGCCGCCTCACTCCAGTCTCCCTTGGTGTTTACTGGTTTTGGCTCCCTGGTGCGCAACCTGCCCCGCTTGACGGATCTACTGGACACCGCCCTGCGTCATGACCTTGTGCAAAAGCAATTCCTCAACCAAATTCGCGCTTATCAGAGCAATACAGCGGTGACATGGCTCTTTTCACGGGGAATGATGGTGCCCAGCGATCGCCCCCTGCCCCCAGAGCGCGTCAATGCCACGTTGAACACCTTTTTTGGCATCCTCGCCCAGGAATCCCCCGAATTGGCCGATCGCTTTATCAAAGACCGTGCGGGCTGGCTGCCCTTTAACCGTATGGCACTGCGAGCTGCTTGGCAAAACCCCGGCCTCCTTTGGTGGATCTACGAAATGGTGGGGGTTGGGGATCTGCTGCGCTGGCTGCAAAGCTACCTCAGTTTTAGCTTGGATGCCCTGTACCATGCCCTCTTTGGCTTTTGGCTGCCCCCCTTGGTGCGCCGTTGTCAACCGTGGCTAGAACCCATGGCACCACAACTTTGGTTTTGGCTCTTGGTGCAAAGCTATGCCCTGAGCTACTCTGTGGGGCAACCCCGCCTTGAGCGTCCTTTGGCACCGCTGCCAACCCCTAGAGTTGATCAAGCGGTTTCCCCTCGTTAACCTTGGGAACAAAGGTGTTGCGGAGAGAATGACGGTGAATGCAGCAGAGCAGGCAGTGACCGTGCAGATGGCCAGCAAATTGGGGGCGATCGTCCACCTCTTTAAGCAGTGCAATGCGGATCTGCGGGCAGACCTGCACCCTTGGGCCGATGACCCCCATACCCGCAACCTAGTGGATCCCGATTCAATTGACATTGGTTTTCACCTACCGGGCTGGAGTCGCCGCTGGCAAGCCCGCAGTTTGCTTCTGCAAATTCGCCTCTATTGCGATCCAGACTCTCCCCAGCGCCGTGCCATTGGTCTAGACATCGTGGGGTTTAGCTATATGAGTGAGCAGTGGCGGTTCAGTAGTATTGGTGCTGGCGTATTCAGTGGTAACAATCTGCCCAGCGAAGACCTCCAACAGCAACTGCGCTCGATTAGTCAAAAAATCCTTGCGGTCTTAAATACTTAACTTGTAGGGCAGCAACTCTTCGGCAATGCTACATCCAACCGTCTCCTTTCTGGTGGGAACCTTGGCTGCATTGTTTCCAATTGCAGACCCCATTGGTGCAGTGCCTGTCTTTTGTGCCCTAACAGCTAGACATCCCCTCAAATACCGTCGGCAGAAAGCCAAAGAAACGGCCGTGAACGTTTTCGCGGTTTTAGTCACCTTCTTTCTCGTGGGTAAGTTTATCCTTGGCTTTTTTGGGATTTCCTTAGCAGTGGTGCGCATTGCTGGGGGCTTAATTGTCGCTCACACCGCTTGGCAAATGGTCACTTCGCATCAGCGCTTAACGCTTCAGGAGCACGCCGAAGCCATTGATAAAGACGATATTGCATTGACACCCATGGCGGTTCCGTTGATTAGTGGCCCAGGGGCGATCGGGGTGACGATGACGTTATCAACACGCTGCCAAATTTGGGAAGAGTACCTCGGTTGTCTATTGGGAATTGGATTGTTTAGTGGCGTAGTTTATCTTTGTCTTTTGTTAGGTGAATCTGTGATGCAAAAGTGGGGCAAAACGGGTGTCGGTGCATTAACCCGTATTCTCGGATTCCTGATTCTGGCGATCGCTGTGCAGTTTATCGCCGATGGCAGTCTGGAATTGATGAGGACAAAGCTATGTGAAAGTCGCTAAACTAAGCCCTTGATGGCATGAACCTAATTGATTTTCAACATGACCCTATTGCGCCTTTTTGTCTATGGCACCCTTAAACCCGGCTATCAACCCCATGAAATCCTCTGTCGGCCTTGGCTGAGTGCCCATCAATCAGCGCTGGTGAGAGGTCGCCTTTATCACCTACCGATGGGGTATCCCGGTCTGACGGCTGAGGAAGGTTGGGTGCAGGGGGAGTTACTGATCTTTCATGATCCACCTCCCAGCGTATTGGCGCGGCTGGATGCCTTTGAAGGCTACCATCCGAACTTGGCTCCCGAAGTAAATGCCTACCATCGCCAACAGGTGCCAGTGTATGACTTGAATCATCAACCTTTGGGCACAGCATGGGCTTATATGATGAGCACTGAGCGGGTGCGGGATGTCAACGGCGAATGGCTGCTAGAGGGGGTGTGGAATCGGCCAACAGACCTACGTGCCTAGACTTGGGTTTTAGCAGTGGTTTTTGCGGGCTTGGCGGAAGCCACATGGAGTTCCTTGAGTTGCTGTGGCTCAACACTGCTGGGGGCACCGGTAAGAAGGCAACGCGCCTGTTGGGTTTTCGGGAAAGCAATGGTGTCGCGAATGGAGTCTTCGCCGGCAAGGAGCATGACTAAGCGATCTAGGCCATAGGCAATACCCCCGTGGGGAGGGGTACCAAATTCAAAGGCCTCGAGAAGGAAGCCAAATTTTTCTTGGGCAGCCGTCTCATCAAGGCCGATGGTTTCAAAAACTTGCCGCTGCAATTCCGGTTGATAAATGCGCAGACTGCCGCCGCCCACTTCGTAGCCATTGAAGATCAGATCGTAGGCTTGGGCACGGGCAGTTTTGAGATCCTCAAGGTCGGCGGGATGGGGTGCCGTAAAGGGATGGTGCAAGGCCTCAAGGCGCTTTTCTTCGGCATTCCACTCAAACATGGGGAAATCCACCACCCACAGCAGATGGGTTGCCGTCGGATCAATGAGGTCAAATTCACGGGCAATGGTCTGGCGCAGGCGATCAAGGGTTTTATTCACCGTTGCCGTATCCCCTGCCCCAAACAGGAGGAGATGCCCCGGCTCGGCACCCGTGCGCTCTAAGAGCGTGGCTTTCTGCTCTGGGGAGAGGTTATCCTTGATGGCACCAATGGTGTCAATCTCGCCGTTGTCGCGAACACGGATATAAGCCAGCCCCTTGGCGCCGGCAGTGGTGGCCTCTTGGAAGAGATCGCCGCCGGGTTTAATGCGCACGTTCGAGATGCGGTCGTTACCATTGGGAATCGGCAAAATTTTCACCACGCCCCCTTGGGCGATCGCGCCACTAAAAACTTTGAAACCAGAGTCTTTCAGAATATCGGAGACATCCACCAGTTCAAGGCCATAGCGGGTATCGGGCTTATCGGTGCCATAGCGATCCATGGCCTCTTGGTAACTCAGGCGGGGAAAGGGGCGCGGCAGATCAATGCCCTTCACGGTTTTGAAAATGTGGCAGATGAGTGCTTCGTTGAGATCAATAATTTCATCCTGATCCATGAAGCTCATTTCCATGTCCAGTTGCGTAAATTCTGGCTGGCGATCGGCCCTTAAGTCCTCATCGCGAAAGCAGCGGGCAATTTGGTAATAGCGATCGCACCCCGCCACCATCAACAACTGCTTGAACAATTGCGGCGATTGAGGGAGGGCAAACCATTCTCCCGGATTCACGCGACTGGGCACTAGATAATCGCGAGCCCCCTCCGGCGTCGAGCGGGTGAGAATAGGAGTTTCCACCTCAATAAAGCCCGCCTCATCCTCGAGGAAGCGCCGCATGGCTTGGACAACGCGATGGCGTAACTGCAAATTCCGTGCCATCCGTTCCCGCCGTAGATCAAGATAGCGGTAGCGCAGCCGCACCTCTTCCCGCACTGGCTCATTCTCGGTGCTGGAGATGGCAAAGGGCAGTTGCTGGCGCACCGTATTGAGGACATCAATGTGATCGGCGTAGATCTCAATGTCCCCCGTGGCCAATTTTGGGTTCACCGAATCCGCAGGGCGCTTGCTGACACGGCCAACAATTTTTACCACATACTCACTGCGCAGGCGATCGGCTTGAGCATAGGAGTCGGGAGTGCGCTGGGGATCACTGACAATTTGGACAATGCCGGAGCGATCGCGCAAATCAATAAAGATCACGCCGCCATGATCACGCCGCCGATCCACCCAACCGTAGAGGGTGACGGTTGTTCCGACATCCGTTAGCCGAACATCGCCACAGTAGTGTGTGCGCATAGACCCCAATGATTTGTGAGTATGTTGGTAAAGCCTTACTATTTTAGCGGTTCACCGCCCTACCGTTAGCGGAGCATCCCCAAAGAATCACAGGTTTGCAGGAGGGCTGCACTTTAGAAATCGCAACAGAAGTTTGCAGGACTTCATGTGGATTCCCTAACTTTAGTTGCAGCTTCAGCAGATTGCGCCCCAATTTCCGAGGGGCAACGTATGGTAGTAGATAGGTAAAATCTAAAGAAAACCTTAAAAGGAGGGCAAGTATGACCCCCTCTCTCCTCCGGCAGTTCTGGCACTTTGTTGAGCAAGTACAGGTGGGACGATTGTTGAGTATGGATGATCACGCCCTACAGGGGTGGCTGGTGACGCAGTTTAGTGACGTTTATCCTTTAGAGCATAACCAGCGCTATCATCTGGAACGCTACATTTCCTCGCGTCTCTCGTTAATCCGCGATGTGGCAAGAGAGCAGGTGCTGCAAGCTAGGGTCGACTGCCCCTAGGGAACCGTGAACTGAGTTCAGCCTTCAAAAGGTGAGAGGATAGTCCTAGTTCGTGTTGCCGTGCAGAATATCAGTACGTGCGAATGATCAACGGGTATCAGCGATTATGGCGGTGGGGAGCGATCGCCCTTGTGACCTTCTTGCTAGCCATTCTCTCTCCTTGGCCAAGTGTGGCTCAGCTCGCCGTACCCGGCATCAGTCAAACCGCAGTCACCCCCCCACCTCCCGGTGTTACCCGCATTGGTGAGCTGGAAATTGCCGATGTTCGCTTCGATGGCAGCACCCTTTTTACCATTGCTGCGCCGACGGTGCGCGATCGCACTCATCCCAGTGAGGCCATTCCCGTTGAAGTGCGCGCTGAACTCATTGAGTCAAATCTACGGCGCGTCCTCCATAGTGCTATCCGCCAGCGACGGCGATCGCCCGAACTTGTAAACATTGGTGTGGCTCGCCTCAATAATGTTTTAGTCATCAGTGCCCGCATTGGCCAAGCGGAACGCACCACTCGCCTCCTGACGGTGACAGAGGCCGACAGCGACTACCATCAACTGCCCCCTGAAACCCTTGCCCAGCAGTGGCGAGACATTTTGCAACAGCAGATGAACCGAGCGATTCAGGAACGCACCGACACAGCCCTGATGTCGCAAATTCAGGAGGCTGTCTTGATCTTTATCAAGGTGGGTGCAGGTAGTTTCGTCATTTTAATTGTGCAACGCTTCTTGATCCGCCAACGCAAGCATCTACAAGGGCAACTCGACACAGTGACCACTCAAACGACGGAACCGGAGTGGGTTTTGCCGCTTCTGCCCCATCTGCGGCACCACTTTTTTCTCAAGCAGCGCATCAAGCTCATTAGTCTCGTTCGGTATCTACTGTTGTGGGGACAAGTGGCTTTGTGGCTACTCGGCCTAGCGGCAATTCTACGCCTCTTCCCCATGACCCGCTGGCTGAGTTCCCAAGTCTATGGCTTGCCGATTCTGTGGATGGTGGTCTGGTTTGGCACGGGGCTGCTGAATCAATTTGCTGACTTGGCCTTTGATCGCATTCGTGTTTTCTGGGAGCAAAATAATCTGCTCAAGTTTGCTGATACCCAGCGTAAAACCCTGCGGATTAGTACCACTGTGGAAGTGATGCGCGGCTTTAAGACCGTTGTCATTTATTTGATTCGACTAGTGGTTATCTTGGGTTCCTTAGGGGTACCTGTTTCCTCCATTCTCGCTGTGGGGGGCTTTTTAGCCTTGGCCATTTCCCTAGGGTCACAGAACTTGGTGAAGGACATTATCAATGGTCTGCTCATTGTCTGGGAGGATCAGTACGGCATTGGCGATGTGGTGGAAATTGAACCCTACTCCGGCTTAGTGGAAAATCTCAATTTGCGCATTACTCAGTTGCGCAATGCCGAGGGTCAGCTGATTACAATTCCCAATAGTACGATTACCAAGGTAGCCAACCTGACCCGCACTTGGTCACGGGTTAATCTCGAACTGTGGGTGGATATTGAAACCAATCCCGATCGCCTGTTGTCGTTGCTGAATGACTTGAGTATCCACTTTTACGAAGAACCGGAGTGGCAACTGAAGATGCTGGAGCGGCCAGAAGTTCTAGGAATTGATCAGATTACCGCCAGTGGCTTACTCGTGCGCATTTGGATTAAAACCCAGCCAGGACAACAGTGGGCGGTGGGGCGCGAGTTTCGGCGGCGGGTGCTCAACCTGATGGCCACAGAGGGGATTGCCGTGGGTCGGCTGCATCAACAGCTGCATTTGGCGCGCGATCGCAACGGCAAAAACGACAACGATGAACATACCTATCCTTCTCCTTTGGAATCTTGATGGCAGGTCAGCGCATTTTGGTCATCGGCGGTGGTGCCGCTGGATTTTTTGGAGCGATCGCCTGTGCGACGGCTAATTCTCGCAATCTCGTCACGATTTTAGAAGCTGGGGCAACGCTGCTGAGCAAAGTCCGCATCTCTGGTGGTGGTCGCTGCAATGTCACCCACCACTGTTTTGATCCAGCGCTATTGGTGCAGCACTATCCCCGTGGTGGCAAGGCCTTGCGGGGTGCCTTTAGTCGCTTCCAACCCCAAGACACGATCGCTTGGTTTGAGGCGCGGGGGGTGAAGTTGAAAACCGAAGCCGATGGGCGAGTCTTTCCCGTCAGTGATGACTCAGGAACCATTATTGACTGTCTGGTGCAAGAAGCAACGGCTCTGGGCATTCGCCTCCGTACCCGCGCAGCAGTGAAGGAAATGGTGAAAGTCGGCAATGAGTTTCAAGTCACGGTTGCTCAGCAGCCTCAACCCCTTGTGGGCGATCGCGTCCTTCTGGCCACCGGCAGTAGTTCCCAAGGCTATCGCTTGGCGGCACAATTGGGACACACCATTATTCCCCCCGTCCCTTCGCTGTTTACGTTTCACATTGATGACCCGCTCTTGCAGGAGCGCTCAGGCCTCAGTGTCGAACCCGTGGAAGCAACCCTCAAACTGTTGCAGCAGCCCCCCTTAACCCAAACCGGTGCTATTCTCGTTACCCATTGGGGCTTGAGTGGCCCTGTGGTCTTGAAACTCTCGGCATGGGGGGCACGTGCCTTAGCGGCGCAGAACTATCGCGGCACCTTGGTGGTGAATTGGCTCCCCCATCTGTCACTGCCGCAGATTCAAGGGGAGTTGGCAGCCTGTCGTAGCCATACCCCGAAGCGAGCGATCGCCCGCCATTGTCCCTTTCCGCTGCCGCGCCGCCTCTGGAGCTACTGGACAACCAGCGTGGGGATTCCGGCTGAGCAAACTTGGGCACACCTCAGTAAAAAACAACTGCTGGCACTGGCGGAGGCCTTGCACCGAGGTACCTTCGCGATCGCTGGCAAGGGCGCCTTCAAAGAGGAGTTTGTCACCTGTGGTGGGGTGGCTCTCAAGGAAGTGGACTTTAGAACCATGGCCAGCCGCTGCTGTGAGGGGCTATTCTTTGCGGGCGAAGTTCTCGATATCGATGGCGTGACGGGGGGCTTTAATCTGCAAAGTGCGTGGACAACGGGCTGGATTGCCGGTCAGGGATTGGCAGAGGGTTCGACGGGCACCGTTTCGGCAGGCGCTTCCACGGCCACACTCTCTTGAGCCGCACCTTGAAGGGCAAGGGGTTCGGTTTCTTTTTGCTTGAGGGTGAGGGGTAGGCGCAGGGGTTGCAGTTCCCGTTGTAGGGCGGGTGCCAAGGGCAACGATTGATCCAAATCCTCAAGGGGACGAGGTACCAACATCACTGCATGGAGTTCACCAATGCGATCGGCTTCTGCCATCCCGGCCTCAAGGGCGATCGCGGTATTGGAGGCCGTGCCGCGAATAATGGCCGTACATAGACCGGCGCCAATGGTTTCGTAGGCCGTTAGGATCACATCTGCCGCCTTGAGCATGGCATCCGCTGCCCCCACCATGGCTGGAAATCCTCGCGTTTCCAATAGGCCAACCGCGTGGCTACTGAGGCGATGGCCGCGACTTTTAGAGGCAATCTGGGCGAGGAGACTGCCAATCGGAAGAATTTTCTCTAGGTTGGGGTCAGGCCGGGGAATGACTAAGGTACTGAGTTCTTGACCAAACTGCTGTGCCCGCTCAGCGCCCTCTTCCACAGCTAGACGCACATCGGCAATTCGCCCGCGCACGATGGCGGTACAGTGGCCACTGCCAATTTTTTCATAGCCCACTAGGAGGACATCGGCGGATTTGAGCATGTGATCGGCAATGCCCACTATCGCCGGAAAGCTCTGGGCTGAAACCAGTCCCAAGGCTAAATCCGTAAAGTCATCCCGTCGCTCCATTAGCGGAAGTCGTCAATCCTGTTCATCGGGTGCATTTCTATCTTAACGGTTGGGTTGCGGAGGGCGCGGATCCCCCAAAAAACCAGATGATCATCTTCATGCCAGCGATCGGCATCTAAAAATGTCTTTAACAGTTCACTGAGAAAGGGGCGATCGCCCCCGGTCACAATCACCGTACCTTGGGGAAACGCCTGAAAAAAGGCGCCCAGATAGGCGTGCAACATGGCGGCAGTACCGTAGTAAAGACCGCTTTCAATCGCTGTGGTAGTAGTGGTTCCCCAACGGGGGGGTGGTTCGGGGGGAAGCGTCACATAGGGTAACGCCGCCGTATAGTCCGCCAGTGCTCGTGCCATTAACCCAACACCCGGGAGAATCACACCGCCCGCAAATTCAGCGCGATCGTTGGCTAGGGTCAGCGTTAATGCAGTTCCCGCATCCACCACACACACTGGTGCCCCATAAACCTGAAGCGCTCCCCAGAGGGCAAGGGCACGGTCAATCCCTAGGCTGGGGTACATCCGAGGAATGGGAATATCCTCGAGGGTGAGGGCGATCGCCGTCGGATAGACTTGGTGCAAGGACACAGCACCAACACTCGCACCCCAGCAGGGGAGGTTGGGATAGTTTTGGGCAGGATTAAAGGCAAATTCCTCAGGGGTGAGGTGCCAAGTGCGGCTGAGGTGTTCACCCGTAAAGAGAGCCCAGTGCTGCCGACTATTGCCAATCATTAGGGCAAACCATTGATTACTCTGTGGGGGCGCCATCCACTTCTTCTGGATCGATGAGATAGAGATGAATATGTTTATACCCCCGCTTAATTTTGAAGGTATCCCCCGGCTTTAGGTTCATGGCTTTGGTATAGGCAGCACCAATGACAATCTGGCCATTTTGGTGCACCTTCACTCGATAGGAGGGCGATCGCCCCCGTCCTGATTGACCATTGACGTCTTTTTCTGATGACTGGACTTCTAGTCCGCCGGCAGCGAGTACCGCTTCGTAAAATTTCCCTAAGTTAACACGCACCTCACCAGATTTTGTGACGCGATAGTAGCCACAGAGCTTTGCGGCTTCTTTACGGGATGCAGAACCCAGTTCACTTAATCGCTGCAAGAGCGCTTTACCAGTTAGGGGCTTTGGTTTTTCCATTCGCTCTATATTTCCTCTGTCAGAACACTATTCAAATGAATAAAGCAACTCAATTGTTCTTTAATCAACAGGTACCCGCACTAGAGAGAAAAAGGGAGCCTGCGAGAATGATCTGACTAGAAATCATTAGATTTAATCAAGTTACCACTTTATTTGAAACAAAAAGTATTTTTTTAACAATATGTTAGTTTGAAGCAATCAGTATAATCATATAGTGATACCGAATCTATTTAACAAGAAAAGGAATTTGATGTTAGTTTGTTAAGTTTTATTTATCACTTATTGATTTTTGAGTCAAATTTATCTATAGCATCATGCCTCTCTAAAAAGAGGGAAGACATGTCGGCATTGAGTCTGTCAGAGCAGCCCTAGGATAGCAAAAAGGCTGTATAGTGGCTGTACCCTAGCGGATGAGTGACGAATGACCCCTTGGCAAGCGTTGCGGCGCAACCCCTTAGTGATGGTCAGTTTGGGGGTGTTGCTGACGTTGTACCTGCTGGCGATCGCCGCGGATTTTATTGCTCCCTACAGTCCCTATACCTTTCAAGTGGAGGGTGCGCTGCTGCCCCCTACCCGCATTTACTGGCGCACCCCCAACGGTCAGTGGCTTGGCCCCCATGTCTATCCCACCCGCTTGGGGCCTGTGAACTTGGAAACAGGGGAACGTCCCCTGATTGTAGACTGGCAGGAACCGTCGCCGATTCGCCTCTTTGTCAAGGGCAGCCCCTATCGCTTCTTGGAAATTACCCTGCCCCTACCGACTCGCTGGAGTCTCACCAATCCACAAATTGAACCACGTACGATCTTTGCCGGGTTCCCCAGCGATCGCCATCTCTTTGGCACGGTGGGTAAGGGCTATCTGAATCTGTTGGGCACGGATGACCAAGGACGCGATCAGTTCAGTCGGCTGCTCTTTGGTGCCCGCATTAGCCTCAGTATTGGCCTAGTGGGGGTGGCGATCGCCTTCCCGATTGGCATTCTGGTGGGGGCAATTTCTGGCTACTTTGGCGGCTGGCTCGATGCCGTTTTGATGCGGGGCGTTGAGGTGCTGATGACGCTGCCGACCATCTATCTGCTGGTGGCTTTGGCGGCAGTACTCCCCACGGGACTCAGTAGTGGTGAGCGATTTTTGCTAATTACCGTAATCACATCCTTTGTGAGTTGGGCGGGGCTAGCACGGGTGATTCGCGGTCAGGTGCTGGGGATCAAAGAAATGGCCTTTGTCCAAGCGGCGCAGGTAATGGGGGGGCGATCGCTCTATATTATTGTGCGGCACATTATTCCCCAGACAGCAACCTACGTGATGATTGCCGCAACGCTCTCGATTCCCAGCTTTATTGTGGCGGAATCGGTACTCAGTCTCATTGGTCTAGGCATTCAGCAGCCGGATCCCTCTTGGGGCAATATGCTCTCGTTGGCAACGAATGCCTCAATCTTAGTGTTGCAGCCATGGTTAGTCTGGGCACCCGCCACACTGATTGTACTGACGGTGCTGTGTTTCAACATTGTTGGCGATGGCCTGCGGGATGCCCTTGATCCGAGGCAAACCCCAAAATAGCCAAGAGCCTTGGGATACACTAGGGGGAGATTTTGCAGGCTGAAGCTATGAGCGGCGATCGCCAGCCCTATCGAATTCTCGTCATTGATGATGACCCTACTAGCCGACTGCTGCTGCGCAAAACCCTAAAGGATCTGGGCTACCAGGTCTCGGTTGCTAGCCATGGCCGCGAGGGAATCGCGATCGCCACCGCTGAGAAACCCGCCCTGATCATCTGCGACTGGATGATGCCCGAACTGGACGGCCTAGAGGTGTGCCGTCAAATCAAGCAGGATCAGGAACTCTCCCGCAGTTTTTTTGTGCTGCTGACCGCCAAGGGGGAACTGGAGGATCGCATTCAGGGCTTAGATGCTGGTGCGGATGAATTCTTATCCAAGCCCATTGACCCCAATGAACTGCGGGCACGGATTCAGGCGGGTCTGCGCCTTTATCAACTTAACCAAGATCTGCTCAAGCAGAAACAACTCCTAGAGGCGGAACTGCACGAGGCTGCGGATTATGTGCGATCGCTCCTACCGGCTCCCCAAGAAGCCCCCTGCAAAATTAACTACTACTTTTTGCCGTCGAGTCAGTTGGGCGGCGATTGCTTTGACTTTTTTGGGGTGGGCGATCGCTATTTAGTGCTTTACATTCTCGATGTTTCAGGCCATGGCTTGGGGGCGGCTCTGCCTTCGGTCTCCGTCTTGAACCTCCTGCGCAGCACCACGCGAGAGCAAACGAGCGGCACATTTGACTATCGGCACCCTGCCCAAGTCCTCGAAGCCCTCAACAATGGCTTTCAAATGACGGATCAGCACGAGAAGTATTTCACGATTTGGTACGGCGTGTACGATCGCCAAACACGGCAGTTGACCTATGCCAGTGGTGGACACCCGCCGGCACTGCTCCTCACCCCTGAGGCTGATGGCTGGCGAGCGACTCTCCTCAAGACACCGGGCATTCCCATTGGCATGTTTGCTGACATGGCCTTTAGCCAAGCCACGATTGAAGTCCCCCCTTCGGCAGTTCTCTACCTCTTTAGTGACGGCATCTATGAGTTTGAAACAACCGACAATCGGGTTTGGGGTCTCGAAGCCTTTAGGGAGTTGCTCATTGCTGCCCACACCCAAGACCCTGTGCCGGCGCTGCCCCAGTTGATTGCCCAAGTGCAGAGCCATGCAGCGCCCGATGCCTTTGGCAGTGATGATGTTTCATTGGTGCAAGTGGCCTTTCCATCGGCTTAACTTTGCATCTGAGATTGCATAATGTGGCCTTTTCTGTGCAATATCCTAAGCAGTGGGAGAGTGAAAATGAGCTATGGGCGGATGGGAGTTTTTACTGCAAAAGGAGGGCGATCGCGCTTGGTTGCCCCTAGAACCACCCTCGGCGGAAGTTTTGGAGGGCAGTTACCGCTTGATGGCGCGCTGTCCGGTTGCCGAAACCTCGGTGGAAGTGCAAATTACCCATCTTTACGATGATCAGGGGGTGCCCAAGCAGCGCTACCAACGCCGCACCCACCGCAGCAGCTCCACAGGACTCATGGGTATTCTGCCCTTTACCTATTTGCAGGCGGGGCGTTGGGAATTTCAATGCCGTGTGGCCCAAGAGGGGGTGCTGGATGCAGAGGTGTTTGTGATCGCCCTTGATGTCCTTGCCCAAAGCGAAGAGTGGGATTTACCGGCACCAGAAACCTTGCCTGCGGTTCCAGAGCAGCCGGTGAAAGCTGCCGACCCCCCTAAGCCGCAAGCACCCTCCCCTGCTGAGCTGCCCACGACGCTCATTGAGCTGCCCCAAAGTGCCTATACGATCTTTGCCGATGAAACGCTGGTTTTAGAGGGCACAGTTGCCGTTCCCGGTACGGTGGTGATTCGTTTGCGCAATCCCGTCACCCGCGATGTGGTGCAGGAGCACTCAGTGCCCGCGATCGCCCGCGAGGGGAAATGGGGGTTTCATTGTACACTCACCCCCTTGGCCGATTATCCAGTCATGGTGGGGGAAGCCCGCCTCCTGCCCAACCAACCCCTAGAGCACAGCGATCTTCGCCAAGTGCAAGCCTTTATGGTCACGGTGTTACCGGCACCGGAGATGCCTGCCGTCTCTGCGCCCCGCCAACCCGCCCCACCTAAGAGCGAAACACCCGCTGGCCCGCAGTTGCCCATCTTAGGGGATAAGACTCTCGAACCTGTGCCAGTGAGCGGCTTTTCCCTACCGCCCCAACTGAAGCCTGTAAAAGCCCCTGTTGTCGTGGATTTGCCTAGCTTTTGCCAGCCCCTATCTGCCGTTACCGTACCGCCGCCTCGGGATTTGCCCATTGATCGCCAAGAGCGATTTTGGTCGCGATTGCAACAGTTAGCGGAATTAGCGCCCCCCGTTGAACCCACACCGCCAGTATCCACGAATCCTAAGAGTCCCTATCTATTGACCCCCCCCCAGCTCCTGCTGTCACCGGAGCCACTGGTATCGCCGCTGCACCTCAAGGTGAATTTGCCGGCAACACAACGGGGTTGCTCTGTGAAGGTGTGGATCACCAATGGCGAAACAGGAGAGTTAATTGCTGGCCCCCGCTGGCTCGTGGAGTTTGATTTTTATCGCTATGGGGACTACTGGCAAACCGTGCTTCACATTGACGTGCCCGCGAGTGTGCGTTCCATTGCCCTGATGGCGATCGCCATTGACCCCAAAACAGGCGCGGAAAGTCCGACGGTCACCCTGCGGCGACAGCTCCAAGGGGCCTAGCTTTCGGGTTCCGGCTGTGTTTCTGCCCGCTCAAAGGCTGGACAATAGCCCTCTGGTGCCACTTTGAAGTTGTAGAGCGCAGAAGCCTCGTTCCAGCAGCGCTGACCGCGATAAAACTGGCAATTAAAACAGCTCTCCTGATCGGGGGCGATCGGGGTCGATGTTCCACCCAGCACTTCCTTGGGGGTCATGCCGCGAATCAGCAACTGCTCCCCCTGCCATGAGGCAAGGACAAAGCCCGTATCCGCCAACCGTCGCCAGCGTGGATCTGTGGTAATAGAAGCGGGTAGGCGAATCATCGCTTCATCGTTCCACTCACTCACCTCCCCCTCATAGGCCAGTTGCACCAACGAACTCGGCGTCGAAAGCGTCAGTTGGCCAATGGGAAATTGAATCGTTGAGCCACTGGTGGGGGTGTGCAGATGGTAGCGGTTGCTCAATTCATTCAGGCTGGCTAAATCGGCAAGGTAGTTGGGGTCGCCGTGGATAAGCACCACATGCTGCGGGCGAATATTGTGAATCAGTTGCGTCGTTGCAGGGCCATCGGCATGGAGGGAAAGTAAAAACGTATCCACCTCTACATTGGGCAAGCTGGCTAAGGTAGGATCACCGCCCCGAAAAGGCTGACCATAGCGCAGACGTGGATAGAGTACCAGCCAAGGCCGTTTCCCCTGAGCTAGGTAGGGACGCAGGTCTTGATCCTCCTCCACAAGGACAATGGTGGGGGCTGCGCCTCGAATTTGCGCCAAATCGCTTAAGGGCTGCACTTGGGGTTTGACCCGCTGATCCCAAAAGAGGGACTGGTGTTGGGCAAAATTTTGAATGGCCGTGGGTAAATGGGGCAAAACCGTGAGGTAGGCATCACAGCCGCGAGCGATCGCTGGCGTGACCCAAATTTGAATCGGCTGTCCCGTAAAAAGATGATGACTGCGCAGTAGGATGAGAATTTCTTGAGCAGTACCGAGGGGCGGCAGCGGCAGTAGGACATTGTAGCCTTGATCAACCGCCGTGCGGATGCGTTCTGCCAGTTGGTTTTCCTGTTGACGGCGGTGGGGATGACGCGCGGTGCCCAAGCTGGCCTCAATGATCAGCACATCCGGCTGCAATCCTCGCAGATCCGCAAGGGGTAGCCCTTCCGTAAAGCGAGTATGGGACAGGAAAAAATCCCCAGTATAGACCACGCTCAGGGGCGATTGCTCTGGGTTGGGGTCTTGGTAGGTGAGGGCAAAAACAGCAGCCCCCGGTAAATGCCCTGCAGGAAAGAGTTCGGCGGTCAGGCCATCCCCAAACTCAACGGGCGATCGCCAAGGCAAAGCACGACAGAAAGGGGGAACCGTTTCATGCGGCCAATTGAGGGGCAAAAGCTGGGTCGTGACCTCACTGGCATAGATGGGAATATGGGGAAAACGGCGATGGAGTGCCAATAGACTCTGGGCATGATCCGCGTGGGCATGGCTACAGAGCACCAAGTCAAAGGGATGCTGTTCAATTTCATCAAGGGGCAAAACATCAAGGGACGGCACACCACAGTCCAGCAAAATCCGATAGGTGCCAATTCCTAAGCCAATGCACACCCCCTCATCTGCGTGACCCACCCCATAGTTGAGGCACTCGATCATGAATGACGAACAGTCACCCTCCTTGGTTAGCTTTAGTGAGCAGAACCGTTGCCGTGGTAGTTATCGGTGTCGTAGAAGCCATTGCGGGTGCCAAAGACCAAACACAGCAAAATAAACACCGGCGTAATGGCCAGTAGAATGGGTTTCACGTTAATAGCAACGTCCATGGCTGCACTCCTCGCTCTTGTCAACTCAGTCAATGGTGTCTTCTGCTACTCAGTGTATCGTGGATCATTGGGGGGCATGTGCTGATTTTCTCTCCTCAAAGTAACGCAACTGCCGCCAACCCACAAAATTGGCATAGGGCTGGCGATCGCCCATGCATTCTGCCACGTGTTCTAGGGGCGACAGGTGCTTCGGTTCTGCCCCCGCCAAGCGTTGATAAAGCGCCAGATCAGAGGCGGGGTCACTGCGTTGGCCATCCCGCAGATAGTAGGACACCCGTGCACAGCGAGCCACGGACATGTACTTACACTCCTCAAGGCTATATTGCTCGCGCTCACTGGGATCGATATAGGGAAGGTGCCAATCCCCCACCGCCACAGGTGTCGGTTCATGGGTTTCCAGCAAATGCTGAATCAGCTTAGCCAAGGCTTGCATTTCGGGCTGGGCATCGGGGTGGTTGCGCAGGCGCAAAAAATTATCCCACTCCGTGCTACTCACCACCGTTTGCATCCACAGCCACGGCTCCAGCATGCGGTTCACCACCTGCTTGTGAATGCCTAGTTCATGGAGTTGGCGTGCCCCCTCAAGAACCGCGAGGCGGGTTTTCAGCCAAATTTCCTTGGCAGCCTCCTTATGTTCACTTTCTTGGCGCGCCTGCATCCCCCGCTGGTTTTTTCCCCAATGGTAAGGAATGACCGGGTTGTGTTCGACTTGCTCCATCATTTTGGCCACAGGCACCGCTCGCGAACTAGCGGAATTACGGGAAAACACGCGATGGGTGAGCAGTTCACTATGGATAAAACGCGGATACGTCAGTTGCAGCGTCACCAAGCGCACCCCTGCTGGCGAAATTGAATCGGCAATCACACGCCCGTCTTGCATCTTTGTCTCGTCTGAATCTCTGCCTTTTCTAGGCTAGTGCAAGGGGAACACTGTCCGCGCGATTCGCAACCGCAAAGCGCGTCAACCTTGATGCTGTGGCACAGTGGAACTAGACCTGTTGTGGATATACCTTGCCATGTATGCGGTTGTTTCTCCAGCCAAAATTATTCTTCCCCCCGGCAGTGTCCTACGCATGCCCGGTACGTGGCAAGATTACTGTTGCCTCCGCAACAGCCGTGGCGATGGTTCGATTCCCCGCATCAAGTTTCGTCGGGGGGAAATTTTGCTCATGAGTCCCTTACCCCGTCATGGCCGCGAAGCGAATATCGTTGCCGATGTTGTCAAAATTTTGCTGGATAGTGAGGAGCGCAATTACGAAGCCTTTACGCCGATCACCATGGAGATTCCTGAGATGGGTGGCATTGAGCCTGACTATTGCTTCTATATTGACAACTGGACGGCAGCCGTCGGCAAAGACCGTATTGATTGGCAAACCGATCCGCCACCCGACTTGGTGATTGAAATTGATGTCACCACCTATACGGCGGCTGAGGACTACCTTCTTTATCGCGTTCCTGAAGTGTGGCTCTTCAAGTCAACGGGCTTGAGCATTTATGCTCTCGATGGCCAGACCTATGTCCCTCGATCCAAAAGCCGCTATTTTCCAGACATTAACTTAGTAGCGTTGATGAGTGCTGTCCTCGAAGAGGCGGCAACCCAAGGCACAGGGGCTGCGCTGCGACGGTTGCGGCAACGGTTCGCCGGTCAATAGCAAATTGTTAAAGATTTCTTTCTCAGGTGAATGGAGTTTTGTAAGATCATCTAGGTGCTATGTTTTTTCTAGCATTGCCCTTCAAGTTTCGAACTCAATTTATCCACTGAAAATTAAAAAAACTTAATTAATTGGCTGAGTAGTGCGAAACGTTTATGCAAATCACGCATCAAGTTGCTGGTCTTCCCGAGTCTCTCAAGCCATACGTCCAGATTGACCAGTGGGGGACAGTTCCCGTTGTTCTAGGACACGGTTTTGGTACCGATAAAAGCGCTTGGGATTACCTAATGCCTTTCTTCCCTGAGGGCTTCACCTATATTCGCTATGATCTTGCAGGCTGTGGCTCCGACGAAGACACGTTGCGCCGCTACGACCTGCAAAGACACAGTCATTTGTATGGTTATGCTGACGATCTCATTGAATTACTAGATAGCCTTGGTGTCCAATCCTGCATATATGTTGGTCATTCCGTCAGTTGCATGATTGGCGCAATTGCCGCGATCGCCAGACCTGACTTGTTTCGACGACATATCTGGCTCAACCCCTCCCCTTGCTATCTCAAAGATGAGAATTATCCCGGTACCCTCACCCCCGAAGACCTACAGGCCATTTATGACGCCATGGTCACCAACTACCAAACATGGGCTGCGGGTTTTGCTCCCCTGATGTTTGGCCTGACCGAGGATCACCGGCTAGCTGATTTTTCAAAAACCCTCTTTCGATTGCAGCCAAGTGTTGCATTGCGCACACTTCAGGTCATTTTTGATTCTGATACAAGGGCGTTTGTGGGCAAAGTCTTTCAACCCGTGCACCTCATTTTCAATCGTGACGACTTTGTGGTTCCCCAACCTGTGGCACTGTGGCTGCAGGGGAAACTGCCAAATAGTACACTTGATTGGATCGACGCGCGAGGCCATCTTCCCCACATGACTCATCCTGAGGCCGTTGGCTCTTTACTCAAAAAATATATAATCCATTCTGATTAGGGCATGCTCAAAAGTTTGCACGAACACCTCGCCCGCCAACTTCTCCCTACTCCCGATGCCATTACAGCATTTTGTCATCTAGTTGCTAATTGGTCGCAGTCTGAGCTTGTCTTAGCCTTAACAGTCGATGAACATGGCAATCGGGCAGAGATTATCACCACAACCAGCACCAGCCGATTTCCCAACGTCGAAATTATTGCTCCGTGGCCAGATTTGGTTGAGGAGGCTGTCATTGATATCACGCCTTTTCTAAAACTGCCTTCTATCTTTTTCTGCCTTTTGGATAAGGTTGAGCGAATCGTTTATATTCCCTGCGGTGAGCCAGAGCAGTGGCGGCAAGGGTTGCTATTGGTGAATCCCGTAGAGGGGCTGCTGTGCCAACTCGCAGAACAAAAAGGCTACATTGCAGCTCTTTACCGGCAACTGTTGGCTCATCATCGCCAACGGCAAAACAGCTTCATCTTTGAAGTGCAATTCCAAGATATTTTCGACACCGTGCCGCTGGGCTTGGTTTTGATCAAGGGGGATGGCTCTACAGCGATGGTTAATGCCTATGCCAGTCAATGGTTGCAACTGCCAGCCGGAAGCCATCCGGTTCAGATTGTTGCCGAGCACATGAAACAAGCACGCCAGAGATGCGATAACCGCGATGAGTTAACCAGAATTTTTCAAGGGCTGAGTGCCGATGCCAACTTTAGTGCAAAGGGGGAGTGTCTGATGGGCGAGAAAACCTTCCTCATTGATACCCACCCCGTGCGAGGCGACAGTCGGCTAGGGCGTGTGTGGATCGTTTCTGACATCAGTGATATGCGCCAGCGAGAGCAAGCACTTTTGGCCTTGGCTTGGTTGGATCCCTTGACTGGGGCGTTTAATCGCCGCTTTCTCTTGAGTCGGGTTGAGGCTTATCAGTCCCAAGCAGCGACAGGAGACGCGCTGCTAATCGTCATGATTTTCGACATTGATCACTTTAAGCGCATCAACGATACCTATGGGCATGATCAGGGCGATGTGGTTCTGCGCACATTGGCGGCAAGGACAAAGCAGGTGATAGAGGCCTGTAAAGATAGTATTTTGGTTCGCTGGGGAGGCGAAGAATTTGTGCTGTTGTTTTTTGCCACCAATGAAGACCATGCTAAATCCGTTGCCGAGGAACTTTGCGCTGTGGTGAGAAGCCAACCAATTGAACTAGGGGATCAGCAGTTTTTGACTGCAACCATTAGTTTGGGTGGCACGCTTTTTCGACCCGGTGAACAGGTGCTCAGTGACTCGATTCCTCGCGCGGATCAAGCCTTGTATAAGGCGAAACATGGGGGGCGCGATCGCTGGGTTTGGGCATGACGCTTTACCCCACTGACTGGGATGAAAGCTCAGAAACGATTTGTTAGAGTAGCGGTGTCTAAAGGATGACTTGTACACCAGTTAAACTTGCATGACCTCCCCACGGTTTAGTTTTAGCGGCTTGGCGGTGACCCGCCACATCGGCACCCTGATGCTGACCCTGACTGTCATTGTGTTGGCGGTCTTTATTCTCATGCGGCTGCAAGTGGATTTGTTGCCGGCGATTACGTACCCGCGCATTGGGGTACGGCTGGATATTCCGGGCGTGGTACCTAGTGTTGCTGTTGAGGAGGTGACCAAGCCCCTTGAGGAAGCCCTGAGTCGCACGGAGGGGGTGGTGCAGGTCTATTCGCAAACCCGCGAAGGTCAAGTCAGTATTGATTTATTTTTTGAACCCGGTGGCGATGTCGATCAAGCCTTAAATGAAGCCACTGCTGCTTTTAACCGTGCCCGCAGTAGGTTGCCGGATATTATTGAGTCGCCGCGCCTCTTTAAGTTTGATCCGTCACAATTGCCGGTCTATGAGTTTGCCCTAACCTCAGAAACCCTCAGTGGCCGTGAGTTACGGGTCTTTGCCGACGAAGATTTGGATCGAGAGCTGAGTGTTGTCCCCGGCGTGGCGGGAGTCGATGTCTCTGGGGGGACAACCGAAGAAGTGCGAATTCTTGTGGATCTGGATCGATTGCAGGCCACGGGGGTGGGGCTAAATCAAGTTTTAACTGCTTTGAGCGATCGCAACCAAGATGTCTCAGGGGGACGCATTCGCGGCCAAACGGCAGAACCCTTAACCCGCACAGTGGGACGGTTTCGCAATGCCGGTGAAATTGAGGAGGTGATGCTGACGGGTGCCAATGGTCAGCGAGTCTATCTGCGGGATGTAGCGCAAGTCATAGATGGCAGTGCCGAGCAACGGGTATTTGTGACCCTCAATGGCCAACCTGCCGTCAAAGTCAGTATTCTTAAGCAGCCGGAAGCCAATACGGTGGAAGTGGCTGATGGTATCAAGCGCCGTTTAGCCGAGTTACAGGCAGCCAATCTCGTGCCCCGCGATGCGCAGATCATTCCTGTCCTTGATGAGTCGGTTTATATCCGCAACTCCCTGAACAATGTGATCACGGCAGGCCTGACGGGAACCCTGTTGGCGGCGATCGCGGTGCTGCTGTTCCTTGGCTCGGTGCGGCAAACCCTGATTATTTTGCTGGCCATTCCCCTGTCAACGATGGCCGCGATGTTGCTGATGGGGCTATTTAACTTCTCCCTCAATGTGTTTAGCTTGGGTGGACTCGCCCTTGGGGTTGGCATCGTTGTGGATAACGCCATTGTGATGTTGGAAACCTTGGCGGATATTGACCCCCACCCCATGAGCCAAGAACAGTACCTTGAGGAGGTAAAACGGCGTAGCCAAGGCATCGAATCAGCGCTTTTGGCCTCTACCCTCACTAACTTGGTCGCTATTTTGCCCTTTTTGTTGCTGGGGGGCTTGATTGCGCTGCTCTTTAATGAGTTGATTCTAACGATTAGTTTTGCGGTTGCCGCATCGCTGCTGGTGGCACTCACGGTCGTGCCGGCCTTGGCCTCCCGCCTTTTGGGGGTGCCGGTGCAAAATCGCCTACGGCAGGTCGCGTTTATTCGCCTTTTTAATGAAAAGTTCCTCTGGCTGACGGGGCGCTATGAATGGGCCTTGGGGCAGGTGCTACGGGCACGCTGGCTGGTGGTGGGGCTGGCGATCGCCCTTCTAGGGGGAGGCAGTTGGCTTTTAGCTCAGCAAATTCCCCAAGAACTGCTGCCGCGCATTAATACGGGTCAAGTCAACCTCATGGCCATTTTTCCACCGGGAACCCCCCTGCCCACCAGTCGGCGGGTCATGGCGGCAGTGGATCAGGTGCTGATGGCACAACCGGGCACAGAGGCCGTCTTTACCACAACGGGGGGTGCCCTCTTTGGCACGAATACAATTGCCAATCCGCTGCGAGCTAATAGCAACATCATTCTACGGCGTGGGGTGAATGTGGATCGCTACATTACAGAAGCAACAAAAGCCCTTGATCAACTTAACCTCCTGGGGGTGCGGCTGCGCTTGAGTCCCGGCCAAGTGCGCGGCATTATTCTCACCAACTCACCTGTACGCGGTGCCGATGTGGATGTGATGCTGCGGGGCAGTGATGAGCAGACCCTCAACCGCTTTGGTCGCCAAGTCCTCCAAGTCCTTGATGAAAAGGCTACATTGGTGCGCTTTCGTCCCGATGTAGATCCTCGCCAGCCAGAAATTGAAATTCTGCCGGATTGGGAGCGCGTCAGTGAACTGGGGCTGAATACCCTCAACCTTGGCCAGACGATTCAAACCGCCTTGGAGGGGTTTGTGCCCACCCGCCTGCAACGGGGCGATCGCCTAGTGGATATTCGTGTCCAACTGGACAGTGAAAGCATTCAAACGCCCGCTGACCTGACAACGATTCCCCTTTTTACCGCCAATAACCGTCCCCTCCGCCTTGGGGATGTCGCTCGCATCGAACCCAGTCAAGCCCCCGGTGAAATCCGCCGCATTAACCAGCAGCAGGTCTTTATGCTAGCGGGCAATCTTGTTGAAGGTGCCAGTCTCAGTGCTGCCCTTGCCCAAGTGAATGACATTCTCAACGATCTGGAGTTTCCGCCGGGGGTGTCCCTAATGCCAAGTACGGCGGCTCAAGCCAATCAGCAATTGCAACAGGCCTTAGTGGTCTTGGGTAGTTTGGCGGCCTTTCTCGTGTTTGTGGTCATGGCGGTACAGTACAATTCGCTGCTTGACCCCCTAGTGATTATGTTTACCATTCCCTTGGCCTTGGCCGGTGGCATTTGGGGCTTGTACCTGACACGGACGGCCATTGGCGCCACGGTCATTGTCGGTGCCATTTTGCTTGTGGGGATTGTCGTCAACAATGCCATCATCATGGTGGAGTTGGCGAATGAGATTTACCGACAGGAGGGCTGTAGCCGTAGCCAAGCCATTCGCAAAGCTGCCCCTGCCCGTCTGCGCCCGATTATGATGACCACGATTACAACGGTGGTGGGGATGTTCCCCTTGGCATTGGGGCTAGGTGAAGGCTCAGAATTTTTGCAGCCCCTTGGCATTGTTGTGTTTTCTGGCTTGGCTGTGGCAACACTGCTCACCCTCTTTCTTATTCCCTGTTTTTATGTGATTCTGCACGGCTTTGAGCGTATCGCCCAGCGCAGTCTTCCTGAGCCATTACCAGCACCAGTCGTTCCCCCCACGAGTCCCTCCCCTGAGGAGCTTCAGGAACGCTAAGCTGTAGGCCAACATTACTGTTTAGAGTGGTAGTGACGCCTCTGCCCAAGTCCTGCCGATGACTGCTGTTGACCCGCTTGCCGTTGGCCAACATACTCTCCTTGAGGTACGCCAACTGAGCGTGTTTTACCGCAATCAACCGCTGCTCAGCAATGTCAGCCTCACGATTCAGCCGCGCCAACTGGTGACCTTGATCGGTGCCTCTGGGTCTGGCAAGAGCCTACTGTTAAGCTGTTTGAACCGCTTGATTGAACTTTTTCCGCATCTCCATGTGACTGGCGAAATTCACTATCGGCAGCACGCCCTCAAGGAGTGGAATGCGTTGCAACTGCGCTGTCGTATGCCGATGATTTTCAGCAGACCGAGTCTCTTTCCAACATCAATCTATGAAAATGTCGCCTTTGGTGCTCGGGTGCATGGCTATCAAGGGGATCTCGATGCCCTTGTGCAATCTTCCTTGGAACAGGTGAATCTGTGGCAAACTCTGAAGAATCATTTGGGCGAGCCGGCACTAGAGCTATCCCTAGAGCAGCAACAACGCCTTTGTCTGGCGCGGGCGATCGCCCTGCAACCGGAGATTCTGTTACTGGATGACCCCTGCAGGGGGCTTGATACTACTGCGACCCGCCGCATGGAGGAGTGTCTATGCCACCTCAAACAAACCTACACCCTGATCATGGCAACCCATCACCTACGACAAGCAGCGCGGATTTCCGACTGGACAGCCTTTTTAGCCCTGCAAACCAATCCTCAGGGACAGACAGTGGGTCAACTGATTGAGTACGCTCCCACGCGCTTACTTTTTCAAAGGCCACAGCATCCCTTAACCTGCGATTATGTCAGTGGTCGTTTCTAATCATTCTCACTGAGCAGCAGTTTGGCAATGAACCCGTATAGAATTGGGGTGTAAAAGCTAACCTAAATATAGAGGCAGCTAGCTTTTTTAGCTTTACTCTGGGAAGTAGAGAGAAACGATGGGTACCTTAATCTTAGGTTGGTTGGATCGGCAGTGGCATAGGACATCATTTCTATGATGATCTGTTCCGAGTGTTTCCATCCCAATCCCGTTGGTGCTGTTCAATGTGAAGTGTGCTTTTCGCCCATGCCCAGTATGACTCCTTGTCCAAATTGCGGTGCCCCAGTTCAACCAGACGCTAGTTTTTGTGGCCAGTGTGGTTTCAATCTGCGTCGCCTTGCCGTCAGTGCACCCCCAATGCCAGAGGTAATGCAACACACAGCCAGTGCTGCACCAACCGTGGAAGCCGTTGCCCATCAAGGCCGCCTGACAACGCTACCCCCGCCGCCCCCACCACCGGCCCATGTCTTCTCGGTTGAGATTGCCACCATTGAAGCCAAGCTGATTCATGTGCAAACTCGCACAGAACTGCAAATTCCCACAGGGCGTCCCGTCATTCATATTGGCAAGCCCAATGATCGGATTCCCCCCGATATTGATGTGGCTGGCTTTCCCAACTCAGAAATTGTCTCCCGTATCCACGCAGATCTGCGGATTGAGGGGAATGCCCACTATATTGAAGATGTGGGAAGTGCTAATGGAACTTACATTAACAATACTCCCCTTTATCCGGGCAATCGTCACCGCCTGCAATCGGGCGATCGCATTGCCTTAGGCAAGGGAGATTTAGTCACTTTTATCTATGAACGCATCTCCTAGTTCTTTAGAGTGTATTCAGGTACGAAGAGGCGGTTAGACAACGTGATTACATTGACATTACTCCATCCCGTTCAAGCCACCCCAGTCCAAAGCTGGACCTTTGAGAATGAAAATGTCATCCGTATTGGCCGAGCAGTCGATAATCACGTCGTGCTCTATAGCGCGGTGGTGTCGCGTCACCATGTGGAACTCCGTCGTAATGGCTTGCAATGGGAAGTGGTCAATCTTGGCACCAACGGCACCTATTTGGATGGCAAACGTATTCAACAGGCAACCTTGATGGATGGTGGCATCCTGCGTTTGGCTCGCTCTGGACCCAATATTCAAATTCGCCTCGGTTCTGATCAGCGTCCCACCACTCCCAATGTCCGCATGGAAACGGTGCCCGAAGGTCGCTTGGTGGATGTTGAGAAGGGCACCTATTCAGGGGAAGAAGAAGCCATCGGTACAGCCGCCGAACCCACCTCCCGTGCTGAAGAAAGCACCCCCACCACCAGTAGTAGCAGTGCCACCGCCCAAGCGGAGGAAGAGGCTGAGTTTGCGGTGACAGGCCAACTACCGGTTCATTTACTCAGCGAGTGGCGTGCTCCCCCCGATTGCCAGCACAACCATGCCCAAGAGAACGATGTTTTTTGCATTGACTGCGGTGTGCCTCTGCGCGTCTGGAAAACCCTCGGCAACTACCAGATTATTCGTGCCCTTGGTCAAAGCAACATTTATTTGGGCTGGCGCAGTGGCTTAACGGCGGTGATTAAGGGACATAGTCTTGCGGCGTCACGCAACGAAATCCGTGCCTTTCAGCGCCAAGCGCGGCAATTGTGCAAAATCGAGCATCCGGTCTTACCCCAGTTTTGGGAGGCCTTTCAGTGCGGCAGCGATTCCTACTTGGTCTCAGAAA
This sequence comes from Thermosynechococcus sp. PP555, assembly GCF_031583225.1. NCBI lineage: Bacteria > Bacillati > Cyanobacteriota > Cyanophyceae > Acaryochloridales > Thermosynechococcaceae > Thermosynechococcus > Thermosynechococcus sp. PP555. Next base: position 2,641,992 of record NZ_CP134168.1, read on the forward strand.
TGATCTATGGCCAATCCCTAAAACAGCGGATTCAGGATCAAGGGCCAATGAACGTGATTGAGGTCAGTCGTTGGCTGATTCCTGTGTGTGAATTGCTTGAGGTGCTGCACCAGCAAGCCCCCCCTGTGTTGCATTTACACATTCGTCCCTCCAATCTCATTCATCCCTACGTTAAACGGGAAACAACAGAACTCGTGCTTGTGGGCTGGGGCAAAGCATCCGTCTTAACCTCTGACTCAGGGACATTTATTGGGACAGTGGGCTATTCGGCGCCAGAACAGCAGGAGGGAAAACCCGAACCCGCTTCCGATCTATTTGCCTTGGGGGCAACGATGGTGTACTTGCTCACGGGCTATGAACCAGAAACCTATTTCCGCTGGGGCACCCGTGAATATCGTCTCTATGCCGAGGACATTCCCCATTTGGATCCGCTGATGGTGGATTTAATTAACTGCTTGACCCATCCTGATCCTCGGGAACGCTATCCCAACGCCGCCGAAGTCAAGAAACGCTTGCAGGAAATTGCGACGATTACCCCCGCCGTCTCTTCAAGTGCCTCATAGAACATCAATTTTCACCAAACACTTGCACGCTTCCAGAGGGCATCAACACTAACCGCAGTAAAATCGGGCGATCGCCCCCCAAGGGACTGGCAAGGGGGCTTTGCTGTAAAGGAATTGGGGTGCGATCAATAAAGCGAACGGCTGCACCATTGAGGGGCAGCGCTTGAGCAAGGGTGCCATCGGGGTTGAGCACAATGCGGTATTCCAAACTCGTGTCTAAACTGGCCGGTGGGCGCCAACGGTCTTGAAAATAGGTTTTCACCTCCCGCAGGGTGGTTGCAGGGACGGGGGTGGTTTCGGCTGGAGGGGTGATCATTGGGGCAGGTTCAATACTGGCGGGCGCGCGGCCAGCGGGAGCTTGCACCACCACGTTATTTTGATCAGGGGGTTGCGGGGGAGGTGCCTCTTGGGGAACAGGGGGCGGGGGTGGCACGATCGCTGGGGGCGGCATTTCTGGCGGTGAGGGCAGCGGCACAAGGGTAGATGTTTCAGGGGCAGCTGGCGGCGGGCTAGGTAGGGGAGCCAGTTGTGGGGTTTCCGCAGGTTCTGGCAATTCTGGCAAAGGGGATGGCATCGCTAGGGGAGGCAAGTTAGGTTCCTCACGGGTGGCCTCAGAGGAAGTGACGACCATTGAAGCGGGGGGGATGAGCCAACGTTGGGTAACAAGGGTGAAGGCAGCAACCACACCCACGGCCACCGCTGCACTTTTGGCCCAGATTGGGATTTGAGCAACAATTGATTGGGCGCGCTCCACCAGTTCCGGCAACGGCTCCATCACGGCAGACCAGTCATCAAGAACCGTCACCAAATCGTATAGTTCTGTCAGTTGCAGAAGAATTACCTGCCCATCGGGTAGATGGAGTTCATGTTCGAGGGGCGATCGCGATCGCAGGACAAAGCCCTCTGCGGTTACTTCTGTCGGTGTTTGGTGATGACTCAGGAAAGCCTCAATATACTCGTTGACCAGCGTTTTGAGTTGATAGAGCTGGCGATCGTTGCCCTCAAAGCAGAGTTTTTCTCCGACAGCCAGTGTAAAGTGGAGCGATCGCACCGGCGCACGGCGCAGCTTCTGACTGAAGGGCAAAAATTCAGCAGCAACATCCAATTGGCAGGTGGGTTGAGAGTAGCTGAGGGTGGTACTCATTAGACATCGGAATGGGGAAACAGGGTGGGCAATTCAGGAGCTGGTGCAGGTATTGGTTCAGGTTCCACCAACGATAGTGAGGGGGGCGCGGGAGTAGTGCGTTCTAGCAGGGTGATCCAAAGGCGACGTGCCCCTTGGGGCGTACTGTAAAAGAGCAAATCCACGAGTAAATCTAAGGCCAGTTGTGCCAATTCACGACCATCGCTGCTGTTGTCGGCCATTCGCTCTTGATACAAATTGGTGAAGCGGTCAATGTAATCCCCGAGAATGGGTTCTAAGTGGGGCGGGCGACCTTGACTCGTCTGCTGTTGCCAGCGTTCAATGGCGGTGCGGATGGTTTGCTGGTGTTGCTGCGCTAAGCGGGTGCAGATCAAGGCCAAGGCACGGGCTTCATCCACATCCAATTTGCGTCGCCCATTACGACCTCGCCGCAGGGGACTTGATTGCCGCAGTCGCCATAACCCCACGCGATCGGGCAAATAGGCCTCAAACCCCATGGCTTCTGCCAATGCTAGTACCTCTGCCGAACCCACATGAGCCAAGGCTTCGAGACTCAGCAAAATCAGGTCAATTTGTGCCTTGATGGGCAGGGAAGAGGTCATCGTGCCACCTTATGCAGCGGTTAAACCCAACATTGCGCGTAACGTCAATGCCACAAATGTGAGGAGTCCCACCATGAGGCCAATAAGGGCGATCGCGCTCAGCGGACGCTTCAAAAGAGGCACCAATGGCTCAACGACATTCCACACTACGCCCAATAGAACCGTAACAAAATACCGTTGGTAGCGCAGGACATTTTCCCAAAAGCCATCCATTGATTGATGCTCCTAACTTGGTGACGCCAGTGGGCTTGAAATTGCTTTCATGATACTACTCCTGCGGAGACTCTAGGGAAGCACCACCCTTGGCCTATACCATAGGCACATAACTAGACGGCAGCACAAAGCCCTCCCGACTCACAACGGCACGGGTCAGTTCTTGGTAGGTGTGTTGCAACTGCTCTAACAGGCCTAGAGGAATAAGATGAGCACCCTCAAAGGCAGCAATCAACTCGCGGTAGTACCAAAGAACCCCCTCTCGACCCGCCCGAAAACGTGCCCAAACATCACCACCAATGTTGCCATAGTCTCTAAGAATGCACAGTAGGTTGTGCAATTTATCACTGGCGGAGACCAGTTGAGTGTCGCGATCGGCAGTGGTGCCCTGTTGGATGTGTTTGATATAGGCTAGTTTGCGAGTTGCCCAAGGCAATTTTGCATCTCCTTCTAGGGTATTGGCCACTGAATCAGAACAGGCGCGGACAATTGCAGCAACGCGATCGCCATAACGCTCACGAATAGCCTCTAGGGTCAGCAGTCCCCCTTGATCTTCAACAGCATCATGGAGCAAGCTGGCGATCGCCACATCCTCATCGGCACCATACTCAAGGGCGATCATTGATACTGCGACTAAGTGGGAAATATAGGGCACATTTGATCCCTTGCGCGTTTGTTCACGATGCAGAACAGCGGCATACTCCAAAGCATCGAGATAACGTAGAGAGGGCATCTGCTTCACCTCAAGCATCTATTGCTATTGTGCAACAGCTCTTTTCTGAAATGTGGCGTACATGAAGGGGATGCGATTCTCTTCTGTACCAGTTTTCGGAGTTTTGAGTGTCTTTGGCAGCAATACGAACTCGATCAAGACATTGGCCGCAGTTGCCAAGACCCTGATTTCTTTAGCATTTCCTTTTGGAAGAGTCGGGTGGCTTCCCAAGTTATTTTTATCAAAGGGGCGGTGAAACCGTTGATTTATTATCCCCACTGGATTCCAATTACTTGTATGAATGGTAACATTCTGCGATACATTAACCTTGACCCCGCGCCCACAGGGACGATCGGGCAGGTGATCGAGGTTTGTAACGAAAACTGTAGCTATGAAGTTCTTGTCAATTCCTTTGAAGAGTTACTCAGTCACGATGCTCAGCAGTTGATCGCAGGTGACTATCAATTCAATCCAGAGTATGAAGAAGTCATGCTTCAAACCCCCAAAAATATACTGGAGTGGGAAATGCCAGACTGGCTGGCACGCTTGGCTTAAGGGAGAATCACCATGCACTTGTCATATTTAGATCATATTATAAAGATTTGTTAACAAATTGAATTGCTTATTGTTGTCAAGGATAATTTTGTTAGATGTGCCTCTGAGCGCGCTCCCTGCATAGCGGCTTCCCATGGGCAATGAAGCAAATACGGAACAGAAAATTATCCTACCGTTGCTCAAGCAGTGGGGCTATCAGTCTTCTGAGTATCAAGCCAAACCTCGAATTGGAAAGGGCTACCCTGATTTTTTGGTGACCTTACCGATGGCGGGCGATCGCCCCCTGAACTATCTGATCATTGAGGTGAAAACCCCAGTGCAGTCCCGGCTGACGGGTGGCCAGCAATTGAGGTACTACATGGAAGCAGCGCAGGCTGTTTTTGGGTTACTCACCAATGGCCGAGAATACCACCTTTTGTATCAAAATCCCCTTAGAGAACCACTTCAACCGGTGACATGTGCTTCAGGGATCCTCGATAAACAAACCATTCAGAAACTGACTAAAATTTTACACCGCTCTGCAGCCGCTGCTCTAGTGACTGCCTTAACCCAGCAAAGGCTCAAAGTCTATCATTATTTTGAAAAGGCACTTGCAAAGAGTTTGTCTATCTCCTCAACCGCTTCTCAGGAGTCACCCATGATCATTACTGTCTTTAATCACAAGGGGGGCGTTGGCAAAACAACGCTAACCCTCAATCTTGGTGCTGCCTTTGCCACGATGGGTAAGCGAGTTCTCTTGATTGATATTGACCCACAGTCCAACTTAACCATTGGCGTCGGCATTAACCCCCTCAAAGATGTAGAAGAGCAAGGCAAGAAGGATATTGCTGACCTATTGCTAGAGCCAAAGGTTGGCTTAGAAGATGTGGTCTATCAAAGAGCTTGGGGCAACCTACACCTTGACATTGTTCCCGCCCACATTCGCCTAGCTGACAAGGAGCCCGCACTCATCAGCACGATTGATATTGATCGGGTATTACAACGAAAACTCAAAAATCATGGCTATGACATTGTGCTGATTGATCCACCACCCGCCTTTGGTAAAGTCAATGCCATTGCTTTGATGGCATCTGATGGGGTACTCATACCGACGCAATTTGCTCCCTACCCTATACGGGCAATAGAGTACGTTCTAGCCCGCCTTGAGGCCATGAGGGATGCCATGGAAACTCCGCCTCAACCCCTTGGAATCGCTGTGAGTATGTATAATCGTACAACATCGGCAGCTAACTATGAGATGAAAGAGAAGTTGTCGAATATTCTTGAAAAAGCAGCCAATGGAAGACAGACCGTGCAAATTCTACCCGAATCAACATGGATTGCACACCGAGTTGTGATGTTGCGAGCCACAGAGTCTCAGCAACCGATATTTAGTAGAAAATTTTATGAAGAATTAAATCGATCAGATAAAGAATCGATTGATGATTTAACGACTTCATTTGAAAATTTAGCTCGCTATCTTTCTACTCAGGCATCATAGAGTATGAGTCACTCCAATCGCATCTCAAAGCACCTCGGCTTACATCAGACACATCAGGGTCAGATTCATATTGATTATCTGACAATCCCAGAGACCTACCCCAAAGACTTATTCTCTGCTTCACCACAACTGATCCGTGAAGACTTAGACAAATATAAAACCAACCTCATCCCCCTCATTATTCGTCCAGTCACTACACCAGAAGGTGAGACAGCGTATGAAGTGGTCTTCGGCAAGGAGATAGTTGAATTTGCCCGTGAATTGGGTATCCATCAATTATGGGCATCAAGAATTGAGCTTGAAGATGAAGAAGTTCTAACCTTCCAAGAAAGATGCAAATCTATCTTGCAAATAAATTCTAAAGATGATGGCTCTTATTCACAAAAATCAGAGAGAAGTAACTTAGTTGATCAAGATTCCCAATTAGCTATGAAATTATTTTCTGAGTTACAGAAGAGCTTAAATGACCAAAATAAGGTTATTGTAAATTTTCTAGAAAAAATTTTCCAAGAATTGGATGATCTGAAAAGAAAATTTAGTGAATTGCAGCAGGATATCTCTAAAGAGACAAAGACTAATCCCAATCCACAAAAACAAAAATCTGTGCGCATCAACTCCTATAAAAGCGCTAAGAATCTTGCCAAGAGTGTTCCGAGGTTAGAGCTTAAAGAAGCTGAAAAAATTATTCAAGAAATTAAACAGGGTAGAAAATTTAAGTCTATTGATGAACTGAAGGCAATCGCACTATCAGGCCGTTGGGATGAAGTTAGCATCTCATTTGGGTAGAGCTTTCTGCAATACAGCCCTTGTAGTTATTGGATAACCCGCGGAGGCATGCAGGGTCAAACTGTTCGATTGATGAAGTGATTCGCAAGTATTGTGCTGGATGATATCTCATTCTCTATTGGAATAGCTATAAAAGTCGGTTTCATACAGCGTACTCATGGCTGGTGCGCCTCCATCTAGAAATGCAGGCAGGTTATCGCGTTTTTAGGGTGTGCAGAACCTGCTCAATATCAACGATAAAGATCGGGGGTAGCTCCTGATCTTCTTGACTACTGACCATGAGGGAACTGACGTTGTGAATACTCCCCCAGTGGAGATAGTTACTGGGAATAGGATGAATGGCATCCCGTGGAATGCGCTCAATCACGGGGGGTTCTATGAGGGGCAGGCCAAGCCATTCCCCTGCTAAGCGGGGCTGGAGAATGAGCAAAAATTTTAGCTTCTGGGTTTCTGAGGTTGAGAGGGGATCATCAAAGAGACAGCGGCCAATATCAATGACTAGAATTTCGTGATTTTCATAGGTGACAAGGCCAATCCCCCGCTGGTGGGGATCGCCATGAATAGGTGGTAAAGGAATGACCCGATAGGCCTGTGCCATGGGCACGGCAAACTGCTCTTGACGCACGATAAAGGTCAGGAACTGCTCTAAAACAACGGGTTGGCTTTGGCGGCGACGGCGGCTTTTAAGCATGGCGGATCAACTGATCAAGGGTGGCCAAGAGGTCACTTTCGCGGAAGGGTTTGCTAAAGTAGGCAGCTGCCCCTAGACGTTCTGCAAGCTGGCGATGTTTTTGACCCGTGCGGGAGGTGAGCATCATGACGGGGGTGTTTTGGCACTGGGGAATGCGGCGAATTTGAGTGAGGACGCCAAAGCCATCGAGGCGGGGCATTTCAATGTCGCAGATAACAGCGTTGACGTGTAGCCCCCCTTGGAGTTTATCAATGGCTTCCTGACCATCTTTGGCCTGCTCAACCCGATAGCCGGCTTTTTCGAGGGTACTGGCGAGAAAACGCCGCACGTTTACTGAATCATCAACCACAAGGACGGTGTCTTGGCTAGGGGCAACGGGGCTAGCCACAGGGGCATGAGAACTCTCTTGTTCTGCCCAATTAAAGAGGGCAAGGGGATCGAGTAGGGGGACAATGCGGCCATTCCCTAAAATCGTGCAGCCACTAAAACCCTTGGGCAGGGCTAATTCGCCTTCGACTTGGCGAATGGTGACTTCCTGCTCGCTCCAATAGCGATCGACCCGCAGGGCAAGGGCACTATCCCCTTGACTGACAATCATCAGGGTTGGTTCGTTAATCGTCGGTGCGCCCTCCATTTCCACGGGACGATAGGGGCGCTGAAAGTGGAAAATCTGGGTGAGGTCAATTACAGGAATGAGATAGCCTTCCCAGTCAATTAGGGTTGAGCCAAGGGTTTCGATGGGCGGGTAGCGATCGCCCAGCACCATTTCCTCGATTTCTTCGGTGGGTACCGCCAAGAGCATGCCAGTGGCCTCCACCAAGAGCACCCGTACCACTGAGAGGGTGTAGGGAATTGTAATTATAAATCGCGTGCCTTGGCCGGGGGTACTGTGGATCTGGATGTCCCCACGAATTTGCCGCAGATTGGTGCGCACTACATCCATGCCAACACCGCGCCCGGAGAGGCTGGTCACCTGTGAGGCCGTTGAAAAGCCCGGCTCAAAAATCAGTTGCCAAAGGTCGCGATCGCTCGCGGTTTCCAACCAGTCGCGGGCTAAGCCCAATCGCCGTGCCGTTTGCCGAATTTTCTCTGGATTTAGGCCTCGGCCATCATCCGCCACAGTAATAACGGTTTGGTTGCCGCGATAGGCCGCCTTTAGGGTAATGGTTCCCGCTGTGGGCTTACCAAGGGCTTGGCGTTCCTCTGCGGGTTCTATTCCGTGATCAAAGGCATTGCGGACAAGGTGCAAGAGGGGATCCGCCAACACACTCAACACCGTGCGGTCAATGAGAACGTGGCTGCCCTCAATCTCTAAGTTGACATTTTTACCATGCTCGCGACTCAATTCGCGGATTAGGCGAGGATAGCGGTTGGCCAGATCCGCAAAGGGGCGCATCCGCACTTGGGTAAACCGAGCTTGAAGTTGCTTGGCGGTGCGGTTGAGATCACGGCCAGTGCGTTCGGTGTCCTCTAGGCTCAATTCCAAATCACTGGTGATTTCCTGCACTTGGACAATGGTTTCCATCACCTCTTGGGAGAGCAGATGCACATCGGTATAGCGATCGAACTCGAGAACATCGAAGCCATGCTGATTTTGGGGATTAAAGTGATGGGGGGCACTGACACGGTCATACTCTGTGCGCAGACGAAAGTTGGCACGCTCAAGGGCACGCACTTTTTGCTTGAGACCCACTAGCAGATCATGGAGGCGTTCCCGTTGTAAATCCAGACCATTACACTCAATGAGCAATTCCCCGATCAAATCACTCAGTTGATCCAACTGATGCCCCGGCACCCGCACGGTCATTTCCTTGGGTTCTTGGGGCTGGGGAGTTACTGGGGTGGTCTCAGCCTCTGGCGCAGGGGAAGGGGCTGCTGTAGGGGTGGGTGGGGGGGACAATAAATCACCTAAGGAGAAGGTCTCCACTTCAGCACTGGCAAAGTCCTCGACCCCTAATTCTTGATTGAGGTTGGCCAGCGGTAAATCAATAATGGTTTGATCCTCGTCCTCCTCTTCGTCATCGGTTTCCGGGATTTCCAAGCGCGTGGGCAGAGCGTCAAGTTGACCAGTGATCACAAGGGCTTGACAGCGTCGCCATTGCTGCACAATGTGGGCAGCCGCTGCGCTGACATCACAGTTGGGTTGCTCCAGATAGGCACTGACGGAGGCACAAAACTCAGCAAATTGAGGCAGTTCGAGCATTTGTCCGAGGCCTTCCAGTTCTTGGGCGGCGATCGCCAGCTCCTCTCTGAGGCAGGGTTGGCCGGGGGTGTCCAGAACAGTTTCCAAGCGTTGTAGGCAGGCTTCCACCTCGGTTTCAAAGAGAACCACCCGCATCTGCTGGCCATCATCGCCACTGAGGAGCGTCAAATCATCCTCCGCCGTGGGATCGCCCAAGCGTCCGTGCAACTCATTCAAAAGTGGCTCGACTTGGGTGCGCCACCAGCCCTCATTGGGGTTCACGCCTTGGCGATGGAGGGTAATAACTGCTTGCAGTTGATCCACTGCTTTGAGCAGGAGGTGTTGCACCTCGACATCGTCGCAGGGGCGCGATTTCAAGACCTTGAAGAAATCCTCAAGGCGATGCGCCAGTTCACTGAGGGACATAAAGCCCATCATCGCTGCCCCCCCTTTAATGGAGTGAGCCGCCCGCAGTACAGCATCAATCATCCCCGGCTGGTGGGAGAGTTCCAGTATCCCTGCTTCAATCGTTTGCAGGTAGTCCTGAGCCTCCTCGAGGAACTGGAGACGAATCGTTTCCTCAACGCCGGGTTCGGGCATGGTTATCCCTCAGCAGTCACCTTAAAGATGTTGACGGAGTTTTGGAGTTCTTGGGCCATGTCCACGGTGGCTTGCAGCGACTCAGAAATCTCTTTGGATGTGGCCGACATCCCCTCTGAGACCTTGGCAAAATCGCGCATCAACGTGTTCACCGTATTGGCGGTGCGGGCTTGGGAGACAGTAGCTTGGGAAATGGACTGCACCAACTCGTCAATGTGCTGCGACACCTGCACAATTTCTTGGAGATTCTGCTTGGTTACCTCCACAAGGCGGGTGCCTTCAACCACCTGAGCGGTACCTGTTTCCATGGCACTCACCACCTCATGGGTTTCCTGCTGAATTGTTTCTACGATGTGCTCAATTTCGCGAGTTGCCGCTGCCGATCGCGCCGCCAGTTCACCCACCTCTTCGGCAACCACAGCAAAGCCGCGGCCTTCTTCACCGGCACGAGCCGCCTCAATACTGGCATTGATGGCCAAGAGGTTGGTTTGTAGGGCAATTTGGTTAATCAGCGAAATCACCTTGGAAATCTGTTGCGAGGATTCGCCCAAGCGTTTCACCTTTTTGGCGGTTTCGGCCACGGTTTCCCGCAGGTAGAGAATGCTATCAACGGTGGCATCCATCGTTTCACCACTGATGACCGCTCGCTCTGAGGCTTTGCGCGCCACTGCTGCCGCCTCGTTAGCACTGTTGGCCACGGATTCAATCGAGCTGGCCATGGCTTCAACGGCATCTAGCATCCGATTTACTTTCTTGGCTTGCCGCAGCGATTCTTCCGCCAGCTCAGTCATGGCTGTCTCATCCGCCAAGAGGGCGGTGTTCACTTTTTCCGTGGTCGCTTTCACTTGCACCACCACATCCCGCAGACTCTCAATGAGGGAGTTGAAGATGTCGGCAACGGTACCAATTTCATCGGCGGTGATGTCGGCCCGTACCGTCAGATCCCCTTGGGAGGCGGCCTCGACTTCGGTGAGCAGGTTAATCAACTGCATTTGAATGCGTTCCGTACGCTGCTGTTGCTCCTGGGCAAGGCGTTCGGCCTCTTTTTGGGCAGCGGTGGTCTGCTCCAGAAATTTGCTGCGCTCAAGCACCAGTCCGGCTTGGTTGGCCAACTGGAGGAAAGCATCAATTTCGGGCTGCTGCCACTGACGCGGCTCACTGCACTGGTGGGCAATTAAAAGCGCCGCCAATTTTTTCTCCACCAACACGGGAACGACTAAGTTGGCCCGCACCTTCAACGGAGCAAGTTGTTTGAGGTGGCACTCCGTCAGACCCGCATTGAGAATGTCTGCCGTGGCTTGCACGCGCCCTTTGGTGTAGGCATCAACCCAATTTTGACGGAAGCAGGGATCGTCAATCACCTGTTCGAGGGCTTGGGGCCAGCCGACGGCTACAGACTCGGCAACGACTTTGCCGACATAGTTCTCATCAAATTCATAGAAGATCACGCGATCGCACCCCAAAAGATGGCGCCCCTCATTGACCAGATTATCGAGAATTTGCTGGCGATCGCTCTGCTGGGTTAAATGGAAAATACTATCGCGCAATTGTTGTGCCCGCCGAGCCGCCTGTTGGGCTTCAGTGAGGGACTGTTCTAGCCGTTCAGCCATCTGGTTAATCGTGCGGTTGAGGGTTGCCAGTTCATCATCCCCCTCCACAGGCAGACGGGTTTGGAGATCCCCTTCACCAATTTTCGTCACCGCCTTGGTGGCTCGCAGCAGGGGTTGAATCTCGCGATCGCTGGCATAGATGGCAATTGCTGCCACCACAATGGCCGTGACCCCCACCCCTAACAGGAGGGTCCAAGTGAGGTTTCGCAGCGGTCTGAGCGCATAATCGCGATCCGTATCTAGGACAACCGCGGTAAACGGGTGGTTAGCACGGGCGTAGCTAGCAAACTGAAACTTGCCATCAGAGCGGCGTTGTTCAACCAGCGTGCCCACTGCGAGGTTGGTTTCCCACTGTTGACTGAGTTGGGGAAAGACTTCCGCCAAGGGTCGGCGCTGCAACTCTGGGATAGAGGCAGCCACGATTTTTCCCTGCGACCCTATCAGGTAAAAATTTTCATATTGGTTATGCTGATAGTTGTGCAAGGCCTCTTTAAGGCTACTTTTGGGTACCCGCAACCGCAGCACTGCCGTGATTTGCTGGTTTTGGGGATTGATCAGGGGCAAAGCCAAAAACAGCCCGAAAGGACGGCTAGGGGCAGGCAGCGACAGCGTAGGCTCAAGCGTTAAAACCAAGCCCCGAGTTTGGATTGCCAGCTTAAAGTACTCGTGATTTTGGAGAATGTTATTGGCTAGCTGGTTGCCCGCTGCAGATTGGGCAATGACGGTGCCCCGGCCATCGTTGGCAATGATAGCGGCACTGTCGTAGAAGGTATAGGTGTCAACAAACTCATTCAAAACTCCTTCCAGCTTACGGCGATCGCGCTGCTGAAGTTCTGCAGTATAGTGCCTGTTTAAGAACAAACTGATAAGCCGTGCATCCCCTTGCCGCTCTTGCAGATACTCGTTAAGCTCCCTTGCGGCATCCCCTACCTCCTGTTGTTCGAGTGAGATAACCTGCTCTATGAACTGTTGCCGTACCAGTTGATTGGCCACGAAGCCCACCCCCACCATGGGCAGTGTAGCCAAGACAACAGCATGGGTAATGAATTTTGGACGAAGACCCCAACCCCTGCGCCGTGGCGAAGGAGGTGGCAAGGGTTGTTCAGGGGATTTGCCGTTGGTGGTTGCTTTTTTCTCCTCTAGGGGAGGGAGTTGGTAGTTCAATACCGACGGTGGTAGAGGGGGAATATCAAGGGAGGGTTTGGCAGTGGTCATTGTTGGCACATCCTAACAGCATTAACAGCAGGGCTATCCGACATCAACAGCAAGAACACTTGAGCAAGACCTTTCGGCGATCGCTGCCCCATCAAGGATAAAGAACAACTCCTCTCCTAAGCGACAACAGCCTTTGAGGTAGGGAACCAGCGCCGCACTCACTGTACCCACAGGCGATTGAATGGCTCCCTCGGCAAGACGGATGATCCCCCGTACCTCCTTGAGCGCCAATCCTAGGTATCCCTTGGGGGTGTGCAGCAGCGCGATCGTCAACACCGAAATATCCGCATCCAGTGGCTCCAAGTTGAGCAAGTGGGCTAAATCCAGCACCCAAACAATGCGGTTACGAAAGTTCAGCAGTCCCATCACCACTGCGGCCATATTAGGAATCACCGTGAGCTGTTGCGGTGGGATCACCAACACCTGCTGAATCTCAGTCATCGGCAGCAATGCCGTTAATTGGTCGTGGATAACCAAACGCAAATAGGGCGCCCCTTGGGGGCGATCGCGTAGCGTACTCTTTGGGGAATCGCCCCGCCCTTCACCATGATTCAACCAAGGTGCTGCCCCAAGCATCGCTACACCACCACCGACTTCAGTGCCCGCAGGAGATCCTCACGGCTGAAGGGCTTCGTGACATAGGCATCTGCCCCCTGCTTCATTGCCCAAAGGCGGTCTAGCTCTTGGTTTTTCGACGTGCAGACAACAATGGGGAGCTTTTCTGTTTCCGGATTTTTCTTGAGACTGCGGCAAAGTTCAAATCCGCTCATCCCTGGCATCACCACATCCGTCACCACCACATCGGGCTTGTACTGCGTGACTTTTTCTAGAGCCTCCTTGGCATCGGTGGCTGCAATGACGGTATAGCCCGATTCCTGAAGAAGCGAGGTAATCAGTGCCATTTCCGAGGGGGTATCTTCCACCACTAAAACCGTCGTCATGTCATCTCCCAAATGTCAATTCAAATAATCGATTACTGTCAATATACTGCCCACAGGTTGCCTGTACTACGTCAAGTACTGAAACACCATTTTTAAGAGTTCCGCTTGGGTAAAGGGCTTGGTCATATAGTCCGTCGCTCCCACGAGGCGGGCTTTAGCGCGGTCAACGAGACCCGTGTTACCCGTGACCATAATGATCGGCACTGACTTAAAGCGTTCATGGTTGCGAATGACTTTACAAAACTTATAACCATCAATGTTGGGCATCCCCACGTCCAGCAGGATCAGATCTGGATTGAGGCGCATCACCTCCATCAGGGCTTTTACAGAATCATTGAGGGCAATGACTTCAAAGGCATCATCCGCCAAAAACCGCTTAATTTCATTGAGCATGGTCGGACTATCGTCAATGCAGATGATCCGATAGGTACGGTTTGGCACTTTTGAGGTAAAAAAGCCACTGCCCAAATCGCCACTCTCCTCTGTAACGGTAGGCGTGGTTTCCTGCCACAAACTGGCATCAAAACTGGGCAGCAAATCAAAGGGATGTTGCGGCTCACGAACGACTACGGCTCCTTTATCAATCAAGGGTAAGAGGCTACGCACCAAGGCAATTTCATTTTGGTTCATGAGCACGGCCAAGTGGCGGAAGCTAAACCCCCGCAACATCGACCCCAAGCGTTGCTGCTGCTCTGGGGTTAAATTGAGTTGCGCACCACTAAAGAAGTAGGGGCGCTGAAAAGGCGAGACAATTTTGTGGCCAAGGCTGAGCCACTGCTGAATTCGGGATTTGCACTGCTGAATCAGTCGGGTGGCGTCAAAGCGGCTGACAATTGGCACTTCAACATAGGGCACAAGTTGATGGTGACCGCTCTTGAGATATAAAAACGACTCTAGGACTTCAACGATTAGCCCCTCGACTAGATGGCTAAAGTGCTCTGGGGTAATGATGTCTTGAGTAAGCAACCAGCGCAGACTCTCATATTCATAGATCGGGGTGGGGGTGTTGGCCTGTTCCCATTGCTGTCGGACTTGGACACGTAACTCGCGATCCAAGGCGGAGACGTCCCAGCTCAGTTGCCGCAAATGGCGCTCAAAGCGATCGCCCGGTTCAATCGTGTGGGTAGCATAGACAATACTTCCCTGATCAAAGTAGAGAAACCACTGCTGCCCTTGAACGCTCACCCTGAAGCAACCTGTGCCTCCTGAAGTGCTGAGTTGCTGGAGTAATCGTTCCGGCTGAAGCGTTTCTGTAAACTGTGGTGTTCCCCCGCCACTAAAACCGCGATCTGATGTCATCATATTTAGCCTCCGAGCTGCTACCCCCACCGAAGTTTCGTCCTACTCCGGCAGCAACCAGCGATATTTGACAATAAAACCAATTGAGATGTTTTCCTCTCCTTAAAGTGAGAGATGTGCTTCAGAATACTGGTGTGTTGATTATACTAAGCGGTATCGGCGAAAAAATGAAAGAAAACTTCAGAAAAGTTAATGACCTTCACAAAGGATAGTAGACTACACCCCTTTTCTAAAAAATGACGATGCCTCTGCTTTTTTGCGACTGTTACCAATGACCTCTGCACTCGAAGAAAAACTACGGACAGCGTTCTCGCCAGAACAGGCGCACCTACTGGCGGAAGTAATTCGCGAGGCCTATGACGACTTGGTGAAGGCCAAAGACTTTAACGAACTAAAGGCGATTGTCGCGGATCTGGCGCAAGCCCAGAAGCGCACGGAAGAACGGGTGGATCAACTGACTGTCACTGTTGCAGAACTGGCTCAAGCCCAGAAGCGGACGGAAGAACGGGTGGATCAACTGACTCTCACTGTTGCAGAACTGGCACAAGCCCAGAAGCGCACTGAAGAACGAGTGGATCAACTGGCGGCAGCCCAAGAGCGCACCGAGAGAGCAGTGAAACAACTCGCACGCCAAGTGGGCGGCCTTAGTGAAGCCTTGGGTGGGTCGCTGGAAGACCTTGCCCTTGAGGTGGTGCCCGAGATTCTGGAATATCGCTGGGGCATGGAAATTGAGTTCTGTGACCGCGACACCCTCCCCCTGCGCAATGGGGAGTATGAATTTGATTTAGTGATTCGGGGTCAGGTGGCAGGGCGACCAATCTTGGTACTCGGGGAAGTGAAAAGTAACATCACTGAATCAGAGGTGGAGCGATTTTTAAATCTTGTCGCTCAGGTGGCAGCGCCCGAGGAGGTTCGCCCCCTCTTCTTTGGGTATCGCGTTGAGCGTGCAGCTAAAGCGTTGATTCGCGATCGCAACGCGGTAATGGTCACCACCCGCGGCAAGTACTTTCCCTAGGATGGGAATATGGCTAATCAACACTAGCAATGACCTTTGCACTCGAAGAAAAACTACGGGCAGCGTTCTCGCCAGAACAGGCGCACCTACTGGCGGAAGTGATCCGTGAGGCCTATGACGACTTGGTGAAGGCCAAAGACTTCAACGAACTAAAGGCGATTGTCGCGGATCTGGCGCAAGCCCAGAAGCGCACGGAAGAACGGGTAGAAGAACTCGCGGCAGCCCAGAAACGGACGGAAGAACGGGTAGAAGAACTGGCGGCAGCTCAGAAACGAACAGAGGAACGAGTTGAAGAACTCGCGGCAGCCCAGAAGCGGACGGAAGAACGGCTCGAAGAACTGGCGGCAGCTCAGAAACGAACAGAGGAACGAGTGGATCAACTGGCGGCAGCCCAAGAGCGCACCGAGAGAGCAGTGAAACAACTCGCACGCCAAGTGGGTGGACTTAGTGAAGCCTTGGGTGGGTCGCTGGAAGACCTTGCCCTTGAGGTGGTGCCAGAGATTCTGGAATATCGCTGGGGCATGGAAATTGAGTTCTGTGACCGCGACACCCTCCCCCTGCGCAATGGGGAGTATGAATTTGATTTAGTGATTCGGGGTCAGGTGGCAGGGCGACCAATCTTGGTACTCGGGGAAGTGAAAAGTAACATCACCGAATCAGAGGTGGAGCGATTTTTGAATCTTGTCGCTCAGGTGGCAGCGCCCGAGGAGGTTCACCCCCTCTTCTTTGGCTATCGCGTTGAGCGTGCAGCCAAGGCGTTGATTCGCGATCGCGATGCAGTGATGGTCACCACCCGCGGCAAGTACTTTCCCTAGAATGGGAATATGGCTAATCAACACTGACAATGACCTCTGCACTTGAAGAAAAGCTACGGACGGCATTCTCACCAGAACAAGCGCACCTACTGGCGGAAGTGATCCGTGAGGCCTATGACGACTTGGTGAAGGCCAAAGACTTTAACGAACTAAAGGCGATTGTCGCGGATCTGGCGCAAGCCCAGAAGCGCACGGAAGAACGGCTCGAAGAACTCGCGGCAGCTCAGAAGCGGACTGAAGAACGAGTTGAAGAACTCGCGGCAGCCCAGAAGCGCACCGAAGAACGGGTGGATCAACTGACTGTTACCGTTGCCGAACTGGCACAAGCCCAGAAGCGCACCGAAGAACGAATGGATCAACTGGCCGCAGCCCAAGAGCGCACCGAGAGAGCGGTCAAACAACTCGCACGCCAAGTGGGTGGCCTTAGTGAAGCCTTGGGTGGGTCGCTGGAAGACCTCGCCCTTGAGGTGGTGCCCGAGATTCTGGAATATCGCTGGGGCATGGAAATTGAGTTCTGTGACCGCGACACCCTCCCCCTGCGCAATGGGGAGTATGAATTTGATTTAGTGATTCGGGGTCAGGTGGCAGGGCGACCAATCTTGGTACTCGGGGAAGTGAAAAGTAACATCACCGAATCAGAGGTGGAGCGATTTTTGAATCTTGTCGCTCAGGTGGCAGCGCCCGAGGAGGTTCACCCCCTCTTCTTTGGCTATCGCGTTGAGCGTGCAGCCAAGGCGTTGATTCGCGATCGCAACGCGGTAATGGTCACCACCCGCGGCAAGTACTTTCCCTAGAATGGGAATATGGCTAATCAACACTGACAATGACCTCTGCACTTGAAGAAAAGCTACGGACGGCATTCTCGCCAGAACAAGCGCACCTACTGGCGGAAGTAATTCGTGAGGCCTATGACGACTTGGTGAAGGCCAAAGACTTCAATGAACTAAAGGCGATTGTCGCAGATCTGGCGCAAGCCCAGAAGCGGACGGAAGAACGGGTGGATCAACTGACTGTCACTGTTGCAGAACTCGCTCAAGCGCAGAAGCGGACGGAAGAACGGCTCGAAGAACTGGCGGCAGCTCAGAAGCGCACCGAAGAACGAGTGGATCAACTGGCGGCAGCCCAAGAGCGCACCGAGAGAGCAGTGAAACAACTCGCACGCCAAGTGGGCGGCCTTAGTGAAGCCTTGGGTGGGTCGCTGGAAGACCTCGCCCTTGAGGTGGTGCCCGAGATTCTGGAATATCGCTGGGGCATGGAAATTGAGTTCTGTGACCGCGACACCCTCCCCCTGCGCAATGGGGAGTATGAATTTGATTTAGTGATTCGGGGTCAGGTGGCAGGGCGACCAATCTTGGTACTCGGGGAAGTAAAAAGCAACATCACCGAATCAGAGGTAGAGCGATTTTTGAATCTTGTGGCTCATGTGGAAGCGCCCGAGGAGGTTCGCCCCCTCTTTTTTGGCTATCGCGTTGAGCGTGCAGCTAAAGCGTTGATTCGCGATCGCGGTGCGGTAATGGTCACCACACGCGGTAAATACTTCCCGTAAAAAAATCCCCCTCCACAGGGGAGAGGGATCTAGGGTGAGGGCAAATTCACCCGCTCTAGAACGTGAACGTAGTCCGAATCACGCCTTGCAGAATCGGCTGACCAGAAATAACCCCACCCCCATTGGTATTGTTGGGGTTGATAATCGCTGTGAAGATAGGCGTGATGCTGATGTTGTCACTGATGGGGAATTTGTAAAAGGCCTCAATGTTGACCTGATTGGCATTGTTAATGAAAGCAAAACTAGGTGCACTGTTGATAAACGGCGCACCCGCCGCTGCCGCCAGTACTGAACCTGGCACCAACAAGTCTTTGTAGCCAATACCCGCCATAAAGTTATAGGCCATCATGCCAGCGGCAGGGAAACCAAAAATAGAAAACGGTAGGGGCGAAACATTGGGGAAGTAGCCATTGGGAATCCCTGCTACCCCTGCACGGCCAAAGATGCCCAAGCGACCCAGATTGAGCTCAAAGTTGATGCCCCCCGCTTGCGCCTCAATGCCATAGGTTTTGGAGTAGGTACCTTGAAGCTTCACCGCATAACTGTTGCGACCATTGCCAAAGGTGTTGGCATACTCCAACTCCAAGGAAGCTTGGAAGGGATCACCCGCAAACCCACCCCCCGGACTTGGAGGGGCAATGCCAGAATTAGCTCGTCCTGGCTCTGCCGCAAGATACAATGCCCGCACAGTAAAAGGACCTTCATTGGGGTTCCACTGGATAGCAACCCCTGCACCCCCTAGGTAGTTCATGGCGTAGGGCACAATGAAGGGGTTATTGAGGAAGAAGTAAGTGCCAAAGTCACTGGTAGGAGAGTTCGCCCAGCTATTGGTGTCAATGATGTCGCTCGGATAGAACCGTGTCCCTGCAGTAATGGTGATATCTTGGGTGGGCTTAAACGTATAGGCTAGGCGGTATAGCTCCACATTCGGACCAAAGTTCGACCAGTAGTACTGGCTGGGGCTAAAGTAGGGAAGCGGCCCCAGTGCATTATTAAATGTATTGCCAGCTCCGAGGGTCGAGTTTATTTGCAAACCCAGACCATAGGTGCTAATGGCATCGCGACCGCCATTGCCCGTAGACAGGGTGGTTTGCAGCAAGTCAGTGCCGGTAAAGCTGGTATTCAGGTTCAGCAGAACGGCAGAAATAACTGTCGGATTTGGACGTCCGGAGGCGAGTGAAATAAAGTTACCGCCGCCAAGAGGAATATTGTTACCTGGGTTGGCAGGATCGGGACCAGGACGCACGGAGCCCAAAATGCTATTACTACTTTGGCGACCACCGTACTGCACCGACATCACCGCCGTACCCGTAAGCTTGGTCGTTGTCGAGAACTGAGTGGCTTCAAGGGCAGCGGTGCGGGCTTCGAGGTTGTCCACACGACCGCGCAGGGTGGCGAGTTCGGCAGCGAACTCATCCATGAGTCTCTGAAGAGTGGCGAGGTCTTCTTTGGTGGCAAAGCGATCGCTAATCACATCAAGGCAGGCGTTCAATGCTGCTGCCATTTCATAACGGGTGGCGGCACGGTTGCCACGGAAGGTGCCATCAGGATAACCCGCGATACAGCCATACTTTTCAACCAAGGAGGCGAGGGCTTGGTAGGCCCAGTCGGTGGGACGCACGTCAGACAGCTGCGAGACAGAGGTCACCTGCCCCATGGATTCTTCGTTGGCCAGAAGCTGATTGACAGAGGTAATCGTGCTCGAAGCGTCTGCAATGGTGTTGGGGGCAGGCAGTGCTTCAGAAACTTGGAGATTTTGTGGTTCAGCAGCAATTAGGTTTTCGAAGTTGGCGGGTTCATTCGCGGTAGCAATGTTAGCCCCTGCGACCACACCCAGTAGGCTCAAGCTACCTGCTAACAGGTACGTCTTTTTCACGATGTTACTCCTCACTCACGAGCGTCTGGGTTCGGCAGAGCGATCAATTCATTCTGCTGTCCCCTAGTACTTAGCTTACACAATATGGCTTAAATGTGTTGCAAGCCGATTATGCAAGTTCTAATAGATCCTAAGTGCTTCCCCTTTGATTTGTCAAATACTTTGTTTTGATTTGTTGACACTGGAATTTTATTCGTCTGGCTGGCGTGGTACGAGCTGCACACAAGGAGCCTTTCTGATAGAGGGGGTGGCAACCAGAGAAGTTCTGCTTGGTCGGTACAATAGAAAGTACAGCCAAGATTTCATAGATGCAATGACCTCTGTCCTCGAAGAAAAGCTGCGGGCGGCGTTTCCTCCCGAGCAGGCGCATCTGCTTGCAGAAGTCATCCATGAAGCCTACAACGATTTGGTGAAAGCAAGAGACTTCAATGAGCTGAAGTCCATCGTAGGCGAATTAGCTCAAGCCCAAAAACGCACTGAAGAGCAAGTTGAAGAACTCGCCCAAGCTCAAAAACGCACTGAAGAACGAGTGGATCAGCTAGCTGTTGCTGTTGCAGAACTGGCTGAAGCGCAAAAGCGCACTGAACGAGCCGTCAAACAACTCGCACGCCAAGTGGGCGGTCTCAGTGAAGCTCTCGGTGGGTCCCTAGAAGACCTTGCTCTGGAAGTGGTGCCCGAAATCCTAGAACATCGCTGGGGCATGGAAATCGAATTTTGTGAGCGGGATGTCCTGCCGCTGCGCAACGGCAGTGATGAGTTTGACTTGGTTATCCGGGGTCAAGTTCATGGAGAGCCGATTCTAGTGTTGGGGGAAGTCAAAAGCAATATCACCGAATCTGAGGTGGAGCGGTTTTTGAATCTAGTGGCTCAAGTGGAAGCGACTGAGGAAATTCGCCCTCTGTTTTTTGGCTATCGCGTTGAGCGGGCAGCCAAGGCGTTGATTCGCGATCGCGGTGCGGCAATGGTCACCACAAGGGGCAAATACTTTCCTGAGTGAATGAAGTACCCATCACGCTTCTTGGGTTGGTGCAGTGTCTGCTGCATGGTAGGAGCTACGCACAAGGGGGCCCGATCGCACATGGGAAAAGCCGAGTTCGCGGGCAATCTTGCCCAAGGTGTTAAATTCTTCAGGTGTCCAATACTTGACCACAGGCAAATGACTCAACGAGGGGGGCAGGTATTGTCCCAAGGTCAGGCGATCGCACCCCACGGCTCGCAAATCTTTTAGAGTTTGAATCACCTCTGCTTCGGTTTCTCCCAAGCCCAACATCAAGCCCGACTTGGTGGGAAGGTGGGGATTCAGTTCCTTAACCGTGGCCAAGACCCGCAGTGAACTCTCATAGGTGGCACCCCGTCGCACCGGGCCTTGCAAGCGGCGTACAGTTTCGAGGTTGTGGTTGTAGCAGGCAGGCTGTGCCGCCACAATTTGGGCAATGCAGTCCCGTTGGGAGACTCGACCCCGATCCATGCGAAAGTCGGGGGTGAGGACTTCAATTTCAGTGCCGGGACAGCGTTGGCGAATCGCGTGCATGGTCGCAACAAATTGACCCGCCCCCTGATCGGGTAAGTCATCGCGAGCCACAGAGGTTAAAACCACATAGCGCAATCCCAAGGTAGCCACAGCAGCCGCAATTTTTGTCGGTTCCTCTGGATCAACGGCGGCGGGAGCGTGACCTTTCTCCACTTGGCAAAAGGCGCAGGCACGGGTACAGGTGGCACCCAAGAGTAAAAAAGTGGCGGTTTTTTGGGCATAGCATTCACCGCGATTGGGACAGCGCCCCTCTTCACAGATGGTGTGAATCCGATACTGGCGCACCAAGCGTTGCACGGTGGAGATCTCACTGGCTTTGCCAAGGGGTTTGCGCAGCCACGGCGGCAGGGGTTGGGAGATAGTCATAGAGTCGGGTTAATCCTGAAAATAGGGGAGAGGCGAGCTAGATACAAAACTTGATTAACTATCGAGTCTATTTATTAAGTAACTGTAAATGATCCCTAGGGGTGCGCCTAGGGGGCGATCGCTTCTATGGCAGGATCAATAGCGACGTTACCGCAGGTATGCCACAGAACCTATGAGTGATCAGCCACGCCCAACGGTCATTATTACGGGTGCATCCTCTGGAGTCGGATTGTATGCCACCAAAGCCTTAGCTAATCGGGGCTGGCACGTTGTTATGGCCTGCCGCAATCTTGAAAAAGCAGAGCAAGCCGCCAAAGACTTGCAGATTCCGCCGCAGGCCTACACGATTTTGCATTTGGACTTGTCCTCGTTGGCCAGTGTGCGCGGCTTTGTGGAGTCATTTCGGGCATTGAATCACCCCTTGCGTGCCCTTGTCTGCAATGCCGCTGTCTATTATCCCCTGCTCAAGGAACCGATCTACAGTGTGGATGGCTATGAAATCAGTGTGGCCACCAACCATTTGGGGCACTTTCTTTTGGCCAACCTCCTCCTCGATGATTTGAAGAAGTCTCCCGAAAGCGATAAGCGCTTGGTGATTCTCGGCACGGTGACGGCCAACCGCAAAGAACTCGGCGGCAAAATTCCCATTCCTGCTCCCCCCGATTTGGGTAACCTCGAAGGCTTTGAGAAGGGCTTCAAGAAACCCATCGCCATGATTAACGGCAAGCCCTTCAAGTCGGGCAAGGCCTATAAAGACAGCAAGCTCTGCAATATGCTCACGGTGCGGGAACTACATCGCCGCTTCCATGATTCGACGGGGATTGTCTTTAGCTCCTTGTATCCGGGCTGTGTGGCGGACACCCCCCTCTTTCGCAACCACTTTCCCCTCTTCCAGAAGCTCTTCCCCCTCTTCCAGAAAAACATCACGGGGGGCTATGTCAGTCAAGAACTAGCGGGTGAGCGCGTCGCAATGGTGGTGGCCGACCCAGAGTTTTGCCAGTCGGGGGTGCACTGGAGTTGGGGTAACCGCCAAAAAGAGGGCCGCAAAGCCTTTGTCCAAGAACTCTCGGCAGAGGGCAGTGATGAGCAAAAAGCGCGCCGCCTGTGGGAGTTGAGCGAAAAACTGGTGGGTTTGGCCTAGCCGATGCAGTGGTGGTTGCCCCTCGGCGTTAGTCTTGCCCTTGTCATCGAGACGGGGGCGATCGCCAGCTCAGCACCAGAAACAGTGGTGAGCCAATTTTATCAGTGGTGGGTGCGAAACCAAGATCAAGGCCGCCAACGGTTCTCTCAGCAGCGAGCAGCGTTTACGCCCGATCTATACCAGCAGTTGATGCAAGCCTTTCGCAAACAGCCACGGGATGGCGCTTGGCTAGACTTTGATCCCTTTTCCTTTACCCAAGTGAGTACTCAAGGGGTGAAAGTGCGCAACGTGCGGCGATCGCCCAATCATCCCCAAGTGGCGGAAGTGGATATTGAGGTTATGGTAGGTCTACGGGGGCGATCGGGAACGCCTGTGCCGATAAAAGTACTCCTGCGCCAAGGGAGCGATCGCTGGCAAATTGATAACCTGATCTACCTGAGCACGTGGGACAACCTGCGCTGTCTGCTGCGGGACATCAACCGCTAGTGAACCTTAACGTCTTCTTCCATTCCTCTGGCTGAGCTTGCCGCTATGGTGGAAGTGATCCTTGCCATTGCAGGACGGATGTATGTCACAGCAAGATTTTGGCGTCATTGGCCTCGCTGTCATGGGGGAAAACCTTGCCCTCAATGTGGAGCGAAATGGATTCTCCGTGGCGGTTTATAATCGCACCCCCGCCCGCACTGAAGCTTTCATGGCCGAACGAGCCGCCGGCCGTCGCTTCAAGGCCACCTATCGTCTTGAGGAATTTGTTGCTTCCCTGTCGCGTCCCCGCCGCATTTTGGCGATGGTCAAAGCCGGCAAACCCGTGGATGACCTGATCCAGCAACTCAAGCCACTCCTTGAACCGGGCGACATTCTCATTGATGGGGGCAACTCCCTCTACACGGATACCGAACGCCGCGTTGCTGAAATGGAGGCAGTAGGGCTGTGCTTCTTTGGCATGGGCGTCAGTGGCGGTGAAGAAGGTGCCCTCAATGGTTCGAGTCTCATGCCCGGTGGCAGTCGGGAGGCCTATCAAGCCCTCGAACCCATTCTCACCAAAATTGCAGCGCAAGTGGATGATGGCCCCTGTGTCACCTACATTGGGCCGGGGGGATCGGGGCACTTTGTCAAGATGGTGCACAACGGTATTGAGTATGGCGATATGCAACTCATTGCCGAGGCCTATGACCTGCTGAAAAACCTCCTTGGCCTCAATCACCAGCAACTTCATCAGGTTTTCAAAAGTTGGAATGAGACCCCCGAACTCAACTCATTTTTGATTGAAATTACTAGCCAGATTTTCACCTATATTGACCCAGAAACCCATTTGCCCCTTGTGGATGTGATTGTGGATGCGGCAGGTCAAAAGGGAACCGGTCGCTGGACGGTGGAAAGTGCCCTTGAAATGGGGGTGGCCATTCCAACGATTACCGCTGCCGTGAATGCCCGCATCATGTCCTCCATCAAAGCCGAACGGATGGCGGCTGCCCAAGTCCTCCCCGGCCCTGCGGCTCACTTTAGCGGCAATAGGCAAGAATTCATTGACAAAATTCGCGATGCCCTCTACTGCTCAAAGATTTGCTCCTATGCCCAAGGGATGGCGCTGATTGCCAAAGGCTCCCAAGAACTCTTTGATAATCAACTAAACCTTGGCGAGATTGCCCGCATCTGGAAAGGGGGCTGCATTATTCGCGCTGGCTTCCTGAATAAGATCAAGCAGGCCTACAGCGAAAATCCCCAACTGGCCAATCTGCTGCTGGCGCCGGAGTTTCGGCAAACCATCCTCGATAAACAGGCGGCGTGGCGGGAGGTGTTGGTGGAGGCGACCCGTGCTGGGATTGCTGTGCCCGCCTTTGGCGCGTCCTTGGAGTACTTCGATAGCTATCGGCGCGATCGCCTGCCGCAAAATCTCACCCAAGCACAGCGGGATTTCTTTGGTGCCCATACCTACGAGCGGATCGATAAACCGGGAACCTTCCATACGGAGTGGGTACCGATTCAGGAGGCAGGAAAAGCATCCATTTAAGAGGTAGGCAGTAGCGTTGGCGGCGTTGTTCCCCAAGGGGGCAATTCTTTAGCTTATCTTAAGAATTAGGCGAGTGATTTGCTTGCCCGCGATCATCCTGCACTTTGGGGAGGCCAAGAAGCCTTGCATCCGTTTTTACGACTGCTGCACCACAGCCAACGCTACCAACGCCAAGTGGGGCTTGCCTCCCTCTACTCTATCCTCAATAAAATTTTTGATCTCGCTCCCCCCGTTCTGATTGGGATTGCTGTGGATCTGGTGGTGAAGCAGCAGGATTCCCTCTTCGCCCGCTGGGGGCTGGTGACCTTTGAGCAGCAACTGTTGGCCTTGGCCGGCCTATCATTTGTGATCTGGAGCTTGGAATCCCTCTTTGAGTATGCCTATGCCCGCAGTTGGCGCAACCTAGCCCAGCAGATTCAACACGACCTGCGCCTTGAGACCTATGCCCATGTCCAAGAGATGGATTTGGCGTTTTTTGAAGAACGCAGCAGTGGGGTGTTGCTCTCGATTCTCAATGATGACATTAACCAACTCGAGCGCTTTTTGGATGGCGGTGCCAACGAGGTGTTGCAAGTCACAACCACCGTCTTAGTGATTGGTGGGATTTTCTTTTATTTGGCGCCCAATGTGGCGATCTGGGGGATGCTGCCGATGCCCTTTATTCTCTGGGGATCCGTCATCTTTCAGCGGCGACTCGCCCCTCGTTATGCCGATGTGCGGGAAAAGGCGGGACGCCTCAACGAACGCTTGGCTAACAATATCTCAGGTATTCAAACGATCAAGAGCTTTACTGCCGAGGCTTACGAATTGGAGCGCCTGCGCTGGGATAGTGAAGCCTACCAACAGAGTAATCGCCGCGCCATTCGCCTCAGTGCTGCCTATATTCCCCTGATTCGCTTTGTGATCCTCTTTGGCTTTACGGGAACGTTGGTGCTGGGTGGCTTTGCCGCTTTTCAGGGGCGCTTGGATGTGGGCGCCTACAGCACGATGGTCTATCTGATTCAACGCTTGCTCTGGCCCTTGACCCGTTTGGGGGAAACACTGGATCAGTATCAGCGAGCCATGGCCTCAACGCAGCGGGTGCTGAATTTGCTGGAAACGCCGATCGCGATTTGTACGGGCGATCGCCCCCTTGATCCGCGCCATGTCAAAGGGGAGGTGCGCTTTGAATGCGTCAGCTTTGCCTACGCGGGTCGGGCGCCGGTGCTAAAAAATGTCAGCTTGCACGTGCCTGCAGGTCAGACGATCGCCATTGTCGGCTCCACGGGATCCGGCAAAAGTACCCTTGTGAAATTGTTACTGCGGTTCTATGAGGTGCAAGAAGGGCGCATTCTCATTGATGGGGTGGATATTCGCGAGTATCGGCTGCGGGACTTGCGCCGTGCCATTGGTTGGGTGAGTCAGGATGTCTTTCTCTTCCATGGCAGCGTCTTTGAGAACATTGCCTATGGCAGCCCCCAGGCCACCCTAGCAGACGTTGTGCATGCTGCAAAATTGGCGGAAGCCCATGACTTTATCGAGCAACTGCCCCAAGGTTACGACACGGTGGTCGGCGAACGGGGGCAAAAACTCTCCGGCGGTCAGCGGCAGCGGCTGGCGATCGCCCGCGCCCTGCTCAAAGATCCACCGATTCTAGTGCTCGATGAAGCCACCTCCGCCGTGGATAACGAAACCGAAGCCGCCATCCAGCGATCGCTAGCCCACATTACCGCCCATCGCACCACCATTGCCATTGCCCACCGCCTCTCGACGATTCGCCACGCCGACTGCATTTACGTTCTAGAGCAGGGCGACATTGTTGAACAGGGGACACACGAAGCACTCTTGGCGCAGCAGGGCGTCTATTACGGCCTCTGGCAAGTCCAGGCCGGCCAGCTCCTCCCTGAAGGTTAGGGTGTGAGGTTATAGCGTGCCCGCTCAGCGGCTGTTTTCTCGCGATCCAGTTTCAAGATCAGCACTGCCAAGGGGGGCAAGCAGAGATCAAGGGAGTAGCGGCGGTTGTGGTAAGGCCACTCATCCGCCCATTTACCGCCCAAGTTACCCATGTTGCTACCGCCATACTCGCGGGCATCACTGTTAAACAATTCACTATAGAAGCCATGCTCCGGCACGCCAATGCGGTAGTGGCTGTGGGGCTGTGGTGTAAAGTTACAGACGACAACCACAAAATCTTGGTAGTCCTTATCCCAGCGGATAAAGGACACAACGCTATGGCGGTTATCGCTACAGTCAATCCACTCAAAGCCCTCCTGTTTGAAATCTTGGGTGTAGAGGGCAGGTTGTGAACGGTAGAGGCGATTGAGATCCTCAAAGAAGCGTTTGGTTTGCTGGTGGGGTTCGTATTGCAGCAGGTGCCACTCTAAATCGCTCCAGACATTCCACTCGCTCCATTGGGCAAACTCCATCCCCATGAACATTGTTTTCTTGCCGGGGTGAGTGAACATGTAGGCAAATAAACAGCGCAGATTGGCGAATTTCTGCCAGCGATCGCCCGGCATTTTGCCAATGATGTGACTCTTGCCGTGCACCACCTCATCATGGGAGAGCGCCAGCATGAAGTTCTCGCTGTGGTGATACCACATACTGAAGGTGACATTGTTTTGGTGGAACTGGCGGAACCACGGATCCATGCTGAAGTAGTCCAGAATATCGTGCATCCAACCCATATTCCACTTCAGGTTGAAGCCCAATCCCCCCATGTAGGTTGGCCAAGAGACCATCGGCCAGGCCGTTGACTCCTCCGCGATCGAGAGAATTCCCGGAAAGTAGCTAAAGATCACATGGTTGACTTGGCGCAGGAAGTTGGCCGCCTCTAAATTTTCCCGTCCGCCGTATTCATTGGGTACCCACTCACCCTCCTTGCGGGCATAGTCAAGATAGAGCATCGAGGCCACGGCATCCACGCGAATACCGTCAATGTGGTACTTGTCAAACCAAAAGAGGGCATTGGCCACCAGAAAATTGCGCACTTCGTGGCGACCATAGTTAAAGACAAGGGTGCCCCATTCCTTGTGTTCGCCCTTGCGCGGATCCGCGTGTTCGTAGAGGTGGGTGCCATCAAAGAAGGCGAGGCCGTGGCCATCCTTGGGAAAGTGCCCCGGTACCCAATCCACAATCACACCAATACCGTTTTGGTGGCACTGATCCACGAAATACATAAAGTCCTGGGGACTGCCATGGCGAGAGGTGGGGGCGTAGTAGCCAGTGACTTGATAACCCCAAGAGCCATCGAAGGGATGCTCAGCAACGGGCAAGAGTTCAATGTGGGTGTAGCCCAATTCCTTGACGTAGGGAATGAGTTTGGCCGCCAATTCGCGATAGGTGAGAAAGCGTGCCCAGGGCTTGAGTTCTGCCACCTGTACGGGTTCTTGGGGTTGGCCATCAGCACCAATAGGGGGGTCTTCCATTGAGGCGTGGAGCCACGATCCTAAATGCACCTCAAAGACGGAAATCGGCTGCGTCAGGGGGTCGGTGTGGCGCCGTTTTTCTAGCCAGTCGTTATCGCCCCATTCGTAGCTGTTGAGGTCGGTGACAATAGAGGCGGTCTTGGGACGCGGTTCTTGGTAAAAGCCGTAGGGATCTGATTTTTCGTAGATGTGGCCGTCTTGGTTCTTAATTTCGTACTTATAGTGCTCGCCCACACCCAAGCCGGGGATAAAGAGTTCCCAGATGCCATTGCCGCGCCGTGCCATTTGGTGTTTGCGGCCATCCCAGTGGTTAAAGTTGCCAATGACAGAGACATTGCGGGCATTGGGTGCCCAGACGGCAAAATACACCCCTGCAACGCCATCGACTGTGAGCAGGTGTGCCCCGAGTTTTTCATAGATGCGGTGGTGATTGCCCTCGGCAAAGAGATGAATATCAAAATCCGTCAGCTTTGAGGAGCGGAAGGCATAGGGATCGTAGATCACCCGCTCGTGGCCATTTTCATAAATTTTCAGTTGATAATTATTCAGTTCCGGCAGAGGAATGCGGCATTCAAAAAAGTGGGGGTGGTGCACTGGCGTCATCGGATATTCTTGCCGCTGCTCTGGACAGAGGACACTCACCCGTTCGGCATTGGGTAAATAGGCGCGTACCGCCCACATGGATTGGCCATTCTCACTGATCTGGTGACATCCCAAAATTTCAAAGGGATCGTGGTGCTGGTTGGAAACAATGCGGTCAATCTGTTCGGGCGAAACGGTCATATTTTTATACTTTCGTAAAATATAGAGACAATACTATAGAAAAGTTAACAGTTAGAATGCTCCCCTTGACAAGGGCACAGACGCTATTTCTCTGGCTTCTCTTGATCGGTGGCGTGGGCTAAGAGTCCTTGGAGTAGCTCTCGCAATAGGCTCGGTCCTTGGTAAATCCAACCGGTGTAGAGTTGCACCAGTGTTGCACCGGCTGCTAGTTTTTCGATCACATCCTCTGGCGTGAAAATCCCCCCCACCCCAATAATCGGCAGAGTGCCTTGGGTCTCTTTGTGGATAAAGCGAATCACGGCGGTAGCGCGATCGCGCAAAGGGGCACCACTGAGACCTCCCGCCTCGTCCGCCGGCGATCGCCCCGTCTGCGGAATCATCTGGGTTTTTAGCCCCTCCCGTGCCACTGTGGTATTGGTGGCCACAATGCCGGCGAGTTCATAGGTTTGAATCAGATCAAGAATTGCCGCAATCTGCTCCCAACTCAAATCGGGGGCAATTTTCAGAAGCAGGGGCTTGCGGGGGTGATTGGCGGTTTGTAGCGTCTCCAAAATGGGTTCTAGTTGTTCCTTGGCTTGCAGATCCCGTAACCCCGGTGTGTTGGGAGAACTCACATTAATCACGAAATAATCGCCAAGGGGATACAGGCGGCGAAAACTGGCTAAGTAATCCTCTTTTGCAGCTTCCAAAGGGGTGATTTTTGACTTGCCCAAATTGATACCGATGGGAATCGTTGGCGGGGGCGATCGCTCCAAAAGGGCGGCCATGGCCTCTGCGCCGGCATTATTAAACCCCATGCGATTAATCGCCGCGCGATCGGCTGTTAGGCGAAAGAGGCGCGGACGCGGATTTCCCGGTTGTGGCTGCCAAGTGACGGTGCCCAACTCCGCAAAGCCAAAGCCAAAGGCCGACCAGACACTGCGGGCGACACCATTCTTATCAAACCCTGCCGCCAAACCAATGGGATTGGGAAAGCGTAGTCCCCACATTTGCCGCTCTAAACGGGGATCTGAAAGGGCATAGCGTTGCTGAAGTTGCTGCCGCAGCCAAGTGCTCAGGGCACGATCCTGATTAAGCCACCCACAGAGGGAGATAAACTGCTGGTGCAGAAATTCTGGATCCGCCTGCAACCCAGAAAAAAGAAGTGGCCGCAGCAGGTGCCGATAAGGATCAATGGCCATTCAGACTGCCATTCCCCCACCTAAAGGGTTGAATGATCAACACTATGCCCCTAGTCCAGATAGCCCATGAGGACGGGTGAATCATCAATGATATTAGAAGCCACAGGCCGTTCCCCAGCGGAATAATAGGTTTCAGCAATGTGCAGGCCACTGGTGGTAATCGGACGAATGCCCATCCAATTCACTGTTTCGACAATTTCAAAGTCATCCGTTGCCACGGGGCGCACCCCCATGATGTTCAGGGTTTCAACCACGCGGAAATTGGTGGCCACGATGGGGCGAATACCGGCGGAGTTGATGCTGTCGTAGATTTGCAGGCCACTGCTGAGCACCGGACGCTCGCCGGCATCTTTGATCATGTGCACCACTTGCACGGGACTGGCTTCAATGGGACGCAAGCCGGCACTATTAAAGGTTTGCCATACCACGATGTCGCTGGCTGTGGTTGTGCCTGCGGGGGCAAGAGCCGTTTTTTCGGCAAGGGAAACCATTTGACCGCTATTTTCTTTGGCGGGCGGGGTGCTGCGACGGGCGGGACGGCTAGCTTTGGCCGTGGGTTCTTCGGGGGGTGGGGTTTGAGGCGTTTCAGTCATGGCGATCGCTCCTAATGCAATAATTCAATCCTACAGGTGAATTCGTATGCAAGCATTCTATATCTCTAGTCCTTGATCATAGCAGCCCAAGAGGAGTGCCAGCGGTTTGAGAGATCCCTTTCGGTGCAGGAATGGTTGGCTTTTCAAGCGTGCAGCAGAGGCATCATGTCGCTGGGTGCCCCTTGGCCAATCACTTTGCCACGATCCAGAACAATGGCACCGTCCGCTTGCGCCAGTTCATCGAGACGGTGGGTGACCCACAGTGCGGTGATCCCTTGGCTGTTGACCAGTTGGCGCACGTAGCCTAGGAGTTCCCGCTGGCTATCGGGGTCAAGGAGTGCCGTGGGTTCATCGAGCAATAGCACCCGACAATGGCGAGCGATCGCCCCGGCAATGGCTACCCGCTGTTTTTGGCCGCCACTGAGGGCATAGATGGGACGGCGTTCTAGCCCCTGTAAATTCACAGCTTGTAGGGCGGCACTGACGCGCTCGCGCACCTGCCAATAGTTGAGGGATTCACCATTGAGACTAAAGGCAATATCCGCACCGACACTGGGCATCACCAGTTGGTGATCGGGGTTCTGGAAGACAAAGCCAAGGGGTTGCTCCACATAGACTTCACCGCTTTGGGGCTGCAAGAGACCTCCCAAAATACGCACCAGTGTTGACTTACCACTGCCATTGCGGCCGAGGAGCATCCATAGTTGCCCCCGCGGGATTTCTAGGGACACCCGATCCAGCACTAAAACCTCTGGCGACCAGCCAAAGGAGACCTCTTTGAGATGAATTGCTGGGGGGATTGCCGCCATGGGTTTTTGGACAATGCTCATGTTTTTCGGTAGGGTGAGGATGACCCCCAATTGGGTTGTCGTGCACCAAGTCAGGGAGCGGCTATGCAAGATGGATTATACATTGTCCTCATCAGTATTCATGGTTTGATTCGGGGCGATCGCCTTGAACTAGGACGCGATGCCGATACGGGAGGACAAACGCGCTATGTGGTCGAACTGGCAAAAACCCTTGCAGCCCATCCCCGGGTGGCGCAGGTGGATTTGGTCACTCGTCTGATTCCCGATGCCAAGGTCAGCCCCGACTATGCCCAGCCCATTGAGCGAATTGGCGATCGCGCCCGCATTGTCCGCCTAGCCTGTGGTCCTCGCCGCTATTTGCGCAAGGAAGTGCTTTGGCCTTATTTAGACGTATTTGCCGATGAACTGTTGCGCCATCTTCGCCAAAGTG
The DNA here is from genome assembly GCF_031583225.1 of Thermosynechococcus sp. PP555. Classification (NCBI taxonomy): domain Bacteria; kingdom Bacillati; phylum Cyanobacteriota; class Cyanophyceae; order Acaryochloridales; family Thermosynechococcaceae; genus Thermosynechococcus; species Thermosynechococcus sp. PP555. Next base: position 2,674,089 of record NZ_CP134168.1, read on the forward strand.
GCCGCATGCCCGATGTGATCCACAGTCACTATGCCGATGCTGGTTATGTGGGCTGCCGTGTTGCCGGTTGGTTGGGGGTTCCCCTTGTTCACACTGGGCATTCCCTCGGCCGGGTCAAGCGACAGCGACTCCTTGCCCAGGGTAGTAAGCCCGATGCCATTGAGGAGCAGTTTCACTTTACGACTCGCATTGAAGCCGAGGAGCAAACCCTTGCCAGTGCCGCACTCATTATTGCCAGTACCCATCAGGAGGTCGAAGAGCAGTATCGCCTCTACGATCAATACGACCCGTCGCGGATGGCCGTCATTCCGCCGGGGGTAGATACCCGCCGTTTCTATCCAGGGCCTGTCCCTGCCGATTTACCCTTTCGCAAGGAATTGCGTCGCTTTTTAGTGGAACCGGAAAAGCCCTTTATCTTTTGCCTCTCCCGGCCAGTACCGCGCAAGAACGTGGCTGCGTTGCTCAATGTCTATGGCACTGATCCCTTTTTACAGGAGCGAGCGAATCTGGTCTTAGTACTCGGCAATCGCACCGATATTAGCAAGATGGAGGCCAGCCCTCGCCAAGTGTTGACCGAACTCTTTTTGCTGGTCGATCGCTATGACCTCTATGGCAAAGTCGCCTATCCGAAAACCCACACCAGTGATGAAGTCCCCGATCTTTACCGTTTAGCCGCGCAGCAACGGGGGGTCTTTATCAATCCTGCCCTCACTGAACCCTTTGGCTTGACGCTCATTGAAGCGGCTGCCTGTGGATTACCGATTTTGGCGACAGCGGATGGCGGGCCGCAGGAGATTCTCCGCCACTGTCGCAATGGGTTGCTCTTTGATGCCCTTGATCTAGAAGCCATTCGCAGTGCCTTGCATCAAGCCTTTCAAAGTGATAGCCAGTGGCAGACTTGGGCAGACAATGGCCTGAAGGGGGTACAAGCCCACTACTCTTGGCGCAGTCATGTGGAGATGTATCTGCACGCCCTTGCTCAACTGGCGGAAAAATCAGTCTTGCCCGTGTTGAGTGTGCAACGCCAACCGGCTCAGTACCAGAGTAATAAACTGCCAACGACGCTGACACGGAACCGCCTGCTCACCCTCGAACGCCTGTTGATTAGTGATATTGACAATACCTTGATTGGCGATCGCCCTGCCCTTGAGCGACTCTTAACACTTCTGCAACGCCGTCCTGAAATGGGCTTTGGGGTGGCAACGGGGCGTCATCTCGAAATTACCCTAGAGGTCCTCCATGAATGGGGCGTGCCGATTCCCGATGTTTTAATTACGTCCGTGGGCAGTGAAATTCACTATGGCCCTCACTTGGTTCCCGACACCAGTTGGCAGCAGCACATTAGCTATCGCTGGGAACCCCAACGGGTGAGAGACACCCTCGCCGATGTGGCAGGCCTGACGCTGCAACCCCCAGAAAATCAACGCTCCCACAAAATTAGCTACAACGTGGATACCACGGTTCTCCCCAGCATTACACCGGTGTTACGTTTGCTACGGCAGCAGAAACTCCATTGTCGGCCAATTTTCTCCCACAATCAGTTCTTGGATATTTTGCCCCTGCGTGCCTCTAAAGGCGATGCCCTGCGCTATCTTGCCCTCAAGTGGGGCTATCCGCTGCAAAAACTGTTGGTGGCTGGGGACTCTGGCAATGACGAGCAAATGCTGACGGGGAATACCCTTGCTGTTGTTGTGGGCAATCACAGTCCGGAATTGGAAAAGTTGCGCGATCGCCCCCATATTTACTTTGCCCAAGGTCACTATGCCCAAGGGATTCTCGAAGCGATTGAACACTATGGCTTCTAACGAAAAGCCTGCGATAACGTCAAACTAGAAATGCCCTTGGCGCGGTAATCGGCAAGAATCTGAGCCAGTGCCTCCACTGTCGGTTGTCGCGTGGGATTGAGTTTGGGATTGCTCTGCAGTGCCAAGTTGAACTCCGTGCCATCCTGCATCAGCCAGTGACTCCCCCGCTAGCACGCTAGAGAGCTTGGGTTCCTTGAATTAGCCATTCGCCACCAACATTGACTAAAGTAAAGCGTAGCGTTTGATAAAAATCTTGACCAGAGTTCATTATGTAGTGAAGATTTGCATCAACAACGGCTCTATCTGAAGTTAAACCGACAACTTCAGTACTATAAACATCAACGTACTGCACTTTAGTCCACCAATCGATGTATGAACCATAGCCGTTGGGGTGTGCTGAGGCATCATTTTGGAAAGAGCTGGTCAATTGATGCCACGCTGCCTCGTAATTGCCGGCGTTAATCAGAGCATAGTAATTTTCAACAAAAAGGCTGGGATCAGGGAGCAGCTCCGGGTCAAGCAGGACGCGTTCGCTAGCACTTGCAGTGGGTGGGGGCGTAGAAACAGTTTCTGGGGTTGGCAACGGAGATTCAATAGGGGGCGATTGGTCAGGAGTTTCTGCGACTTCAGTAGGGGAATTGGCTAGCGAGGGAGGGCGGGGTTCTAGGCGGTTCGACAGCAAAATTACAGCCATCGCTGCAAACATACTCCCAAAGGCAATCACAAGTGAGCCGAGGATAAACCACGGTGCGAATGATGACTGAGCTGTGGGTACTGATTGAGTCCCAGAGAAGGGTTGTCCTGTAGGCGTGGTAGAGAGGGGTGGGGGTGTGACAACCGGTTCATGGACAATACTGCCTGCCTCAATCATCCGCCAATGTTGATCCTGCCGTTCAACCCGTGCTGGCCTCAGCAATTGCCCTGACTTTTCACTGGGGTGCTGGGGCAACGTTCGCCGAAATAAGTAAGCATCGAAGTCTCCCCTATGCAAGGGAACAAGCCAAGACTGTTGATTGATATCTGTGATCACTAAATAGCTGGGATGAGCAGGACACTCAGTAAAAATGGCACCCTCGCTTTGAGAACCTGAAGGACGCACCAGTGTTCCATAGTTTTGCAGCTCTAACCAATCACTCTGCAAACCACTGTTGTACTTCTCAAGCAGCCAGTTGACCGACGGCGCTAAGCGAGGTGGTGGAGACTCCTCAGTAACCAGTTTAGTAATCAGTGGTGTTTCTAGCGCCTGCATCTCTAACGTTTTTTTTGTTTCTGTCTCTGCATCCGCTACGGCAGCTTCGACTTCCTTGGCGGATTGATAGCGATCGCTGGGTGCAACGGCCAGCATCTTTACCAAAACATCGCGAAACGTTGGTGTGATTTGGACATACTTTTGCCAATTCCAAGTGTGATGGTAGTTATCAAACAATTCCTTGGGATCTTTGCCCGTGAGTAAGACAATACAGGTCACTGCTAGGGCGTACAGATCGGAACTCGGAAAAACCTGCTCACCTCTAACTTGTTCTGGTGCGGCATAATGCGCTGTATAAATTTTTGTATGCCCCTTCGCAACTTCGGTAACACGGGAAATCTCCTTGACTGCACCAAAGTCAATGAGGTAAAGGCGACGCTGCCCCGGAAATTTACTGTTCTTTGCCGATTGGCGAATGATGTTTGCTGGCTTAATGTCTCGATGAATAGCCCCTTGATCGTGGATGTACTGCAAAACAGGTAGGAGATCCTTTAAGACCTCACGAACTTCCTCTTCACTCAAATAACCGCGATAGGCAAGTTCACACTCAAGCGTATCGCCATCAATAAATTCTTGAACTAGATAAAAATAGTGTTGTTCTGCTTTGCCTGTGCTGCTGCTCACCCGCTCCTGAAAGAAGGCAAATAGGGTAGGAATTTGGGGATGTTCCCCCAACGTTTCTAGGAGTCGTGCTTCTCGCTTGAATAAATTTTCTGCTTTTTGCAAGAGGTCTGGATTTGAGGTTTCAACTTGGAGCTGTTTAATCACACATTGGCGCTTGGCGGGCGTATCCAAATCTCGCCCTAGGTAAGTAATACCAAAGCCCCCCTGTCCCAACAGCTGTTGGGCAACATAGCGCCCCCGCAAAATTAAGGGCATGCCGCAGTTGGCGCAGTACTTTTGGCTAATGGTATCCGCCGGGACATCCCCCTCTAGTTCAGGCAGGTCATTGTGGGGATGGGAACACTGGGGGCGGGTGCAGTAGATAAGCATGATTTTGCATCAAGAAGCACCACTTTATTCACGATTAAAACTGATCCAACACTTGGGTGACAACCTCAGGACTCACAGAAATGCCGTCAATCCCCAAATCAATTAACCACGGCAGCCAATGGGGATAGCGAGTGGGGGCTTCGCCACACAGATGGCATCCTAGGTGATGGGCTTTGGCCTGTTGAATCAATTGGGCGATCGCCCCCCTAACGGCAGGATGGTCTTCATTTAATTCCGGTAGTGTTGTTTCGCGATCAATGCCCAACAGCAGTTGGGTTAGATCATTGGTGCCAATCGTAATGCCAGCAACGCCAAGGTTGGCCAGATCAGACAGTAAAAATAAAATGGCCGGCACCTCCGCCATTACCCACAGTTCCACACCCGCCTTGGCTGTCAGACCATGCTGGGCAAGAGCCTTTTGACAATAGACCACCTCACTGACACTGCGGACAAAGGGAAGAATAATACGCAGCGGGCAGGCTTCTAAGCGGTGGGCGATCGCCAGCGCTGACAGTTCCAAATGAAACAGCTCTGGACAATGGCGATAGCGACTCACTCCCCGCAGCCCCCAATCCGTTGCCGGTTCAAACTGATGTCCCCCCAAGAGTTGGCGATAGTCGGCTGGCCGTAAATCCAATGTGCGATAAAAGAGGGGACGGGGGGCGATCGCCCGCATAAATTCACAGAGGTGCTGCACCCAGCGATCGCGCAACTGCTCAGCGTCCCCCTGCTCCAACCAATGACAGGGATGGCGATGATCCAAAAAGGCCAACAACATCAACTCTGAGCGCAATAGACCAATGCCATCACAGGGGAGCGATCGCAATAACCGCAGGGCACTGACTTGACTGACATTTACCATGACCGGCAACGGCAACCGCTTGACCGTCGGGAGTGAGGGCGTTTGCGGCGAGGGGGTCGCCACCACGGGCAATGGCTCTGGGGGCAGTTGATAGATAGACCCCCGATGACCATCTAGAAACAGCGTCATTCCTGAACTAATCTGCTGAGTCGCATTTACCACACCGACCACCGCTGGCCGTCCCAATTCCCGCGCCAGAATGGCACCATGACTGGTTAAGCCCCCCTGCTCACAAATCACACCAACCGCAGCACTCACGAGGGGCAACCAGTGGGGTGGAATACTTTTGCTCACCAAGATCTGCCCAGCAACAGCCGCAGGAGCACAGGGGTCTGTAACCACAAGGGCAGGGGCGATCGCCTGCCCCGGCGCAGCGGGTAGCCCTTCAGCTATGAGGGTGCGCTCCACGGCCTGCGGCAAGGGCGCCAGCGGCAGAGGTTCTGCTAAACACTGTCCCCACCAAACCTGTGTCTGACTGCGATGCCAAACCCAAAGATGGGACGCCGACCCGCGACAGGCCTGCTGCAAGTATTGTTCCTCTGCGGGCGTCAGCTCAATTCCCCTTGGGGGCAAAGGAATGCCGTGATGGGGGAGCGTCACACCGCTGGCGATCGCCGGCAACCTTGGATCACTCCCTGTCCACCAGCCTGAGGCAACAATGGTACTCAAGGGGTAAAGCAAAATCGCCACTTTGAGGTGACAAAAATCCCATCCCTGCTGCCAATAGGTATAGAGATTCTTGGCTTGGACAAGGGCAGCAAAGGCCGCTTCGATCGCCTGATGACACAGGGGTAAACTGGGATGATGTAACACGGTTCCACGGCCTAGCCCCCAAGGTAAGTCCACCGCTTCCTGCCAAAGATAGGTGGTGAGAACAAGATGACGTTCTCCCCCCTGTTGTTGCCAAAAGTGATGACAAGCAGCAAAAATTGTTTCTAACTCCCCCACATCCAAAGGGGTTAATTCATGGGTCATCCTCAGTGCCAGTGCCTTGAAATCCGCCGCATTGGGGGGCACCTCTTGCCAGCGATCGCAGGCCGCGTGCCACAGGGGAATGACGCCAGAGCGTAACTGTTGCCAGACATTGGTGGAAGTCAGCCAGACAGGATGAGGCGGTGGCAAGATTTTTTGCGCCTCTTGCAGGGCAACCAATGTTGGGGAAAGGGCTTCCGCTGGGTACTGTTGTAGGGGTTCCAGAAGGAGTGATGTCACAAATGCGTTTCCTTAATCGTCCTTGGGGGTCTGGGAGCGGACGATCCGACCTAGGGAGAACTCACTTCCGTTTGCTGACGGCGACGAATGTTGAGGACATCAGTGATTTTTCTAATTTGCGCCAAGAGATGATCCAACTGCTTTGCATTCACAATATCAATACACAAATCAATAATCGCCGTGCGTCCCGGATCTGTGTGGACATTGGCTCGTCGCACATTAATTTGATTATCAGTTAAACGGGTCAAAATATCCTTAAGAATACCAACGCGATCAATCACCTCAATTTGCACATCCACAGGGTAGGTTTGGGGACGGCGTTGATTGACTTTTGTGTTCCAACTCACGGGAATCAGGCGATCGCTCGACACCGACTCTAGGTTGCTACAGCCCTGACGATGAATTGAAATACCCCGACTCCCCAACGTCACCACGCCAATAATCGGTTCATCGGGCACAGGACAACAGCAGCCAGCAATGTGATAAACCAAACCCTCCACCCCAAGAATCGGGGAATCACTGGGTTTCGTGGCGGCGGGTACACGGTTAACAGGGGCAGATTCTGAAGGCAGTTCCGGTGGGGTTGTCTCTGGACGCGCTAAGGTAATTGCCCGCAGCCGATTCACCACCAGATTCAGCGTAATTTCGCCATAGCCCAAGGCGGCCACTAAATCATCGACACTTTGGTAGTTGCTGCGCTCTGCCACCTGTTGCATCTGCGGTGACTTCAGAAGGGCTTCTAGACCCGCTTTGCCCAGTTCCTTCTCCAGTAATTCCCGTCCCCGCTGCAGGTTTTCATCGCGGCGCGATCGCTTGTACCACTGCCGAATACGATTGCGTGCCGTTGTGGTTTTAACAAAGTTCAACCAGTCCAAACTGGGGTGGGCAGTTTTCTGGGTGATGATCTCAACTATGTCGCCATTGCGCAGTGGTGTATCCAAGGGCACCATCCGACCATTCACCCGTGCCCCAGCACAGTGATTCCCGACATCGGTGTGAATATGGTAGGCAAAGTCGAGGGGCGTCGCCCCCTGTTGCAGGGCAAGGACATCCCCTTGGGGCGTAAAGACGTAGACCTCCTTATCAAAGAGATCATCGCGAATGCTATCGAGATATTCTTGGGCATCCTTGAGGTCATTTTGCCAATCCAGCAGTTGCCGTAGCCAAGTGAATTTTTGATCGCGAGCACTCCACTGTTGCGGCAAGGAATGACCTGTTTCTTTATACTTCCAGTGAGCAGCAATCCCATACTCAGAGACATGGTGCATCGCCAATGTGCGAATTTGCACCTCCAAGGGGCGCCCCCCAAGACCAATAACCACCGTGTGCAGCGATTGATACTGGTTGGGTTTGGGCAAGCTGATGTAGTCCTTGAACCGCCCTGGCACGGAAAGGAAACAGTCATGGACGACGGCAAGGGCACGATAGCACTCATCTTTTGTGGCCACCAGAATGCGAATGCCCGCCACATCATAGATTTCATGGAATTCTTTTTGCTGCCGCATCATTTTTTGATAGATGCTATAGAGGTGTTTGGGACGGCCACTAATTTCTAAGTATCCAAAGCCCATTCCCGATAAGCGGTCATAGAGAATTTGAATCGCCTGCTGCAGTTGTGCCTCGCGATTAGCGCGTTTTTCCGCCACCAGTTCCTGAATGCGGCGGTAGGCTTCTGGCTCTAAATACTTAAAGGCTAAATCCTCTAGCTCCCACTTGATCCGCCAAATCCCCAAGCGATTGGCCAAGGGGGCAAAGACATCACGGGTTTCTTGGGCAATGGCACGGCGGCGATCTTCCGGTAGATACTCTAGGGTGCGCATATTGTGCAGGCGATCGGCCAGCTTGACAACGATGACCCGAATATCTTGCGCCATCGCCAAAAACATGCGTCGGAAACTTTCCGCTTGCCGCTCCGTCTTACTGGAGAAGTTAAACTTCGAGAGCTTAGTGACCCCCTCCACCAGTCGCCGCACCTCGGCACCAAAATTGGCTTCTAGCTCCTCTGCCGTAACAGCGGTATCCTCAATCACATCGTGGAGAAACCCCGCCGCCAAAAGAGCAGGCCCCCCGCCTAAATCTCGCAGAATACTTGCCACTGCCACAGGATGGGCAATGTAGGGTTCCCCAGACGCCCGCCGCTGTCCTTGGTGTAGGTCGTAGGCAAATTGAAACGCTCGACAGACTAAATCATCCCCATTCTCAGGCTCTGGATTTCGCAGGCACGTCGCTAACCAATCGGGTAATTCAATATCAGTCGGCAAGCTAGGTGCAAAAGCGTTCATAGCAGCAGGCGATCGGGAGAGCAGCACAGTGGATTCGAGTACGTATATTTTAGTTCAATTTCATGCCTATCGCGCGAATCCTGATCGTAAAGACGTTCCTAAACCCTCTCAAGTTTTACAGCTAGGGATTGTTCAATTTTGATCTCCTTTAACATAAAAATTAAGGACTTTAATCAGCAAGGGGGAAGCGTATCGTGGGGGTCTCACTCACACCAATGACAAGGCACTACATTCTGCGTTTACTCAATCAAGGAAGCGATATTTTTGCCCTCGCCGGTCAAAGTTTAGAGAAAGCAGCGGGCGATCGCGAAGCGTCCCTTGGGGGCGATCGCGAGAACGATATTCTAAATCGCCTAGAATCCCTTGCCCCCTCAGAATTAGCAGCTGTAGAGATGATTGTGCGCCTCCACCGCTCCCTCAGCAACGAGGGGAATGAGGGGTCTCACCGACAGATGCAATTCAAAAGCCTTGAGGAAAAACTATGGCGGATTTTAGGTATGGACTGCCCCTCTGAGAGTCCTCAAGCTGCGCCTAGGGAGCCAGTCATCCCTGTCAAAGAGCAGCCGTCTTTAACGGTGGCTCAAGCCCTCGATCACTTGAACCGCGTCAGTGAATTAGCCCAAAAATACCTTGGCAAAGTCATCGTCGCGAATTACTGGCGAGCCTGCCGCCCTTCTAGTAGTTGGTTTGCTGATTTTGTTGTTACCGATGATGGCTACATCACCTACCACGGGTCGTTAGGAACTGGGAAGACTCTTGTGAACCCAACTCAACAGCAGCAGTTGGAAACATGGTTAGTGAGTTTTGTGGATCAATGTCGCCGTATTCTCCCCCTCTTTCGACAGGATCTGCAAAAGGCAAGACTCTCGGGTTCGTCCCTAGAACCTGAATCAGAGATTACTGCTGTTGCAGATAAGCGCTAGCCCCTAGGGTTTGCAGTTTTTGATTCTTGGCGGTCACCGTCGCGGCCAACTCTTGACGATAGGCCATCACTTGCTCCAGCAGCTTTGGATCATGACTGGCCAATAGTTGGACGGCCAATAGGCCTGCATTTTGGGCATTGCCAATGGCAACCGTCGCCACGGGAATCCCAGCCGGCATCTGCACAATGGAGTAGAGGGAGTCCAGCCCCTGTAAGTGTCGGCTCGGTACGGGTACGCCAATCACGGGTAGGGGAGTTAAGGCAGCAATCATGCCGGGCAAGTGGGCAGCGCCACCGGCACCCGCAATAATGACTTTCAGACCCCGCTGATGGGCATTTTGGGCAAACTCGACCATGGCAAGGGGCGTGCGGTGAGCCGAGAGAATCGCCACTTCATGGGGAATGCCAAAGCGTTCACAGATGGCGATCGCCCCCTGCAGGGTTGGCAAATCCGAATCACTGCCCATGACAATGGCAACCAGCGGCATCTCTGACATCCCTCTTTCCTACTCCCTCAGCAAACGGTGCAACCTCATCCTACAGCCCTTTTCACAGGAGCGAGATATTATTTCTCTATGATTACTGCTGCTGCGATTAAGCAATTTGCCCATCAGTTGGGGTTCCATCGGGTGGGGATTGTGGATTTGCGCGCCTATACCCATGACCATCCTTCTGGGGTGGCTGCCCTACAACGCTGGTTAGCCCAAGGCTTCCAAGGGGAGATGGCGTGGATGGCCAACCCGCGGCGACAGGAGATTCAAGCCGTCCTGACGGGAGCGCGATCGGTGATTTCCGTTGCCCTCAATTACTATCAGCCTGATCCAGAGCCACCCCCTAAGGTGAAAATTGCCCGCTATGCGTGGGGGCGGGATTACCATCGGGTTTTGGGAAAACGCTTGCAAGCCCTAGGGCAATGGCTGCAGGCTCAGGTACCTGAAATGGACTACCGTTGGTATGTGGATACAGGCCCGGTACAGGACAAAGTGTGGGCGGAGCAGGCGGGAATTGGCTGGATTGGCAAGCACAGTAATGTGATTTCGCGGCAGTATGGCTCGTGGATTTTCTTGGGAGAGTTAATCACCACGTTGGAGTTGACGGGCGATCGCCCCCACACTAATCACTGCGGCACCTGTACCCGTTGCTTGGCCGCCTGTCCCACCGGCGCCATTGTTGAACCCTATGTGGTGGATGCCAACCGCTGCATTGCCTACCACACGATCGAAAGCCGTGCCCCGGAAATTCCCCCCGCCATTGCTGCTCATTTAGAAGGCTGGGTTGCCGGCTGTGACATTTGCCAGGAAGTGTGTCCTTGGAATCAACGCTTTGCTCAACCCACGGATGTGGCCGACTTTGCCCCGCGATCGCCCCTCTTGAAGACTTCTCTAGAGGAACTCGCCACCCTCAGCGATGCAGCATGGGATGAACTCACCCGTGGTTCTGCCCTACGGCGAATTAAACCCGCCCAATGGCGCCGCAATGCCCAAGCGGTGCTGTCTGCCAATCGGTATGATGAAAAATGATTCAATGCGGAGGCTCACCTATGGTTCGACGACGCTCCACCCCTTGGATTCATCGTTGGTCACGGTGGTTGATTGGCGGGGTTGCCCTCGCTGGCATGGTGGTGACCGCCTACCTGACGATCGCCAAGCTGACCAATCAAGAGGTCACTTGTCCCACCGATGGCTGTGACATTGTCCTCAATAGTCCTTGGGCAACCGTGTTTGGTATTCCCCTCTCCCTCATTGGCTTTGTCGCCTACACGGGGATGCTGTCGTTGGCGGCCCTGCCCCTGTTGTTGAACCAGCCGCAGCAAAAAGAACTCCGCCGCAATGCTGAAAACACCACTTGGCTTTTGCTCTTTCTGGGGGCAACGGCCATGGCCAGCTTCAGCAGTTACCTCATGTATATCTTGGTTACAGAGATTAAGGCCACTTGTCCCTATTGCATTGCCTCAGCCGTCTTTAGCTTTACATTTTTAATCTTGACGATTATTGGTCGTGAATGGAGCGATCGCGGCCAACTCTTTTTCAATGGCGTGATTACTGCTGTGATTACGCTGGTGGCCGTCTTTGGCATCTATAATGCCCGCATGGCCAACCCTGAGGGTCCTGGCATCCCCATCGTCAATACCTCAGGTGCGGCGGAAATGGCCCTCGCTCGCCATCTCACCCAAGTGGGAGCGGTTATGTATGGTGCCTATTGGTGTAGCCACTGCCACGATCAAAAGGAACTCTTTGGTAAGCAGGCAGTACGGGAACTCAACTATGTTGAATGTGACCCCAATGGTGCCAATCCCCAAGTGGAACGCTGCCGTGCCAAGGGAATTCAGGGCTATCCCACATGGGAAATCAACGATCAGCTTTACTCCGGCACGCGATCGCTCAGTGAACTCAGTCGGCTGAGTCAATACACAGGCCCGATGAACTTCAAGAACCAATAGGGGCAAGGAACCGCAGTGATAGAATGAAGCCAACCGGGCACTACGCAGGTTTTTTATGCTTTCTATTGATACAGCCGCCGAACCCGCCAAGGCTCCTTTTGCCACACCACCTGCCCTTGCCAACATCTTAGTGGTTGAAGATGAAGACCTGATTCGGGAAACCCTTGTCCTTGCTTTGCAGGAGGAAGGCTACCATACCCTTGTGGCCAGTGATGGTTATGAGGCTCTCAATCTCATTAATACCTATCTCTTGACGGATACTAATCCTGAAAAGGCAGAGGTGCATTTGATCATCCTAGATGTCATGCTGCCGGGCATCAATGGATTAGACCTATGCCGCTTAATTCGCCGTGAAGGCTGTACAGTTCCCATTCTCATGATCAGTGCCAAAGGCAGTGAAATTGATCGAGTGGTTGGCCTTGAAATTGGTGCCGATGACTACTTGGCCAAGCCCTTTGGCATGCGGGAGATGCTGGCGCGCTGTCGTGCCCTATTGCGGCGGACGCAAATTCAACAGGCTACAGTGCCAACGGTGCTGCGCTTTCGCGATCTCTGCCTCTATTCCCAAGAATGCCGCGTAACCCTGCGGGGCAAGGAGATCAATCTCTCCCCCAAAGAATATAAACTGCTTGAACTGTTTATGCGTCACCCTCGCCGCGTTTGGCCACGGGAGCAGTTACTCGATCAAGTGTGGGGGCATGACTTTATTGGCGATAGCAAAACGGTTGATGTCCACATCCGCTGGCTGCGGGAGAAAATTGAAACCGATCCCAGTCATCCCCAATACATTCTTACGGTGCGCGGTTTTGGTTATCGTTTTGGTTGAGACTCAGTAAAACAATCCCCATCAAAGCTGCCGGTAAAAGGAGCAGTAAAGTAATTAGCCCCAAATTTGGCGGCAAGGGATAGAGGGGGGCAATAAATTTAATGCCTAGGGCCATGAAGAGCGACACCAGCAAAACCGCCGATAACCACCTTAGTTCTGACAGCCAAGGTGTCATGTTATTTCTCCATCCCTAGGGCACTTTCAAGGGCAGTGGCCATGATGGCAGTGGGGGCGGGTTGGCCAATCCAGTACTCCAAGGCTGCGGCTCCCTGATGGAGAAGCATGGCAAGGCCGTCGAAGGTTTGCAGTCCCCGTGCCATCGCTAATTGCAAAAGAAGGGTGGGGCGAGGTTTGTAGATGAGGTCATAGACAATGGCGGTGGTGGGCAATCGTGCCAAGTCCTCGGCTGTGAGGGGGGTGGTGCCAGTATGGGGACTCATGCCAATGGGGGTGGTATTGACCACAAGGCTGACTTTCTCCAAACAACTGACCCGCTCTGACCATAAAAGGGGATGGAGCGTGATCTGTGGCCAACTGGCAACAAAGGCCTCTAGCCGTTCCCCTTGGCGACCACTGATATAGATCTGCCGACAGCCCAAGTCATAACAGGCAGTGACCACGGCTCGCGCGGCACCCCCATAGCCCAAGACTAAAACAGCAATCTCCGACCACGGGTAGGACTGTTGCCGCAGTGGTGCCAAGAAGCCATGCACATCGGTATTGGTACCCACCCATCCCTTTTCACTGCGATAGACGGTGTTGACTGCCCCCACCTGCTGTGCGAGGTCGCTGACATCCGCCAAATAGGGAAGGATGGTTTCTTTGTGGGGAAGGGTGACATTAAAGCCAACGACATTCAGGGCATCGAGGCCAGCGATCGCCACCCCCAACTGCTGCGGCTTCACCCAAAAGGGCACATAGACATAGTCCAGACCCAAATGCTCCAACGCGGCATTGTGCATTGCCGGTGAGAGGGTGTGGGCAATCGGGTCGCCAATCACCCCCAGAAGCTGGGTGTGGCCAGAGATCTTCGGCATCCGCTCCTAAACCGCCTCGTGATCTTTTTCGCTGGTGCGGATGCGAATGACCTGCTCAACGGGCGTCACAAAAATTTTGCCGTCGCCAATTTCCCCCGTGCGGGCAGCCTCAATAATTTTCGCCACGACCATATCCACTTGACTGTCTTCAACGACAATCTCAATTTTTAACTTTTGTAAAAATTCTACTGTGTATTCGGAGCCGCGGTAGCGCTCGGTTTGCCCCTTTTGCCGCCCAAAGCCGCGTACTTCGGAGACGGTCATGCCGACAATGCCCGCATTGACAAGGGCGATCTTGACTTCATCCAGTTTGAAGGGACGAATAATGGCTTCTACCTTTTTCAATGTCAAACTCCTTCTTTATGGCAACGGGCTAATCTTTATTTAGCATTGGCAAAAGAGTATAGCGTGTAGCAATAACTACATTATCTCCAATCCTCGGGCGATCGCCCAATGGCAAGGTCTCGCGCTGGCTCCAGAAAATAAGCTCTAATAGGGAAGGTAATTGAGAGGGAGTCAAGCATGGGGTGGCAGCGACCCGATGGCCGTCAACCACAGGAATTGCGATCGCACCAGTTTCAGCGGCATTTCACCCAATTTGCCTTAGGTTCAGTGCTCGCCCAAGCGGGGCAAACTCAAGTGTTGTGCACTGTTAGTCTCAAGGAAGGCGTACCCAAGTTTTTAGAAGGCACAGGCCAAGGCTGGCTCACCGCAGAGTACCGCATGCTACCCAGTGCAACGCGGCCACGGCAAGAGCGAGAATTTCTCAAACTCTCTGGGCGCACCCAAGAAATTCAACGCCTGATTGGTCGTAGCTTACGCTCTGCTTTGGACTTATCCTTACTGGGGGAGCGCACGCTCATTGTGGATGCGGATGTGCTCCAAGCCGATGCCGGCACGCGATCGCTGGCGATTACAGGGGGCTACATTGCCCTTGTGGATGCCCTGAGTACCTTACTTCAGGAAGGGGTACTTAGCGAATCTCCCCTATGTCATCAGGTGGCGGCAGTCTCTGTGGGGCTGATTGATGGCGACCCCTATTTGGATTTGAGCTACGCTGAGGATGTGGCAGCCAGTGTCGATTTCAATGTCGTGATGACGGCCAATGGTCAGTTCATTGAGGTTCAAGGTACAGCAGAGATCGGTTCCTTTGATCGGCCAACCCTCGATCGCCTTCTCGATGTCGCCAGCCAAGGGATTCAAGAACTCATTGAGATTCAACAGCAGGTCCTAGCGGCAAGCCATGAGTGAGCAGGCCATTTACCTCGGACACATCGTCAAGTCCAACTCCCACTGCGATTATGTGGCGCAACTGGTGGATCGCTTGGATGTGCCCCACCCCCCCGCCCCAGAAGACTATGGCTTTGGTCGCTTTGTCAAGCTCGAGGATGAGCAGCGCCACTGGGCAGTCGGGGTCATTTACAACTCTCAACTGTTGAATCCCCAGTTCCATCAGATCAGCCCGCGCCTCACCACCAATGCCGACACCTTTCTCAGTCCCGATTTGGTCAGTGAAACCCGTACACTGCTGTGGATTGCCCTCATTGGTCATTTGGTGACTACTGAGGATCGCCTCTATGGCCAGCAGGGGATGCCCACCCTTGTGGTGCCTGTGAATACGCCCGTGTGGCAATTGACCACTGCTGAGGTGTTGGCCTTTCATCGCAGTGCCCAAGGTCAAGCCCAGTTTCGCTACTATGCCCATTTGTTACGCTCAACGGGGAACTATGCCGCACCCTTGTTGGGGCAAATTCTGGAAACCATTACGCCACTGTTCAGTGGAACTGAACGGCGATCGCTCGAAATTATCAACAAAGAGTTGGCTTGGCGGCATACCTTAGGCACTTTGCGCTAAGACTGGACACAGAAATTGGGGTTTTGCAAATAAACTTCATGAAAAATCCTATGCAATGGTGACAAATTAGCGATACATCTGCTAAGGTCATTAAGTGTGTGAGGAGCGAACCAGTTAAGGGCACCGAGACGAAACACGGCCAGTCGTCGGTGCTCTTTCTGATTTTGAGGCTATGCTGGCACGGGTTTGGAGTGCTGCCGTTCTAGGAATTGACGCGATTCCCGTCGGCGTCGAAGTAGATGTTTCTAGCGGCTTGCCGGGGATTGTGGTGGTCGGTCTGCCCGATGCGGGTGTGCAAGAGGCACGGGAGCGCGTTAAGGCGGCGATTCGCAATGCCGGTTTTAGCTTCCCGATGCGGCGAATTGTTATTAATCTCACCCCCGCCGATTTACGTAAGGAAGGCCCTAGCTTTGATCTCCCCATTAGCATTGGTATCCTAGCTGCTTCAGGACAGGTTGCAACGGATTTACTCGGCGATCATCTCTTTCTCGGCGAAGTGTCCCTTGATGGCACCTTGCAACCCGTGGCCGGGGTACTGGCGATCGCCGTTGCGGCGCAAGCCCAAGGCATGACCGGTCTTGTGGTGCCCATGGCCAATGTCACTGAAGCAGCGGTGGTGCAGGGGCTAAAGGTCTATGGTTGCCACACCCTCGCCGAAGTCGCAGCCTTTTTGAATGACCCCAGCTCGCGATCGCCAGCAGCCAATTCCCTGAGTTTGCATGCCCCACCCTCTCCCCGCTTTAGTCTCGACCTTAAGGACGTGAAGGGGCAGTATCAAGCGCGGCGTGCCCTCGAAATTGCGGCTGCGGGTGGGCACAATCTCATCTTTGTCGGGCCACCGGGCAGTGGCAAAACAATGTTGGCACGGCGGTTACCCACCATCTTGCCGCCCTTGACCTTTGAGGAAGCCCTTGAAGTCACCAAAATTCACTCCGTGGCTGGACTGCTCAAAGAACGCGGCCAATTGCTCCAAGAACCCCCTTTTCGGAGTCCGCACCATTCTGCCTCTGGCCCTGCCCTTGTGGGCGGTGGCAGTTATCCGCGTCCGGGGGAAATCTCCCTTGCCCATCGGGGGGTGCTCTTTCTTGATGAATTAACGGAATTCAAGCGGGATGTGTTGGAGTTTTTGCGGCAGCCCCTTGAAGATGGCCAAGTCACCATTGCCCGCACCCGCCAATCCGTGGTGTTCCCGGCGCAATTTACCCTCGTGGCCAGCACCAATCCCTGCCCCTGTGGCTACTATGGCGATCCAGTGCAACCCTGTACCTGCTCGCCGCGCCAGCGAGAACAGTATTGGGCAAAGCTCTCTGGCCCCCTGCTGGATCGCATTGATCTGCAAGTGAGTGTCAGCCGCCTCAAGCCCGAGGAAATGACCCGCCAAACCCTAGGGGAAGATTCAGCCACGGTACGGCAGCGGGTCTTGGCGGCACGCCAACGCGCCCAACAGCGATTTGCTCAAGAACCCACTCTCCACTGCAACGCCCAAATGCAAAGCCGCCATCTGCGCCAGTGGTGTCGTTTGGATGAGACTTCGACTAATCTCTTAGAACGGGCGATCGCCCAACTGGGACTCTCGGCACGCGCCACAGACCGTATCCTAAAAGTAGCCCGTACCATTGCTGATCTGGCCGACTGTGAAACGATTGCCGCTGCCCATGTGGCCGAAGCCATTCAATACCGCACGATTGATCGTCTGCAATAGACGCGGCTGGTTCGCACTCCTACTGGGTTTCTTAGCCCTACTGCTCATCGGCTGTACAACGGCAACCCAATCCGCGAAGCCGATTGAACTGATTTTCTGGCATGGGGTCAACCCACCCCCCAACCGCGTGATCCTCCAGCGTCTTGTGGATCGCTTCAACGCCCGCCATCCCCAGATTCATGTCCAAGCTCTCTACGTTGGCCAACCCGACCAGCAGTTACCGAAAATTCTGGCCGCAGTGGTGGGCAATGCCGCCCCAGATCTGCTCTGGTATAACCCCACGATCACGGGGCAGTTTGTTGATCTGGGTGCCCTGCGTCCCCTTGATGACTGGTGGCAAGCTTCCCCCTACCGCGATCAAGTTAGTCCTGCTCTGATACCAACAATGCGCTACGGCAACCATTACTGGTCTATTCCCTTTGCCACCAACAACCTTGGAATTTTTTATCGTCCCAGTTTATTGGCTGCCGCTGGCGTGAAAACACTGCCCAGCACATGGCAGGAATTAGAACAGGTCAGCCAAACCCTAAAGGCACAGGGCATCACCCCACTACTCCTTGCCCTTGGCCAAGGGGAATTTGCCGTCTTTACTTGGTTGCCCTTCTTTTGGAGTGCGGGTGGCAGTCTCGGAGACACACCAGAAACCGCCCACATTGACACACCCCCCGCGATCGCGGCTCTTGAGTTTTGGCAACGCCTGCGACAAGAAGGCTTAGCGACACTCTCTGCTCCGGAACGTGGTTATGAACTGGATCAATTGATTCGTGGCGAGGTGGCGATGCAAATTACAGGGCCTTGGACGTTGGCGCAACTCCAACAGTCGGGGGTGGATTTTGGCGTTCTACCCATGCCCGCCCTCAAAACCGCCGCAACCGCACTGGGGGGCGAAAATCTCTTTGTCTTTCGCTCAACACCGCAACGGGAAGAGGCTGCTCTAGCCTTTTTGGACTACGTTCTCAGTGAAGAATTTCAGACGGAGTGGGCTTTGGGCACAGGGTATTTGCCCGTGAATGAACGGGTGCGTACCAACGATCGCTATCAGGCCTTTGTGGCACAGCAACCTGCGCTTCGTGTTTTTCTAGATCAGATGGCCGCTGCTCAGGCACGTCCCAACTTCCGTGGTTATACCCGCTTTTCCCAAACCCTTGGACGAGCGATCGAAAGCGTTCTCCTTGGCAAATCAACCCCGAAAACCGCAGTGGAAACCGCAGAGCAACGTTGGCAACTGATGCGCCCGCGTTAAAAGAGACTACCCGCCGCCTTGACCATATTGGCTGGGTTAAAGGCATCCATGGCAGCGGTGGCCTCATAACCACAGTGCACCATGCAGTCACGGCACTTGGGATTGCCACTTTTGTGGCCATACTTCTCCCAATCGGTATTTTCAATCAGTTCCTTCCAAGTTTTGTAATGCCCCTCATTGAGGAGATAGCAGGGTTTTTGCCAACCCAAGACGCTATAGCTGGGCATTCCCCAAGGGGTACACTCATAGTCCTTTTCACCGACCAGGAAATCAAGGAAGAGGGGATTGTGGTTAAAGTTCCATTTCTTCTGACCCGCGCGGTAAGGAGCGAGAATTTCGCGGAAGAGGGCACGGGTTTGCTCCCGTTTGAGGAAGTGCTCCTGATCCGGTGCCCACTCATAGGCATAGCCCGGCGAGATCATCATGCCATCCACCCCTAGGGAACTGACAAAGTCAAAGAACTCCTGCATTTCCTTAGGATCCACCCCTTCAAAAATTGTCGTATTGGTGGTGACACGGAAGCCCTTGGCTTTAGCCGCTTTAATCGCTTTCACCGCAATATCAAAGACCCCTTTGCGATCCACGCATTTGTCGTGCCACTCCCGCAGACCATCGAGGTGAACGCTGAAGCTAAAGTAGGGGGAGGGCTTGAATTTATGGAGATTTTCCTCTAGGAGAATACCGTTGGTGCACAGATAAACAAACTTCCGCCGTGCCACCAAGCCACTGACAATTTCATCAATTTGCGGGTGCAGCAGGGGTTCCCCACCGGGAATGGCAACAATCGGTGCACCACATTCTTCAACGGCGCGGAAGCATTCCTCTGGGGTGAGATATTTGCGCAGGACTTCAAGGGGATGCTGAATTTTACCGCAGCCCGAACAGGCGAGATTACAGCGAAAGAGAGGCTCAAGCATCAAGGTGAGGGGAAAGCGCTTTTTGCCCTGTAGGCGTTGTGAGATGATATAGGTCGCGACTTCCACTGCCTGCTTGATGTGGACTCCCATGGGCAATTCTCCTCAATGTGGCTAATTTTCTAGCCAAGACGCTTAATAGATGTTTATAGTTGTAGCAGCTTTGTGGGCGATCGCCAAAGTGTCCTATCAGGTTTGCAAAGTGGCACACTATGCTCGTGCTCAAGAGGCTAGCGGCAGCGACAGTGAAAATTTTTGCAAAATCCCCTAGCCAATCTTGACAGAGATACCTATAATCAGAGACCATTAAAGGTACTGTAGAAAAATCCCTTTTGCTTAACCTCCATAGCCTAAGAGACCAAAGGTTAAGCATAGACTTTCATCAAGGCTGGCATGGGGTGACATCTTTTCCTTCTGCAAGTCGTGCAGAGCTTTTTAGGTATCACCAGAGTTGCGTTCTGCGTTCCAATGCCAACCCACCTCTACAGGAACCCTTTTCCCAACCATCTTAAAGCCAAACTTGCACGCGTCCCTTACAGGGGCAAGAGTGGCTCAACACTGTGCTAGATGCCTTTAGCCCATTCATGCTGACGTTTATTTTGTTAAGAAATTCTAAGGATAATGAATGCCTAAGCAAATTATTATTGCCGAGGAACATCGGCTAGCGGCGGTCTTTGCCGAAGATCAAATTCAAGAATTAATCGTGGCCACGGGCACCCATCAGGTGGGGGACATCTACCTTGGGGTGGTTGAAAATGTCCTGCCGGGCATTGATGCTGCCTTTGTCAACTTGGGGGATGCCTCCCGTAATGGCTTTATCCATGTCACTGACCTTGGCCCATTGCGCCTGAAGCGAACGGCTGGGGCAATCACGGAATTGCTCGCACCGCAGCAAAAAGTGCTGGTTCAGGTCATGAAGGAACCCACGGGCACCAAGGGGCCACGGCTGACGGGAAATATTTCGTTGCCTGGGCGCTATCTCGTGCTGATGCCCTATGGTCGGGGGGTGAATCTATCGCGACGGATTACCAATGAGGCGGAACGGCATCGGCTACGTGCCTTGGGCATTTTGGTCAAACCCGCTGGCATGGGGCTACTGGTGCGTACAGAGGCTGAGGGTGTCTCCGAAGAGGCCATACTTGAGGATCTGGAACTCCTGCAACGGCAGTGGGAAACGATCCAACAGCAGGCGGCCTCCAGCCGTCCTCCCCAGCTTCTGGGGCGCGATGATGACTTTATCCAAAAAGTGTTGCGGGATGTCTATAGCAGTGATGTCAACCGCATTGTGGTGGATACTCCGGATGGGGTCAAACGGGTCAAACAGCACCTGAAAAACTGGAATGTCAATAAGCCGGTGGGGGTTCTCATTGACTATCACCAAGAACCCATTCCCATTTTGGATTACTTTCGGGTGAATGCTGCCATCCGTGAAGCCCTGAAACCCCGTGTGGATTTGCCCTCCGGTGGCTATATCATCATTCAACCAACAGAGGCACTGACGGTCATTGATGTGAACTCTGGTTCATTCACTAGTTCAGCCACCTCGCGGGAAACAGTGCTGTGGACGAACTGCGAAGCGGCTACGGAGATTGCTCGCCAACTGCGACTGCGCAATATTGCTGGCGTGATCATTGTGGATTTTATTGACATGGATTCCCGCCGCGACCAGTTGCAACTGCTGGAGCACTTTAGTAAAGCCCTGCGTGCTGATAAAGCTCGCCCCCAAATTGCTCAACTCTCAGAACTGGGGCTGGTGGAACTGACCCGCAAACGTCAAGGGCAAAATATCTATGAACTTTTTGGCCGTCCCTGTAGTGCCTGCGGTGGCTTGGGTCACTTGGTGCATTTACCCGGTGAACCAGAGGATAGCCCCGGCGAAATTGTCGAGCGATCGCCCATGCCGCGTCCACCGGAGCCACGCCGCAGTTTAGAATCCCGCACTGAACCCAATGGCTTTGCCAGTAGCAGTCTAGAGACCCAACTCATTAACCACCCTGACTATCAAGCGGTAGGGGGTATTCGCCCGCGTGCTTCCCGCAGTAGTCATCCACCAACCCCTCGCAGTCCTCGTCGTGCCTCTGAAAATGGCAATGGTCGCAAGGTGATTACCACGCCTACAGAAACGGCGCCGCCGCCAGTGGTCAAAGTGGAGAGCCGTCCGCTGCGCCCTGCCCGTCCTAGCCGCTCTGAACCAGCGGAAGTGATTACCGTAACAATGACGGATCAAGAGCAGGCGGTCTATGCGGAAATGGGAATTTCACCCCTTGTGTTGCACTCTGAGGAGGTGAAGAATCCGCGGGGAACGATTGTGATGGTGGCACGCCCCGGCCAAGACCCCCTACCCCTGCCCCAGAAAACTGCACGACCCGTTAGTGAGGGAATGCCTGAGGATATCCCAGAGACTGCTGATGAGCCGCCCGCCCCTGTGGTTAGCACGATTAATGTCGAGCCGATTCCAGCCACTGCGCTGCTCAATACCAGTGAGCCAGAAGTCACGACCGAGTCTGAATCCGGCGGGGAAGCATCCACCCCAGAGGCCTCCGTGCCCGCAGGTCGGCGGCGGCGGCGACGGGTCACCACTAGCGAGCAGCTCTCCCTCGATGCCAATACTTAGGCTCAGCAATGTTGGGGGATCTAGACCCTGCCCTCATCCAAGAGTGGCTCAAGGCTGCATCGGCAGAACTTCCTCAGGGGGAACCCCTTCAACGGCTACCGCGGGTGGGGTCTGAAGCTTTTGCCTTTGCCCTTGTTACCCCAAAGCACCAGTTTACCCTTGGGCGTTCCAATTTGCGCTTTCCCTTAATGAGCGCAATTAAGCCCTTCTTGCTGCTGTATGCCTTGACGCTGTGGCAGGAGCAGGTGTGGACGTGGGTGGGACAGCGCCCCTCAGATTACCCCTATAACTCTGTGTTGCAGTTAACCCTTGATCAGGGGTGGCCGCGCAATCCCATGATTAATAGTGGAGCGATCGCCCTTGCTAGCCAATTGGCTGATGTTGGCGGTGTTGCAGTCTTTCAGACTTGGCTCAATGAGTGTGCGGGTACGCAGTTGCAGGTGGATCAGGAGGTGTTAGCAGCCGTTTATCGCCATCCCAACTGGCAAAATCGCACCCTTGCCCACTGTTTAGTGGAGTCTGGACGCATTGCCGATGCCGGGGTTGCCCTTGAGATCTACAATCAGGTGTGCTGTTTCCAAGGAACGATTGAGGAAGTGGCGCGCTTGGGTCTCCTGTTGGCACTGCCCCATGACAAGGTGAGCGATCGCCATCGTCAGCAGGTGAATGTGCTCATGCTCACCTGTGGCCTCTACGAGGACTCCCCCCGCTATGCCCTAGAAATTGGCTTGCCCGTGAAATCGGGTGTGAGTGGTGTGATTTTGGCCATTGTGCCGCGACAGGGGGCGATCGCCTGCTACAGTCCACCCCTCGATCGCAGTGGCAACTCGATTTTGGGTCTATACCTGCTCCAGCGCATCAGCCGCCACCTCGGCCTCAGTCCCTTGGGCTAACTGCACCACCAAGCGGCGATCCGGTTCCTCTCCATAACTAAAGGTTTCAAGGCGATCGCTCTCTACCTTGATGAGACTGTGAACAACACGCCGCTCTGCTGCAGATAGGGAGCGAATTTCAACGGGTTTACCGGTGTCGAGGACTTGGGCAGCCACCTGATGGGCAATCTCCTGCAACTGGCGATAACGGGCGCGGCGATAGCCCGCCAATTCCAAGGTAAAAGCCGTTTGCTCCTCCCGCGATCGCCCCAAATTCAACGTGGCATTGAGCAGATATTGCAACGCATCGAGAGCTTGGGCATTGTTGGCCAGCAGGGATTCAATTTGCGCAGCACTCAGGGACTGGCGATCGATCTCTAGCCAGTGCCCCGGCACCACACTTGCCAAAGGGGACTCCACCACAGAAACGGTTGTCTTAAAGCCTGCTAGAGCAAGCACCTGTTCCAGCCACGCACACCCCGCAGCAATTGGATCAGCGGTCATGCCTCCCCTCAACTTGATGGATGACGCTTGGCTTTAGTGGCCTTGGCACTTTTAACCCCCTTGCCCTCAAAGGGAAGAGCGGCGCGGTTTTTCAATGCCTCAGCCCGTTCCTGCTCCTCCACGAGTTTTTGCAGGTTCTCTGGCAGCGGCTCCTGCTGAAGGATAAAGGTCTGTACCGTCTGGAAGATGTTGGCGATTAGCATATAGAGCAGCACCCCTGCCGGCAGTGGGAAAAAGAGGAACATCCCAGAGAAGATAATCGGCGTCAATTGATTCACGGTTTGCTGCTGCGGGTTATTGCTGCTGCCTTGGCCAGAGAGCAACTGGTTGACGTAGAGACTGACGCCAAAGCCAAGGATCATGATCAGGATATCCCAGTGGATCGCGCCCCAATTAAACTGGCGTGTGCCATCGGGCAGCGTGATGAAGAGTTCCCCTTGATCAATGACACCCACATGGCCAAGGGCAGAGATAAAGAGGAAACCTTTATCCGCCGCAATCCCCGGAATCGTTCCCTGAACCGTTACATCACCGGGTTGCAGGGCTTGCAGATGCCCCTCACTGTCAATGGTTGCCCGCTCTTGACCGCGAATAATTTGCCACTTGGGTTGCAGGTGACTATTGGGATAGGCGGCGGCCAGTTCACTAAAGGGTTTCCCCTCCTTGGTTTGGAATTGGAGATCCACCGTTTGACCCACTGGAATCTTGGTACCGCTGGGAACCACCGCCTGAATGGGGAAATGAATGCCCTCATCAACGTAGATATTTTGCGGCTTAGTGGCAAAGGGCTGGGCTAAGACAGTTTGATCAGGGGGAACAATTTGCAGGTTGAGCTGGTAATTCACATCAGCAAAGGGTGATCCGCGGAGCGTGGCAAAGAGAGCAAAGAGAATCGGCAACTGCAACAGCAGGGGGAAACACCCCGCCAAGGGATTACCAAACTCCTTGTACACCTCTGCCATTGCCTTTTGCTGTTCGGCAGGATTATCCTTGTATTTCTGTTGGATTTCCTGCATCCGTTTTTGCATGATCGGCTGCACAACTTTCATGCGCCGCATATTGCGAATGGATCCCGCACTGAGGGGATAGACGGCAAAGCGCACCACCAGTGTCAGCGCCACAATCGCAAGGCCATAGCTGGGCACAATCCCATAGAAAAAGTCAAGGATTGGCAGCATGACATTGTTGGAGAGGAAACCGATACCAAAATCCATGGAATCCTGCAATTAAGGGTGAACAGTTAACAGAACTATCTTAGGTCTTAAGAACCAATCGCGCCACTGACACTTTTGGCAGCGGGACTCAATTTGGCAGAAATATAGTCATAAATTTCACGGAAGCGGGGGACAGCGCGCATTTCTAAGCGGCTACCATCTTTGAGGGTGACGACCATATCACCGTAGGCGCCCCAGCCGCGAGGAACGGTGACGACTTTGGTGATTTCGCTATAAATGACATCGGAGCGATCGCGCCCCATCCAGCCGCCTATCACCGTAATCCGCCGATTGGTAATGCGGTAGCGCAGCCAGAGGGCACGGACAATGGCACCAACGGTAAGGGGCAGACAAATCACCGTTAGCCCCAACAGTAAGTTGATCACCAAGTCACCCCAATGGGGACCGCCTTCGTAGAAAACGTCTTCGGAAATTCCCGGCATCGTCAGTACCCCTGCTTTGGCCATTAACTGCGTCAATTCAGCGCGACAGTCCTCGTCACTCACTTGCAGTGCCGCCTGACGCACTACCACAATCATATCCCACCCTGCGGCTATCTGCAGTAAGAGTGAGCCGATCACCCGTCGCCATTGCCGTTTCAAACGGTTGCGATCGACGGCTCGCTTACTCACCTTTTTGCTGACCACAATGCCCAGCCGTGGTGCTGCCTTGACGGCTTGGGGCGCCAGCCAAAGAACGGCCAGTTTGCCGTGGTGGGCGGTTTTGTGTTGATAGACGCGGTCAAAATCATGGCGATTGCGCAGGCGATGTTGACGAGGGAGCACTAGACTGCAAGCCGTGCCCGTCCTTTACGCCGCCGTGCCTTAATGACGTTCTGACCTGATTTGGTGCGCATGCGCGCGCGGAACCCAGAGGTGCGTTTACGTTTGCGGACAGTACCGCCCAGTGTACGTTGCGTCATGGCTGTTGCAGTTATGATGGTTAATCAGAAAAAATACTGCCCCAAGGGGCACGCCCTAGTCAGTCGTTAGAGCGATCTACAATCGTATCACTTCCCGTGAGGCAGCGGTAGCCCTGCAAGGCTATTGCCGTCTTGGTCGTGTTGCCTATCATTGCTCACATCCTACGGACGAGGTTTGC